>CAWBLD010000011.1:0-108002 GCA_963789455.1 uncultured Alphaproteobacteria bacterium | reverse complement strand
ATAGACTAGCAAAAACAGCCCGCGTATTTTGCGTCATTCAAGCTATTGATTCGGGCAGATGGCGTGAAACGACTTTGGCAAGCGGCCATCAATAGCTGGCACGGCCTCATTGCCGCGACGCAATCCGAACAGGCGTTCCGCGAAGAGCTGGCGGTGCTGGTCATCGGCGTCCCGCTCGCCTTCTTCCTGACCGCGGATACCGGCAAGCGCGTGGCGCTGATCGGCACCATCGTCTTCATCCTCATTGTCGAATTGCTCAATACCGCGATCGAGAAACTCGGCGACCGCATCACCCGCGACGACGATCCGGCCATCAAGCGCATCAAGGACATGGGCTCCGCCGCGATCCTGCTGTCGCTGCTGTTAGCCGGCGCGGTGTGGCTTTGGATCGCCGCCGAGCGCTTTTGGCCGCTGTCGAGCTGAACGGGCGTCAGCGCCCATAAAGCGCATGCGGCAGCGCGGTCGCAAGCCCCGGCACGAACCACAGCACCGTCAGCGCCACAAGCTGGATCAGCACGAACGGAATAATGCCGACATAGATGTGCCGCGTGGTGACCTCGGGCGGCGCCACGCCGCGCAGATAGAACAGCGTCGGCCCGAGCGGCGGATGCATGTAGGAGGTCTGCAGGTTCACCGCGATCATGATGCCGAGCCAGACCGGATCGATGCCGGGCATCTTCAACAGCGCGGGCGCCACGATCGGCACCACCACGAAGATGATCTCGAAGGCGTCCATCACGAAGCCGAGCAGGAAGATGGCCAGCATCACCGCCAGCAGCGCGCCGTTGACGCCGCCCGGCAGGTTGGTGAGCGCGCGATCACCATGTCGTCACCGCCGAGCGCGCGGAACACCAGGCTGAACAGCGTGGCGCCGATCAGGATGAGGAAGATCATGGCGGTGATCTGCGTGGTCTTTTCGACCACCGGCATCAGCAGCTCGCGCAACGGCGTCTTGCGCGCGGCCAGCAGAATGGCGCCGACCGCGCCGACGGAGGCCGCTTCGGTCGGCGTCGCGATGCCGTAAAGGATCGAGCCGAGCACCGCGGCGATCAGCACAATGGGCGCGAGCAGGGCTTCGAGCAGACCGGCTCGGCGCGGGGCCGGCGGTGGCGACCGCGGGACAGCTTTGCGGCTTCAGCACGGCCATCGCGATCAGATACAACAAGATATAGCCCGACCAGCAGCAGGCCCGGCACGACCGCGCCGGCGAACAGGTCGCTCACCGAAATCACGTTGGGCGCGAATTTCCCCTGCGCGAGCTGCGCCGCCTGATAGGCGTTGTTGAGCTGGTCGCCGAGCACCACCAGCACGGTGGAGGGCGGAATGATCTGCGCCAGCGTCGCCGAGGCCGCCACCGTGCCGGCGGCCAGGCGCGGATCGTAGCCGTGCCGCATCATGGCCGGCAGCATGATCAGGCCCATGGTCACCGCGGTGGCGCCGACAATGCCGGTCGAGGCCGCCAGCAGCGCGCCGACCACCACCACCGAAAAGCCCAAGCCGCCGCGCAGACGGCCGAACAGCCGGCCCATGCGCTCGAGCAAATCTTCCGCGATGCGCGATTGTTCCAGCATCACGCCCATGAAGATGAACAGCGGGATCGCCAGCAAGCACATCGTTGGTCATCACGCCGAAGATGCGCTGCGGCAACGCGCCGAGGATGGCGAAGCTCATGGCGCCGAGCGCGTGCCCGAGCGCGGCGAAGGCGAGCGACACGCCGGCGAGCGTCAGCGCCACCGGATAGCCGGCCATCAGCGCTGCGATCACCGCGAGGACCATGAGGATGGCGAGGATTTCAGCGAGCGGCATCAGCGCGGCCTCGTGAGCGCTGTTCAGCGCCCGGATCGCCTGCGCGATGCCTTGCAGCGCCATCAGCACAGCGAACAGCGGGATCAGCGTCTTGAGCACGAACACCAGCGGCAGGCCGCTGGTCTCCTGCGAGCGCTCCAGGATCGCCCACGAGCGCGCCGCGTAGGGAACGCGAGCCAAAACAGCACCGCTGCGAACGGCAACAGCAGCAGCACCGCGCCGAGCAGATCGATGACCGCCTGCGCGCGCGCGGACGCCTCGCGCATAGAACACGTCGACGCGCACATGGCCGCCGGCGCGCAAGCGTCCAGGCCGCCGCCAGCATGAACAGCGTGGCGTTGGCGTAGATCACCGTTTCGGTGAGCCAGATCGAGCCCAGCCCGAACGCGTAGCGCGCGACCACGAGCGCGAACTGCAACAGCACGATGGCGAGCGCCAGCCAGGCCACGGTGCGGCCGACAGCCGTGGTGAGACGGTCGATCCGGTCGGCGATTGCGGTCATGCGCGCAAAAGTCATGGCCGCAATGATGGCACAAGTGCCGGCCTTTTGCTTATAGTGCGGCCATGGCAGGGCACGACCACCACCACGATCACGACCATTCCGAGCTCACGGAAACCCAGTTGCGCGTGCGCGCGCTGGAAACCGTGCTCACCGAAAAGGGCTATGTCGATCCGGCCGCGCTCGACCTGTTGATCGAGACCTATGAGAAGAAAGTGGGCCCGCGCAACGGCGCCCGCGTGGTGGCCAAGGCCTGGGCCGACCCGGCCTATCGCGCGCGGCTCATCAAGGACGCAACGCCCGCCATCGCCGAGCTCGGCTATGCCGGGCGCCAGGGCGAGCACATCGTCGCGCTGGAGAACACGCCCAAGCGGCACAACATGGTCGTGTGCACGCTGTGCTCCTGCTATCCGTGGCCGGTGCTCGGCCTGCCGCCGGTCTGGTACAAGTCGGCGCCCTACCGCTCGCGCGCGGTCGTCCGATCCGCGCGGCGTGCTCAAGGATTTCGGCGTCAGCCTGCCGCCGGACACCGAGATCCGCGTGTGGGATTCCGACCTCGGAGATCCGCTATCTGGTGATCCCGATGCGGCCCGCCGGCACCGAGGGCTGGAGCGAAGAGAAACTCGCCGAGCTGGTCACGCGCGATTCCATGATCGGCACGGGCTTGCCGAAGCGGCCCGAGGATTTGAAATGAACGGCGCGCACGATCTCGGCGGCATGCACGGGTTCGGCACCGTCGTCCCGGAGCCGAACGAGCCGGTGTTCCACGCCGACTGGGAGAAGCGCGCCTTCGCGCTCACGCTGGCGATGGCGACGCCGGGTGCCTGGAACATCGACATGTCGCGCTTCGCGCGCGAGAACCGTCCGCCCGCCGAATATCTGGCGATGAGCTATTACCAGGTCTGGTTCGCGGCGCTCGAAACCATGCTGAAGGAACGCGGCCTGGTCGGCGACGACGAGATCGGCGCCGGCCATGCTTTGCATGCGCCGAAGCCGGTCGCGCGCATTCTGTCGCCGGGCGATGTCGCGCAGGTGCTCTACCGCGGCGGGCCAACCGAGCGCGCGACCGACACGAAGCCTGCGTTCAAGGCCGGCGACAAGGTGCGGGCGAAAAACATCAATCCCCTCACCCACACGCGGCTGCCGCGCTATGTGCGCGGGCATGTCGGCGCGATCGAGCGGGTGATCGGCTGCCACGTCTTTCCCGACAGCAACGCGCAAGGCGCCGGCGAGAATCCGCAATGGCTTTATACCGTGCGCTTCGAGGGCCGCGAATTGTGGGGCGAACAGGGCGACCCGCGCGCGTCGGTTTCGGTCGACGCCTGGGAACCGTATTTGGAGAAACTCTGACTGTCGTGCCCGGGCTTGTCCCGGGCACCCCGCTTAGAGAGGGCACGGTGCTCGCCTAAGCGAGATGGCCGGGACAAGCCCGGCCATGACAATTGAGAATTGGTGCCGAGAATGCAAAGCAACAAATCGATCGACCCCGCCGCCGCAGCCGTGCCACGCAAGAAGTGCCGAGCATCCCGCGCGACGCCGACGGGCCGGTGTTCCGCGAGCCGTGGGAGGCGCAGGCCTTCGCCATGACGTTGGCGCTGCACGAGCGTGGGCTGTTCACCTGGAAGGAATGGGCAGCCGCGCTCGCCGCCGAAATCAAACGCGCGCAATCAGCCGGCGATCCCGATACCGGCGAGACTTATTATTTGCATTGGCTGGCGGCGCTGGAAAAACTCGTCGCCGAAAAAGGCGTCGCGACGCATGAAACATTGCATCGCTATCGCGACGCTTGGGACCATGCCTGCGACCGCACCCCGCACGGAAAGCCGATCGAGTTGAGGGAAGAGGATTTTGCGTAGGCGGTAACCGCGAATGTTTGCCGGACTCCCTCTCCCATAGGGAGAGGGTTGGGGTGAGGGGTTACGAACAATCGATAAGCCCTTGCCCCCTCACCCGGCACGTTTCGCGCGCCGACCTCTCCCCCAGGGGAGAGGTGAAGCGGAGCGCGCGGCGGACGACGAGACCGTTAAACCCCCACCATCCGCTCGCTCACCATGTAGCCGGTGAGCAATGCGGCGCCGAACACGATGATCAATAGCGCGGCCGCCGTCTCCACGCCGCGCAGGAACAGCATGCCGGCGCCCGGCTTGCCCTTGGCCAGCCGCCCGGCAAAGCCGCGCGCGGCGACCGCCAGCGTGGCGACGCCGGCGACCGTGATCGCGGTGCCAAGCCCCATCACGAAGGTCGAGGCGACGCCGATCCAGAACAGCCCCTGCGCCAGCGCGAACACCAGCACGATGATGGCGCCCGAGCAGGGCCTTAAGCCCACCGCGACGATCGCCGTCAGCCCGCGCCGCAGCCAGTGCGGGCCCTTGAGCTCTTGCGGCTCCGGCGCGTGGGCATGGCCCCAGGCATGCGCCTCGTCGGCGTGGTCATGATCGTGCGCATGGGCGTGATCGTGGCCGTGCGCATGGCCATGGTCATGATCGTGCCCGTGATGATGAGCGTGATCGTGCGCATGGCCATGATGCTCATGCGCTTGCGGCCACAGCAGCCGCAGGAAGGCGCGCCCCTTCACCCATAACAGCCGCAGGCCGATCAGCACAATCAGCGCGTAGCTCACCATCTCGATCACGCGCACCGTATTGCCCATCACATGGGCGGTGGCGTTGAGCAGCACCGCCGCGACGCCGACGATGGCGATCGCCGTGAAGGCCTGCAGGATGGCGGATGCGAACGACAGCGCGATGCCGCGCCGCCAGGTCTCGTTATTGGCGACCAGATAGGACGAGATCACCGCCTTGCCGTGGCCGGGGCCGGCGGCGTGGAAAATGCCGTAGAGGAACGAGATGCCCATCAGCGTATAGGCGGCGCTGCCGTCGGTCTTGGCGGCGCGGATGGTGCCCGACAGCATGCGGTAGAATTCGGCCTGCTTGGCGAGAATCCAGCCGGTGAAGGGGCCGAACTGGGGCGGCGCCGAGCCGCGCGTCATGCCGAATGGCTGCGCCAGCGCGGCGTCGATCGCGCAAGCCAAGAAAAGCACGCAAAGAATGAACAGCGCGCATTGCGCCAAGGTGGAGCGCCGGCCGGACGTCATGTGAACAATTCCCCGTGCACGCGCGCCGCCCCGCGAACTGACTCGGTAAGTTGACTAAGGACAGTGAACCAGAATCTTGTTGGCGAATATCGCGCCCCACGCCATGGTCGTGTTCACCTGATCGGCCGGAATGGCGCTCAGCGCCTTGCCTTCCGCATAGGTCATTTCGCGCGGCTTGACGACATCGGCCTTGCAGTTGCGGCGCGCCGATCAGATGGACCGGCGCGTCCTTGGCCCATTCGAAGTCGACGAAGATGGTCGGGTCGTAGACCTCGATCTTCAGCTCCTTCGCCTTTACCGGCGTCTTGAACGGCAGCGTGAAATTCAGCGTGAGGATGGTGTCTTTGTAGTCGAGCCAGTAGCCCGGCGCGGGATCGGTGAGCGGCGTTTTCTTGCCGTCGGCGGTGGCGTAGGTGAAATAGTCATATTCCTTCAGCGACTCGACATTGACCTTGGCGAGCGGCGCCAGCTCCTCGCGGGTGAACTTGCCCTTCTCCTTGGCGTCGAGGCCTTGCGTGGCGAAGGCGGAGAACATGTCGTCGAACGCCCAATGGTGGCGCACGCCGGTGATGCTGCCGTCCGGTGCATAGATCAGCTCGGTGTGCATGGTCACCCAGACATGCGGATGCGCCCACGCCGGAGCGGAGAATGCGAGGCTTGCCAAGGCGATAAGCAGGATGCGAAGCGAAGCGATCATGCGGCGCACAATATCATGGACTGCGGCACAAAGGTGGCGTGTAACAATGTTGCTTTTGACATTTGTGAATCAAATGCCCGCCGCGCCGCCGTCGGCGCGCGGATCGTGGCCGCCTTCGAGCGTGCCGTCGGGATGCAAGATGACGGCGCCGGCATGGCCCATGATGTCGGAATAGGCTTCGTCCAATACCGCGACGTCATGGCCGGCCGCCATCAGGCGATCGATGAGGTTGCCGTCGAAGCGGGATTCCAGCCGCAGATTGGTGTGCGAGGAGCCCCAGGTGCGCCCGAGCAGCCAGCGTGGCGCGTCGAGCGCCCGCTCGAGCGGCTGCCCGAAAGCGGCATAGCGCGTGAACACGGCGGCTTGCGTTTGCGGCTGGCCGTCGCCGCCCATGGTGCCGTAAGCGATGACGCGGCCATCGTTGAGTGACGCCAGCGCCGGATTGAGCGTGTGAAACGGCCGCCGCCCGGGCTCCAGCGCATTCAGCGCCTTCGGGTCGAGCGAAAAACTCGATCCGCGGTTCTGCATCAGCACGCCGGTCGCCGGCAGCACGCAGCCGGAGCCGAATTCCCAATAGAGCGACTGGATGTAGGACACGACCAGGCCGCTGGCATCCGCCGCGCCCATCCAGACGGTGTCGCCTTGCGCCGCTTGCGCCGGCCAGCGCGCGGCTTTCTTGGCGTCGATCTTGGCCGCTTCGGCAGCAAGAAATGCCGGCGCCAGGAATTGATTGAGATCGTCCGTGATCCGGTCGGGATCGGTGACCACGTGGTCGCGCACACGGAAGGCGCGCTTGGTGGCCTCGACCAGGCCGTGGATGTGCTCGAAGCTTTCGGCATGGGTGACGCGCAGGCGATCGAAAACGCCAAGGATGATGAGCGAGGCCAACCCCTGCGTCGGCGGCGGCGCATTAAAAAGCGTGCCGGCCGGGATGCGCAGGCTGAGCGGCTCGGCGACGGTGGCCTGGAATTTTTCGAGATCGGCGCGCGTCACCGGACTGCCGATACGCTCCAGATCGGCGGCGATCTCGCGCCCGACATCGCCGCGGTAGAAATCGTCGAGCCCGGCCTGGCTGAGATGCTCGAGCGTGGCGGCAAAGGCGCTCTGCTTCATTCGCGCGCCCGCCTCCGGCGCCTTGCCGTCGAGCAGGAAGGCACGCATGAAGCCGGGCGCGGTTTCCAGTTCCGGGTATTTTTCGACCGTGAGGCGCGCCTGGCTGCGCGTCACCGTGTAGCCCTCGCGTGCGTGCTTAATGGCGGGCGCCAGCAGCACATCGAGCGGCAGCTTGCCGCCAACCCCCTTGCCGACCTGTGCCTTGGCGGCTTCGAGCGCGAGCATCCAGCCCGCCACCGCGCCCGGCACGGTGAGCGCGGCGAGCGGCCCGCGCGCCGGGATCGCATCGTAGCCGGCGTCCCGATACAGCCGCGGCGTCGCGCGTGAGCCGGCGCGTCCCGCCCCCATCAGCGCGCGCACGCGCCCCGACGGCTCGCGGATCAGCCAGAAGCCGTCGCCGCCGATATGGTTCATGTGCGGATAAACCGCCGCAATCTACGCGGCCATGGCGAGCATGGCCTCGATCGCATTGCCGCCTTCGGCGAGGATTTGGCGGCCGTCCTCGACCGCGGCGCTATGCGGCGCGCAGACGACGCCGCGGCGATGTCCGGCGGTGTGCAGGGTCATGCAGGTACTGCGACGAGATAATTGATGCGCAACGCGCACGGCCGGACTCCCTCTCCCCGCCGGGGAGAGGTGAAGAAGAGAGTGCTGCGCCGCGTCCGAGATACGATCTCAAACCGCCGCATCGGCAAGCCCGCGCTTCTTGAGCAGCGCGTCGACCGTCGGCAGCCGGCCGCGGAAGGCTTTGTAGGCCTCCACCGGATCGCGCAGGTTGCCGGCGCCGTAGATGTAGTCGCGCAGGCGCTGGGCGGTCGCCGAATCGAAAGCGTTGCCGGTCTCCGTGAAGGCCTCGAAGGCGTCGGCGTCGAGCACCTCCGACCACATGTAGGAGTAGTAGCCCGCCGCATAACCGGTGCCGGAGAACAGATGCTGGAAATGCGGCAAGCGGTGCCGCATGACGATTTCCGCCGGCATGTGAATCCGCGCAAGGCTCTTGCGCTCGAATGCGGCGACATCGAGCGTGCCCGGGTCCGGCAACCCATGAAGATCGAGATCGACCAGCGCGCAAGCGGTGTATTCCACCGTGGCGAAGCCCTGGTTGAAGGTGCTGGTCGCCAGCAGGCGATCGAGCAGCGCCTGCGGCATCGGTTCGGAGGTCGCGGCGTGGCGCGCGTATTTTTGCAAAATCTCCGGCACCTCCAGCCAGTGCTCGTAAAGCTGCGACGGCAGCTCGACGAAATCGCTCGTCACCGCCGTACCGGCGAGCAGCGGATAGGTCACGTCCGACAACAGGCCATGTAGCGCATGGCCAAACTCATGGAATAGCGTGCGGGCGTCGTTGAACGACAACAGCCCCGGTTCGCCCGCCGCTGGCTTGGAGAAATTGCAGACGTTGAGGATCACCGGCCGGATATTGCCGGACAGTTTTTCCTGGTCGCGCAGCGAGGTCATCCAGGCACCGCTGTGCTTGGACGCGCGCGCGAAATAGTCGCCGATGAACAGACCGACATGGCGGCCGCTCGCATCCGTCACCTCGAAGGCGCGGGCGTCCGGGTGATAGAGCGGCACGGCGACGGGTTTGAAGGTGAGCCCGAACAGCCGGTGCGCGGTCTCGAAGACGGCCTCGATCATGCGGTCGAGCTGGAAGTACGGCTTGATCTCCGCTTCGTCCAATTGGTATTTCGCTTTGCGCAGCTTCTCGGTGTAGTAACGCCAATCCCAGGCTTCGAGCGCGAAATTGCCGCCGTCTTCGGCGATCATCTTTTGCAGCGCGTCGCGCTCGGCATTGGCCTTCTTGCGGGCGCGGCCCCAGACTTCGTCGAGCAGCTTGCGCGCCGCCTGCGGGGTCTTGGCCATCTGATCGTCGAGCCGGTAGTCGGCGTAAGTTGCAAAGCCCAAGAGCTTCGCCCGCTCGGCGCGTAACGCCACCATCTCGGCAATGAGCGCGCGGTTGTCGGTGGCGCCGCCGCTCTCGCCGCGCTTGATCCAGGCCTGAAATATTTTCTCGCGCAGATCGCGGCGCGACGAGAATTGCAAAAAGCTCTCGCATGACGAGCGCGCGAGCGTGATGGCGTATTTACCAGGCGCCCCACGTTCCTCGGCCGCCGCGCGGGCCGCCGCGCGCGCGAAATCCGGCAGGCCGGCGAGATCGCTTTCTTCCAGCACGAGCGCGAAGGCCTTCTCGTCCGCCAGCACGTTCTGCCCGAACTGGGTGCCGAGGCTCGCCAGCCGCTCGTTGATCGTCGCCAGGCGATCCTGCGCCGGCTTCTCCAGCGCGGCGCCGGCGCGCACGAAACGGGTGTGGTAGCGGTCGAGCACGCGGGCCTGCTCGGCGTTGAGCGCGAGCGCTTCGCGCTGCCGGTAAAGCTCGGCGATGCGGGCATAAAGCTTGGCGTTGAGATAAAGCGCGTTGCCGTGGCGGGCGAGCAGCGGCGACATCGCGCGCTCGACAGCCTCGATTTCCGCGTTCGTGTTGGCGCCGGCCAGCACGAAAAAGACATTGGAGACACGATCAAAGTCGCGCCCGCTGCGCTCCAGCGCCACGATGGTGTTGTCGAAGCTCGGCGGCGCGGGGTCGGCGGCGATGGCGTCGATCTCGGCGCGGTGGGCGGCCAAGGCCTGGTCGAAGGCGGGGCGGAAATGCTCCGGGGCGATGTCCGGCAGCGGCGGCAGGCCGAACGGGCCGGTCCAGTCGATGAGCAGGGGATTTTGCGGGTCGGGGCGCGATTGTGGCTGGGTCATGCGGCCTATCTAGAGCCTGGATTGCCAAACGCCAAGCGAGGGCCGGCTCAAATGACGGTTGACTGGAGGCAACCCAAAGCTAGTGCAAGCCCGCGCGGCGGAAGGCCCCCAAGTAGTGCTCGCGCTCGGCGTCCTCCTTGATCGGCATGTGGGCCGCGATCCAGGCGAGCGAGATATTCGGCTGCGCGCGGCGCAATTCCTGCAGCGCCGCTTGCGCCACGTCCGTATGCCCAGCCATGGCGGCGGCGGCGGTGAGCACGCGATGAGCGCCGACAAAATCGCTGCGCTCACGGATGCCTTCGCGCGCCAGCCTGATCGCTTCGTCGTAATTGCGGCCGATGAACTGCGCGTAGGCGGCGATGCCGTAATAGACCGCCGAGAACGGATCGCGCGGGCTCAGCCGCAGCGCGCGCCGGGCGGCCTCGTCGGCTTCCCGCCAGCGCCCGCAATAGGACAGCGTCAGGCCGTAATAGCCCTGGGCGAGCGAAAAATTTGGATTGAGGCGCAAGGCCAGCTCGAACTCGGCCAGCGAGTCGTCGAAACGCCGCGTAAACAGATAGACGCAGCCAAGCGCGTTGTGCGCCCAGGGGTCCTCGCTGTCGGCGCGGATGGAAGCCTTGGCCGAGCGTTCGGCGATTTCCGTCGCCTTTGTCATGTCCGCCCAGCCCATATGGGCGGTGAACATGTAGCTCGTCGCGAGCAAGCCGAGCGCCTGGCCGTAATTCGGGTCGATGGCAATCGCCTTCTCCAGCAGGGCCTGCGCCACGACATTGTCCTGCCGGGTCACCCGCCAGTAATGCGAGAGCGCCCGCATCACCAGATCCCAGGCGTCCATGCTGTCCGGCGGCTTGCGCTGGGCGTGAAAATTCTCCGCGGCGTAGAGCTGCGGCTCGATGGCGGCGACAATGGCTTCGGTGATCTCGTCCTGCACCGCGAACACGTCGGCAAGGCTGCGGTCGTAACGCTCGGCCCACAGATGGCTGCCGGTGGCGACGTCGTTGAGCTGCACGGTAATGCGCACGCGCTCGCCGCTCTTGCGCACGCTGCCCTCGACCACATAGCCGACGCCGAGCTCCTCGGCGACCTGCTTCATATGCACGGCCTTGCCCTTGTAGATGAAGGACGAGTTGCGTGCGATCACCAAGAACCAGCGCAGCTTGGACAATCCTGTGATGATGTCCTCGCTGATGCCGTCGGAAAAATACTCCTGTTCCGGATCGCCGCTCATATTGACGAAGGGCAGCACGGCGATGGCAGGCCGGTCGGGCAGCGGCAAGGCATGGTTTTCATCCGGCGGCGAACCGCTGGCATGTGCCGGCTCCTGGCCGTTCGGCTGCGTACGCACGGCGCCGACAAAGCGCAGGCCCTTGCGGGCGACCGTGCGGATCAGGCTTTGCTGCTCGCCGCTGTCGCCGATCGCCTTGCGCGCGGCGTTGATGCGGCTGGTCAGGGTCGAATCCGACACGATACGGCCGCCCCACACCGAAGCGATGAGATCGTCCTTGCTGACGACGCGGTCGCGGTTCTCCATCAGGTAAACCAGCAGATCGAACACCTGCGGCTCGACGGCAATGCGCTCGGAACCGCGGCGCAACTCGCGGCGGTCGGTATCAAGTGCATGATCGGCAAAGAGAAATTGCACTTTGGAACCCCGGACCGGACGGCGCGGCCACTCTCAAGGGATAATCAAGCCCATCTCAAGGACAAATCAAGCGCCGGGCAAAGTCATTTAGCCGCGCTCCCGGCATCCTCCGCAAACTCAACCGCGATCCCCGCAGCCGCAACGGAGGCAACCATGACCCAGACCCATGCGATCAGCCAGGACATCCCTCGGCCGGGAAATCCCGCGAGCCGGCTCATCGCGTTTGTTTACGGACTCGCCGCTTACGCCATCTTTTTCGTCACCTTCCTCTACGCCATCGGTTTCGTCAGCGGCCTCGTGGTACCGACGACCGTCGACACCGGCCGGGTCGCACCGCTGCCGGAAGCGCTCATCGTCAACCTGCTGCTGATGTCCGTCTTCGCCGTGCAGCACAGCGTGATGGCGCGCAAGCAGTTCAAGCGATGGTGGACGCAATTCGTGCCGAAGCCGATCGAGCGCAGCACCTACGTGCTGTTCTCCAGCCTCGCGCTCATCCTACTGTTCTGGCAGTGGCGCGCACTGCCGGGCGTGATCTGGCAGACCGACAATTTGCCGCTGGCCAATGCGATCGTCGGCCTGTCTTTCGTCGGCTGGCTGATCGTGCTGACCAGCACGTTCCTGATCAACCATTTCGAATTGTTCGGGCTGCACCAGGTCGCCAATAATCTCGTGGGCAAGGCCATGCCGGCGCCGAAATTCAGGATGCCGCTGCTCTACAAGCTGGTGCGCCACCCGATCTATCTCGGTTTCATCATCGCGTTCTGGGCGACGCCCACGATGACAGCCGGGCATCTGCTGTTCGCGGCGGTCACGACGGCCTACATCTTCGTCGGCATTTTGCTGGAAGAGCATGACCTGATCGAGGTGTTCGGCGACGAATATCGCCGTTATCGCCAACGCGTCTCGATGCTGGTGCCCTGGCGCAAGTCGGCCTGATCGCTCCGTTCAGACCCGATCGAATGGCGGCACCGGCGGTCCACCGGTGCCGCAGTCATTCCGCAGAGCGGCACGCCCTATTTTGTGCTTGTTGCCGACGGATGATCCAACGGCCGGGCGGCCTCACCCGCGCAGCGCCCGCAGCGCGTTGAAGATGACCGCCACGTCGATCACCTCCTGCAGCAGCGCGCCTTCGACCGGCACGATGTAGCCGAGCGCCGCCGCGATCATTGCGAGGATCGAGAGGCCCATGCCGGCGATAACGCTTTGCAAGGCGATGAAGCGCGAGCGCCGTGCGATTCGAATGGCAGGCAGCACGCGGTCGAGCTGATCGACCAGCAGCACCACGTCGGCCGCCTCGGCCGAGGCCGCCGCCCCCTTGGCGCCCATCGCCAGCCCAATGTCGGCCGCGGCCAGCGCCGGCGCGTCATTGATGCCGTCCCCGATCATCATCACCGGGCCGTTCTTGCGCTCCGACAGCACCACCAGGATCTTCTGGTCGGGCGTGAGCTCCGAGCGCACCAGATCGAACGACAGGCCGCTGGTGATGAAGCGCGCGACCTCATGGCGGTCACCGGTCGCCAGCACGATGCGCTCGATGCCGAGCGCGCGCAGCTCATCCAGCATCGCTTCGGTGCCGGCGCGCAGCTCGTCGGCGAGGATCAACACGCCGAGGAGCTTGCCGTCGATCGCCACCGCGGCGGCCAACGCGCCTGGCGGCCGCTCGCGCGCCATCAGCGTCGAAAGCTCGGGATCGGGGATCCGGCTGGCGACGAAATGCAAGCCGCCGACCAGCACCGGGCGGCCGTCGACCCGGCCCGCGATACCCTCGCCCGGGGTCTCCACCACCTCGGTCGGGATGGCGAGCGCCAGGCCCTTGCTGCGCGCCTCGGCAACGATGGTTTGCGCGATGATGTGCTTGGAGGCCTGGTCGAGCGAGGCGGCGATCCGCAGCAGTTCGTCGGGGGCGATGCTGTCGATCACCTGGGTCGAGACGATGCTGGCCTGGCCGTGCGTCAGCGTGCCGGTCTTGTCGAGGACCAGTGAACGCACCCGCGCCAAGGTCTCGATCGCCTTGCCGCCCTTGATCAGGATGCCGAGCTTGGCCGCGCGCGAGAGGCCGGCGACGATGGCCACCGGCACCGCCAGAATGAGCGGACAGGGCGTCGCCACCACCAGCACGGCCACCGCCCGCACGGCTTCGCCGGAGAGCAACCAGGCCGCGCCGGCCAGCGCCACGGTCACGCCCAGGAACACGATCGCGTAGCGGTCCGCCATCCGCGACATGGGCGCCCGCGAGCGCTGGGCCGCCTCCACCAGACGGATGACGCCGGCATAGGTGCTTTCCGCGGCCAGCCGCGAGGCCATGAGGTCGAAGGCGTCGCCCACATTGGTCGAGCCGCTCAAGACCGATTCGCCGCTGCGGTGCTGCGCCGGCAGCGACTCGCCGGTCAGCGCCGACTGGTCGAGCACCGCCACCCCGTCGGCGACCGTGCCGTCGACCGGCACCACGTCGCCCCGCCGGACCAGCAGCCGGTCGCCGGGCAGGATGAGATCGAGCGCGACCTCCTCCAACTGTCCGTCCCGGTGCCGCATGGCGGTGCGCGGCACCCGCGACAGCAGCGCGGTCATCTCGCGCCGGGCCGCCCGCTCGGCAAAACTCTCCAGGTACTGGCCGCCCGCATACATCAGCCCGACGATGGCGGCGGCCAGGTTCTCGCCGACCATAAGCGCCGCCGTCATCGACAGCGCGGCAACGATGTCGAGCCCGAGATCGCCGCGGCGCAGGCTGGTGACGATCTCCGCCAGCAGCGCCAGCAGCACCGGCAGGGTGACGGCGGCCCAGATGGTGGGCGACCAACCGCCGAGGCCGGCGAGCTTGGCCGCGAGCCCGGCGGCAAGACCGAGCGCCACCAGAACGGCGAGAAATGGACGGATGGTCTTGAGCGCACTAGCGATGGACATGGTCGAAACTTCGCCGCTTCGGGACGCCGACACCATGACCAAAATCAATCCCGCCAGCGCCGCTATAGACTTGATTCAGCAACCGGATTCGTGGACATTGCGGCTCCCGCACATGGTTCCGAAAAGCGGTTGCCGGTTTTCGGAAGAGACCATGCGCCAGGACTGAATGAGGAGACCCACGCATGGCCGCAAGCAGCCGCCGCATCGTCTGGCTCAACGTCGTCACCGTGATCAGCGCCGCCATCCTGATCGGCGCCGAGGTGTTCGGCGCCGCCTTTGCCGGCTCATGGGCGCTCGCTACCCTGTTCGACCTCGGCGGCATCGGGCAGCACATCCTCGACGGCCTCTTCGTGCTCTGCGGCGCCGCCGTCATGGCGCAGTTCATCCGCAACGCGCACCGCATCGAGCCGTTCACCGCGCGCCGCTGACCACAGCGCACCCGCCAGCGAAGTAAACTGTTAAGAAAGTTTTTGCGTGCGGAGAACTAATTCTCTTGCATCGCGCGAAAAATTTGTTATTTGAAATTTGCCCAATTTCGCACGTGCCTGTGGCCGTGTGTCGGTCGGTAGGTAGCGGGACAAGAGGCCCGCCAGCCGCCTGGAGAGAAGAGCCAAAGCTCTCCAAGAAATCTGACCGGCAGCTGGAGGCGAAACCAGCACACCCTGCTCTCAGCAGGGGACGCGGCTTAAAGCAACGACGATCGGGCTTCCTTGGTCTCTGCCGGTCTCCACCGCCGGCGCGGGTCACCGAAGAGGCTTGTTCATCTTTGCCGGCCGTGCGGACGGGGGTTTCCCCTTTCCAATCCAAGGCAGCATGAGCGGACTACGAGCGTAATCGCCTGCGCGTCCCCATCGCGCGCGGCGGCAAGCTCGGAAATCCGCGACATCAGGGGCCTAAACCGCCCCCTTGAGTTGGGGAGAGCGCCATGACTGAGCGCATCCGCGAGTTCCTTCGCAAGCGAAACGACGATGGCCCCTGCCTCGTCGTCGACCTCGATGTCGTCCGCGACAACTACAATGCCTTCGCCAAGGCGTTGCCCGACACGCGCGTGTTCTACGCCGTGAAGGCCAACCCGGCGCCGGAGGTGCTGGCGCTATTGGCCAAGCTCGGCTCCTGCTTCGACACCGCCTCGATCGTCGAGACCGAGTTGGCGCTGGCGGCTGGCGCCACGCCCGACCGCATCTCCTATGGCAATACGATCAAGAAGGAGCGTGACATCGCGCGCGCCTTTGCGCTCGGCGTCCGCCTCTACGCGGTCGACAGCAAGCCCGAGGTGGAGAAGGTCGCCCGCGCGGCGCCCGGCTCCCGCGTGTTCTGCCGCATCCTGTCCGACTGCGCCGGCGCCGAATGGCCGCTTTCGCGCAAGTTCGGCTGCGAGCCGGGCATGGCCGTGGACGTACTCGAGCACGCCCTCAGGCTCGGGCTGGAGCCGCATGGGGTGTCGTTCCATGTCGGCTCGCAGCAGCGCAACCAGCATGCCTGGGACCGCGCGCTCGCTTCGGCGGCCGCCGTGTTCAAGGAATGCGGCGAGCGCGGCATGAACCTCGCCATGGTCAACCTGGGCGGCGGTTTCCCGACCAAGTACCTGAAGAACGTGCCTTCGGTGAAGACCTACGGCACGGCGATCTTCAAGGCGCTGCGCAAGCACTTCGGCAACCGCATCCCGGAGACCATCATCGAGCCGGGGCGCGGCATGGTCGGCAATGCCGGCGTGATCGAAAGCGAGGTCGTCCTCGTCTCCAAGAAGAGCGAGGAGGACGACGTGCGCTGGGTCTATCTCGACATCGGCAAGTTCGGCGGTCTGGCCGAGACGATGGACGAGTCGATCCGCTATCCGATCCGCACGCCACGGGACGGCGACGCGATGGCGCCTTGCGTGCTGGCGGGCCCGACCTGCAACTCGGCTGACGTGCTGTACGAGAAGCAGCCGTACCCGCTGCCGGTGAGCCTGGAGATCGGCGACAAGGTGCTGATCGAGGGCACGGGTGCCTATACGGCGACCTACTCGTCGGTGGCCTTCAACGGCTTCGCGCCGCTGAAGACCTACCACATCTGACATCGACGGGAGGCGGGCTTAGCCTGCCTCCCCTTCCCCCTCAACTCGATTGGACGCGGTCCGTCGGCGCGCATCCGCGCGCACGGCGGGACAGGGAAGAACCTTGAGATGATCACCTTGCGTCAAGAACGGCCGGCCGACGTCGAAGCGCGCGAGGCGCTGCTCGACGACGCCTTCGGCGATACCCGGACCCGCAAGACCTCGCAGCGCTTGCGCGAGGGCCGCCTGCCGGCCGAAGGCCTTAGCCTTATCGCGGCCGACGGCCGACGCGTGATCGGCACGGCGCGGCTGTGGAGCGTGGCCTGCGCCAGCGGCCAGCCGGCTTTGCTGCTGGGCCCGGTCGCGGTGGCGGCGGATTGCCGCAACCGCGGCATCGGTGGCGCGCTGGTGCGTCACGCGATTGCCGCGGCGCGCCGGCTCGGTCATGGCGCGGTGATCCTGGTCGGCGATGCGCCCTACTACAGCCGTTTCGGGTTCGCGGCCGAGAAGGCCGCGCGCCTGAAGCTGCCCGGTCCGTTCGAGCGCCATCGGCTGCTCGCGCTCGAGCTCCTGACCGGCGCGCTCGCCGGCGCACGCGGCCTGGTCGGCGCGACCGGCCAGTTGGCGCCGCAGCCCGACATCGTCGTGGCGGCGGCGGCGAACCGGCTGGCCGCGTCCAAGGTGCGGCATCGCGCCCCGCGCGCGGCTTAGCCGGTTGCCATCCCGGATCCGATCTGGGATGGGCTTTTCGGGGATTCTGCCTCCCTAGAAAATCGTGGACGCCGCGTGGGAATCGCGGCGGCCACCCTTCCGTTCGCCGGTTCCGGCGGATATCACCCCAATCATATTGCCTGGAGGATGGAAATAATGACCGATTGGCCCGTTCATGCCCGCATCGATGGCCCCATCGTGATGATCGGCTTCGGATCGATCGGTAAAGGCACCCTGCCGCTGATCGAGCGCCATTTCAGCTACGACAAGGCCCGCTTCGTGGTCATCGACCCGGAGGACAAGGACCGCCATTTGCTGGACGAGCGCGGCATCCGTTTCATCCACGAGGCCGTGACCCGGGACAATTACAAGCACCTGCTCAAGCCGCTGCTCACCGACGGCGGCGGTCAGGGCTTTTGCGTGAACGTGTCGGTCGACACCTCCTCGCTCGCCATCATGGAGTTCTGCCGCGAGATCGGCGCGCTCTATATCGACACGGTGATCGAGCCCTGGCCGGGCTTCTACTTCGATTCCAAGCTCGGGCCGGAGGCGCGCTCGAACTATGCACTGCGCGAAACCGTGCTCGCCGCGCGCCGCAAGAAGCCGGGCGGCCCCACCGCGGTGTCCTGCTGCGGCGCCAATCCGGGCATGGTGTCCTGGTTCGTCAAACAGGCGCTGATCAATGTCGCCGGCGACCTCGGCCTCAAATTCAAGGAGCCGACGACGCGCGAGGAATGGGGCCGGCTCGCCAAGAAGGCCGGCGTCAAAGGCATTCATATCGCCGAGCGCGACACCCAGCGCGCCAAGCAGCCCAAGCCGCTCGACACCTTCGTCAACACCTGGTCGGTGGAGGGCTTCGTGTCCGAGGGCATGCAGCCGTCCGAACTCGGCTGGGGCACCCATGAGAAATGGATGCCGGCAAACGCCCGCAAGCACAAAGCGGGCTGCGGCGCGGCGATCTATCTGTTGCAGCCGGGCGCCAATACGCGGGTGCGCTCCTGGACGCCGACCGCCAAGGCGCAATACGGCTTTCTGGTCACCCACAACGAGTCGATCTCGATCGCCGACTACTTCACCCTGCGCAACGGGCGCAAGACGGTGTACCGGCCGACCTGCCACTACGCCTATCACCCGTGCAACGACGCGGTGCTCTCGCTGCACGAGATGTTCGGCTGGGCCGGCAAGCGGCAAAGCCACGTCCACATCCTCGACGAGCACGAGATCGCCGACGGTATCGACGAGCTCGGGGTGCTGCTCTACGGCCACAAGAAGAACGCCTATTGGTACGGCTCGCAGCTCTCGATCGACGAGACCCGCGACATCGCGCCCTATCAGAATGCCACCGGCCTGCAGGTGACCTCCGCGGTGCTCGCCGGCATGGTGTGGGCGCTGGAGAACCCGAACGCCGGCATCGTCGAGGCCGACGAGATGGATTTCCGGCGCTGCCTCGAGGTGCAGATGCCCTATCTCGGCCCGGTGATCGGCGCCTACACCGACTGGACGCCGCTCGCCGACCGCCCCGGCCTGTTCCCGGAAGACATCGACAAGCGCGACCCCTGGCAGTTCAGGAACGTGCTGGTGCGGTGAGCCTCGCGCGTGGCGCCTTACAACGTCAGCCACCGCCGGCCTCGCCTGCCTCGGTGCCGAAGGCGAGCGTCTGCCCGGCGGCATCCCAGCCCAGTGCGCTGACCGGCGAGGCGCCCTCCGCCTTCACCAGAATCAGCGCGCCGTCGTCGATGCGCACCAGCAGCACCACGCCGTCGGCATAGCCCACCGCCACCACCGGCTGGCGCGGATGGCAGGCGACCACGGCCACGCGCGCCTGCGAGCGGGCGAGGATTTTCGGCTGCCGGCCCATCGGGCCGTCCTTGCCGTCGAACGGCCACAGGATGAGCTGCTCGGAGCCCGAGGTGGCGAGGAAAGCGCCGCCCGCGGTCCAGGAGAGCGAGCGCACGCGCGCCGAATAGCCGGACATGCGCATGTGCTGGGCGTCGGCCAGCCGCCAGCCGTGCAGCATCGGCTCCTGCATGGTGGTGACCAGGAATTTGCCGTCCGGGCTGAAGGCAACGCCGAGATGCGAGCCTTTCCAGGTCAGCGTCTCCGGCTTGGCGCCGGCGGCGTTGGGAAACCAGAGCGTGGCGCCGTTGTAGTGGGCGAGGGCCAGCCGAAAGCCCTTGGGCGCAAAGGCCAGCCCCGCCACCGTCGATGGCGCTTCCAAGCGGCGCTCCTCGCCTTTCTTGGTGAGCACGTGCGCGGTCTTGCCCGCCGACCAGGCGACCGCGCCGTCCGGCCCGAGCGCCACCTGATCGATCCAGCGGCGCTTGTCGTCGGTGGCGAGCACGCGGTGTTCGCCGGAGGCATCGGTTGCCACCAAGGTGCCGTCGTCGCCGCCGCTGAGGATAAGTTTGCCGTCGCAGGCGCTCGCCAGGATGCCGCCGGCATGGATGGCGACGCGCCGCTCATCGTCGCCGGCAAACAACAGCGCTTCTTCGCCCAGCACGAACACCGGCGTGCGCCCGAGAAAATGCACGCCGACGATGGTGCCGCCTGCCGCGATCGGGCGGACGCGGTCGGCGAGTGATGGAAGCGGGGTGGTGGTGTCGGACATCAATGCTCGCGCTGTCGAATTTTCTCCGCTCATGCCCGCGAAAGCGGGCATCCAGGCTTGAGTCCCCGCTTTCGCGGGGACGAGCGGACATTATGCGACACAGCTTTCGAAGCCGGCGCGGATTTTTTCTTCCGGCAGATTGCGGCCGATGAAGATGATGCGGCTGTCGCGCTTCTCATCCTCGGCCCATGCTCGCTGATGGTCGCCGTCGAGGATCATGTGTACGCCCTGGAACACGAAGCGCTCGGGATCGTCCTTGAACGACAAAATGCCCTTGCAGCGCAGGATGTCCTTGCCCTCGGTCGCCACCAGATCCTGCACCCAGGGGAAAAACTTGTCCGGGTTCAACGGCTTGTCGGTCTTGAGCGCGACCGACTGCATGTCCTCGTCGTGATAATGCTTGAGCCCGCCGTGGCCGTGGTGATGGTGATCGTGGCCGTGGTTATCCCCGTGTTCATGCTCGTGGACGTGCGCTTCCTCGGCGTCGAGGAAAGCCGGCTCGAGGTCAAGGATGCGGTCGAGGTCGAAGGCGTTGCGGCCGAGCACCTCGGCGATGTCGATCTTGGCGCGCTCGGTGCGGTGCAGCCGGGCGTAAGGATTGATGCCGCGGATGCGCGCCTCGATCTCGGCTCAACTCCGCCGGCGTGACCAGGTCGGTCTTGTTGATCAGGATGACGTCGGCGAAGGCGATCTGGTTCTTGGCCTCGGGCGCGTCCTTCAGCCGCTCCTTCAGCCACTTGGCGTCGGCGACGGTGACCACGGCGTCGAGCTTGGTCTTGGCGCCGACCTGCTCGTCCATGAAGAAGGTCTGCGCCACCGGCGCCGGGTCGGCGAGGCCGGTGGTCTCCACGATGATGGCGTCGAACTTGCCCTTGCGCCGCATCAGCCCGTCGATGATGCGCACCAGATCGCCGCGCACGGTGCAGCAGATGCAGCCGTTGTTCATCTCGAACACTTCCTCGTCGGCGTTGACGATGAGCTCGTTGTCGATG
Source organism: uncultured Alphaproteobacteria bacterium (assembly GCA_963789455.1). Taxonomy (GTDB): domain Bacteria; phylum Pseudomonadota; class Alphaproteobacteria; order Rhizobiales; family Xanthobacteraceae; genus Pseudolabrys. The sequence continues at coordinate 87,159 of CAWBLD010000011.1, read as the reverse complement.
CCGATCTCGCCGAATTCGTTGACGATGACGGCGAATTTCTTGCCGTGCGGCTCGGACAGGATGCGGTTGAGCAGCGTGGTCTTGCCGGCGCCGAGATAGCCGGTGAGCACGGTGACGGGGATTTTGGCGGGGGCGGGGTCGTGGGGTCGGTCATTGGGGGACGGGGGCTCCGTTGAGGGGGGAGATATAGGGGGTTGGGCGGGGGGGTGCAAAAGATAAGCTGCGCGCGTCTCTCGTTGATGGCGCGCGATGGGCGTTTGGCCGCCTTGGGCTTGGTCTTGCTGGCCATGCTCAGGCCCTCCGCAGCAGGGCGGCGAGGCGCCCCTGGTAGCCTTCGCGCCCTTCTCGGCGCCGTGCGAAACCATCGCCCCTCGGCCTTGGGAACCGCATAGTGCGCCGGCAATTGCTTTGCTGAGGCCTTCGTGGCCTGCGGGCTGATGACCTGGCGGCCGCCTTGCGCGGTTTGGCCGCTTTCGCAGCGACTGGTTTCGCGACGCTCCTCAAGCGCTCTTTGGTCTCTTCTGAGAGCGGACGGGGCGAGCGGTCGCTCGCACCGATGTGTTCAGCGCCACGGCGGCGCGAATGAGCGCCTTCAGCGCCTTTGCATCGATCTTGTCGCCCTCGTGGATATCGATGGCGCGCCGGGTGTTGCCTTCGAGGCTGGCGTTGAAGAGGCCTGAAGGGTCCTTGAGCGAGGCGCCCTTGGCGAAGGTCATCTTCACGACCTTCTTGTACGTCTCGCCGGTGCAGATGATTCCGGCGTGCGACCACACCGGAACTCCTCGCATCGCGTTCGACGGCTTTCTCCATTTCACCTCTTCGACCACGTCGGGGTCCGCGTCTTTGATGAGTTTTCGGACCCGCGCGAGCGTCTCGCCCCGCCAATCATTAGCGCCTCGATTCTCGCATCGATCAGTTGAGAGGGAGAGCCTCCTGCTGTTCCTTCCTTCGGAGCGCTCTTGCTCTTCGTCATGGTTGTCGTCGCTTTCTTCATGGCTATTGTCGCTCGTGAGGTCGCTCGATCGTAGCCCGGGTGGAGCGAGCGTAATTCACCGTCATGCCCGGCCTTATGCCGGGCATCCACGTCTTTGGCTTGTGAAAGCAAGGCGTGGATGGCATCGGATGTCGGGCTTGCCCGACTTCCGCATTCAAATGAGCCGCAAGTCGGGTAAACCCGACTTGCGGTGACAAGCTCGGCCATGACGAGGGAGTTCGTCGCGCTACCGCCAGCACCTCACAGCGTCTTTTGCTTCGCCCCGCATTCCTTGCAGGTGAATTCGACGCGGGCCTGGCCGCGCGGCGCCTTGATGCGGTTCAGCGCGCCGCATTTTCCGCAGTGGGTCTCGATCCGCGTGTCGCCCTCTTTCACCGTGACTGATTTTCGCTCCAGCGCCTCTTTGATGAGACGTTCGGTCTCCTCGCGCATCGCCTGCTTCGACATAGGGCCCCTGTTCGCTTGTGCACATTCATGCGGCGGCGCTTTCTAGCAGAGCCGCGCCTTCAGCGCACCACCCGCTGAGCCGGCAGGGCGGACGGCAGCCGCCCGCCCCGAGCCTTGCCGGCGGGCCAAAAACGGACAAGGCGCAGGCGTTTAAGCCGCCGCTATTGCAAAAAGATAAAGGCGAGCACGGCTAAGACAACTATGCCCCCGACAATGACATAAGTGACACGGTCGGCCATGCTCATGGCGTGCGGCGGAGCGATGATTTTCGTCATGTCCAGAACCTTTTCAATGAAACGATGCGGCGGCACACGCCCCACAGCCGCATAATGCAGGTGGTCACTCGCAAAATAAAATGAAGGCGATTTGTTCAAGCAGCCTGAAATCGGTTTCGAAAGTCATGAGGCGCGAGCGATGCGGCGGACGAGAGCATGACGGATGCGGCGTAGAGGAATGCGCGCGCCGAGTCGATGGTAGCCTCGAAGTCCTTTGCCAGGCGCCGATTGCGCCCGATCCAGGCGAAGAACCGCTCGACGACCCAACGCCGCGGCTGAACGGCGAAGCCGACCTGATCGGGGTTCTTACGCACGATCTCGACGGCAATCAAAGTAGCCTTGGCGACCTTCTCACCCGCATACCCGCTGTCGGCGAAGACCCGCTGTATGAACGGGAAGATGCGGCGCGAGGCCGCAGAAGCGGTCCGCCACCATCGCGATCTTGGATGCTTGCGGGATGTGGTTCGAGCACGAGACCACGGCCATCCGTATCAACCAATGCATGACGCTTGCGCCCGTTGATCTTTTTCCCGGCATCGTAGCCGCGCGGCCCGCCAGCCTCGGTCGTTTTGACGCTCTGGGAGTCGATGATCGCACCCGTAGGACTAGCTTGTCGTCCGATCCGTTCGCGATCGAGCATGACCAGAGCGTGATTGATCTTCTCGAAGAGACCCTCGTCGCGGAACTGGGCAAACCAGCGATAGATGGTGCTCCACGGCGGCAAATCGCTCGGCAGCAGACGCCACGGACAGCCAGACCGCATCACATAGAAGATGCCGTTGATGATCTCGCGCATTGGCCAAGCCCGTGGTCGACCCGTGCTATTCGCCGCTGGCAGATGAGGTGCGATCACACCCCATTCCTTATCGGTCACGTCTGTTTGGTATCGGTTCGTCTTGCGGATATGCTGCATTCGAGTGGTTGGGGTCCACATGGTGTCTCCGGGGTTGGTCTCAGCAACCCCCTGGAATCACGCCGATCTCAGCCACTCAACCCCTTTCGAAACGGCCTCTGAGCCCTTATCGATAACATTACAAGCGCGTCAGGCAGACGGATTTGAGGTTCGCTCGCCTGCCATCCCCTCCCCAATCCTTTCGCGCAAGCTGGGGAGGGAGCGGGCTGCGGCAAACGGCCGGGCCGTTCATCCTTCGAGGCGCGCCTTCGACGCGCCCCAGGATGACGGATCACGGCGCCGCCGTGCAAATCTCACCCCATGCCCCATTCGAAGGCCCGCGCATGAGCTGGAACCTGTGGCGATGGCGGAGCAATCTCCGGCTCACCGGCGCCCGACGCCCTGCCGCGACACTATATCTTTCTCGCAATCCCGAACGAATTGCCTAGATAACAGTTATCCCTGTGCCACCCCTTCGTTCCGCCCCGGATACCATTCCGGCGGCGCCGCGTGGAAGCCAGGTGGTGCTCCGGTAGCGTAACCAAAGGCGGCGCAATCGTGGATCATCGTGCAAGATTTTCAACCCTGAATGCCAGCTACGAGGACTTTCTGTTTGCGCCGGTCTGCGAGGACGCAAACGGCATGCGTCTCAGCGTCATTTCCGCTCTGGCGCGGATGAATGTCGATCCGTGGGAGGAGGCAACCCGATTGGCGGCGATGCCCAAGGCGATCGCGGAGAAGACGCTGCTCTCGATCCTCGATCTGGTCTCGGGCCGAAGCTGGAAGTCGCCGGAAGCGGCGGCCATTGCCGCGCGGCTGGTTCGGCTGCTGCCGCAACCGGGCGAGGCTGCGGCCATCGCGCCGACAGCAACCGCAAGAGGCCCCGCGCAACGGAAAAGTTACTGGTGGGTGTGGCTGGGCTTTGCGCTGGCGATGTCATTCATGACGCCGCACCATCAGGCAGCGACGCCGAACGCGGGCGCCGCCACATCGGATGTCGGCGCGCCATCTCATGTAAAGAGCACGACCGCGGCCCCGGATGCGGTGGGTCTATCGCGCTAGCGTCGTCATTCTGGGTGCCGGAAAATGGCGCGGCGTCATCCGCCATTCTTTAAAAAGCCGGCGGCTTTCGCCGTCGGCAAACCCACCACGACGCGCAATCGAAAGTCACTTGGGGGCCCTCACCCCTGCACCACCTTCACATAGGTGCCGACCTTCACGCGGTCGTAGAGATCGATGATGTCCTGGTTGAACAGGCGGATGCAGCGGGAGGAGAGCGCCAGGCCGATAGTCTCCGGCGCGCTGGGGCCGTGGCCCTCAGAACGATCGCTCGGCCGCGGTCGCGCCATCGCTGCTCAATGCTACAAGCGTTGTGCGTTTGCTCCGAACGATGACGGGGTTCCACTTTGAAATGAAATCGGCCGCCGGCTGAGGCGAGCCTATTCCTCCAGAATCAGAATTTGGGCACACCGGTCACAAGAGTAGTAGGTCACAGGCAAGCCATAGGCCTTCGGCTCAATATGCACCATCACAAGATAATTGCCGCCGCACATTTCGCATCGGCGATTTTGCCACGGCGTCAACGCAGCTACGTTCAACCGTGTCGTCTGCGCCATCAGCGGAGGTCCCGTGAAATTTTCCTTACGCCGCTAATTGCAAGAAAACCCGGCGCCGTGCGCCGGGGCTCTGGAATCTCGGGTGCCGCTAGGGAGGGAATGAACGGCCACCAAAGTGGGTGCCAGAAGTAATTCTCACCTTGAGGCGGAAGCCGCATCCGCCTTGATATGTTTCGGAGCGAACAGATGGCGCCGCTCGCATGGGTTCCCGTCAAACACTGTTGCAGGCGCCGGCCTGCAACAGTATCCGCTCGTTTAAGAATCCGGTCTGTTCAGAATTGACCACGGCAAAATTTGCCATGTGTTCAAAATTGACCACTCAGAAAATTTCTTGGAATTTTCTGAACGACCTATTCGCTCAGGATAACGCTCAGCAACGAGCTATTGATTTTCAAATCGCCATTGTAATCGATGAAACCCAATTTTCTGAATTTGTTCATGAAGAAACTGACGCGCGGCCTGGTCGTGCCGACGATGTCCGCCAGCGTCTCCTGGCTTATCTTTGTCGATATCGGCTGCGCCGTACCTTCCTTGCCGAAATTCGCCAAGACAAGAAGAGTGCGTGCCAGACGCTTTTCGCTGGAGTTGAACAACTGATCGACCAGATCCTCTTCGACACGGCTATTGCGGGACAAGAGATGGGCCATGAACATCTCTGCGAATACCGGCTCAGCATGAAGAATGCGGATCATCTCCACTTTCTGCACCTGCGTTACTTCGCATTCGGTCAAGGCCCGGGCCGTCGCCAGGCGCATCGGCTGCCCAATCAAGCATCCCTCGCCGAAAAACTCGCCTGCCCCAAGGATGGCGACCACCGCTTGCTTTCCTTGTCGCGACGCGACGACGATTTTGACCTTGCCCTTCTGGATGTAATAGACCGCGTCCGCAGGGTCGCCCTGCGAAAAAATGACCTCATTCTTGCGGCAGCGGGTCAGGGTTCGGCCGCCGTCCATGGTGGCCAGAAATAATTTAGGATCAAATGGTCGCTTCTTGGTCTTTCTCGCCAAAGCAGCTTCCGTCCGTAGCGCGCCCTTCGATAAATATTATCCGATTTGCAGCGCTGATGCCAGCGAGCGGTTATGCTCGCGAGCTATTCGATCGTAACAAATTGAGAAATAATATTTAATGCGGGCGGCCATGAAGGCCGGGCCAACTCAACGCCGCCCTCACCCCTGCACCACCTTCACATGGGTGCCGACCTTCACGCGGTCGTAGAGATCGATGATGTCCTGGTTGAACAGGCGGATGCAGCCCGAGGAGACCGCGTGGCCGATGGTCTCCGGCTCGGTGGTGCCGTGCAGGCGGAAAAACGTGTCGTGGCCGTCGCGGTAGAGATAAAGCGCGCGCGGGCCGAGCGGATTGTCGGGGCCGCCGTTGAGCCCGCCGGCGTAATGCCGGTAGATCGGCATCGCCGCCATCATGTTCGAGGTCGGCGTCCAATGCGGCCACTTCTCCTTGCGGCCGATGATCGCGTTGCCGCGGAAATTTGTGCCCTCGGTGCGGCCGACGCCGACCCCATAGCGCAGCGCGCGGCCGTTCGCCTCGATCAGATAGAGCCGGCGCTCGGGCACATTGACCACGATGCTGCCCGGCTTCTCCTTGCCCTTCCAGGCAACTTCCTGGCGCAACAGGCTGGGATCGACCGTCGAAATGTCGACCGGCGGGATGCTGAAGCCGCCGTCGCTGACATAGCCATAATTGGCGCCGGCGCAGCCGGCGAGCAGCAGCGGCAGGCCGGCCAGCAGCGCGCGCCGGCTGAACGCGCGGCCTGGAAGCTTGTCTTTGACGGGACGATTTTGCATGGAATGCCGACCCATGTTGCACAAGGCTGTTCATCCGCATTGTGCGGAGCATCAGCCGCTCATGCAACAGGACCTTGCCGGGAACTCGCCGGCGCTTCCGTCGTATGCGGGCTTGCCCGGGCCTGCGCGCCGGTAACCCCTAAGCCACCTGACTAACGTCGTTTCCACGCTTCTTGCGCGCGCGGCGGAAGAAGCTCGCGTATCTCCGCGGCCGGCCGCGGGGGGCTAAACAGAAAGCCTTGCATGTCAGTGCAGCCAAGAATTTTCGCCTGCTCCCGCTGCTCCATTGTTTCAACGCCTTCGGCGACAACCCGCATATTGAGGTTTCTCGCCATATCGGCAATAGCGCGAACGATGGCGCGGGATTCCTCTTTATCGGCCAGGTCCATAATAAAGCTGCGGTCGATCTTGATCTTGCTAAAGGGAAAACTCATTAAATAGCCGAGCGATGAGTAGCCCGTGCCAAAATCATCCATTGCAAATCGCACGCCGAGATCATGCAGGTTCTTCAGCGTCGCGAGATTGGCGAAGGTGTTCTGCAAGAATACCGATTCGGTAATCTCAAGGATCAGCCTGTCGGGCGAAAAGCCGGCCGTTGCAAGGGCGCCGACAACCACATTGATCAGGTTTTTGTTTGTCACCTGAATGGCAGAGACGTTGACCGCGACGGCAATATCATCGGGCCACTGAGCAGCCTCGGCACAAGCCGCCCGCAATACCCATTCGCCCAGCGGAACGATGAGGCCGGTTTCCTCCGCCAGCGGGATAAACTCGCTCGGCGAGACCAGGCCTCGCTCGGGATGATGCCAGCGCAGCAGCGCCTCGAGGGTCATTATCTTGTTGTCATCGAGCCTGACGACCGGCTGATAAAACAACTCGAATTCGCCATTGCTCAGCGCGCGTTGCAGGTCCCGCTCCATTTTGCTGCGGGCCTGCATGCGTTCATTCATGTCGGTCTGATAAAAACAATAGGTTCCGCGCCCGGCATTTTTAGCTTCATAAAGAGCGATGTCAGCCGTTTTCAATAGTTCGTTGAGTTCGGTGGCGTCATTGGGCGCGACCGAAATACCGATGCTGATGTCCACAATCACCTGATGACCGTCAAAATCGAATGGCTGCATGAATCGCGTCACGGATGCGCACGGCCAGCGTTGCGGCATCGGACGGGCCATCCAGCGATACCTGAATGATGGCGAATTCGTCGCCGCTCAGTCGGGCAACCAAGTCGGTATCCCTGACGCAGCCGCGCAATCGGTCGGCCACGCCTTTGAGCAGCATATCGCCGACCGGGTGCCCGAGCGTGTCATTGACGCGCTTCAAATGATCGAGGTCGAGGTACAAGACCGCCAGTTGCTCCCCTCGCCGGGCCCGCTTGAGCGCCTCTTCAAGCTGCTCGCAAAAAAGGCTGCGGTTGGGCAGTCCGGTCAAAGGATCGTGGTGTGCGGCATAGGTGACCCGCTCTTCGGCACGTTTTTGCTCGGTGATGTCTTCGTGGGTGGCGACCCATCCGCCGTCGGTGGTCGGATGGTTGACGATGGAAATGATGCGCCCATCACGCAGACTTGTTATCTTGCAAAAATTCGTCCCCTGGGCGGCCGTGGCCACGATCTCGGCGATATATTGCTCGGGATCGTCGGAGAAAAAGTGGCCGGCTTGCGACTCGGTGATCGAGGATTTCCCGCAGGGTGCTGCCCGGCCTGCACGATATCCGGCGATAAGCCGTACATTTCAAGGTAACGCCGATTGCAGACCACGAGGCGGTTCGACGAATCGAACATCACGAGCCCTTGCGACATGTTGTTAAGGGCGGCATCAACCGTCGCCTCCGAAATTGCAAGGCGATTGAATTGCTTGCTCTGGGCTTTGAGGAGATACGCCACGCAGAGCATCACCAGCAATGTTCCGACACCGAGAGTAATGGCCTGCATGCGCCAAGTCGCGAGCGCCGCGGCTTCGGTGACACCGACATTGACCACAAGCGGATAGCCGCGCAGCGGATGCACGGCAACCAGACGAGCTTCGCTGTCGAAATAGCCCGGCGATCGATATTGACCGCCGCCCTGCGAGACGAGCCGGTACCAAGGAGACACTGCCGGCATCTTCTCATCCATGCGATTTTTTGAGTCGGGGTAACGCACGATGATGGTGCCATCGCGATGCAACAATAGTAACGACTGGTCGGGTAGAGATGCGATCGATTTATAGATATTTTGGAAATAGGTCAGCCTGACACCGGCCACGACCACTCCCAGGAATGTATTATCGGGGCCATTGATGCGTTTACTGAAAAAGACGACTTGCTTTCCCTTGATCCGATCAATTTGGGAATTGCCGATGTAAATGCCTCTATCGTCATTATTCTTGAAATACGGAATATGGGGGCTATCGGAAACGTCGATCTCCGGCGTCGGCCATTTTTGCGTCGTATTCACAAGCTTTCCATTCCTGTCCACTAGACCGATAAATTCGGCCTGTAGCAGGTGCGACAGACGGTCCAGCAGATACCGATTTGTGTTTTCGCCGCGAAGAATACGATCAAAGTTGTCTGGCGCCTGCGCGGCGCTAATTTCTTCTTGATCCCTGATCTCGGTCAAAACGAGATCGATTGACTGCACGGAATTATCGATTTGGTGGGCGAGCACAGTCGCAAGATTGCTGGTATCCTTGGACGCATCGGCGATCGCATCCGCGTGCAACCACCAAATGGTCAAGCCGATAGTGAGTGCCGCCGCGCAGGCGAGAACCGCCGCGCTGGCAAGAAGTAAATGAAACCTTAACTGGCCGGCGCGATATGACATGCGCATCCGTCAATCGGTGGACACTATTCATACGCAGGCTATGCGGTGCACATTTGAGTAGCGTTTAGGGTGCCGCTGAATTTCGGGATTGCGTTAATCCAATCCTAACCGGCATTCGGCAGTGGCTGCTGGATTGCCGGCGCGGAAAAAGGGCGGGGAATGGCCGCCGGGGAAGTGAGCCGTTGATGGCCGGAGACAGCCCCGGCCATGGCGCGTGAGCTGTGCTAGGCTCACCCGATGCTCCCTTCCGAAGAAAAACCCCTGCCCGCCGTCGGCGTCTTTTGGATCGACGAGGCCGATTATCCGGCGCTGCTGAAACTGTTCGACGACGGCGACACGTTTCCGCCCGAATGGCAGCAATGGCGCAAGATGGCCGAGGAGATGGAGAAGGGGCTTAAAGCCTACGGTCACCCGGTGATGCGCGTGCGCATCGATCCGAAAACCTTCCCCGTCTGGTGCGCCGCCCATGGCACGACGGCAAGCCGGCAAGGCCGCAAGTTGTTTGTCGCGGCGGCGGTGAAGGAGCGATACGGCGAGCAGACTTGAGCGCGAGCGCCTCAAATGCGCGCCAACTGGCGCCGTCCGTTACTTGCGCGGCTTCTTGCGCCGCTCGGGCAATTCCTGGATGGCGACCGCACGTTTCAAATAGATGGCGCGGTCGCCGCATTTCGGACAACGCAGCGAGAATTCCTCGGGCAGCGTGCTGAGTTTGTGCACGTGAATAGGCGTTGCGCATTTGCGGCAAGCAAGTTCGCCGCGCTGGTAGAATTTTTTCGGACGCTGGGCGAGAAGCACTGCCATTGGAGTCAATCCCCGGTGCTCAATTCGACGCGAGCTTGGCAGAAAATCGCTATATGAGTGTTAAAGCCGCACCGGCAATCCCATGAATTGCAATGGGCAGGGCGCGGGCATTTCTCGCCGCTTTCCGGCGGTTTTTCCGCCGCCTCGCCGCGTCAGTGATGGATTATCGGTCAATTGGCGATGGTGCGGAGCCGCACCGAAAAATTAACGCTGCCTTAACCAGCGCGGCGCTTGCCTTTCGATATGTTATAATGTTACATAAAAACCTGACCCTGATTTCACGCGCCCAATACCGGCCTTCCCGTCATGAAAACCATTTGCGGGCTCGCTTTTGCCGTTTTGCTCGCGCTCGCCCCGCTGCCCGGCGCGCGCGCCGCCGAAAGCAAGATCGCGGTGGTGGCGGCGGAGAATTTCTATGGCGACGTCGCCCGCCAGATCGGCGGCGAGCAAGTCACGGTCGTCAGCATCATGAACAATCCGGATCAGGATCCGCATCTGTTCGAAACCACGCCGGGCATCGTGCGCCAGATCGCCGGCGCGCAAATCGCAATTCTCAACGGCGCCAATTACGATCCCTGGATGGAAAAGCTGCTGAGCGTGGCGCCGCGGCCGCATCGCACGGTTATCATCGCCGCCGACCTGGTGCACAGAAAGATCGGCGACAATCCGCATCTTTGGTACGACCCCGCCACCATGCCGGCGGTCGCCCAGGCGATCGCCGCTGCATTCACCGCAGCAGATGGCGCGCATGCCGCCGATTATGCGGCGCGTCTCGCAACGACGCTGGCCTCGCTCGAACGCATCGCGCAGCGCGTCGCGCAGATGAAAGCCAAGCACGCCGGCAGCGCGGTCGCCGCCACCGAACCGGTGTTTGGCTACATGGCGGAGGCGCTCGGGCTCACCATGCGCAATCAGCGCTTCCAGGTCGCCATGATGAACGACACCGAGCCGAGCGCGCGCGACATAGCGGCATTCGAAAACGATCTTAAAGAGCACAAGGTGAAGGCGCTGCTCTACAACAAGCAGGTATCCGAGAAACTGACCGAGCGGCTGCTCGACATCGCCCGCCGGGCCAAGGTGCCGGTGGTTGGCGTGACCGAGACGCAGCCGGCCGACGATGACGTTCCAGGATTGGATGATCGGGCAGCTCGACGCACTCGACAAGGCACTGAGCGGGCCGAATTCATGAACGTCGTCGAACTCGATCACGCCAGCCTGCGCGTCGACACCCGCACGGTGTTGTCCGATGTGAGTTTCGCCATCGGGCCCGGCGAGTTCATCGGCCTGCTCGGCCCCAACGGCTCCGGCAAGACCACGCTGATGCGCGCCATCCTCGGGCTGGTGCCGCCAAGCGCCGGCACGGTGCGGGTATTCGGCCACGCGCCCGAGCGCGGCAATCCGGCGATCGGCTATCTGCCGCAGCTGCGCACGGTGCTGCCCGATCTGCGCGTGCGCGGGATCGATTTCATCGGCTCGTCGCTGCGCGGCCACCGCTGGGGGATGCCGTCGCTCACGCGCGAAGATCGCAACATGATTGAAGCAACGCTCGACGGGGTCGGCGCGCGCGATCTCGCCAAGCGTCCGCTGTCCGACATGTCCGGCGGCGAGCGGCAGCGGCTGCTGCTGGCGCAATCGCTGATCGGATCGCCGAAATTGCTGCTGCTCGACGAGCCGCTGATCAGCCTCGACGCGCGCCACCAGGAAGTGGCGATCGACGTCGTGCGCAAGGTCTGCCGCGAGCGCGGCATTACGGTCTTGTTCAGCGCGCACGAGCTCAACCAGTTGCTCGGCGTTATCGATCGCGTGCTCTATCTCGGCAACCGCCAAGCGGTGCTGGGCCACGTCGATGAGGTGGTGATCGCGCCGGTGCTCTCGCGGCTATACGGCACCGACATCCACGTGGTGCGCGCCGCCGGCCACATCTTCGTGATGTCGCATGGCAGCGACGTCGAACGTGTCGCGCACCTGCACGATCATGATCACGATCACTCCCATGACAGCCATGAGCATCATCATTGAGAGCGGCCTCTCATCTCCCCTCCTCCCGCGAAGCGGCGGGGCGGGGTCGGGGGTGGGGGGACGAAATTCGATCCGAGCGCTTAAAGCGCCCCCCACCCCTAACCCCTCCCCCACCACTCGCAAGAACTCGCGGGGGGAGGGGAAAAGAAGACTGACATGTTCCAATACGAATTCATGAACAATGCTTTCGCCGCCGCCGGCATCGTGGCGGTGGTGTCGGGCATTGTCGGTTACTTCCTGGTGATGCGCGGGCAGACCTTTGCCGGCCACGCGCTCTCGCATATCGGCTTTGCCGGGGCGACCGGCGCAGGCCTGATCGGCCTCGCGCCGCTCTGGGGCCTGCTCGGCTTCACGCTCGCCGCCGGCGTGGTGATGGGCATGCTGAGCGAGCGCATCAGCAATCGCGACGTGGCAATCGGCGTGGTGCTGGCGCTGGCGCTCGGCTTCGGGCTGCTGTTCCTGCACTATTATACGTCGTTCGCCACGCAAGCGACCGCGCTGTTGTTCGGCAACGTGCTGGCGGTCGACCGCCCCATGATCGCGACGCTGGCGGCGCTCGCCGTCATCACCTTGCTGGCGCTTGGCCTGATCATGCGGCCGCTGATCTTCGCCAGCCTGCAGCCGGAACTGGCGGAGGCCAAGGGCGTGCCGCTGCGCTTCGTGTCCACCGCCTTCCTGGCCATCGTGGCCGTGGCGGTATCGGAATGCGCGCAGATCGTCGGCGTGCTGCTGGTGTTCACGCTGATGGTCGGGCCGCCCGCCGCCGCGCAGCGGATCACCACAGGCCTGTGGAACGGGCTGCTGGTGTCGGCGGTGCTGGCCTTGGCCGAAGCCTGGCTTGGCCTCACGCTCGCCTATTACACCGACTGGCCGGTGAGTTTTTGTATCGCGTGCTTGAGCGCGTTCGGCTATTTCGCGGCCATAAGTGCGCCGGCGTTGCAACAGTCGTCCGCGGCCCCGCTCGAACAGGACGCCGCCGGTTAGGGAGCGCGCCGCCGGGCGGGTTTATGCGCCGTTTATGGCGGCCATTTGCCGCAACGCGGGTTTGTGATATTCGCGCCGGCCGATGAGGCGGCGCATGGCCGCAATGCCATCCCGGCAGGGCTCCGTCATCTGTCATACCGCTAAAGTCCCGCCACCGCCGGACCAGCCAGGGCCGGTACGATCTACGTAACGTGGAGGAATGGCTCGAATGACTGCGTATTCCAGATTTGCGCGCTATGGCCTGCTTGCGGCCGCCGTGGCAATCGCCCCGATCAGCGTCAAGGCCGAAGAGTTCATCAATATTCTCACCGGCGGCACCGGCGGCGTCTATTATCCGCTCGGCGTCGCGCTGTCGAAGATCTACGCCGAGAAAATTCCCGGCGCCAAGCCGTCGGTGCAATCGACCAAGGCCTCGGTCGAGAACCTCAACCTGCTGCAGGCGGGCAAGGGCGAAGTCGCCTTCACGCTCGGCGACTCGCTCGCCGACGCCTGGAAGGGCAATACCGAGGTCGGCTTCAAGAGCAAGCTCGACAAGCTGCGCACGCTTGCCGCGATCTATCCGAATTACATCCAGATCGCCGCGCTTAAGGATGCCCATGTCAAGTCGCTCGCCGATCTCAAGGGCAAGCGGGTGTCGGTGGGCGCGCCGAAGTCGGGGACCGAGCTCAACGCACGCGCGCTCTTCGGCGCCGCCGGCATGACCTACAAGGATTTCGGCCAGGTGCAGTATCTGCCATTCAGCGAGTTGGTCGAGTTGATGAAGAACCGCCAGCTCGATGCGACCGTGATCTCGGCCGGTCTCGGCGTGTCGTCGATCCGCGATCTGTGCGCCTCGGTCGACTGTGTCATTGTCGAGATTCCGAAGTCGGTGATCGCCAAGGTCGGCACGCCCTATCAGTCCGCGCCAATCCCGGGCGGCACCTACAAAGGCAACGACAAGGACGTGGACACGGCCGTGGTGCCGAACTATCTGGTCACCCGCTCGGACCTGCCCGAGAAGGAAGTCTACGAGATGACCAAGACCATGTTCGACAACCTGTCCTCGCTGCAGGCCGCGCATGCCGCCGCCAAGGCGATCTCGCTGCAGAAAGCCGGCAAGAACCCGCCGGTGCCACTGCACCCGGGCGCCGCCAAGTTCTACAAAGAGAAGGGTGTGATGTAGGATACGGCTTTGCCTCTCACCTCCCCTCCCCCAACGCGCACTTGCGCATGGTGGGGAGGGGTCGGGGGTGGGGGGCAAGAACGCGGCGACAAATTCGGCTTACCTTCGTAGCGGACCCCCCACCCCGCCCGCCTTCGCTATAGCTTCGGCGGGCGACCCTCCCCACCGCTTCGCGGGGGGAGGGAAAAAAGTGCCAAAACGAGAGCATGCTCGATGACCGATCTCGATATCGCCGCCGTTGCGCCGGGCACGCCGATTAAGGGGCAGACCAAGACCGAGGCCCGGCTGGAAAAGGGCTGGGGCAACGATTTCGAGGGTAACGCGCTGTTCTGGATCGCGGTCGCGTTTTCGGCGTTCCAGATCGTCACCGCCACGTTCAGCCCGCTGCCGAGCCAGATCGTGCGCTCGGTGCATGTCGGCTTCCTGCTGATCGTGGTGTTCGGCGTCACCTCCACGCTGACCGACAAGCGCGCCGCCAAGGCGGTCTACTGGGCGCTCGGCATCACCGGCTTCGTGCTCGGTTTCTATCACTGGGTATTCTACGAGCAGTTGATCCTGCGCGCCGGCGACCCCAACACCGCCGATATCGTGGTCGGCATCATCGTCGTGTTGCTGGTGTTCGAGGCCGGCCGCCGCATGATGGGCCCGATCCTGCCGATTATCTGCGCGATCTTTTTAAGCTACGGACTGTTCGGACAACATCTCCCCAGCCCGCTCAATACGCGCGGCTACGACTTCAGCCAGATCGTCGACCAGATGTTCCTCGGCACCGAGGGCATCTACGGCATCCCGATCTACGTGTCCTCCACCTACATCTTCCTGTTCATCCTGTTCGGCGCGTTCCTCGAGCGCGCCGGCATGATCGGCCTGTTCACCGACGTCGCCATGGGTACCGTCGGCCACGCCCGCGGCGGGCCGGCCAAAGTCGCGGTGATCGCGTCCGGCATGATGGGCACGATCAACGGCTCCGGCATCGCCAATGTGGTGACGGTCGGGCAGTTCACCATTCCGCTGATGAAGCGCTTCGGCTATCCGGCCTATTTCGCCGGCGCGGTGGAAGCGACCTCCTCGATGGGCGGACAGATCATGCCGCCGGTGATGGGCGCGGTCGCCTTCATCATGGCGGAGACCATCAACGTTCCCTATTCCACCGTCTGCATCGCGGCCATCGTGCCGGCTGTGCTTTATTACTATTCGGCGTTCTGGGCGGTGCACCTGGAAGCGGGCAAACGCGGCCTGGTCGGCCTGCCCAAGGAGCAGTGCCCGAGCGCGATCGGCGCCCTGAAGAAGAACTGGTACCTGCTGATGCCGCTGGCGGCGCTGGTGGTGCTGCTGTTTGCCGGTTACACGCCGCTGTTCGCCGGCACCGTCGGCCTGGGGCTGACGGTGATGGTGATCTTCAGCCATCCGATCGTGGCCGCGTTGCCTGCGCCGGCGCTGCGCGCCGCATTTTGGATCCTGCTCGGGCTGTCGGCGGCGCTGTTCTTCGAATACGGCGTGTGGCTGCTGATCGCGATGGTGGCGTTGCTGATGGCGGTCACGGTCTGGGTCAAGGGCGGGCGCGAGACGCTGAAAGTCGCGCTCAACAGCCTGGCCGACGGCGCGCGTCATGCGCTGCCGGTGGGCGTCGCCTGCGCGCTAGTCGGCACCATCATCGGCACGCTGACGCTGACCGGGGCGGCGACCAATTTCGTGCGCGTGATCGTGACGGTCGGCGAGAGCTCGATCTTCTTCTCGCTCTGCCTCACGGCGCTGACCTCGCTGGTCCTCGGCATGGGCATTCCGACCATCCCGAACTACATCATCACCTCCTCGATTGCGGCCCCGGCCCTGCTGCATCTCGGCGTGCCGCTGATCGTGTCGCATATGTTCGTGTTCTATTTCGGCATCATGGCGGATCTCACGCCGCCGGTGGCGCTCGCCGCTTTCGCCGCCGCCTCAATCGCCAAGGAGTCGGGCTTCAAGATCGGCTGGACCGCGGTGAAGATCGCGCTGCCGGGATGGATCGCGCCGTTCATGGCGGTCTATGCGCCGGCCCTGATGCTGCAACCGGTCGGGCCGCGGGTCGCGGCCTACGGCTTTGCGGCCTTCGCGGCCTATATGATCTGCAAGGCGGCGCTGGCCGTGACCATGTGGGGGGTGACCGCGATCGGCTATTTCCTGGCGCCCGTGAGTTGGCCGGAGCGCATCATCGCGTTCCTGTCCGCCGCGCTGCTGGTGATCGATTATCCCTGGACCGATCCCGCCGGCTTCACCGCCTGCGGCCTGTTCCTGGCCTATCAGTTCTGGAAGGCGCACCGCGCCCGCCGCGCCGCGCTGGCCGTGAAGCCGGCCGAGTAACTGGACATGCAACTCTGCCTGCTAGCCGCCGGCGCCACCATCCGTCTCGGCACCGTTGCGCTCACGCTGGCCTGGACCCACTCGATCGAAAAGACGCGCTGGGAGGAAGACTGGCGGGCGACGCCGGCCGGCCTGGTGCTGGAGGAAGACCGCATCCAGGCGACCGGCGCCGGCATGGAGCCGCCGCCGGACGCTCATTTCGACGGCCAATGGTGGCACTACCGGCCGCCGCTGGCGCCGATGAAGAACGTGATCCTGCGCCGCTCCGGCTCCACCGCCGACTGGAACGTCTGCATCGCCGGGCGCTGCCGGCCGATGGGCGACTATCTGCCGGCCGACGCCGACCCGGTGACGCTCACCACCTGTCCGTGATCAGCGCGCTTCATCACGGCTTTGCCAAGAGCATCGCGATCGCCGCCGCGATGAACGGCAGCGGCAGCGACACCGCCGCGCGCAGCCAGACCACGCGCGGCGGCATCATCGGCGTTTCCCACATCAACAGCCGCTGGATGGCGTAGAGCGCCCAGGCGGTGGAATAGGCGATCACCTGCGGCGCGCCCGCCCCGCTCTTGAGCGCGGCGGCGCCGATGGAAAATCCGACCACCGGTCCGCCCGGCGTGAGCGCGCCGCCGAGCGTGGCGATGACGACGCCGGTCAAGCCGGATTCCGGGCCGAGCCAGGGGGCGATCAAGGCGTTCGGCAACGCCTCGGCGATAAAGCCGGAACCGATCACGCCGATGGCGATGCGCGGCAGCAAGTGGAGAAACTCCACCACGCCGTCGCGCGTGCCGTTATTGAGCAGCACGCGCCCGCGGAACGCCGCGACGGCACCGAGCACGCCGACTATCAGCCACAGCATGATATCGATGGCGATCGTCATTATTCGGCCCTCACCTGCGCGCGAGCCCGGTGCGCACCGCGATGCGCGCCAGGATGCCGGCGAGGATCGGCAGCGGCAGCGCCTCGACGATGCGCCAGATCACGAATTCCGAGCCGAAGAACGGCAGCTCCCACACCAGCGCCCGCGTGTAGCCGATCAGCGTCCAGCTGGTGATGAAGGCGACCACCGCGCCGGCATCCGCGCCCATGGTGAGGAAGGCGCCGGCCACCGGATAAATGGTGATCGGCCCGCCCGGCAGGATGACGCCGAACAGCGCCGCGACAACCAAGCCGGTGAAACCGGATTCATGGCCGACCCAGCGCGCCACCAGTTCGCGCGGCAACAGCAACGTGACGAAGGCACCGATCAGGCAGCCGGCCAGCACCTTTGGCAGCACCTCGGCGAACAGTATGACGTCGCTGCCGAATATGACGAGGAAATGCTCACGCCCGTCGCGCCAATAAACCGCGGCGGCGGCGGTGAAGGCCAGCACGGCGATGGTCGCGGTCGACCAATCGAATGCGCGCCGGCGGCGGCGGGGAGGAACTGTGTCGTTCAAGATCGTGCGGCAGGTTCTAGCGAGCGGCGGCGGGAGCGGATGCCGACGCGATCAATTCACCTTGCCGGGGAGCGCCGGTGAGCGCCACCACCGCGATCACCGCCAGCACGATTGAGGCATAGACCGGGATCATGAGACCCGAAAGTCGCTTGACGTCCTTCTTATCCTCGGCCGACAGCGTGACATGGACGTGGTGGCACATCGGCGCCTCCCTGGAATCAGGCAGGCACTATAGCGCCAGCAGGCGGCTTGGGGCGATAAACCTGCCAAGCCGCTCTGCAGGTCTGCCATTACTACTCCGCCGGCACCGCCGCTTTGACCGGCACATCGACGATGGCCGGCGCGCGCGCCAGCACAAACAGGAAGCCCGCCACTATCGCGTAAGCCAATGCGACCGAGGGCGTCACGCCCAGGCCATGGCCGACGCCGACCGCCCCGCCATGCATGAAGCCGAAGTAAGTGAGCACGGCGCCGGCCAGCGCGAAGGCCGAGGCCTTCACGAATTCGCGCTCGATCACGAACACGCCGATCGCCGCCAGCACCAGGCCGGTGAGGATCGAGCCTTCGCCCAGGACCGAAAGGCCCTGATAGAGCACGCCTTGCGTCGCCATCTTGTCGAAGCCGACGGCGGCCGCGTTGGTGCCGGCGGCGCCGAGTGCGCCGTCCATCAAGGTCTTGGCCCAGGCCGCCGCATGCGGCGTCAGCGCCAGCACGATGGCCGGAGCATGCTTGGTCGGCGTGGTCTGGAACGCCTGCGCGCCGATCAGCATGCCGATGTAGAGCAGGATCGGCGAGATCGCGACCACCGGGATGATCGCCAGCAGCAGCGAAATCACTCCGAACCAGGACAGCACGATCACCATGATTCCGGTCGCCGCCGAATAGCCGATGCGCCCGCCCATCGCCTTCCAGCCGGGATGGCCGATATAGACCGCGTTGATGAAGGGGTTGCCCATCAGGCAGCCGATCAGGCTGACCACGCCGTCGGCGGTCAGCACGCGCGTGGTCGGATAGGCGTCGCCCGCGGCTTCCGCGCTTTCGACGTTGTCCATCGCCTCGACCAGGTCGTAGATGCCGAACGGGATGGCGGTGACCAGGATGACGCCGAGGAACTGGAAGCCGGAGAACACGTGGTTGACCGCCGGGATCGGCACCGAGAAACCGAAGCTCGAGAACGCGGCGCCGAGTTTGGCGATGCTCAAGCCGCCGAGCCCGAGACCGAAGATGTTGGAGCCCCAGGCGATCACCGTGCCGACCGCGATGGCGACGAGGCCGGCCGGAATGCCCTTGGGATACTTAAAGCCGCCGAACCAGCTCACCATGATGATGGCGAAGCAGGTCAGGCCGATCACCGGCGTCATGAACATTTCCAGCGCCGGGCGCATGGAAATGAAGGTGATGGAGACGCCGGCCAGCGTGCCGAGCAAGGCCGCGCGCGGCGTAACCATCCGGATGTAGGGCGCGATGAAGCCGCCGATCATCAGGATGAAGCTCTGGAAGAACACCCAGACCAGGCCGGCTTCCCAGCCCTTGATCGGATCCTTGGTCGCCAGCGTGATCGGCAGCATGATCACGAAGGTGACGATGAACATGTGCGGCACGCTGACGCCCGACGGCATCGCGCAGACGTCGCTGCGGCCGGTTTTCTTCGCCAGACGATAGGCGAGGTACGCATAGTAAAACGTGGACAGGCACATCATCAGGCCGAGCGCCGGCAGGATGCGCCCGAACACGATCGCGTCCGGCATCCGCAAGACGAAACGCAACAGGCCGGTGAGCACCAGCATGTTGACCAGAATGTTGGTGCCGAAACCGAAGAAGGCGTTCCAGTCACCCGGCGTCCAGAGTGTCGGTTTGAATCCTGTCGCAGTGCTCATTACACGCTCCCCTGTGCGTATTTTGGCCCCTTGTTGGCGGCGGCGAAGGCGGCAAGCATTTGCTTCGAGCCGGAGACCCAGCCGAAAATGCCGCCCTGGGCCTTGATCATCTTCAGGCCCATCTCGTGAAATTCCGGAAAATAGGACGCGCAGCAGTCGGCCAGCACGACGCAGCGATAGCCGCGGTCGTTGGCCTCGCGCACGGTGGTGTTGACGCAGACCTCGGTGGTGACGCCGGCGACGATCAGATTCTCGATGCCGCAATTCTTCAGCGTCAGCTCGAGATCGGTTGCGTAGAACGCGCCCTTGCCGGGCTTGTCGATCACCGGCTCGCCGTCGATCGGATAAAGCTCCGGGATGATGTCGTGGCCGGGCTCGCCGCGGATGAGAATTCGCCCCATCGGGCCGGGCGCGCCGATGCGCAACGCGGGCGAACCGCGCTCGACTTTGGCGGGCGGCGCGTCCGCCATATCCGGGCGGTGGCCTTCGCGGGTATGAATGATCAGAATGCCGGCCGCGCGCGCCGCGGCCAGCACCGCCTGTAACGGAGCGACCGCGGCCTTGAGCAGGCTCACGTCGTTGCCGAGCGTTTCGCCGAAGCCGCCCGGCTCCAGGAAGTCGCGCTGCATGTCGATGATGAGGAGCGCCGTGCGTTCGAGCGCGACGGCGAGCGGCTGCGGCTCGGCGGCGATCAAGGTTTTCATGGCCTACCCCTTCCGGCCCGCTGAACCGGCGCCGAAACGTGATCGTGCGCCGCCCCGACATCAGGAAAGAGAGCAAACGCCGTGCCAGCCGCCGAAATGGCCGGGCGGACAGAAGATTTGACTGAACGTGCAAGCGTTTGCGCCGGCGACCCGCAAGCCGGCCGAAGCCTGGCGCGTGATCGCGCTTTGCGGACGGCTGCTTAATTCCTGATCGATTTGCCCAACGACGCGCCGAAAATCGGCCCCGGATATACAATGAAGCGCTCCGGTTGACGCTTGCGGCGCCGGCCGTCTAGCTTTGCGCGCGATGGGGATGGGGTCCCCCGATAACCGCCGCTCGCGGCTAATGACTCCTACGCGCTTGTTCGTTTGCGCATGATCTTGTCCGAAAACCGCTATCCACTTTTCGGGATCATGCGCGAGGCGGTAGGTCCCGACGGCGATGAAGACCCTTTCGAGCGCTTCGTTCTTCCGTGTATTCGACCTGCTGGTCGGCACCAGCAACCCTGGCTTGCGGTTAGCCGCCTGGGAGATCGGCGGCGTCCGGGTCGAACATGAGCGGCACAGTTACAGTGGCCATTCGCATTGCTTCACCATCGAAGTGTTCCTGCTGACCCGGCCCGGCCGCCGCGGCTGGGAGCTGATGGTGGCGAAGGAATATTGGTGGGACGGCGGCCATCGGCGATCGATCAAGACATCGCGCTGGAGCCAACTCATCGGCGGCAGCCGCCGCGAAGTCCTGGCGTGGTGGCGGGAGCAGGAACACGCGCTGGAACGCCGACCATGAGTCTAGGTTGACCGGCGCGCAGGGGCACGCTAGCTGCACATGATCTCGGCCGGCAGCCCGCAGGTGTCACAGCATCAATGACAGCGTATTTTTGGATCGCAATCGGCAGTGCGTTGGGCGGCATGGCGCGTTATTTCTGTTCAGGGATAGCCGCCCGCATGATCGGCGAGACCTTTCCCTGGGGCACGCTGATCGTCAACGTCATCGGCTCGTTCATTATCGGCTTCTTCGCCACGATCAGCGGTCCTGACGGCCGTCTATTCGTCGGGACCGCCGCGCGGCAGTTCGTGATACTCGGGTTCTGCGGCGGCTACACCACGTTTTCGTCGTTCAGCCTGCAAACGCTGAACCTGATGAACGATGGCGAATGGCTGCAAGCCGGCGCCAATGCCGGGGCTTCGGTGATTCTTTGCCTGCTCGCGGTCTGGGCCGGATATGCGCTGGCCGCAAGCCTCAACGGATTGAGGTGGGTCTAAGCCATGGAACTTCCACGCGATGCCGTTTTGCTGCGGGTTTTTTTCGGCGAGGACGACAAGTTCGAACGGCTGCCGCTGTACGAAGCGATCGTGCTGAAGGCGCGGGAGATGCACCTTGCCGGCGTCACCGTGCTGCGCGGTCATGTCGGGTTCGGCCACAAGAGCCGCATTCACACCACGAAAATACTGCGGCTGTCGCAGGACTTGCCGATCGTGGTGGAAATCGTCGACACGCAGGACAAAATCGACGGTTTCCTGCCGGTGCTCGACGGCATGATGTCGAGCGGCCTCGTCACCATCGAGAAGGTGCAGGTCCTGCAGTACGGCAAATCCAACGGCGCAACGTGATCCTAACGCTAATCCATCGGCCGCAAGCCGAGCTTGTCGAGCAGCGCCAGGTCGCGGTCGCGCGCGGGGTTGGGCGTGGTAAGCAGTTTCGGACCGTAGAAGATCGAATTGGCGCCGGCGAGGAAACATAAAGCCTGCGTCTCCTCGCTCATGTCCTCGCGGCCGGCCGACAGCCGCACCACCGAGGCCGGCATGGTAATGCGCGCCACCGCGATGGTGCGCACGAAATCGAGCGGGTCGAGTTTGCCCGCATGGCTCAGCGGCGTGCCTTCCACCTGCACCAGCATGTTGATCGGCACGCTCTCCGGATGCACCGGCAGGCTGGCCAGCGTCGCGATCATGCCGACGCGGTCGTCGAGCCCCTCGCCCATGCCGACGATCCCGCCGCAGCAGACATGGATGCCGGCCGAACGCACATGGCCGAGCGTGTCGAGGCGGTCCTGGTAGGTGCGCGTGGTGATGATGGCGCCGTAATATTCCGGCGAGGTGTCGAGGTTGTGATTGTAGTAGTCGAGGCCGGATTGCTTCAGCCGCGCCGCCTGATCGGCGGTGAGCATGCCGAGCGTGGCGCAGGTCTCGAGCCCCAAGGCCTTGACGCCCTCCACCATGGCGCAGACGGCATCGAGATCGCGCTCCTTCGGGCTTCGCCAGGCCGCGCCCATGCAGAAGCGCGAGGCGCCGCCGGCCTTGGCCGCGCGGGCTTCCTGCAGGACCACGTCGAGGCTCATCAGCTTTTCGGCTTTGACGCCGGTGTCGTATTGCGCGGCTTTGCGGACAATAGGCGCAATCCTCCGGGCAGCCGCCGGTCTTGATCGACAATAAAGTGGAGATCTGCACTTCGGTGGGATCGAAATTCTCCCGATGCGCCAGACTTGCGCGGAACATCAATTCGGGAAACGGCAGCGCGAAAAGCGCTTTGACCTCCGCGCGCGTCCAATCGTGGCGGGGCCGGTGGGCGCCGGCGTCCGGCGCGGTGGCGTGGGCAAGTGACATCCGTACCCTCAGTTGCACCGGAGTTCCCGGGCGGGCTTAAGCTACGCATTGTAACGACGCGGCGGCGAGATTTATAGCCGCGGCGAAGGCCGATTACGCAACGATTTCATCGCATTGAGAGCGCCTAGACGGCATGATAGCCTCGCCGGCAAGGAAAAAGCGCACCGCCGCCCTGGCAAGGTCAAACGTTGCGATTGAAAAACAACACAGCGCCATGCTCGAGAATGCCGGCAACCCGGCCGCGTCCGCACCCATCGGTCCGCGGCAAGCTCTGCGCGGGGCCGACGGTGGCCAAACCCAACACGGGCGGCCGGCGCGCATGAACCGGCTGGCGATCGGACGGATTGTCTCGGTGCTGGGCGGCGCCGCCGTGCTGTTCGGCTTGGAGCAAGGCCTGGGCGTGACGCTTTACATCGCCGTTCCGCTGGCCATCGTGGTTTACTTCGCCATCAAGCTTGCGTTCGGCCTGCTGTGGGGCGCCGGCGACAAGGCCAGTTGACAACCGTTCCACCCGGCGGTGTGGCCGGGCATGGGGGCATGAAATCGAGATGACGCGCGGCCGGTCGGGGTGCCATGGACGGCGATGATATTCGCGATCAGATCGCGCAACTCGAGGCGCGCGGCGAGTCGCTGGCGGAAGCGATTGAGCGCTGCCGCAAGATTTCGCTGGCCGCCAAGCTCGCCATCGCCGGCGGGGCAACCTGGATTGTGCTCGTGTTACTGCTGGTGCTCCCCTTCATCCCGGGCACCGTCATCGCCGCGATAGCAGCCGTGATCGGCGGCACCGTCCTGTTGGGCTCGAATGCGACCACCTGGAAGCAAGCCGACGCCAATCTCCGCCAAACCGAGGCGTTGCGGGCGAACTTGATCGGGCGGATGGACTTGCGCGTCATCGGCGAACAGAAGCGCACGCTGCATTGAACAAACGTCCGGGCCATTAACAGCGCATAAAATTTTCAGGCCGCATCCGGCCGCCGCAATCGCGCCATAGATCGTGCCATTATTCTCGGACGCGGAATGAAACGCGCCCCGCGTAAGCCCTTCGCGGCCGCTCGAAACGGCCGCCAGGGACCCAAGCCGCCGGCGAACAGCCGGCCGCGAAATGAGCCGCTAGACCATCGTCAACGTTTCAACCGGATCCTGAAAGGATTTCCGAACATGATTACGCGCGCGATTCTCGTGGCCGGCGGCTTGCTTGTGGCAAGCTTCGGGCCGGCTCTTTGCGACAGCGTCACCGCGACCGCCGTGGCCTGGGACCCGGCCAGCCGCACCATTACGCTCGACGACAAGTCGCAGTTCTCCGCTATTCCCAAGACGATCACCGTGCCGGAGGACCTCAGCGCCGGCGACCAGGTGACGATCGACTATGAGGCTTTGGATAACGGTGTCGACAGCTACAACTCGGTCACCGTCATCAAGGACATCGCCAAGCGGCTCACCCCGAACGACAAACGCGGCTGATAACGGCACGCCGCTGCCTTCTGTCGTCAGCCGCCGGCGCGGGCAGTCATGCCAAGCGCAAGGGGCGCAGTGAGCCGATTGCGCGACAATTCGCCGTCGCGATGGCCGGGCTGGTTGTTAAGCCCGGCCATCCGCGGCGATGCTTCGCCGCTACAGCCTAACGCAAAACACTCACGCCCTGCGCTGCATCATGGATGCGGGGGTCGCGCCCGCGCATGTTGTCCGCTTCACGACCTCCCCCACCGCCATTGCGCCCACGCCGTAGCCGATCGCCACGGCCGATGTTACAATGGTCAAGATTCGGGGGGACACCGTGCCGCTCTGGCAAAAATTGCTCATCACGCTCGCCGTGATGCTCCTGACAAGTTTCGTCGCCGGACAACTGTGGCACTGGCTCTTCAACACCGATATTCCGAGCTACCTCAGCGGGGTCGTCGGCGGAACGACCGCCGTGCCGGTATGGGAGCTGCTGAAACGAATTGAAATACACTGACGGTTTTCACCCATCGCGGCGTTGGCAACAGCGATGGGCGCGGAGCGGCCGATGATTAGAGATACACTTCACCCGCACGCTGCTCCGCGAGGCTTACGACAATCTCACCGAGCGGGCGAAACTCGACCTCGACTTCCTGCTGCTGACCGTCGCCGCCGCCGTTATCTGCGCGCTCGGCTTCAAGATGAACAGCACATCGGTCATCGTCGGAGCCATGGTGATTTCTCCGCTGCTCTATCCGGTGATTTGCGTCGGCGCCACGACTTACCAGCGGGACTGGACTTCACTGGCGAGGGCGATCGGCACATTTGCCATCGGCGCATTGGCCGCGATCGCCGCCGCCGCTGCCGTCAATGTCTTGCACGCGGCCACCGTCCAATCGGAGATTGCCGATCGATTGGCCGCCGCACCGGTGGATTATTTTCTGGTGGCGTTTTTCTCCGGCATTGCCGGAACCTATGCGTTCTTTTCGCCGAAGATCCACGAGGCGATTGCCGGGATCGCCATCTCGGTTGCGTTGATCCCGCCGGTCGTCATGCTGGGTATCGCGCTTGCGGAACGAAGCACCGATCTGTTTCTGGCCAGCGGGACGATTGTCCTGTGCAACGTTTTTGGAATCTCATTTGGGATCTTTCGTGATGGTGGTCGCCCTGCATTGGATTTCCGGGCGCTGAGCGGCGTCAGGCGTCGATGGGATCGCGCCGGCGAGGATCATTCACTGCCTTCGGGAAGTTGCCGCCTGCCCCCGCGCGGCGCAGTCCTTGCCTTATGGCGCCGGGATTTTCTCCGGCAGCACGCTCGCCGCAAAACCCTGGCGGCCCTGCATGACCGACATGATGGTGACCGATTTCGCCGGGATGCGGCTGCCGCCGCGATAGCTGATCGTGCCGGTCACGCCCGCAAAACCGGTCGTCGCGGCCAGCGCCTTGCGCACCGCTTGCGGCCGCGCGCTGCCGGCGGACGCGATCGCGGCCATCAGCAGCCGGGCCGTGTCATAGCCGAGCGCTGAGAAGGCATCCGCCTCCTTGTCCGGATAGGCTTTGGCGTAGGCCGCGCGGAATGCCTGCACGCGGGGGTCCGGATTGTCGGCGCCGAGATAGGCGTGGGTGGTGAAATAGATCTTGTCGGCCGGCGTAACCTGTTGCCAGGCGGCCCCGATGTCGAGGCCGTCGCCGCCGAGGATCGGCGCCGCGATGCCGGCCCCGCGCAAGGCGGGAATCGCAGCCGCGACATCGTCCGGCTGCGCCGCGAGGTAGACGAGGTCGGCCGCCGGCAGGCCCTTGACCGCCGCCTTGATGGTGGCGGGCGTGTAAGCCCGGACCGCCAGCACCTTGCCGCCCAGTTGCTTGAACCGGGTCTCGAAATATCCGTGCAGCAGGCGCGCGTAGGACGAGGCCTGCTTGTAGAGCACCACGGCCGAACGGGCCTTCAGCGTCTTGACGGCCCATTCGGCGCCGGCCGCGGCCTGCTCGTTATCGCCGAAGCAGGCGAGGTAGAGGTAGCGTGGAACATCGTGCGGCAGCAGCGGCGAGGTCGCGCCGGAGGTGAGAAAAACGCGTTTGTTTTTCGCGGCGATGGGCGCCGCCGCCAGCACCATGTCGGTGTCGGAAAACCCGATAAGGCCGCTGACCGCCGGTTCCTGCCTGAATAATCTGGCGGTCTCCCGCGCGATGACTTTCGGCTTGGTCTGGCCGTCGACCAAGATGAGCTTGACCGGCCGCCCGAGCACCCCGCCGGCCTTGTTGACCTCGTCAACGGCGAGCCGCGCGCCGCGCGATGACGGAAGATCGAGATCTTCCTGTCCGCCGCTCAGGTTGTATATCGCGCCGATGATGACCGGGCGCTCGGCGGCCGTGCTGCGGTCAGCGCCGAAGGCCAATGCGGCCGATGCGATGAGCCAGGCACAAGCGAACCGGTGAAGGCGGCGCCACGTCATCGGAAGCCTCTACGTTTTATTCCGCCGCTTCCTGCCGCGGCGCGGCCTTCTCCACCTTGGCCGCGCAGAACTTGAATTCCGGAATCTTGCCGAACGGGTCGAGCGCCGGATTGGTGAGCTTGTTGGCCGCCGCCTCGAAGAAGGCGAAGGGGATGAACACCACGCCATCGGGAACGGCGTCGTCCTGGCGCGCGGCCAGTTCCACCTCGCCACGCCGGGTGGCGACACGGATCATGTCGCCCGGTTTGATGCCGAGCTTGTGGATCGTGCCGCGCGACACGGCGGCGCTCGGCCCCGGCTCGAGCGCGTCGAGCACGCGGCGCGCCGCGTCATGGCGCCGGTGTGCCAATGCTCGAGCATGCGGCCGGTGGTGAGGATGAACGGGAACTCGTGGTCGGGCGTCTCGTTCGGCGGGGTGAGCTTGGCCGCCACCAGTTTGCCGAAGCCGCCCGGGCGCGGGAAGCCTTTGTCGAACACCACGGCGCGGCCGGGCTTATCGGGCGCGTCGCTCGGATAAGTGACGGCGCTCTCGCGCTCGACGCGCTGCCACGAGATATTGTTGAGCGCGGGCATCAGCGCGGCCATCTCGGTGTAGATCTCGCCCGGGTGGGTGTAGTTCCAGTTCAGGCCGATGCGGCGGGCGATTTCCTGGGTGATCCACCAGTCGAGCCTGGTCTCGCCCGGCAGCGGCAACGCGGCGCGGCCCATCTGCACCTGGCGGTTGGTGTTGGTGACGGTGCCGTCCTTCTCCGGCCAGGCCGAAGCCGGCAGCACCACGTCGGCATAGCCGGCGGTCTCGGTGAGGAACAGGTCCTGCACCACCAGGTGTTCCAGGTGGGCGAGCGCCTGGCGCGCGTGATTGAGATCGGGATCGGACATCGCCGGGTTTTCGCCCAGGATGTACATGCCCTTGATCACGTCGGCGTGCACCGCGTCCATGATCTCGACCACGGTCAAGCCCTTCTTGGGATCGAGCTTGGCGTTCCAGGCCTGCTCGACCTTGGCGCGGATCTCCGGGCTTTCCACCGACTTGTAGTCGGGGAAGAACATCGGGATCAGACCCGCATCCGAAGCGCCCTGCACGTTGTTCTGCCCGCGCAAGGGATGCAGGCCGGTGCCGGGGCGGCCGATCTGGCCGGTAATCAGCGACAGCGCGATCAGGCAGCGCGCATTGTCGGTGCCGTGGGTGTGCTGCGACACGCCCATGCCCCAGAAGATGATGGCGCTTTCGGCGCGCGCGTAGGTGCGCGCCACCTCGCGCAGCGTGTCGGCCGGGATGCCGCAGATCGGCGCCATCTCCTCCGGCGTGAAATCCTTGATGCTCTCGGCAAACGGGGCGAAGCCCTCGACATAGGTCTGGATATATTGCTGGTCGTACAGCTTCTCGGTGACGATGACGTTGAGCATGGCGTTGAGCATCGCCACGTCGGCGCCGTTCTTGAACTGCATCATGCGCCAGGCGTGGCGCTTGAGCGCCTGCCCGCGCGGATCCATCACGATCAGCTTGGCGCCGCGTTTTGCGGCCTGCTTGAAGAAGGTGGCCGCCACGGGGTGGTTCTCGGTCGGGTTGGCGCCGATGACGATGATGACGTCGGAATTCTTCACCTCGTTGAAGGTGGCCGACACCGCGCCGGAGCCGACGCCTTCCAGCAGAGCGGCAACCGACGAGGCGTGGCAGAGCCGCGTGCAGTGATCGACATTGTTGGTGCCGAAGCCGGCGCGCACCAGCTTCTGGAACAGATAGGCCTCTTCGTTCGAGCATTTCGCCGAACCGAAGCCGGCCAGCGCCTTGGAGCCGTCGCGGTCGCGGATCTTTCTTCAGCCCGGCGGCGGCGCGGTCAAGCGCCTCGTCCCAGGTGGCGGGGCGGAAATGCGTCCACGGATTGGATGGATCGATGAACTCGTGCGGGGTTTTCGGCACGCCGTCCTTGCGGATCATCGGCTGCGTCAGGCGCTCGCGGTTGCTGACATAGTCGAAGCCGAAGCGGCCCTTCACGCACAGCCGGTTTTCGTTGGCCGGGCCGTCGCGGCCGGTGACGTAGAGCAGCTTGTCGTTCTTGATGTGATAAGTGAGCTGGCAGCCGACGCCGCAATAGGGGCACACGCTGTGCACTTCGCGATCGGGGAATTCGGTGCGCACGTTGTTGGCGTCCACCAGCGTTGCCGGCATCAGCGCGCCGGTCGGGCAGGCCTGCACGCATTCGCCGCAAGCCACGCAAGTGGAAGCGCCCATCGGATCGTCGAAGTCGAACACGATTTTCTCGGCGTGGCCGCGGCCGGCCATGCCGATGACGTCGTTGACCTGCACTTCGCGGCAGGCGCGCACACATAAATTGCACTGGATGCAGGCGTCGAGATTGACCGCCATGGCCGGATGGCTGCGGTCGGGCGCGGGGACCACGGCCGCCTCGCGCTTGGGAAAGCGGCCGGCCTCGACCTTCTGGCGCTTGGCGGTCTTCCAGAACTCGGAGTCCGGATCGTGCGCCACCTCGATGGCCGGCTGGTCGGTGACCAGAAGCTCGGCGACCATCTTGCGCGCGGTCTTGGCGCGCTCGGTCTGGGTCTTGACCTTCATGCCGGGGGCAGGCGTGCGGATGCAGCTGGCGGCGAGCACGCGCTCGCCCTCGATCTCGACCATGCAGACGCGGCAATTGCCGTCGGCGCGGTAGCCGGGCTTGGGCGAATAGCACAGGTGCGGCAGCTTGATGTCGAGCCGGCGCGCGGCGCGGAAGATCGATTCGCCTTCGCGGATGTCGACCTCGCGGTCGTCGATGAAGAAAGTGTTGGGCTTTTGTGCGTTGTCAGCCATGGTTCACCAAGTGCCCAGCGGTTTTTTCAGTTCATCGGGAAAATATTTTAGCACACAGAGCAGCGGGTTGGGCGCCGCCTGGCCGAGACCGCAGATCGAGGCATCGCGCATCAGGCTCGCAAGCTCGGTCAAAAGCGCCGCATCCCAGGGACCCTGCGCCATCAGCTTGGCTGCCTTTTCGGTGCCGGCGCGGCAGGGCGTGCACTGGCCGCACGACTCGTCCTCGAAGAACTTCATCAAATTCAACGCCACCGCCTTCATGTCGTCCCGGTCGGACAGGATGACAACCGCGTGCGAACCGACGAAGCAGCCGTGCGGCTCCAAGGTGCCGAAATCGAGCGGAATGTCGGCCATCGAAGCCGGCAAAATGCCGCCGGAGGCGCCGCCCGGCAGATAGGCCTTGAAGGCGTGGCCGTCGGCCATGCCGCCGCAGAATTCCTCGATCAACTCGCGCGCGGTGACGCCGGCCGGCGCCAGCACCACGCCCGGCTTTTTCACCCGGCCGGACACCGAGAAGCTGCGGAAACCTTTGCGTTCGCGGCGCCCCTGCGCGGTCATCCATTGCGCGCCCTTTTCCACGATGTCGCGCACCCAGAACAGCGTCTCGACGTTCTGCTCCAGCGTCGGGCGGCCGAACAAGCCGACCTGCGCCACATAGGGCGGGCGGTGGCGCGGCAAGCCGCGCTTGCCTTCGATCGACTCGATCATCGCCGACTCTTCGCCGCAGATATAGGCGCCGGCGCCGCGGCGCAGATGCAATTTGGTGTGGGGGCTGAGCCCCGCCTGCTCCACCTTGGCAATTTCCCCGGCCAACATCAGCCGCAGTTCGGGGTATTCATCGCGGATGTAGAGATAGGTCTCGACCGCCTCCACCACCCATGCGGCAATCAGCATGCCCTCGATAAAGCGGTGCGGGTCGCGCTCCAAATAGTAGCGGTCCTTGAAGGTGCCCGGCTCGCCCTCGTCGGCATTGACCGCAAACAGGCGGGGGCTGGGCTCGGCGCGCACCAATTGCCATTTGCGCCCGGTCGGGAAACCGGCGCCGCCGAGGCCGCGCAGGCCGCCGTCGCTGACGATCTGGATCAGTTCCTCGCGCGTACGCCCGTTGGCAAGGCAGGCTTTCAGCAGCGCGTAGCCGCCGGCCTTTTGATAGGCGGCGAAATCGGCGCCCGGTTTGTGAGGCTGCGCGTGCGGCTTGGCCTTGACCGCCGCCGCCACCTTGTCCGGTGTCGCGTGAAACGTCTGCACATGGCCGATCGCGGCGACCGGCGCGCGGTCGCAGGCGCCCATGCAGGGCGCGCGCACCACGCGCACGTCCTTGCCCAGAATGCCCGGCAATTTCTTCAGCAGCGCCTCGGCGCCGGCCATGGCGCAGGACAAGGAATCGCACACGCGCACGGTGACCGCCGGCGGCGCGGGGCCGTCCTTCACCACGTCGAAATGCGAATAGAAGGTGGCGACCTCGTAGACTTCCGTGAGCGCGAGCTTCATTTCGGCGGCCAGCGCGGTGAGGTGCGCGGCGGACAGATGGCCGTAGTGATCCTGGATCAGATGCAGGTGCTCGATCAGCAGATCGCGCCGGCGCGGCCGGTCGGTGAGCAGCGCGCGCACCTCATCGAGCGCCGCGGGGTCGATCTGACGGCCCTTGGGGGTGCGCGGCGGCCGGCGCCGGCCAGCGCCTTGGCCACCGGAACGCGGCGGCGTTTGAATGTTCATGGCGGTCTCCCAAACAAGATTTGAAGCCGTTCGAGGGTTGAGACAACCCCGTGCTCGGTATGGGTTGATAGAATTTTCCTATCAATGATATGCTTGTTACTGCTTATTTTTTACGCAATGGAAACATCAGCTGTCAGGCTAACGCGCTGAAATCAAAGGCTATTTGTTGATCGACAAACTCGACTACATCCTGGCGCTGGCGCGCGAGAAGCATTTCGGCCGCGCCGCCGAAGCCTGCGGCGTGACGCAGCCGACGCTATCGGCCGGGGTCAAGCAACTGGAAGAGCAGATGGGCGTGCTGCTGGTCAATCGCGGCTCGCGCTTCCAGGGCTTCACGCCGGAGGGGCAGCGGGTGCTGGAATGGGCGCGCCGCATCGTCGGCGACACCCGCCAGATGCGCGAAGAGATCAATTCGCTGCGGCACGGCTTGTCCGGGCGCCTGCGCATCGCCGCCATCCCGACCGCGCTGGCGATGGTGGCGGCGCTCACTACGCCCTATCGCGAGCGGCACCCGAACGTTCAATTCACCATCTATTCGCGCAACTCGATCGAGGTGCTCGGTCTGCTCGATAATCTCGAGATCGACGCCGGCATCACCTATGTCGAGAACGAGCCGCTCGGGCGCGTGAGCACTGTGCCGCTCTATCGCGAGCGCTACCGGCTGCTGACCGCGGCCGATGCACCGCTCGGCAACCGCGACAGCGTGACCTGGGCGGAGGTCGCGCAGGTACCGCTTTGCCTGCTCACCCCCGACATGCAAAACCGCCGCATCATCGACCGCCTGCTCAAGAGCGCGGGCGGCGAGTCGCGCCCGACGCTGGAATCCGATTCCATGATCCTGCTGTTCAGCCACGTGCGCACCGGCCGCTGGGCGAGCGTGATGCCGGCCAGACTGGCGGAGACCTTGGGACTGACCGACACCATCCGCGCGATTCCGATCACTCATCCGGAAGCGGTGCAGACCATCGGCCTGGTGGTGCCGGCGCGCGAGCCGATGATGCCGATCACCGCCGCGCTGGTGGAGCAAGCCAGGCGCGTGGCGCCCTCGCTGGATTGACGCGACGCCGATGCAACAATCCATAGCCTGTCGCTATGGGAAACATTTTCGGCTCAATCGACGCACGGCAATCGCTTTATTGATTCGACAAAGCTGCGCGCGTATTTCAAAAACGGTGCCGGTAGAATTCATCGGAGCGCCGAGCGATGCAGCGCAGCTTCGTCTATGGCACGGTCCGGGATTCGCAACGAACCGTGATCTACGTGATCCGTGTCAAGGACGACGTGCTCGATCCCATCGAGGCCGACGCGATCGCCGAGCGCATGCGCGAGAAAATCCAGTCGCGCGGCGACTTTGCCGCCGATGTCGTCGTGGTGGAAGGCGACAGCAAGGAAACGCTTCGGCTTTACGGCATTCCCTATTCGGTGGCGCGCGTGCGCACGGCGATGTTCAATGCCGCCATCAGCTGGCGGCCGATCGAGCTGGATTGAACCTCATTTCCCTCTCCCCGCTCCTGCGGGGAGAGGGAAGCAATTCTACGCCACCTTCACGTCCATGTGCCGGAACATGGCATGACGTGCTTCGTCATCCATCTCGGTCTTGAACTTGTGCTTCTCCCGCAGCGCATTGGCACGCGCCGCCGCCGGCCGCGCGGAAATCTCGTCCACCAGCCGCTTCAGATTCGGGAACTTGGCCCAGTAGGCTTCGCCGAGCACATTCGGAATCAGACGCGCCCAGCCCCACGCCGCCATGTCGACGATGCCGTAGCTGTCGCCGACCATGTAGTGCTGCTTGGCGAGCCGCGCGTCGAGAATGCCGTAATGACGCTGCGCCTCGTACATGTAGCGATTGACCGCGTAGTCGTTGCCTTTCGGCGCGTAGTGGCGGAAATGCACCGATTGGCCGGAGAATGGACCGACGCCGGAAGCAACGAACATCAGCCACGACAACAGCTCGCCGCGAGCTTTAGGCGTATTGGCGGGAAGGAATTTTCCGGTCTGCTCGGCGAGATAAAGCAGGATCGCGTTTGAGTCGAACACCGTGACGTCGCCGTCGACGATCACCGGCACCTTGGCGTTCGGATTGATCGCGAGGAATTCCGCCGTGTGCTGTTGCCCCTTGCGGGTGTCGACCGGAACCGGCTCATAGGGCAGCCCGCATTCCTCGAGCATGAGCGCGACCTTCATCGGATTGGGCGCGCCGCTATAGTAGAATTTGATCATGGTTTTTCCCTGCACTGAATGCGGCGCATAGCAACACTCCGCTCATTCCCGCGCAAGCGGGAATCCAGCAATTAAGCCTGGGTCCCCGCTTGCGCGGGGACGAGCGGAAGAATGCTTAGAACAGCCCGATGATGCGCCCATCCGGCCCAACGTCGATGGCGTTCGCCGCCGGCACCCGCGGCAGCCCGGGCATGGTCATGATCTCACCGCAGATCGCCACCACGAATTCGGCGCCGGCCGAGAGCCGCACGTCGCGGATGGCGATGACATGGTCGGTCGGCGCGCCCTTGGTGTCGGCATTCGTGGTGAAGCTGTACTGGGTCTTGGCCATGCAGACCGGCAGCTTGCCGTAGCCCATGCTCTCGTAGTTGGCGAGTTGGTCGCGCACCGCCTTGGACGCCTCGATATCCTTGGCCCGGTAAATTTCCTTGGCGATGGTGCGGATTTTCTCCAGCAGCGGCATCTCATCGGGATAGAGAAACTTGAGCTTGCTCTTGCCGCTCTCGACCACCTTGACCACGGCGCGCGCGACGTCGGCGGCGCCTTCCCCGCCCAGCGCCCAGTGATCGGCCATCAGCGCCTCGACGCCGAGCTTGGCGCAGCCCTCCTTGACCAGCGCGATCTCGGCTTCGGTGTCGGCCGAGAAGCGGTTGATCGAAACCACCGGCACCATGCCGAACTTCTTCATGTTCTCGATGTGGCGCTGCAGATTGGCCATGCCGGCGGCGAGCGCCTTCAAGTCCTCCTTCTTGAGGTCGTCCTTCTTGACGCCGCCATGCATCTTGAGCGCGCGGATGGTGGCGACCAGCACCACGCAGTCGGGCGAAAGGCCCGTCATGCGGCACTTGATGTCGAGGAACTTCTCGGCGCCCAGATCGGCGCCGAAGCCGGCTTCGGTCACCACGTAGTCGGCAGAGCTTGAGCGCGGTGGTGGTGGCGAGCACCGAGTTGCAGCCGTGCGCGATATTGGCGAACGGCCCGCCATGGATGAAGGCGGGCGTGCCTTCCAGCGTCTGCACCAGGTTGGGCGACAGCGCGTCCTTGAGCAGCGCCGTCATTGGCCCATGCCCCTTCAAATCGCCGGCGCGCACCGGTTTGCGGTCACGCGTGTAGCCAATGATGATATTGGAAAGGCGCTTCTTGAGGTCGTCGAGGTCCTTGGCGAGGCAGAACACCGCCATCACCTCGGAGGCGACCGTGATGTCGAAGCCGTCCTCGCGCGGGAAGCCGTTGGCGACGCCGCCGAGCGAGGAGACGATCGAGCGCAGCGCCCGTTCATTCATGTCGACGGCCCGCCGCCAGGTGATACGGCGCGGATCGATGCCGAGCGAATTGCCCCAATAGATATGATTGTCGATCAGCGCGCAGAGCAGGTTGTTGGCGGCGCCGATGGCGTGGAAGTCGCCGGTGAAGTGCAGATTGATGTCCTCCATCGGCACCACCTGGGCATAGCCGCCGCCGGCGGCGCCGCCCTTGACGCCGAAGCAGGGCCCGAGCGAGGGCTCGCGCAGGCACAGCATCGCCTTCTTGCCGATCTTGTTGAGCGCGTCGGTGAGCCCCACGGTGGTGGTGGTCTTGCCTTCGCCCGCCGGTGTCGGCGTGATGGCCGAGACCAGGATCAGCTTGCCGTTCGGCTTATCCTTGAGCGACTTGATGTAGTTCATCGACACCTTGGCCTTGAAGTGGCCGTAAGGGTCGAGATTTTCCGGAGCGATGCCGAGCTTGTCCTTGGCCAGTTCCATGATCGGCCGCGGCTTGGCGGCCTGGGCGATTTCGATGTCGGATTTCGGTGATCTGATGCTGCGAGGCGGGCATGATTTGTTTCCGTTAAATGCAAAGTGCGGTGAGCCGGCGATTGCGCGTCTTTCGGATGCCAGATGAGATCAGGTGAATCTCGCCCCGGTAGCGAGCTTGGCGGTCGTGATGAATTCGGAAGCGTCGATCTTCTTGCCGCCTTCGGGCTGGACGCGGGTGATCTTGAAGCGGCCGTCGGCGCAGACGACGGTGAAGCCGTCGGCGTCCACCGCGACGATCTCGCCCAGCTTACCGGCAATGCCCTTGGGGTCTTTGGCCGGCAGCGGCTTGGCGTCGAATATTTTCAGCGTCTTGCCGTCGAGCGTGCACCAGGCGCCGGGCGCCGGATTGCAGCCGCGGATCAGCGGGTCGATCTGGCGCCAGGATTTGCCCCAGTCGATCTTGGCGTTGCCCGGCCCGCAGCGGCCCTCATAGGTGGCCTTCGATTCGTCCTGCTTGATGCGCGGGGCCTTGCCGGCTTTCACCAGGTCGACCGATTCGAGCATCGCGTCGACGCCCATCGGGAACAGGCGGTCGAAATAGACGGTGCCGAGCGTGTCGGTCGCCGAGATCGGCGTCTTCTTCTGCATGAGGACGTCGCCGGTATCGAGCCCGTTGTCGGGCCAGAAGATCGACAGCCCGGTTTCCTTTTCGCCCAGGATGATCGGCCAGTTGATCGCGCGACGCGCCGCGATAGGCCGGCAGCAGCGAGGGGTGGTATTGAATTGAGCCGTGGGTCGGGATGTTGAGGAAATCCTCCGGCACGAACAGCGTGACGAAAGCCATGACCTGCAGGTCGGGCTTGAGCGCCTTGAATTCCGTCCCAGACCTTCGGGTCCTTGTAGGATGCCGGCTGATAGACCGGCAGCTTGGCGGCGAGCGCGGCTTCCTTCAACGGATCGGCTTTGGCGCCTTCTTTCTCCGGCGCCACATAGACCGCGATGACGTTCTCGCCGCGCTTGAGCAGCGCCTCCAGCACGGCCTTGCCGAAGGCCTGCTGGCCGTGAACCACGATCCGCATAATGACTTCTCCCCAATCTCGATCTTATTCCCTCCCCCTTGCGGGGGAGGGTTACGCGGAGGGGGGTAAGCAGCATCAACAGGTGCTTGCCGCTTACCCGCCTCCCGGCGAGCTTCGCTCGCCGACCTCCCCCGCAAGGGGGAGGTAAAGAAAGATTACGCCGCCTTCACTTCCTTCTTCGGCGGCGTGATCGCCCCCGACGCCTTGATCGTCGTCGATCTCCGACGCCTTGTAGCCAAGCACCTTGGCAAGGATCTCTTCGGTGTGCTCGCCGAGCAGCGGCGAGCGCCGCACGTCGGCGGGCGAGTCCGACAGCTTGATCGGATTGCCGACGGTCAGATACTTGCCGCGGGTCGGGTGGTCGACCTCGACCACCGTGCCGGTCGCGCGCAGCGATTGCTCCTCGGCGATCTCCTTCATCGACAGGATCGGCCCGCACGGGATGTCGTGCTTGTTGAACAGGTCCATGGCCTCGAACTTGGTCATGGTCATGGTGAACTGCTCGATGCGGGCGAAGATCTGCTTGAGCTTGGGCAGCCGCGCCTTCGGCGTGGCGTATTCGGGATCGGTCTTCCAGGTCGGCTCGCCGATCACGTCGCAGATCGCGCCCCAGACCGGCGCCTGGGTGATGAAATAGAGATAGGCATCGGGATCGTTCTCCCAGCCCTTGCATTTGACGATCCAGCCCGGCTGACCGCCGCCGGAATCGTTGCCGGCACGCGGCACCGCTTTGCCGAACGGAATGCCCTCGCCGTATTGGCTGTATTCGGTGAGCGGGCCATGCGCGAGGCGCTGCTGGTCGCGCAATTTCACGCGCGCAAGATTGAGCACGCCGTCCTGCATGGCGCAGAGCACCTTCTGCCCGCGCCCCGTGCGGTTGCGCTGATAGAGCGCCGCCATGATGCCAAGCGCGAGATGCAGGCCGGTGCCGCTGTCGCCGATCTGCGCGCCGGTGACCAGCGGCGGGCCTTCGCGGAAGCCGGTGGTCGAGGCCGAACCGCCCGCGCACTGGGCGACGTTCTCATAGACCTTGCAGTCCTCGTAAGGACCGGGGCCGAAGCCCTTGACCGAGGCGACGATCATGCGCGGGTTGGTCTTGTGGACGTGCTCCCAGGTCAGGCCCATGCGGTCGAGCGCGCCGGGCGCGAAATTTTCCACCAGCACGTCGCAGGTCTTGATCAGCCGGTTGAGAATTTCCGTGCCCTTGGGATGCTTGGAGTCGATGGTGATCGACCGCTTGCTGCCGTTGAGCATGGTGAAATACAGGCTGTCGGCGTTCGGCACATCGCGCAGTTGCCCGCGCGTGATGTCGCCGGCGCCCGGACGCTCGACCTTGATCACGTCGGCGCCCATATAGGCGAGCAGCTGGGTGCAAGTCGGGCCCGACTGCACGTGCGTGAAGTCGAGAATGCGCAAGCCGTCGAGCGCGCGCCCGGCCTGGCCGTAAGGCTTGGCGCTCGGCTTCGGCAACCCGTTGCCGGCCGCTTTCTTGGCGGCAGGCTTCACCACCTTGCGCGCCGGCTTCTTGGTCGCGGCGCGGTGCTTCGGCTTTTTGACGTTTCGACTTCTTGGCCATTTGAATTTGCTCCCCTTGATCTCAATCGTTGTGCGGACGCGGACGGCGCGAACGCTGCCCGCACGCGTACTCTGCTATTTCTTCTTGAAGCTTGCTTTGCGGGTTGAGATTGCCGATGCGGCCGCTCTCGCTGCCGGCCGCCGGGTCGATCACCGCGTTGATGAGGGTCGGCTTGCCGGAATCCATCGCCTCGTTCACGGCGCGTTTGAGCTCATCGGGCGTGGTCGCGTTGACGCCGACGCCGCCGAACGCGTCCATCATCTTGTCGTAGCGTGCGCCTTTGACGAAAACGGTCGTCGCCGGATCCGAACCGCCGCCGCGGTTGACGTCGGTTCCGCGATAGATGCCGTCATTGTTGAAGATGACGACACAGACCGGCAGCTTGTAGCGGCAGATTGTCTCGACTTCCATGCCGGAGAAACCGAAGGCCGAGTCGCCTTCGACCGCGAGCACCGGCTTGCCGGTTTCGATCGCGGCCGCGATGGCGTAACCCATGCCGATGCCCATCACGCCCCAGGTGCCGACGTCGAGCCGCTTGCGCGGCTGATACATGTCGATGACGCCGCGCGTGAGATCGAGCGCATTGGCGCCTTCGTTGACCAGGATGGCGTCCGGCCGCTCCTTGACGATGGTGCGCAGCACGCCGAGCGCGCCGTGATAGTCCATCGGCGAGTTGTTGTTCATCAGCCGCGGCGCCATCTTGGCGACGTTCTCTTCTCTCTTCTTGCTGACCGCACCGGTCCAGTCGGCCGGCGGCGCCGGCCACTTGGCGCCCATGCCCTCGAGCAGCGCCGATACGCAGGAGCCGATGTCGCCGACCAGCGGCGCGGCGATCTCGACATTGGAGTCCATCTCCTTGGGCTCGATGTCGATCTGGATGAACTTCTTCGGCGCTTCACCCCAGGCCTTGCCCTTGCCATGCGACAGCAGCCAGTTGAGGCGGGCGCCAATCAGCATGACGACATCGGCATCTTTGAGCACGGTCGAGCGCGCCGCGCCCGCGCATTGCGGATGCGTGTCGGGCAGCAGGCCCTTGGCCATGCTCATCGGCAGGAACGGAGCGCCGCTCTTTTCGACGAAAGCCCGGATTTGATCGTCAGCCTGCGCGTAGGCCGCGCCTTTGCCCAGGATGATCAGCGGACGCTTGGCGCCTTTGAGCACATCGAGCGCACGCTTGACCGCGGCCGGCGCCGGAATCTGGGCCGGCGCCGCGTCGATGACCTTGACCAGCGACTTGGCGCCAGCCGCGGCCGGCATAACCTGACCGAAAAGCTTGGCCGGCAGATCGAGATAGACGCCGCCCGGACGCCCCGAGACGGCCGCGCGGATCGCGCGCGCCAAACCGATGCCGATGTCGGCGGCGTGCAGCACGCGGAAAGCCGCCTTGCAGAGCGGCTTGGCAATGGCGAGTTGATCCATCTCTTCGTAGTCGCCCTGCTGCAAGTCGACGATCTCGCGCTCGGACGAGCCCGAGATCAGGATCATCGGGAAGCAGTTGGTCGTGGCATGGGCGAGCGCGGTCAGCCCGTTGAGAAAGCCGGGAGCCGACACCGTGAGGCAGATGCCGGGCTGTTTCGTCAGGAAGCCGGCGATCGAGGCGGCGTTGCCGGCGTTCTGCTCGTGGCGGAACGAGATGACGCGGATCCCGGCGGCCTGCGCCATGCGGCCGAAGTCGGTGATCGGGATGCCGGGTACGCCGTAGATCGTTTTGATGCCATTGAGCTTGAGCGCATCGATGACGAGGTGGAAGCCATCGGTCAGCTCCTGTTCCGCTTCGGCTGCGGTCACTTGCTTTTCTTTCACCGCTGCATCGGCCATGGGAATCCCCCTCGTAACTCGTTTGTTTGGAACTTCAGTCCAGATAATCGGCAAATTGCGCCACATGGTCGGCGAGGCCGAGCGCGTGATCGCGCACCAGTTCTTCGGCGCGGTCTGTCGCCCGCGCCTCCAGAGCTTCGATGATGTTGATGTGGTCGCGGATCGAGCGGTCAGCGCGGTCTTTCTCGCCGATGGTCTTGCGGCGGATCATGCGCATGTGGGTAAACAGGTTCTCGGCGAGATCGATCAGCACCTGGTTGCGCGACAGGCGGATGATGGTCTGGTGAAACTCGATGTTCACCTCGGAATATTCGTCGAGCTTGGCAGCGACCGCGCCGCGTTCGAAGGTGGCGAACATCCGGCGCAAGCCGGCGATTTCCTCTTCGGTGGCGGTTTGCGTGATCAGGCGCGCCGCCATGCTTTCGAGCGCCGCCCAGGCGGTGATCATCTCGATCACCTCGCGCTTGGTCTTGCGCACCACGTAGATGCCGCGGCGCGGCACCGAACGCACGAAGCCTTCGCTTTCGAGCTGCGCCATCGCTTCGCGCACCGGCGTGCGGCTGATACCGAAGTCCTCGGCGAGTTTACGTTCGTCGAGGCGGATGTCGTCGCGGCTGCGATAGATGTCCATCGCCACGATGGCGTTCTTCAACGCGGTATAGGCCTTGTGCTTGAAGCTGGGGGTGACGCCGATGGGGGCGAGCGATGGCTGCGGCGCGGCCGCGGCGCCCATCGGCGACGGCCGATTGCGAGCACGCAGGTTGACGCGGCGGGGGTTTAAATCTCGGCTACGCATGACTGGTATACAATATGCCAGAGCGATCCCGCACACGCAACCGCCTCAAGCCGTAGCTGGTGGTGGCGAATTTCCGCCCATAAATGGCCGGTGCAGGTCAGGCCCCGGGGTAATAGCCCAGGGCTAACGCTTTCATCGATCGGCAAACTGCCGTTCTGCCCAACGGCCCGGCCTCAAGCCGCCGCTGGGCTGCGCCGGCGGCGGAAGAGCGAGCCGAACACCTTGGAGATCAACGGCCAGAACAGCATGATCATGCTGAGCGCAGTGATGGTCCCCACCAGCCCGTTCGACCAGAACACCGACAAATCGCCCTGCGATCCGATCATGGCCTGGCGGAACGAGCTTTCGGCCCGGCCGCCCAGGACGATCGCCAGCACCATCGGCGCCAGCGGATAGTCGAGTTTCTTGAACAGGTAGCCGATGACGCCGAACATGACCATGAAGACGAGGTCGGCGGGCGCATTCGACAGCGTGTAGGAACCGATCGCACAGACCACGATGATGATCGGCGCGATGATCGAGAACGGAATGCGCATGATCGAGGCCCAGAGCGGCACCGTCGACAGCACGATCGCCAGACCCACCACATTGCCGAGATAGATCGACGCGATCAGACCCCAGACGAAATCCTTCTGTTCAATGAACAGCAACGGTCCGGGCTGCAAGCCCCAGATCAGCAAACCGCCGAGCAGCACCGCGGCCGTCGGCGAGCCGGGAATGCCGAGCGTGAGCATCGGCAACAGTGCGCTGGTGCCGGCGGCATGCGCCGCGGTCTCCGGCGCCACCACGCCTTCCAATTCGCCGGTGCCGAATTTGTCCCCGTTCTTCGAGAAGCGCTTGGCCAAGCCGTAGCTCATGAACGAGGCGGGCGTCGCGCCGCCGGGGGTGACGCCGAGCCAGATGCCGACCGCAGTGCCGCGGATGATGGTGACCCAGAATTGCGGCAGCTTCTTCCAGGTCTGCCACACTACGAACGGATTGATCTTGGCGCTGCGGCCCTCGAACTGCAGGCCCTTTTCGATGGTCACCATGATCTCGCCGATGCCGAACAGGCCGATGACCGCGATCAGGAAGTGGAACCCGGTCAAGAGCGTCTCGGTGCCGAAAGTGAGGCGCAAGCCGCCGGTCACCT
Source organism: uncultured Alphaproteobacteria bacterium (assembly GCA_963789455.1). Taxonomy (GTDB): domain Bacteria; phylum Pseudomonadota; class Alphaproteobacteria; order Rhizobiales; family Xanthobacteraceae; genus Pseudolabrys. The sequence continues at coordinate 45,633 of CAWBLD010000011.1, read as the reverse complement.
GGTCGGTGCCGACGCAGGCAAAGGCAAAGCCAAACATCATCGCCGAGATGACCTTGAACGGCGACTGCCGGCCCATGCCGACGAAGCTACAGAACGTGAGCAGGTAGACCGAGAAGTATTCCGGCGGGCCGAAATCAAGCGCAAAATCGGCGACGATCGGCGCCAGAAAGGTCAGCACGATGGTGGCAATCAGCGCACCGATAAAGGACGAGGAGAGCGAGGCAGTTAGCGCTTCGCCGGCGCGGCCCTGCTTGGCCAGCGGATGGCCGTCGAAGGTCGTCGCCACCGACCATGGTTCGCCCGGGATGTTGAACAGGATGGCGCTGATGCAGCCGCCGAACAACGCGCCCCAATAAATCGCCGCCAGCATGATGATGGCGGTGGTGTTGGGCATCGAGAACGTCAGCGGCAGCAGAATGGCGATGCCGTTGGCGCCGCCGACGCCGGGCAGGAATCCGAGCAGCACGCCGAACAGGATACCGACGACCATGTAGCCCAGGTTCATGGGCGTCAGCAGCACCTCGAAGCCGTGCATCAACGAAAAGAACGCGTCCAACTAAAGCCTCCGTCAAGTCGGCCGAGCGCTCATCGCGCACATCGGCTCGTCGTCTTGGTTATTGTCTTGCTTCTTGTCGTTCGATCTTTCTTGATCTCGTATGCGCGATTCTTGCTGCTGTAGCTTCAGTAGCCAAGCCAGGCCTCGAACGGTCCCTTCGGCAGCGGCACCAGGAACCAGATTTCAAAGATGACGAACAGCACGACCGGGACGAACAGCACCAGCGGAATCGTCTTGTACAGCGGATAGCGGCCGTGCCAGGTCATGAAGAAACCGATGAACAGCGCCATCGAGATGTAGATGCCGATATAGATCGACAGGACGACGAAGATGGTCATTGGAATAAGGACTTGCAGCACCATCATCAGTTCGCCGTGCGCGATGAAAGAACCGCCCCCTTCCGCATGCCGCGATAGCAGGTTCTGGATCAAAGTGACGGCGCTGGTGGTGAACATGATCAGCGAGACATAGAACGGGAAGTAGCCGGAATCCGGCCCAACGTCCTTCGCCCAGCCGGCGCCAAGGCGGTAACTGTCGAACATCACCACCGACGCAATCGCCATCAATGCCAACGAAACCACCATATTCATGGTGCGGTTGGAAACGACGCTGTCGAGCGGATTTTCGTTATCGGAGCCTTCAGACATAGCTTGAAACTCGTACGTACATAGCGGAGCAGGACCTCAGACAAGCAAATTGCGGGAGCGCCGAGTCAACGGCGCCCCCGCAAGCTCATGGCACTCAGGAACCTTTGTGCAGGAAGCCGGCCTTTTCCATCAATTTATGATGGATCGCGGCTGCGTCTGTCAGCCACTTGTCGAAGGCGGCGCCGGTCATGAAGCTTTGATTGAAGGCGCCTTTTTCCATGTACGCCTTCCATTCCGGCGTCGCGCGCACCTTCTTGAGCAAGTCGATGTAGTAGTCGACCGCGTCCTTCGAAACGCCCGGTGCGGTCATGATGCCGCGCAGCATCGTGTATTCGATGTCGAGCCCCTTCGACTTGCAGGTCGGAATGTCTTGCCACGACATGTCCGAGGTGATCTTGGCCGGATAGGGCATCGGTTTTTCGTCGAACACGCAGAGCGGGCGGACGCTGCCGGCGCGCCAATGCGCCACGCATTCGACTGGATTGTTGACGCTCGAATCGATGTGGCCGCCGACGAGCTGCGTGCACACCGTGCCGCCGCCGCTGTAGGGAACGTAGGTGAACTTGTCGCCGGTTTTCTGCTCGAGCGCGGCCGTGATGATCTGGTCTTCCTGCTTGGAGCCGGTGCCGCCCATCTTCATCTTGCCGCCGGCCTTCTTGACCGCGTCCATGTATTCGCCCGGCGTCTTATAGGGCGTCTTGGCGTTGACCCAGAACACGAATTCGTCGAGCGCCATCATGGCGATCGGCGTGTAATCCTTCCAGGAAAACGGCGAGCCGGTCGCGAGCGGCGTGGTGAACAGGTTGGACAGCGTGATGATGAGCTTGTGGGGGTCGGCTTTGGCGTTCTTCACGTAGAGAAAGCCCTCGGCGCCGGAGCCGCCCTTCTTGCTGATCACGACCATCGAGGTCGGCATCAGGTTATGTTTCTGGACGATGCCTTGGATGAGCTGCGCCATCTGGCCAGCGCCACCGCCAATGCCGGCCGGCACGATGAATTCGACCGTCCGGGTCGGCTTCCACGCCGCATTTGCGGGAATTGACATCAGTGCGAGCGCACCGCCCAGACAGGCGGCCGCACTAAAACTCAGGACTTTGCTTTTCGCTAGCATGAAATTCCTCCCATGATTGTTTCTAGGCCAGACCGATCTGATTGCCGGCTCGGCGATTTTCGTTTTGCCCCCGTTAATGCATTCTCGTTCCAAAGCGAAGCATAATTAGTACCTAATTTATACAGGTACAATCAGTATTTGGGCGAGCTTGGTGAACACAGAGACGTTCTGCCGCAGGCTCCCGCAATGCAGCAAAGCGCCCTGCCGGCGGATCAAGATGGCGGCAAAGGCTGGAGCATCACAGTCTGCCGCCATTTCGAGCCGCGCCAGCACGATGCCGGCCATGGCGCCAAATTGTGTTGCGCCGGATTCAAATTCGATATTGCACTTGAAAAGCGGTTGCACCGCCTTCGCGGGATGTCGCCGTCATTGACGGACCACGATGCGACTCGTCGCGCGCGCAATTGAAATTCTAATGGCGTGCCGTCTTTTACCATCACAACCCTCGCGGCAAGTTATGGTGGCAATGCTTACGCAGTTAACGGCTCGTAGGCCTGTTTATGCCGGGGGCTTTTTTCCAATTCGAAGTTCGATTGTGCCGGCTGCAACGCCGGGACTGCGAAATCCTCGCTCCGGCAGCCCAAGCGCCCGCAATGTTCGCGCCAAGGTTTCTGCCGCCCGTGGAATTTTTCCGGTAGCCACTTGAGTGGCGTTCAACGTTATATCGATTCCAACAGGGTCTTGGTCGAAGATGCCTTGGCTCACACCAAATCCTCCGCCGTAATCCCATCCCGCTTGTGCAAATACGTGTAAGAACTCTTCTGCGTACGCTTTTCCTTCCGCGTCGCCGACAATGTAAAAAATTCTCACTTTGTCACCGCGGAATGGGGACAGCGCTTTTATGAGCGTCTGTTTTTGTTCATCGGTAAGGTGCCGATAATCTTGCGTGCGCGTATCCTCCTCAACCTTCTTTCTCGCCTCCGACAACTGATTTTCAGCTTCCGCCAACTGAGTCTTCAAGCCGCCAATTTCCGCCGCGTGGCGCCTGTCGGCCTCATCCAAGGCTTGCTGACGGTGTAAGACCGCTGCGCTGTCACGGAGCTCGGCCAGAGTGTCGCGCCGTTCCGCGTAGAGGAAGGCCATAATTTCGCTTAATGCGACCAGAGTGATGAGTATGAGCGCGGCGATGTGGAGAGAATAATTGAGTGTTTTGACGGACTCCAAAGAATCCCATCCCGGAAGGAACATGATTATTTCTCCATCCTTATCGCTTTGGAGCGCATCCATCGCCCTCGCCATCGAATTGATGTGGCTGATCGCGCGTCGGCGCTCGACAAATAACGGTCCATCGTAACTCCACTGGTGTTTCTCGCTTTTTGGCGAATATCTCAAGAACTTGAGGCGACCGCCAGTTCGGCGGCCTCTGCATAATGTTATGCGTCAAGACGGGGATCATCGCCGCACAATATCCGCTTGCCGCTCAATGCTGACCACCGCAGTCTATCCAGTTGTTTTTCAACCGATTTTCTGGCATTGCCGCTAAATATTTATGCTGCGCAGGCAAAGAGAAGTCAAAGGGTTGCCGATCGGCGCTATTTTCAACCGATGCCCGGTCACGGCCGTGCTCGGCCCCTGGGCCGGCCGCTGCCGCACTGTCCAGTTCGCGCACAACGGCCACGGCGCCGACACGATCGAGTGGCTATGCTGCGCTCGCACGTTTATGATTTTGCCGGTTCAACAGCCACCACGACGGGACGAAAGAAAGACTTCAGCATGCAGCTACGGTGGCGACCGCTTGCATGCCAGTGCCGCAATGCATTGCTCGGACCGATATATCGGCTTTATGAGCGTCGCCTGCTGCGCGACGTCCGCGCCCATCCCGTCCCCCGTCATATCGGCTTGATCCTCGACGGCAATCGACGGTTCGCCCGCCAAAACAACTTGAGTCAACCTGACGACATATACATGGCGGGCGCCAATAAGCTCGACCATCTGCTTGACTGGTGCCTTGAGCTTGAAATTCCAGCGATCACGTTGTGGGTGTTTTCCACCCAGAACAGTAAACGTCCTCCCGCGGAGGTTACCGGCATCTTTGCCGCCGTTGAGAAAAAGCTCAAATCGCTCGCAAGCGACAATCAGTTCCACAGCCGGCGCGTCCGCGTGCGTGCGGTCGGTCGACTCGAGCTGTTGCCGGCCTCAACTCTCGCTGCCGTGCGTGCGGCCGAAGACGTCACGAGAAACTATAGCGGCATGCATCTGACAATCGCCGCCGCATATGGTGGGCGCGAAGAAATCGTGGATGCCGTCCGAGGATTGCTACGAGAGCAGCTTGTGCAAAACAAGACTTTGGACGAGACCATCGACCTTGTCAGTCCAGAGGCCATTGGCCGATTTCTCTATGCGCCGGATCTGCCGGATCCTGAACTCATTATCCGGACCAGCGGCGAAATACGGCTTTCCGGATTTTTGCTATGGCAGAGCGTATTCAGTGAGTTCTACTTCACGGATGTGTACTGGCCGGCCTTTCGAAGAATCGATTTCTTGCGGGCGCTGCGGGCTTTCCAGCACCGCCAAAGACGTTTTGGAAAATGAGCTTGCGCTAGTGCTTCGCCCAGGCCCAGCCCGTGATGCGCCAATCGTCCGCAACTTTTTGCAGAGCCACCGTCAGAATTGAACGGCGCTCGGTAATCCGCTTGCCATTCTGCTTGTAGGTGAAATTGGCCGGAACCACGACATACGCGCGATCTCCCGTAAGATCGATATGCTTTGGGCCGAACAATGTCACTTTGGGTTCGGTGATATCGTTTTTCTTGACGTAGGCATCGAAATCTTTTGACCAGTCCGCGCATCCGGTAGCGCCCTGCCACTGGTACGGTGGAATTTCATCAATAACGGCCGATTGAGCGGAACAGTCGCCCAGCGCAGCCTTCACGTCGCCCTTGTTAAAGGAATCGACGAAATGCCATATCGTACGCATGACATCTGGCCGTTCGGATGCGGATGCCGACCCTGCCATTAAGGCGATGGCAAATAATCCGGCGATGATTTTGTACATGTCGTTCCCCCTCTGCAGAGCTTTTAGCAGTTCAATCCCGCCGGTGAGAAGGAAATTTGGACCTGGGATTCCGGTTTTATCTGCGCAGTCCGGGGCGTGAGGCCTGCGCTCTTCCGGTCTGGTCGGCAAGGGCTATTAACGGGCAATGGGGCAGCGAATTAGCCCCGATTTATGCTTATATTCGAACTAGCTGACTGCCATGAGGGTAATGCAGCACGCTTGCGATATTGCTCCGACGCAAAGGGAATATTTCGGAATGTCGCTATTCGGCCGTGCCGAGACGGATATTTCGCAGTGGCTCTCGGGCGTGTTCGACCTCGCCGAGCTGGTCAAAGGCTCGACCGTTAATCTCGCGGTCACCGGCTTGAGCCGTGCCGGCAAGACCGTGTTCATCACGAGTCTCGTCCACAATCTGCTCAGTGCGCTACATCAACCGCACCGCATGCCGCTTTTGAAGGTCGTCGGCGATGGCCGGCTGGTGGCAGCCAGGCTCGCCAGCGGCAAGACCGATCGGGTGCCGCGCTTTCCCTATGAGCGAAATATCGAACGCATGGCCGCCACTCCCGCCGACTGGCCTGCCCGCACCACCGACATCAGCGAAATCGAGATCGACATCCGTTTCGTTCCGGCCGGCGCGCTCGGTTTTCTGCTCGGCCGGATCGGCAGCGGCGCTGCGACTTTGAAACTCAAAATCATCGATTATCCCGGTGAATGGCTCCTCGATCTGCCGTTGCTCTCTCAAAGCTACGCCGATTGGTCGCGCGCCACTTTGCAGCTCTGCCGCCGCGGCATTCGCGCCGACACGGCGCGCGATTTCACCGCCTTTCTATCCGATCATCGCCACGACGCGGCGGCGAGCGAGGACGATGCCAAGCGGGCGCATGAGCTTTATCGGCAGCATCTGCGGGCGGCACGCGACCAGCATGGCCTCAACTTCCTCCAGCCCGGCCGCTTCCTCGACCCCGGCCCGCTCGGAGAAGATTCCAACCGGTGGTTCGCCCCGCTCGATATTCCCGACGGAGTCCAGCGCGCCAGCGAAGGCACGCTAGCCGCCCTGATGGAGCGGCGCTTTGAAGCCTATAAGACAGACGTCGTCATGCCGTTTTATAGCCAGTATTTCCGCAATTATTCGCGCCAGGTGGTGCTTGTGGACGTTCTCGGCGCGCTCTTGGCCGGCCGCGAGGTGTTCGAGGACACGCGGCGCGCCATCGACGCGATCCTGGAAAGCTTCCGCTATGGGCATAGCGGCATCATCGGACGGTTGTTGCAGAATGCGCGCATCGAGAAGGTGCTGTTCGCCGCCACCAAGGCCGATCACGTCCCCGAGGTGCAGCGCGACCACCTGGCCGCGCTCTTGCGCAACATGGTGGCGCTGCCATCGCTCGATGTCACCAGCAGCAATGCCAGGATCGATGTGGCTACGCTGGCGTCGGTGATTTCGACCGACGAAGACACGCAGGTAATCGACGGGCACCAGGTCCAAGTCGTTGTCGGGAAACCGGTTGGCAGCAGCACGCGGGCAAAATTTTTCGTCGGCAACGTCCCGGCTAGGCCGCCCCGGCCGGAAGCCTGGGGCAAGCCGTTTCTCAACATCCCGGTGTTCGAGCCGCCAATCATCGACGCATCGCCGATCGACGGCATCGCGCACATCAATCTCGATCTCGCGCTCGAATATCTCATCGGAGATCAATTGCGATGAGCAGCCAAAACAACGGCAATGAATCTGACAACCTGCTGCGTCCGCAGGTCGTTGTTATGGAGACGCCCCGGGAATCAGGCGCAGGCGCCGCCGAACCATTGGCGCCGCAGGTCATCGCGACGGCGCAAACCGGGCGTATCGTCACGACAGCGCCGGCCGAGCCGCCGCCGGCAGCCGTACCGGGCCGGCGGCGGCGTTCCAGCCTGACGATGAAGCTCGGATTGGCGGGTTTGCTCGCCGCCTTGTGTGGCTGGTTCGGCGTCGATCTCTATCTCTGGATCGCGTCGGCATTCGATTTCAGCACGGGGCTCGGCTGGGCGGCGACTGCGGCGGCGGTGGCCGGTATTGCCGCCGCCGGTGCCATGATTGCGTACGAGATGACGGGCTACCTCGCCCTTAAGAACGTCGAAGCCAACCAGCAGCGCTTAGCCGTGCAATGGGAGAATATGCGGCCCTTCGACATGCAGGAGGCGATCCGCGGCGTGATTGCGGGGATCCCCAAGGATCGCGAGGGCAAAGCCGCAATTGAAGCGTTTCAACGCAAAGTGCAGCGCCATCATTCGCCAGCCCAGCAAATCGAGCTGTTTTCGCAGACGGTCATGGCCCCGCTCGACCGGCGCGCCGAGGCGATCGTGCGCCGGGCCAGCGCCCGCGCTTTCGGCATCACCGCCATCAGCCCGACCGCGATCACCGATGCGCTGTTCTTCATCGCGTGCAGCGTTCGCATGGTGCGCGAGATCGCGGCCTGCTACGGCCACCGGCCGACCGCGTTCGCCACCGCTCATCTATTGCGGCGCCTGGTGTTCGAGGCGGGGAAGCTTGGGGCTATCGACTTTGCCGGGGCGACGCTCACCCAGCATATCGGAGCCGCCGTTGCCGAGCGCGTGGCTGCAAGTGCCGCGGAGTCCGTCTATGCCGCGCAGCGCATGGCGCGCCTTGGTCTCGTGACCATGGGTCTGTGCCGTCCAATCCCGTTCCGGCGGAATGAACTCCCGGGCATCTTGTCATCCTTGATCGGCAACCTGTTCGCGCGGTCCGCAGAAACTCGCCAAGGCGAACAAAGTTCGAGTCAGGCAGGAAACTAGCGCAGGCACGCGGCCGGCGTTCCTTTCATTGCGACAAAGGCGCGTGCGCTCAAAACGCGTTGCGATGAAATACGACGCGAATTGTTTGCAGCAAGATCTTGATGTCGAGCCAAATCGACCAGTTGTTAATATATTCAAGATCGGCCCCGACGCGCTTTTCGATATCGCCGCGTTTTTCGGTCGCGCCCCGTAGTCCACGCACCTGAGCCAGTCCCGTGATGCCCGGCCGCATGGCGTGGCGCGTCCAGTAATCCGGCACCGCCTCCCAAAACAAGGCACCTTCGGCGGCAGAACCGAGGGCATGCGGGCGCGGCCCCACCAGGCTCATGTCCCCGACGATAACGTTCCAGAGTTGCGGCAGTTCGTCCAAGCTGGTGCGACGCAGAAACTTTCCGAACTTTGTGATCCGCTCGTCGTCGTGCGCGGTCGACCGGTCACCATGCGGGTCGCCCATGTCGGCATACATGGTCCTGAGTTTGTAGCACATGTAACGGCGATTATTTCGGCCGACGCGGGGTTGCGCGAAGATTGCCGGCCCGGGTGAATTGCGTTTGATCAGAAACATGAGCAAGAGAAGCCATGGCCCGATGAGGACGAGCAACGGCACACTTATCGCGAGATCGAGGGCGCGTTTGAGCGCGCGTTCCCTGAAGTCCAGGGCGCCGCGCGCCACCACCAAGGTCGGCGCTCCTTCCCAATGATGCATCCCGAGAACCGTAATGCCCTGCAAATCCGGCTCGATGATTTCAGCATCGATGCCGATCAGGCGCACGAATTGCGCCCATTCGGTCCGCTCTTTTGCATCGTTGAAAGCAAGGATAATGCGGTCGGCGTGCTGAACGAGGGCATAGGTTCGTTCGAGAGAACCCGGATCGGCGGGGTTCGGACGCTCCGCAGGAACGATGTGATCGGCGCGATCGACAATATCAGTGGCGGCGATGTCTGGCCCGAGAATCAAAATCCAGCGGATCGATAAAACCCGATAGACGGTCGAGCAATAGTTTGTAGAAAACGTGGCCAACGGCAAGATAGCCTGCGGCGCTCACCAGCATGATGCCGGTTGCCAAACGTGAATAGATCACGCCGACTTGCAAAGCAAATGCCGCCGCGAATGTAAGGCCAGCGGCGATCGCAAGCGCCACTATTATCTTTTCGACCGATCTTAGCGAATGTCTGAGCGTATCTATTCGGTAACAGTCCAAGGCGAAGGCCGCCAGCAAAAAGGCCGGTATAATTATTAATAGCAATTGATTGGTGACGGCTTCGAAAGGGTTTTCAAACCGAATGAATGCCGCAGTCAATGCGGCCGCGCCGATAAGCAATATGTCGGCAACAATGGCAATGAGAACGGCCGCTGTCCTGATCGCATAGCGGTATTGCGGAAGTGCCGTGGGCTTTTTGGCGGACGGCGAATCGACGGCATCGTCAGGGGAAATCGGAATGCTGCTGAGCCTTTTTCCCGTATAATGCATCGAGCAGATAGTCCCTATCTCTACGTGTAAAATTATACCATACGATTTATGATTGGCGGTGAGGAAAGGCTATTGTCGGTTTCGGTTAAAACAAGATTTCTTGCTGGCCCGGCGGCACTTGACGGAAACCCGCCTGGGTATTTGCGGAGATAACACCCATGAGGCCTGTACGCACGGCGCTCTTTGCACCAGGGATCAAGGAGCGGGTGATGACGAAAGCGCTGGAGAGCGGCGCCGATGCCGTCATTTTCGATCTTGAGGATTCGGTGCCGCTCGCGTCCAAGGCCGACGCCCGCGTCCTGGTTGGCAGGGCCATCGCCAGCGCCACGGCCAAAACCCACCCCCGCCCGGCCATCTTCGTGCGCGTGAACGCCGCGGCCACCGGGCTTCTCTCCGACGACTTGGATGCCGTGGTGCGTCCTGGCCTCGACGCGATTCTGCTTGCCAAGGCTGAAAGCGTGGAGGACGTGCAACGCACCGCCAGTTCGATCGATCGTCACGAAGCCCAGCGCGGCATGCAGCCGGGTTCTGCCGAGATTATCCTGCAGATAGAAAGCGCCTTGGGCGTCTACAATTGCTTCAACCTGATCAAGGCCTCGCCGCGCGTTGCGGCAACCTGCTTCGGCAGCGCCAGAGACGGCGATCTGCAAACCGACCTCGGTTGCGCCTGGTCGATCGAAGGAACCGAGCTGTTGTACGCGCGCTCCAAAGTACTGCTCGATAGCCGCGCGGCCGGCAGCCACATTCATCCGCTCGATGGCGTTTTCAGCGATCTTAACGACGAGGCCGGATTGATCGCAGATTCCCGCCTGTCGGCACGCCTCGGTTTTGTTGGCCGCACCGTCATTCATCCCAAACAGATTGCGCCGGTCAAAAGCGCCTATGCCATACCTGAGGTCGAGGTCGCCTATTATCAAAGGGTGGTGACCGAATTCGAGGCCGCGGAAAAGGCAGGCACCGCTGCAATCGCCGTCGACGGAAAACTTGTAGATTACGCCATGGCGCAGCGCGCCCGGCGCGTCCTCGAACTCGCCAGCCTCGACCGAACGCGGTGACCGGCATGGACTTCTCGTTTTCGCAGGATCAGGAGGCCTTGCGCGCCCACGCGAAAGAACTGCTCGATCACGTGTGCCCGCCGGAATACGCCGAGCGCTGTGACAGCGAAGCGCGGCCGCCGCGCGAAGCCTATCAGGCGCTCGCCGAGCACGGCTGGTTCGGCCTGCCGATCCCGGCCGAGTATGGCGGCACCGGCGGCTCGGCGATCGACCTCGCCATCCTTCTGGAGGAGGCGGGCAGGCACTTCGAAGAGCTGGCCATATGGCTGTTCCGCACGCTCACTTACGGCGGCTACGCGGTGTTGCAGCACGGGACCCCCGAGCAGAAACGGGAGTTGCTGCCCAAGATCGTGCGTGGGGAGCTTTCGTTCTGCTTCGGGCTCAGCGAGCCGGAATCCGGTTCCGATGCCGCCGCACTGACGACCCGCGCCAAGGCAGTTGATGGCGGCTTCGTCATCGACGGCCAGAAGGTCTTCACCTCGGGCATGGATATCAGCGATTATTGCCTGCTGGTGACGCGGACATCGACCGGCGCCAAGAAGCAGCACGGCATCACCAATTTTCTCGTCGACACCAAGCTGCCCGGGATCGAAATCCGCAAGATCAAGACGCTGGGTCAGCGCGCCATCGGCACCACGCAGGTTTTCTACAGCGGCGTAAAAGTGCCCGCCTCCGCCCTGCTCGGCGAGCTCGATCGCGGCTGGGAGGCGGTCGATTCCTACCTGTGGTACGAGCGGCTTTGCCTTTCCGCCGCGCGTACCGGAGCGGCCTCCGCAGCGTTCGATTACGCGCTCGATTATGCGAAGAGCCGCAAGCAGTTTGGACGGCCGATCGGTCAATTCCAGGCGATCTCACACAAGCTTGCCGATATGAAGGTTATGCTCGATGTGTCGCGCACGCTCGTCTACCGGTTCGCATGGCTCTTGTCGCAGGGCCAGGCGACACGCAGCGATGCTGCGGTATTGAAGCTCTACAGCGGCGAAACCTACAAGGCGGTATCCGATCTCGGGCTGCAAATTCTCGGCGGCTACGGCTATTGCATGGAATATCCGATGCAGCGGTTCTTTCGCGATTCGCGGGTGGCCGTCATCGGGGGCGGAACTTCGGAGATACAGCGCAACATTATCGCGCGGGGCCTGGGACTCTAATCCAACGGCATACGCCGCTTGTCGCGCCGTCTACGCTTGGATTTTCAGAAAGGTACGCGATGCCGTATCCGCTCGAGGGCGTCAGAATATTGGAACTTGGCCAGATCATCGCCGGAACCTATGGCAGCCAAGTGCTGTCGGATCTCGGGGCCGAGGTGATCAAGGTAGAGGCGCCGGAGGGCGATCTCGGCCGAACTCCCTCGGTTGCTCCCTATCAGGGGTTAAGCGGACTGTTTCTCACGCTCAATCGGAACAAACAGAGCATCGTTATAAACCTCAAAAATGCGGCGGGGCGCCAACTCTTCTACGATCTGGTGAAGGTATCCGATGTCGTCATCGACAATTTTCGTCCCGGCGTCCTCGAACGCCTCGAAATCGATTACCCGACGTTAAGCCGCATCAATCCGCGCATCATCCAGTGCTCGGTCACCGGCTTCGGGAGCGCCGGCGAATACAAGGACTATCCGGCGCTCGACATCATCGTCCAAGCGATCAGCGGCCACATGGCCATCACCGGCGAGCCCGGACGTCCGCCGGTCCGCGTCGGTATTCCGCTGGCCGATCTCAGCGGCGGCATCTATTCGTGCAAGGGAATCTTGGCTGCATTGTTCGATCGCGAACGCACCGGCAAAGGGCGCCGGATCGAACTTTCGATGTTCGATACCATGCTCCATCTGTTGAGCTACATCGGAACCATGTGGCTGACGAATGGCGAAGTGCCAAAGCCGCCCGGCTCGGCGCACGACTATTCCGTTCCGTGGCAGGCCTTCGCGACCGCGGACGGTTACGTCGTCGTCGCCACGCGCCAGGAAATCTTCTGGCGCAAGCTGTGCGATGCGCTTGACCGGCCCGATTTTGCCGGCGATCCGCGCTTTGCCGATAATGCAAGCCGGGTAAAGAACCGCAACGTGCTGGTGCCGCGTCTCGAGCAGATCTTTCGTACCAGAACGGCGGCCGATTGGCTTGAGCGGCTACGCGCCGCAGGAGTGCCCGCAGCGCCGGTGAACAACGTCGACGGCGCCTTTTCCGAGCCGCCAGTCAAAGAGCGCGAGATGATCGTCGAATACGATCATCCGGAGGTTGGCAAAGTGCGGCTGCCCGGAAACCCAATCAAAATGTCGGATATGCCGGGAACGATATCCCGACCGGCGCCGATGCTGGGCGAGCATACCGACGCCGTTCTGAAGACACTGCTGCATCTATCGGCAAATGAAATCGCGGACCTGCGCGAAAGCGGCGCGGTCGGTCGCTTCCATCCAAAAAAGAATTCAAATTCGATGAAGGAAAACGTGTGATGCGCGGGCTCTACTGGGAGGAATGGGAGATCGGTGCGGAATTCGAAAGCCCCGCGCGCACCGTCACCGAAGCGGATATGGTCATGTACGCGGGGTTGTCCGGCGACTACAACCCGCTCCACGTCGACGAGGAATACTGCAAGACCACGCCGTTCGGCACCCGCATCGTGCACGGGCCGCTGGTCTACGCCATCGCGGCCGGCCTGATCTTCCAGCTCCATCTCTACGACGACACGCTGATCGCCTTTCTCGCCTTTGACAGCCTCAAGTTTACCAAACCGGTGAAGCCCGGCGATACCATTCGTGCCCGCATCAAGGTGCTGGAGAAGCGCGAAACGTCAAACCCCGAGCGCGGGGTGATGAAGCGCGAACTGAAGGTCTTAAATCAGCGCGGCGAAGTGGTGCAGGAGGCCCTGCAGGCCTTTCTGCTCAAGCGCAAGCCCGCTTCGTAAAGACGGATCAGATCCGGCACCAACTCCGGATAAGCTGCGAATAAATCTCGGTCGCTCTTTCAATGCGCGGTACAAGGCAATATTCGTCGGTCTGGTGGGCAAGCGCCAGTTCGCCGGGCCCGATAATCGCGGTCGGCGGCGATCCAAGCGCCGGCGTCAGCGCGGAAGCATCCGTGAAGTAAGGCGCAGCTCCGACAACGTCATCGATACCCTCGACTTCCCGTGCGATGCGGAAAACTTCATTAATCCAAGGGTCATGCGGATCGGTCCAAACACTTTTGGCGTCAAGCAGCGTCTTCAAGCCGACGTCAGGACCAAGATAGCTTGCTAACTGCTCGCGGATTTGCGCGTGAATTTGCGCGGGTATGGTACGGATATCGATGCCGATCAAAGCCCGGTCGGGAACAGAATTGATGTTGAGGCCGCCCTGGATGGTGCCGACGTTGAGCGTCGGCGCGCCGAGCACATCGTGGCGGGCCACGTTGAAGTCGAACCCTTGCAACGCTGTGACGGCCCGCGCCGCCTTGTAGACGGCGTTGACGCCTTTCTCCGGCATCGAGCCATGCGCGGTTACGCCTTTCGTTTCCGCCTCCAGCCAGAGGGCCCCCTTGTGGCCGACGAGCGGCCTATTGCCGGTCGGCTCCGCCACGACCAGAGCGCCGACCCGGCCGAGGCGGCCGTCGGTGGCGACGAGCGCGTCTGCGCCGGTGCAGCCGGTCTCCTCGCCGGCCGTGATCACCAGCAGCACGCCGGGCGTATCGGCAAGCCGACCGGCGAGCGCAATGCAGGCCGCGACGAATGCCGCCACGCCGCCTTTCATGTCCGACGATCCACGCCCGTAAAGCCTGCCGTCCGCGATCTCGGCGGCAAACGGATCGACCGACCAGGGCTGCGCGCCGAGCGGCACCGTGTCGAGATGACCGGTGAATCCGAGGGGCAAGCGATCCGCCTTGCCGCCGATGCGCGCGAGCAACTGCGCGCGCCCTTCGCCGAACGGCACAAGCTCCGTGGTAAATCCTGCCCCCTCCAGCAATCCCGCTAGCCGCTCCGCGCAAGCGCGTTCGGCGCCCGGCGGATTGACGGTGTTGAAGCGAACCAGTTCCTGCGTCAACTCGACCGAAGACTGCATGGGCTACCCGAAATAGGCATCGCGCACTTCCTTGCGCCCCGCAAGCTCGCTCGGTGCGCCGCTCGTCGCCACGCGGCCCTTCGACAGCACAAAGCCGAAATGCGAGATGGCGAGAGTTTGGTGCACGTTCTGCTCGACCAATAACACGGTAATGCCACGCGCATTGATCTGGCGGATAATGTTGAAATTCTCTTTCACCAGCCGCGGCGACAGGCCGAGCGACGGCTCGTCGATCAAAAGAAGCTTCGGTGCGCACATTAGTCCGCGCCCAATCGACACCATCGCCTGCTCGCCGCCGGACATGGTACCGGCGAGCTGAGTATGGCGCTCCGCCAGTTGCGGAAAGATCTCGAAGATGTCGGCGATGCGCGCCTGCGTGACCTTGTCCGAACTCTCCTGATAGGCGCCGACGCGCAAATTCTCCTCGACCGTGAGCTTGGGAAACACCTTGCGTCCTTCGGGGATGCAAGCAATGCCGGTGGCAATGATCTTGTGGGTTGCGAGCCGGGTAATGTCGGTTCCATTGAAAATAATGCGCCCGGCGCGCGCCGGCGTCAGTCCCAGGATCGAGCGCACCAGCGTCGTCTTGCCGGAGCCATTAGAGCCGAGCAGGCAGGTAATGCTGCCCGGTTTGACGGCGAGCGAGACGCCTTGCAGCACGTCGGCCTTGTCGTAGGCGGTGTAGACGTCATCGATCTCGAGCGTGCCGGACATCATGCCACCCCGAGATAGGCTTCTTGCACCTGGGCGTCGGAGGCAACCTCACGATAGGGCCCCTCGGCGATCTTGCGGCCGAAATTGAGCACGACGCAGCGATCGGTGATGCGCTCGATCACGCCCATTTCGTGTTCGACGATGATGATTGTGAGGTTCCTGTTGCGCTCGCGCACAAGCAGAATGTCATCCATCAGCTCCGCCGTTTCATCATGGGTCATGCCGGCGGACGGCTCGTCGAGCAGCAGCAGTTTCGGCGCACTGATGAGTGCGCGGCAGATTTCGATGCGGCGGCGATCGATCATCGGCAGGCCGGCGACCGGCTCGAACATGCGGCCCGCGAGCGTCGGCTCGAATACTTCGACCAGCGCGTGCGCGGCGCGGTAGCTTTCCTCGAACTCACGCTTGAAAGCGGCCCGCCCGATCAGATTGAACCAGAGCCCTTGATTGAGGCGCTTGTGGTTGCCGATCATGATGTTGTCGAAGATCGACAGCGGCAGCGACAGGCGCGAGCGCTGGAAGGTGCGGGAAATCCCTGCCTGGTAAACCGCGCGCGACGGCGCCTTGGTGATATCGGCGCCGTCGAAGGTCACGCTGCCGGCGTCCGCGCCATAAATTCCCGTGATCACGTTGAAAAACGTGGTCTTGCCCGAGCCGTTCGGCCCAATGAGGCCGAGAATTTCGTTGGGCGCGACGGCGAGATCGAGGCCGTCGAGGGCAACGACGCCGCCAAACCGGCGCACGACGCCGCGGGCTTCGAGCAGCGCGCTCATGACCGCCACCCCGGAAAATAGCGGCGCACCGGCCGCGGCAGCAGCCCATCCGGCCGGAACAGCAGCACGCCGATCACCATCACCGCATAGAGCAGAAACCGGTATTCCTGGATGGTCTGCAGCTTTTCCGGAACGACCACGACGATGAACGTCGCAACCACGAGGCCCCAAGGATTGCCGATGCCGCCGAGCAGCAGAATGGATACGAGAATGAGCGAGTTGGCGAAGGTATAGTTGTTCGGGCCGACAAAGCCGCCAACCATGCCGAACAGCGCGCCGGCGATGCCGATCAGGAAATTGCCGATCAGGAAAGCGGTGATCTTCCAGCGCGCGATGTCGAGGCCGAAGCAGCTCGCCGCGGTTTCATCCAGCCGTAGCGCGTCCAGATTGAGCCCGATCCAGGACCGTTCCAGCCGCCGCACCAGCACGAAGGTGCCGATCAGCAGCAGCAGGCTGACGACGAAATAATTCAGGTAGAACGAAAACGTGATGCCGCCGATCTCGATATTGTCGTTGAACGACCAGCCGAGGATCTTCATGGCCGGCACCTGCATCCCTTGCGGGCCGCCGACCACATCATTGACCTCAAGGAAGGTCTTGAACAACAGGGCAAAGGCGATCGTCACCACGGCGGCATAGTGTCCGCGCGTGCGCAGCACCGGCAACAGCAAGATCGAGCCGATCAGCGCCGCCAACAATCCTCCGGTCACGAGCACGATGAGGTGCGGCACGGCCGTGTAGGTATTCAGCACGGCCGAGGTGTAGGCGCCGATGCCGAAGAAGGAAGCGCCGGCGAAATTCAACACCCCGGCATAGCCGAATTGAATATTCAGTCCGAGCGTCGCCACCGTATAGAGCAGGACAGTGACCACCAGCAGCAGAACGAAATGGTCTTCATGAAAATACGCGGCGAGCGCGAGCGCCGCGACGATGGCGAAGACACTGATGGCGTCCTCATGGTCGGCGAAGGAACGGCTAACGCCGTTGAGAAGGCCGAACCAGGCGGCGGCGACCACAGCGACTATGCCGAACGCCAGCAACGAGATGATGAACCCTTGCTTCTCGGCGCCCAGCAGCGCGATCAGATAGACCGTCGCCACGGCAAGCGCGATCAGGCCCGGCCACAGGCTTGCGCGCGCCTTACCGCCGACTGCCGGCATCGGCTCAGACCCGCTCACTGATTTTTTCCCTGATCAGCCCGGTCGGGCGCCAGGCCATGATGGCGATGACGACGGCGAAGGCGAAAACGTCCTTGTAGGCGCTGGCAAAGGGCAGCATCACAGTGCCGATGGTCTGCAAGCCGGCGAACAGAAAGCCGCCGAGAATGGCGCCATAGATGCTGCCGAGGCCGCCGATGATGGCGGCGGAAAAGCCGATGACGCCGAGATAAAGGCCGATGCCGAAATTGATCTCGTTGTAATAGAGGCCGTTCATTACCCCGGCGAAGGCGGCAAGCCCCGAGCCGATGGCAAAAGTGGTGAGCACAATCGCCGTGAAATTGATGCCCATGGTGCGCGCGGTTTCCTCGTCCTGCGCGACGGCGCGGATCGCCAGCCCGAGTTTGGTGCGGTTGAGCAGGAACTGCAGCCCGACGACGACCAGTATGCCCGCGGCCAGCATCAGCACATTATCAAGCCGCAGATTGAAGCCGCCGAGGTCGACCGAGCTGCGCGGCAGCAGCGCCGGGAACGGTTTCGGATTGGCGCCCTGCGGATAAAACAGCCGCACGCTTTCGCGCAGTACCGTGCCCAGCATCAGTGTGATCAGCAGCGTGTTGAGCGGGGGCGCCGAGCGCAATGGCATGACCAGATAACGCGCGATCAGCATGCCCAGCAGGGCCATCGCCGCCATCGCCAGCACCAGCAAAATGACGAGATCGAGCCATGGCGACACGAGCCCGAGCGATTTCATCCCGGCATAGGCCGCTAGCGCCGTGAAGGCGCCGACGGTAAGCACGTCGCCATGGGAGAATTGGATGACGTCGAGCACGCCGAAAAACAACGTGAAGCCGACCGCGACTAGCGCATACATCATGCCGAGCATCAGCCCGTTCATGACGAATTGCGCGACCAAGCCTGCGTCCATATCCTTAATTCTTGCCTTCGCTGATGAAAGCCGTTGAGCGGGGCCGCCCTAACATTGTTCGAGCGGCCCCGCCAACCGTGACGCTATTTCTGCCTCGGCAGCTTGCGCTTGCCGCTGGCATACTCACTATCATCCCATTCCACGAATTTGCCGTCTTGCACGACATATTTCGTGATGACCGCCACGGTATTCTGGCCGTGGTCATCGAACGAGATCTTGCCGACAATCGAGCTGCGGTCCTTTACGTTGCCGAGCGCGGCGATGACTTTCTTACGGTCAGGACCGACCGTCTCGATGGTATCAAGGATCATGTTCATCGCCGCATAGGCGAAGGCGCCATAGGCTTCCGGCGGGTTGGCGTATTTTTGCTCGTTGTATTTTTCCATGAAAAACTTGCCGCCCGGCAGCTTCGCGGTCGGCGCGCCTTCACGGAAGGCGAGCGTGCCTTCGGCGAGCGGCCCGAGACCCTGGATGAAGGCGTCGGAGACGATGCCGGAGGTGCCGTCGAACACGGCCTTGATGCCGAGCTTGTCCATCTGCGAGCGAATGCGCACGCCGATCGGCGTCAGCCCGCCGAAATAGATCACGTCCGGATTGAGCGCCTTGATCTTGGTGAGTTCGGCGGTGAAATCCTGCTGGTCGGCCGTCACGCCGAATGTGCCGACGATCTTGGCCTTGCCGATCCTGGCCAGCGCCTCGCTGAAATATTTGTTGTGCCCTTTGCCGTAATCAGTGGTGTCGTGGATCACCGCCACCGTCTTGAAGCCGAGCTTGGAGATCAACGCCGCGTTGGTATCGTTCTGGTTGATCATCGTGCCGTTGACGCGATGAACTTCCGGATACTTGTTGCGGTAGGTGATGTCGGGCAGCACGGCGCCCCACACGATCACCGGGAAGCCAAACTTATGGTAGACGTCGACCGCCGCGATCGCCGCCGCGGAGCAGTAATGCGTGGCAGCGGCGATAATCTCCTTATCGGTGGCCATTTTGGTGGCAACCTGCACCGCCACGTTCGGCTTGCATTCGTCGTCGAGCACGACAAGCTCGTATTGGTATTTCGCCTTGGCGTCGGCGTTGCGCAGCTTGACCGCGAGATCCGCGGAATTGCGGCCGCCCAGACCGTTGACCGACACGCCGCCCGTGAGCGGCCCGATGAAACCGACTTTCACTTTGTCCTTGGCGTCGGCGGCCGTTGCCGCAAGCGCCAAGATTACAGCCGCGATTCCGGCCGCTGCGATCCTGCCAGTCCTGATCATTTGCCCCTCCGATTATGTGAAATATGGCCGCGTCGCGGCCCCAATAGGTGGCATCTTCGCCATCGTCGCGCAGCCTGGGCGCAGGGGCAAGTCGACATCAGTTGCAGTATCGAACAATCGGGCAGCGCCACCTATAGTTGTATATTAGCCCCTGCTCCTTTGTGAAAATCCTGTCCGAACGTAGCGGTGATGCAGCCCTGTCAAAATGCGAATAGCGGTAATGGCGCAAGACCGTTGGACGGCGCGATGCAACGGCGCATCATTCCGTAGTGCCAAGTGCGGGCGCAAAACGAGGAATTAGAACCATGGCCCATTTCAAGCCTTTATCGGTCGTTCCGCCGGGAATCATCCATGTCCCGGTCACACCCTTCACGTCAGATAACAAAGTCGATCTCGACACCTTCGGTCGCGTCATTGAATTCCTGCTCGGGCACAATGCTTCGTCGCTCTGCATCAATCTGCACCTCGCCGAATCTCTAAATTTGACCATCGATGAACGAAAGCTCCTTGCCAAAACCGCGGTTGAGGTCGTGGCCAACAGAGTGCCGGTCATTGTCCATGTCAGCATGCCGGGCACCGACCAGGCCGTGGACCTTGCGCGCCATGCCGAAAAGATCGGCGCCGACTGTGTGATTGCGATTGCGCCCTACTATTGGAAACCGTCCCAGGAAGGTCTTTACGAGCATTTTTCCGCAATCATGTCGGCGACCGAACTGCCTTTCATTGCCTATAGCTCGCCCACCATCATGGATGGCATCGGGATCGCACCCGCCACGCTCGTCAAATTAATGGAGCGTTTTCCCAGGTTCATCGGCCTCAAAGAGGCAAGTCACAATTGGGAAAAATATCTTGAGCTCGGGAAAGCCGCCAAAACCGTTCGTCCGGATTTCGGTTTGTTCGTCGGCACTGAATGGATCATTCCATGCCTCACGCTTGGCGGCACGGCGTGCATGTCGATCTTCGGAGGCATTGCGCCCCGATTTGTTCAGGCCCTTTATGATGCAACGATTAATGGCCGCCTGAAGGACGCCCTTGAACTCCAATACAAGTTTTCCGAACTCTATCAGATCGCCAAAGTCGAGTATCCGGCGCCGACAAAGGCAATGTGGGAAATCATGGGGCGGCCAGTCGGTTCACCCAGACTGCCAAACCGTCCGCTATCGGCAGACAGAAAAAAGGAAGTGAGGTCCGCGCTCGAAAGGCTTGGACTTCTGCAAACCGAACCTCATGGCTGGTAGTCGTCTCGTTGCTTAGGTCAAATGCGAACAATTTGAGGTTTTCGATACACACCTCGATCGGAGATCGGCTGCTGACGTTTCCGGTGCCGGCAAGGATTGGCCGTTGCTCAACCGAAGGGAGCTTTATTTATCTGGCCGCTTGCCGTGACATACCAGCGTTCGCTCGCGCAAGCCTTGCCGGCGAACCGATCGGCCATCCAGTCGGCGACGAGAATGGGGGGAAATGGCCCAAGATTTGCCGCGGGAACGTTGCCGACCGAGTGGCGCGAGTCTTGGTAGACGACCATCTGTTTCGGGCCTTTGATCGCCTTCAGCAACCGCTCGGAGTGCTCGAGCGGGCTTAGTTCCTCGGCCTCGCCGGCGACGCAAAGATAAGGCACGCGTATTTTCTCGGCGTGTCCTTCCCACGTTATCGTCTTTTTGCGGAATTCATCGAACTCGGCCTCGTCGGTAATTCCCGACATGTACATGAAGCGTTTCTTGAAGGTGGGAGACGCTTCCTGAAAAATGGTGTGACCGCCGGGTTCATGGCAGACCGACATCACCGAACAAGCGCAAATGCGCGGCTCGTTCGCGGTCAGGATGGTGCCGAAGAACGAACCGAAGCTTGTCCCGTTGACGCCGATGCGCGCCGGATCGATTTCGGGCCTGGCGGAAAGCCAGTCGACCAGCGCCGGGCCGGCGGCCGCCCATTTATCCGTGCTGAAATAGAGCCCGATCATCGGCGCTTCGTACTGGCCTGGCCCGTCGATAGCGAGTACCGCGATGCCGCGATTGAGCCACCGGTCGCCGTAGAGGGCGACTAAGCCTTCCTTGAAGCTGTCCATGCCCGGAACCGCTATCACCGCCGGGATACGGCCGCCCTTGTAGTTCGGCGGCAGATGAAACCAGGCCGGGATCGCTTTGCCTTGAAATGGGACCCACACCGCTTCGACGTGGTGGTCAGCAAGGCCGGCGTATTTCGTATAGCATTCGCGCTTCTTGTTATTAAAGGCGACGTTGGTTTCGTCGTTTTGATCGTACGGCCATTGCGCCGCGGCCCAGTGGATGGCGGCCATAAAATAGTTATCGCGCGCCGTCACCTTGTGATCGGCTTCTTCCGCGGCCCTGGCCTTGGCCTCGCGCCGGCGCGCGACCGCCTCGAATGCCGGACCAATATCGGCCATCTTTTTTACGCGGTCGCGGATACCCGCAAAATCGGCATTAGCCTCATTGCCGCATGGCCCGTTCAGATACAGCGAACGCGGTTGGTCCCAATCGATGCCATTGGCACGGATAATATTATCGATGAGCCAGCGCTGCTCGCTAAATCGCCGCACATGCGGCTCGCCGCGTTTGTCAACAATCGCTTGTGGGGGGTGATTCATTCAACAACCCTCGTGAGTCATATTCCGATTTGACTGGACGATCGCAGCGGAAAACCGATCGGGCTGGTCTTAAGTTAAATATTAATCCAGCGGCTGCGGGCGTGCCAGCGTGGATGGCAAAAACATACTCCCCCTCCCCTGCGCGTGGCGGCGGGCAAGCGCAAAGCGGGTCAGGCTGGCGGCTGCGAAAACCTCCGGGCGTTTCGATTGCTCCCGTTCCCTTCCAACGATTGCCTTGAACAACCCGCCGTCATAACAATGGCATGGCCCGGTCTGAGGTTTTCAGGGTGCGCCGTCGCGCAAGCAGCCGATTCCGAATAAAAGGTGACTTATGAATATTCCGGTCCAAGCGCACGCGAATTCCGACCTTGCAAATTATTCGCGCGACATCGCCAAGCTCAATGCCAAGCCGCTGTGGGAACGCACCACGCGTATGGGCCCCGGCACGGCGGCGGTGCCGGCGATCTGGCGTTACCAGGATATGCGCCCGCAATTGCTGCGCGCCGCCGAACTCATTACGACCCAGCAGGCCGAGCGCCGTGTCCTGATGCTGGAGAACCCAGGCCTGCCGGCTACCGGCTACATCACGAGCTCGCTCTATTCCGGCTTGCAGATCATCCTGCCCGGCGAGGTCGCGCCCGCGCACCGCCATGCATCGAACGCCATGCGCCTCATCATCGAGGGTTCCGGCGCCTATTCCACGGTCGCGGGCGAGCGGGTGGCGATGCATCCGGGCGATTTCGTGCTGACGCCCTACTGGTGCTGGCACGACCACGGCCACACCGGCAGCGAGCCCGTGATCTGGCTCGATGCGCTCGATAATCCGTTCGCGCAGATGTTCGGTACGATGTTCCGGCAGAATTATCCACACGACGCACAAGCCGTTACGCTTCCCGCCGGCGACACAGCGGCACGTTACGGCTCGGGTTTGCTTCCCGTTGAATATCGCTCCGCGAAACTTGCCTCGCCGTTGCTTGCCTACCCATACGACCGCACGCGCGAGACGCTCGATCTATTGGCGCGAGGCGGGCCAGTGCATCCCGCCCACGGCGTCAAGATGCGTTACGTCAACCCGACCACCGGTGGCCACGTCTTTCCGACCATTGCCGTCTTCATCCAGTGGCTGCCGAAGAATTTTTGCGGCGAAAAATATCGCAGCACCGAAAGTGTCATCTTTTGCGCTATCGAAGGAACCGGCCGCGTCTACGCCGGCGACACCGAGTTCAGCTTTGCAGCACACGACATCTTCGTCGTGCCAAGCTGGATTCCCTACCGCATCGAAACTGACGCCGAATGCGTGCTGTTCTCGTATTCCGATCGCGCACCACAGGAAGCGCTCGGCTTGTGGCGCGACGATGACCCCACGAAGTCGGTGACGTAGCGGCAGGATTCGTTAATCAGCCTAGGCAGGCTGGCGCCGTATCTTTCGGGCGGCCATGAATTCATACGCGAATAGCGTGCCACCAAGCACGAGTCCGACGATGTCGGTCCATTCGCCATACCGCATGGTCTCGGCCGGGACGAACAGCAGCAGCCCGGCGATGCCGAAGCCGAACCGCATCGGCGTTGAGAGCAAGCGCACGGCATAGCCGGCAATGGCCGCGCAGATCAGCCATACCCCGGCCAGCGCGGTAACCAACGCGGTCAGTACCGACGCGACCGTTCCTTCCAAAAGCAGCGACGGCGCGCGGATGAACAGGAACGGGATAATGAACGCGATCCAGCCGAACTTCATCGCGATCCAGCCGGTCTTCATCGGATCGGTCTTTGCCAGGGAAGCGGCCGCATACGCGGCGAGCGCAACCGGCGGCGTGATCATTGACATCATGCCGAAATACATGACGAACATGTGCGAGGCCATGGGCGAGAGACCGATCTTGACCATCGCCGGCGCCACCAGCGCGGCCAGCAGCACATAAACGCCGACGGTCGGCATACCCATGCCAAGCACGATCGAGACCAGCGCCGCCAGGATCAGCAGCAGCAACAGGCTATTGGAGCCGACCTGCACCAGGAGCAGCGTGAGCGCGAAGCTCAAGCCGGTGATGTTGAGCACGCCGATGATGAGGCCGGCGGACGCGGTGATCATCAACAGGTCGAGCGATGCAATGCCGGTGGAACGCAGCGCATCGATGACATCGATTAACTTCAAACGCTTGTCGCCATAACCGAGCGTCGTACCGGTCACAATCAACACAACAGCGCCCGCCAGCGCCGCTTTTTCCGGTGACCAGTTGAGCCAGAACAGTCCGAAAATCAGCATTCCGAACGGCAGCACGAAATGCCAGCCCTGCTTGAAAACCTGGCCCAGCGGCGGAATGGCATCGCCCTGGATGCTGGTCAGCTCACTTTTCGCGGCCAGCAGATCGGCCTGGACGAACAATGCGTAGTAATACAGCAACGCCGGCAACGCGGCGGCGATGGCGACGTCGCGATAAGGCACCTGCAGGAATTCCGCCATCAGGAACGCGGCGGCGCCCATCACCGGCGGCATCAATTGGCCGCCGGTCGAAGCTACCGCTTCGATGGCGGCGGCGACATGACCGGGATAGCCGCCGCGCCGCATGAGTGGAATCGTGAGCACGCCGACCGAGGCGACATTGCTGACCGCGCTACCGGAGATCATGCCGAACAGACAGGAGGCGGTGACCGCGATTTTGGCCGAGCCGCCGCGGTAGCGGCCCATCAAGGTCAGCGCAATGTCGGTGAAGAAGGCCGAGCCGCCGGAGGCGAACAGCAGATTGCCGAAGAACACGAAAGCAATAACGATGGTCGTTGCCACCAGCAGCGGCAGCCCGAGCATGCTGCCCGCATCCCAGATCAGATAATAGGCGAGCTGAGTGATTTTCACCGGCCGGCCGGCGAGCGCGCCGGGCACCAGGTGGCCGATCAACGCGTAGCCGAGAAATACCAGCACGACGATAGTGAGCGAGAGGCCGATGCTGCGGCGTAGCGCCTCGACCAGCAGCGGGAGGGTGATAAAGGCGACGATAAGCCCGTCGAGCGGCCGCGATATCATGTCCTCGGATAGCGCCGGGAACCGCACCGCGATGTAACCGCCGACGATGAGACTGAGCGCCGCCAGGAGCCAGTCATGCCACGGCACGGTCGGCCGCGGAGCGCCGCGCCGCATCGGCTGGGTCAGGTAGACCAGTGCCAGGCCGAGTGCGAGCATCCCGGCCAGAAACTGCTCATTGAACAGCAACAGCCCCAAAATATTGCGATAGAACTGGAGGGCGAAGGCGATCGAGGCGAGCGTGAGCAGGCTCGCACCGGCGCCGATCACCCGCCGGGTCCCCACCGAAGTGGGCCCCGCCGGCGGCTGCTGCGTTTCGTCGGACACGAATGGTCCTGCGCTTAAGCGGCCTTATTCAGCCACCGCTCTTCGGCGGCCACTGGCCAATCTCCTTGTAGTATTTGAGCGCACCCGGGTGGATCTGCGCTTGGCCCATATCCTTCGCCATACGGGCGGGGTCGAACCCATTGAGCGCGCCGAAACTCGCGGCCAACCCGGCCTTGTTGTCGTGCATGATTTTCACCAGCTTGTAGACGTCCGCGTCCGGCACCTTCTTGTTGACCAGCACGAGGAAGTCGATGACGTAGACCCAGGTCGGGCCGACGACGCCGAGGCGACCTTTGCCGGGCTCTAGCTTGCGGGCATAAGCGACTGGAATGAATTTGCGCATGCGATCCATCGCCGCTTTCGAGGGATCGACCGGCAACACGCGTAGGCCGCCGACCTGAGCATCGACTTCGGAGACCTTGCCGGAGCCGATCGCGAACATGAAGGCGTCCGCCTTCCCTTGCGCCAATTGGTCGGCGCCGCCGACCACGTTCGGCACCGGAACTTTCTGGATGTCGTTAACGGTCAAACCGCCATTGGCGAGCTCTCCCTGCGTGAGCACGTGGAGCACCCTCTGGCTGACATAGTCCGTCGCCACGCGCTTGCCCTTGAGATCGGCAAGGGTCTTGATGTTGGAATCCTTGCGCACGAACATCTCGCTATAGAGCGGCGTGAGGATCGCGACCACGCGCAGGTCGGGCTGCGGCTTGCCTTTGTAGATCGCCGTGCCGGTGACCGCGTAGTGGGTCTCCAACTCGTTGGCGATGCCAAACTCGATCTCACCGGTATTGACCCCCGGTACAAACGCGCTTTGGCCGCTATACGGCTGCAGGCGCAAATTCATGCCGTTATCGGATGCGACCTTTGCGATCGCGGCTCCCGCCGAGTAGGTAAAGGAGCCCTGCTTGCCGGTGCCGAAGCCGTACATTTGGGCCGACGCCGGTGCGGCAAATGCGATCGCGGCCGCCATTGCGCTCGCGGCGATGATGCCTAAGCGTATCTTGGTCATTCAATCCTCCCTTGCGTTTTATGTATTGTGGAACGGAGACTCCACGCTGGTGCCGCGCTCAAATCCCCAGCATGGCCGGCGCGAAGTGGAACGTGATGGCGTCGTGCGCGCAATCCTGCCGACAGGCGCCGCAGTGCCAGCATTCGTCGGGATACCTGATCACCGCAATGCCGTCTTCCATATGGATGACATCAAGCGGGCAATAAAGTGCGCAGAGTTCGCAACCGTTGCACTTGCCCTTGTCGATGACGGCGGTCATGGCCTCCACTCCCTCTCAGGCGTTGTAGTGCAAGCGCTCGAAGCGGGTGGCAACACCCTTTTCGCCGTCTTTACGCACTGCCATCAGCCCGCACAAATCCTCATTGGTTTCCGGATAATCAGAGCGATAATGATAGGGGATGAAGCGCGACTCTTTTCGCGCCAGCGCCGCATGGGCGACGATCTTCGCCACTGACTGGATGTTCATGGCTTCGTGGCACCGCATGAGTTCGTGCAGGTTATTGGCTTTCAAATCGTCGCGATAGTGGTCGAGCGCATCGAGCTTGGCGATCGCCGAGGTCAGGCTGACCTCGCTTTTGTACGGGCCAAAATGGTCGGTGGCCACGATGCGCACGATGTTCTCGAATTCGTTGGGCGCGACGCCCGCCTTGCGCATCAACGGCGCGAACACGCGATTGCGTTCGTCATCCAGTTCCTTGGCCTTGAGCGGGCGAAAATGCTCGACCTTGGCCGCATAACGCGCCGCATGCTTGCCGGCGGCATACCCGCCGGCCATGCACATGTGCAGACAGCCCATCTGGTCGGACGCATCGCCGGCAGCGAAAATCCCCGGAATGTTGGAGGCGCACGTTTCGTCGATCTTGATTCCGCTGCCGCAGAGTTCGGACGGGCGCGCCTGCATCGGCTCCGACACCGTCATCTCAATCAGGGCGCCCTCGCGGTCGTAGCCTTTGGCCCTGAGAAATTCGGGCAACGTGTCCTTGTCGATGCCAAGCTGCGAGAACAGGTGGGCAAGATCCTTGGCCGAGAGATGCCGCACGTCGACATAGATCGGCCCGCGGCCGGCGCGCACTTCCTGCAGCGCGCCCCACACCATCATGTTGCGCGGGGCCTTGTCGCCCATCGGATGGTAGGCATTCATAAATGTCCTGACCGAGGCCGTTGACGAATTTGCCGCCCATGCCGAAGAAAGCGTTGAAGCCGGGGGCGCTGAAGCCCTTCGGTACGATGGTCAGGCGGATATATTCGACGTTGGCGAGCTCGACGCCGACATCGAACGCGGCCCGGTGCAGGTCGCCGGTGTTGGCCGGGCAATACCAGAGATTGAACGGGTTGCCGGTCTGGCTCTTGAACATGCGGTTGGTATTGCCGGTCGAGACGACCGCGGCTTTGGCCTGGATTTCGTAGAAATCGCCGGTGCGGACGTCGTAGCCGGCAAGGCCCGCCAGCTCGCCGTTGTGCAGATAGAGATTGCTCACCTGCACGCGGTTGATGGTCCGGATGTGCTTCTTCTTGATCTGGAAAGCCATCTTCGGCTTGAGCAACTTGCCGTCGAAATTGATCGCAATGGGGCCTGGCTGCCCGAGCGCCTGGGTGCGCAGAATTTTTCCATCCGGCTGGCGCAACGAGACACCCATGCTCTCGATGCGCTCCATGGCCGGCACCAACTCGTCGCAGTACACTTTCTCATGGATTTTTATATTGGAGGCGCCACGCGCAACTCTGGCGACCCAGCCGAGATAGGCATCACGGGTGTCCCAGGCCGGGCCTGTGTCGAGATAGGCGAAGAAGTGGTCGATGCCGCCGGCGATGGCGCCGCTGCGCTGGATGTGCGCCTTGTCGACCACCAGCACATCGGCGCCCATTTCGGCCGCGGCAAGGGCGGTGTTGAGGCCGGCGGTGCCGCCGCCGATGACCACGACATCAGCTTTCAGGCGATGAACTTCGCTGCCGAAAATTGTCGTCATCGCGCAACTCCAAGTCGGCCTGAGCTTGATCGCAGAGCTTTGCGGCCAAGTGGCAGCCATTTCAAGATGAGAATAACAAGAATAGGGTCGCGGCGCCGGAGCCCAGGTTGACATAAATCAAGAAGATCGAAGAATCGGGCGATTCCCGCCATTGGTTCCTCGGGATCAGGGGGCCGACTTTTCATTATGGAGGCGTTTGTGGACCACCGAGGAAGGCGCATGGCCCGAGAGATGCGCCCCCGCGAAATGCGAAACGGATCTTCTTCGTGATCGAGACGCCCGTATTGATCGTCGGCGGCGGACCCGTCGGCTTGTCGCTCGCGGTCGAGCTCGGATGGCGCGGCGTGCCATGCATTTTGATCGAACAATCCGACGGCCGGATTGGCACGCCCAAAATGAACGAAGTCAACGTGCGCACCATGGAGTTTTGCCGGCGATGGGGGATCGCCGACAAGGTGATGTCGTGCCCGTTCCCCGACGATTTCCCAATGGATGTGGCCGTCGTCTCAAAGCTGGGTGGTTACGAACTCGGACGTCTCGCGCGCCCGGCGCGGAAGGATCAAAAGCCCGGTCCCTTCAGTCCCATGAATTTACAGGTTTGTTCGCAGATCTGGTTCGACCCCATCATGCAAGAAAGGGCGAGGTCGTTTCCTTGCGTGTCCCTGCTTTATCGCCATCAGTTGGAGTCCTTCGAGGCCGACGCGGACGGTGTGACCGCCCGCGTGAGGGATTTGGACAATGGTCGCGAGGTCGCATTCCGATGCCAGTATCTGGCGGGCTGCGATGGCGCGGGCAGCCGCATCCGCCGTTCGCTCGGCATCAACCTGCTTGGAAGCGATACGCTGAGCAGCGCAATGCACGTTTATTTTCGTGCCCGAGATGCTCTCGGTGATTTAGGCGTCAAGCCCGGAACGTTCTTCGCGGCTGTCGACCGGACCGGGTACTGGGGAAATATCCGCGCCATTGATCCTGCCAACGGCCTTTGGCGGATTCTTTTCGATGTGCCCCCGGACTTCAATCCGAAGGACATCGACTACGACAAATGCATGGAGCGCGCGTTTTCGAAGCCGCTGAAAGTCGAATGGGTCGGGGCAAGCCAATGGACCAGACGCGGTGTGGTGGCGGAAAATTTTTCCGTCGGCCGCGTGCATCTGGCAGGGGACGCGGTCCATCAGGTTTCGCCGACCGGAGCATTGGGAATGAACACCGGCGTCGCCGACGCGGTCGATCTGGGCTGGAAATTGGCAGCCGCCTATGACGGCTGGGCGGGCCCCCGTCTGCTGGAGAGCTACACGCTCGAGCGTCAGCCCGCTTGCACCCGAAACGTTACGATGGCGACAAAATACTACGAAGGTCAGGCCGCATTCCGGGAGGGGCTGGAAGAAATCGACAGTCCTACGGCGGCGGGCGAAGCGGTTCGCGCCAAAATGGGCGCGCACTTGCTAGCCCATGTGACTCGGATGTTCAGCACGATCGGTTTGCAGATCGGTTATGTCTACGCCAACTCGCCCATTTGCATCGGCGACGACACCCCTGCCCCGGCCGACGACCCGGCAAATTACCAGCCATCGACTTGGCCGGGCTCACGAGCCCCCCATGTGTTCCTTTCAGATGGCCGCTCGATGCTCGACTTGTTCGGTAGAGGCTTTGTGCTGCTGAAGCTCGGCAACGAGGCCCCGGATACGGTGTCGCTCGAAGCGAAGGCAGCCGAGCGCGGCATGCCGCTTCAAACGGTCGCTATAAATGAGCCTGCTGTCGTTAAGGCTTACGAGCGCCGTCTGGTTCTTGTCAGACCGGATGGGCACGTTGCGTGGCGCGGCAACGAAGTGCCGCAAAATCCCCGCGGGCTGATCGATCGCGTGTGCGGCGCTTAGCGCTTCCGCAAAGAAACGCGCCCCTCGGCTCTACAACAAACTCCGGCCGATGCGTCCGCTTCAGCTTGCGAAGACTGCCGCTAGCCGTTGGTAGTCAGCGGGCTCATTGTACGCCTGAGCTGAAATTCTTGCCCACAGCGCGCCGGCAAACAGGTTAATCGCCAATTCAATCCGATGGGTATTGAATAGCCAATCGCGAAGTTCCAGCGCACGTCCGCTCGTAGCCGGACCGCCAAGCGGAAGACGCACAGCCGCCATCGCCCCCGTGAGGTCGGCGGGCGCTCCCACTTCCGTATGCCAAACATGCGCGAGCTCGGCGGCAGATTGGCGCGCGAGTTGGATATTTCGCTCTCGCAGCGAGGCGCCGCCGATCCGCGCGCAAAAATCTATTGACGCCGCTACGCAAAGCCATGCGCTCGGATCCCGGGTGCCGGTCCAATCGAATTCAGTCGTGTAGCCCTTCCCATAACCGTGAGAAATCGACAGCGGGTGAGTTTCCGCCTGTCGTTTAAAATCCGTCCAGAGGAAGGCGCACCCTTTCGGCGCCATCAGCCATTTGTGGCAATTTCCGACGTACCAGTCCGCTCCAATCGATGAAACATCGAGCGGCAGCATCCCCGGCCCGTGCGCCCCGTCGATGAGGACAAAGGCTCCCGCGCGCCGACACAAGGACACCAACTCCCGGATTGGAAAGATGATGGCGGTTGGTGAGGTGATATGGTCGAGAATGACAAGACGGGTGCGCGAACCGAGATGGGAGGCCACCGCGTCGAGGATAATTTTTGAATTGGCGATCGGGAATGGGACCTTTGCCTCCACGACTTTTGCACCGGTTTTAATTGCGGCATGCTCGGCCGCGTTACGAACCGCCGGATAGCCATGATTGGTTACCAGTATTTCATCCCCCGCGGTGAGGCGGAGGGAATTGAGAACCGCGTTGCAGCCAACCGTCGCGTTTTCGATGAATACAAGATCCTTTGCATCGCATTTAACAAAGGCGGCCAAAGAAGCTGCGGCCGTTCGCAGTGCCGATGGCAATTCAATATTCATGAAGTTATTGGGGTGCCGCTCCATGCGTTCGCGCCAGCGGTCTTGTTCGGCGAGCACCGCACGGGGTGTCGCTCCGTAGGAGCCATGGTTCAAAAAAATGTACGCCGGATCGAGCAGCCACTCGCTCAGTGGCGCAGTTGCGCGTAATGGATCGCTCAATCGATTGCTCCTTGATGCGCGCATGACACTAAAGCTTCGGTCGCTTCGATGACAACTACGGATTCAATAAAATTTACGCCGCCCGCGCGCCGGCCTTGCGCGTCTGTAATCGCTCGAGCATTGGACGCCGCGGGGAGTCTGAACGTAGCAGACACAACCTAGGTGCGTTGACGAAGGCTGATTCTTTTGGCTAATCAATGTGGGCATTGTTTTTGGCATACATGCGCACAAATGCAACAATCTCATTGACGCGCCGGCACGAAAATCAATTAGCTCACCACTTGCATTATATCCTCGGGTCGCTGTCTAATATGAGGCTCACAAAGTCTTCAACGAGGTTCCAGGCCCAGCCAAGGTCGTAAGTGCTGTATGGGCGAAAGGGAAATCTAGTGGAACTATCTAACAGCACAGCTTCACTGGGGACCAATTTCAAACGTCTCGACCCCAAAGACCAACGCGGAATTTTTTTCTGCCTATCTCTTTCGGCATTTCTTCAACATTGTATCGAAAATGACTTTGTCCCGATCATCGAAGAAATCGTGAAGACAAAATGCACGGGTGCTCAGCGAACGAAGGTGGTTTCGGAGTTGGCAACTGCAATGCTGGCTTCTTGTCATTTTCCCAATGACAAAGTCTTCGCTGATTTTTTCGGGCGTGACCCGGAATTGTTAAGGGGCATTGCCGTGATGCTTGTGCTCACCGACAGCGATGAACCTCGGAAAGTCCTCGATGAGCCTCCTTACACTCGAGACCAGAATGAAGCCAGGGCGCAGGCGATTGCGGCGGTTCTGCGTATTCTCGGGGTGAGCGATAAAGGACCGATCGAACAATTGAACGGAGTTGCATTTGCGAAAAAGTGGAATGAGTTTTGTACAACTCTTATTCCGGGAGCGCTCACGGGAATGAAAGGGATGCCGCAGCCTGCAGTGATTGACGCCACCCTGCAGAGAATTGGGACTCTTCCTCCCTGGAGCAAAGCAGTCGTGCGCGAGTATATGAAAAAGAATCGAGGTTGAGGATTCAAAAAGCCGCAACGCAGATTGAAAGATATTCTTGATTTTACTTCGCCGGCAATCGCTGCTGTTCGTCGGCCAAATTTGGTTCGCCACAGAGCCGGCAACAGACATAACTCACAGTCGTAATGCCAGCCGGCTCGCCGCCGTTTCGCCGTTGCCGAGATCGCAAGCTTACAGGAATTCGCCTAGATCTTCGGATACGGGTAGTCGCCCACCATCACCTCGACGAGAGCCGGTCGCTGTTTCGTTGCCGCGAGGCCCTGGCGCAATGCCGCTTCGACATCTCCAGGATCGCTGACGCGAATGCCTTCCACGTTGCACGCCTTGGCGATGTCGGCAAAGTTTGGGCTCTTGAAAGTAGTGCCGTAGGTGTGGCCGTAAATGTTCGCCTGCTGCATGAAGGTCTGCCCGAAGGTACCGTTGTTTGTGACCACCATCAGGATGTTTGCGCCGTATTCCGCCGCCGTGGGGAGATCGCCGATGGTCATGAGGAAGGCGCCATCGCCGGCGAGCGCCACGACGTCGCGGCGGGGAAATTCCATCTTGGCGGCTATTGCCGTCGGCAAAGCATAACTCATGGCGTTCCAGACGCCCGACTGCATAAACGATTCCGAATTGGCGATGCGGCGGTACCTCCGCGCCCACATCTGGCAACTGCCCACGTCACTCGCGACCACGGCGGTGTCATCGAGCACGGCATTCATTGCTTCCATTAGCAATCCCGGATGGATTGGCTTATCGCTCCGGTGCGGCTCAGTCTGCGCCGCAAGCTTGCGACGGATGGCGGCCTTGCCGGTGGCCAACTGGTTGATCAGGATTTCATTGCGGGGCCGCTGATAATTTCCGAGGCGTTCGAGCAGCGCAGAAAGAAACAGCTTCGGATCGGCGACGCGCTGGGACTCGCCCTGGTAACGAGGGTTCGCCATATCGTCAAAACCGATGACGATCTTGCTCACATTCGGCGCAATCTTGATGAGCGCCACCATCTCGGCGGCAGCCATGCGCATGCCCACACACAGCACCAGGTCGGCCCGCTTGAGCACGTCCGCGCACAGCGGATGCGGTTGAACGTCGGAGATATAACCGGCGGCGAAAGGATGGTTTTCCGGCATCACGCCGATCGCATCCTGCGCGAAGATCACCGCAGCCTGCAGCTTCTCCGATAATGTCGTTAACTCCCGCATCGCGCCCTGGCGTATGACCCCTTTCCCCGCCGCAAGGACCGGAGACTTTGCCGACATGATTGCTTGTGCAAAACGCTCGACATCCTGCGGGTCGGGAGGGGTGACGACGGCAGGGATGGATTGATAGGCGGGAAGCACGGCCGGTGTTTCCTGCAGGATGAACTCGCTGTAATCCGACAGTCGGGGCAATTCGACATGCACGGGCCCCGGCCGCCCGCTGCGCGCGATATGGAACGCCTTGGCCATGATCTCCGGCACGTCCGCGAGGCGCTCGACGCGCGCTGTCCACTTGGTGATGGGCTTGAACATCTCGTTGACGAAGCCGGGGTCGTCGACGCCGTGAAACGGTTCGAAGTCGGCGTTGAGCGGCACGGCCCCGCTGATATGGACAAGCGGCGAGGCCGCACCATAGGCCTGTGCTACGCCCGCCATGGAGTTCACACAGCCTGGCCCAGCGGTGACGACGCATACGCCTGGCTTGCCGGTGAGCCGGCCGTGAGCCTCCGCCATCAGTGAAACATTCGGCTCCATTTTGCAGGTGACAAGCCGGATCGAATTGAACTCGGCTCAGCGCATCGTAGATCGGATGAATATGCGATCCGGGAACGCTGTAAACCCTCTCAACGCCTTCCTCCTTCAGCGCCTCGACCACCGCTTCGCCCGCATGCATCGACGAACGCGCAGAACTCATGAAATTCTCTCCCTCAAGAACAGCCATCCACAGAACCAACGAGTTCAAGCTATCATAGCGCGCCGGATGCGGTTTTCGGAATGCACAGCGGCAGGCTGCACGGCCCAGTCATTTTTAGCCGCGAGAGATTCGAAGATCGGCGAGGAATTCGAGATTCCGGCGGGCGCCGGAACTGCGCCTTTAATCGGGCTTCTTCCTTCCACAAATCCCAAGGCCGCTGAATCTGCCCTTCAATGCTTGTGACGCAGCTTCGGGCCTCTTCCTCGGTCAAGTAGGTGATCGGCCCAAGCTTGTTCGCCTCCATCTGGTAGCGCGCATTTAGCTCCGCGTAGACGGCGCGATAAACCACCTTTTGAAGAGTATCCGCCACAACGGTCGATCCATGGCCGCGCATGAGCACGATGGTCGACGATTTGAACATGTCGGCAAGCGCTCGGCCAAGCGTCTGATTTCTGATGAGCAGATCGGTGCCATTGCCGCCGGCATCGCGAATCTCGAAGACCGGCGCGGCTTTGCCGATGAAACCGGCCATGTGAAAAAGCGGGCGCAGCGGAAAATCCTTTGCCACGCTGAGCGGAACGATCGCGTGCGAGTGGCTATGAACGACGGCCATGACGTCGGGCCGCGCCCGATAGATTTCGCTGTGGATGAAACGTTCGAGATAGACGCGACGCCCGTTCGCATTGACAGGCTCGCCTTCCAAATTGAACTCGATAATGTCGTCGCTCGTGACATTGCCGGGCGCCATGTTGCGGGCGAGCAAAAAACGGTCGGGACGAACGTCGTGACGGACGCTGACATGCCCGAAGGCGTCGACGACGCCATTATTGAACAAGATGTGGTTGGCGAGAACCAGGTCGTCGAGCAACTTCTGCGTCGCCGCGGTTGGCTGCGTTGCCGCGTCCGCGACTTGAGCCGACAAAGCTTCCGCACTCCCGTCATTGGCTTTCCCGCACATTCGCAATCTCCCAACCAAGGTGCTCGGTTCAGCCTCCATTGGCCGAAACCGCTGCGGCCGGGTGGCCGCTCATAGATACTCTAATAGCATCAGTCATGTGCCCGCCGAAAATGAAATCCGGACATATTGGTGGTGCAGGCCGCCGAGAACTGGCGGCGAAGCCTTTCGGCCATTTCCACCGTTGTTAGATGGTCTTCCGCGCTGCCAGCCACAACAAGGTTCAGCATCTTAATCGCCGCGAATTCCTCGCCGATAACACCGTCCCAGCAAAATTCGGCATGCGGCAATAGGTCGGCTAGTTCCGAAACCTTGAAGCTCGCTCCGCAGCACATGGTCACATAAGTCGCGACGAGACTGAGGCAATTCGATTTATCAAATCGACTGTTAGATCAAATGTTTATGAACGCGCTGTAATGGGTTGTCCGCACCTCTGAGTTATTGGATGATGTCCTCAAATTTGGGGGAGTTTATGCGTATTATATTAGTGGCGGTCGCGTGCGGACTTGCCGTAGCCGGTTGCGCAAATGACGCCGATGAGGTTGGGGCCACATATGTGTCGCCGAACAGCACGTGCCAGGAATTGGCTGAACAAGCGTCGGAAGTTTCATCGCAGGCGGCTCAGGCAACGGGACGGGATTTTACCGGCGACAGGATAGCTGTGGATGTTGGACGCGTAGTCTTTTATCCGATACTGGTGTTCGAAGAAGGCAATTATAAAAGTCGCGACGAGCTTGTTCGCTTAAGAAAATCAATGGAAGCCATTGAGCAGGCGTCAATTCAAAAGAATTGCGGAATCACGTTCCACCACGGTCAACCTCCACCGCAAAAATAGTCTAGTCACTAACGCGGCCGCGCCATCCCGTCATCATGATGCTATCGCAACCGTACGCCAGTCGCACTAGGTTTGCGATAGGGACAGGCACTATCCAAACAAGTCGCGCTAACCGTAGCGCACGTCGCGTTATCGCACGTCGAACGCGGTGACTTGGGAACCATCTCGCCCCCCGATGGCGTTGCCGCACCCGGGGGCCGGGCGTCGCGATGTGATTACGCGATGCGTCGCATGGTCTTGTCCGACGCATCAGAAAATCGGTCCGCCGTTTCAAACGGCGGGCCGCATCGCTGCGTTTCAGAAAATTACAACCTTTAGTACATAATTTTTCTAGCCCCTTAATCTGGTTGTACCCACCACGGCGGATGCTAATTCCCTGGTCGGAGAAATCGTGAAAAATTATACCACTGATCGCTCACCACCAAATCTGCATCGCTTGCGGGAGCCGGTTCTGACGCTGGCTCGTCCCCACCCGACTTTTTCTTCCCATGCATCTTCTCATAGGATTTTAGCTGGTCCAATTCCGCCACGAGCTTATGGATACGATTATCAATCATCGTTTCGGCGCGCAAAATCTTCTCAAGCTTTGCCACATCATAGGCTTGTTCGATCGTCTCACCCGACATGGCCTTCGCTGTCGATGTGGGCGAGTTCGACGCGCCCTTCATAGACCCGCAGCGATTTTGCAGGATATAGGCTGCAAGCATTGCGACCCCGCCCTTTGCGGCTTCCAATAACTCGGCCGTCACTGCGACCTCGTAGAACGGCAACAGTTCGCTCATGGCAAGTCGTCGTTTACGCCAATCTTGTTTGGCGATTTCGAACACTTTGTCCTCTTGCATATATCCTGAAGGGTTGAGCGATGCGCGGTATTCCTGATGCACCGCTCCGAACAATTGAGCATCTTCCCACGGCAGCAACGCATGTTTACTGTAGAGGCCGTTTTTCAATGCATTGGCGTTATTAATTGAACTCATTTCAATTCCTCCTATATTTTGGACGATCCCAATTGGGGATCGCTTTTTTTGTTAAAAATTGCAGACCGGCTGAAAGCGCAGTCCTGATATTATTTATCTTCCGCCAATGCTCAGTCGGGCTCAAATCGCCACAAAATTGAAAAATATTTCAAAATATTTTTGGCAAGCAATCCCGGTCCCAATCGCCCGTAAAATTCTCCTTTTGGCTCTGTGCAACGATCTTTGGTGATCGTATTCGGTCGTAAATTGCGGCCCGGCTAAATTGCGCGGTTCTACCTTATTTACCGTTCGTCGGTGCTTAAGCGGGCTTGATTGGCCTTTAGGCCCGGAAAAAATGCAAAATATTTTTTGGCCGGGTCTTTGCGCCCAGGTCATTGACTGGACATAGCAACGATAGCCGAGGCTCGATGCCGGGGCCGGCTAACTCGTCACTTTTGCCAGCGAAAAAATTGAGAGCGTTTCTGGGGGCTGCTAACGCAATTTTATAAAACCGGTAACCTGCTCGACCGGAAATCGAAAAGCAGGCCATAGGTCAATTGGGTTTGTTTTGGAAAACACTACCCAAGATTAGATATTTATAAAAAACAATCATAAGTCGAGTTGATGAGGTAGCAGCGCGGCCGCTTCAACTAGAATGGGGCTATCTGGAATTAGCGTAAGTCGATTGATTGGGTTGAATTTTTATCCCTTCATTCAGCAAAAGTTCGCTTGAGAAATGCCCACTCGATCGCGTGAGGGTAACTCACCGCTTTCAGCAAATGGTGATCCCTAGCAAGCGTGGCTTCCGTTTCGGCAATTGGTTCCGCGAGAAGGTCGAAAAGCGCCGCCACGTGCGCCGCTCAGCGCGGCAAAAGGCGGCGAGGCATTCATTATCGCACGTCGTTTATATATGCTGGTCTGTCTGATCAGCCCGGCGTAAGTTTGCAAGTCAAGCGGCTCGTTGCGCCTTAATGCGTTTAATGTCCGCGGGCTTTAGATCATTGCGCGCCATTTTAAGATCGTAGTGGGACTGGAGATTCATCCAGAATTCTGGACTATTGCCAAAGTAGAGACTGAACCGAAGCGCAGTGTCGGCCGTAATGCGGCGGCGATTGTTAACAATCTCGGCAATGCGATTTGGAGAAACACCAATCGCTTTGGCCAGTTGATTCTGTGACAATGCATATTCAGTCAGGAATTCTTCCTTCAGCATCTCACCAGGTGTCACAGGAGCAAACTCTTTCTTCGTCATCGTCATCTCCCGTCAATGATAGTCGACTACTCGGACCTCATAAGCATCGCCGTCGATCCATTTAAATACCACGCGCCACTGATCGTTGACCCGAATTGAGAAGAAGCCCTTCAGGTTTCCCCGCAATTTTTCTAACCGGTTCGACGGCGGCACCAAAAGGTCCTCAAGTCGATGCGCAGCATTAATTGCTTCGAGCCGGCGTTTGGCGGGCCGGGCAATGCCCTGAAAGTCGCGCACAAACTCATCCTGGAACAATACCTCGGTTCGCGCGTCCCCAAACGATCGAATCATAAATTCACATTATACCGAATACCGGTATACGGCAA
Source organism: uncultured Alphaproteobacteria bacterium (assembly GCA_963789455.1). Classification (GTDB taxonomy): domain Bacteria; phylum Pseudomonadota; class Alphaproteobacteria; order Rhizobiales; family Xanthobacteraceae; genus Pseudolabrys. The sequence continues at coordinate 6,939 of CAWBLD010000011.1, read as the reverse complement.
CAAAAATCTGCTCGAGGAAATGGGTGTAATACATCCCATACATGAGGTTGCTGCTCTCCGGCGGTAAGGCGAACCTTTCCGCTGGTGATTCCCTACGAAGGAATGGAGAGCAGCGATGACGATGTTTGCAGGACTGGACGTTGGTTTCAAGCGGACGGCGGTGTGCGTCGTGGATGGCTCTGGCAGAACCGTTTGGCGAGGAGTTGTAGACACCCATCCGGAGGCGATCGCGGCAGCGTTGAAGCGTTGGCGTAATGGACTTGAGAAGGTCGGGCTGGAGACCGGATCGATGTCGCCCTGGCTGGCACGCGGGCTTGGCGTCTTGGGCTTTCCGGTGGTTTGCATGGATGCGCGTCGGGCGGCGGATGCGGTCAAGAGCCGGCGGGTGAAGTCGGACAAGGCGGACGCGTTTGCGTTGGCGGAGATGCTGCGGACGGGTTGGTACAGCGCGGTGCATGTGAAGAGCGAAGAAAGCCATCGGCTTAAGGCTCTGCTGGGCGCGCGCGATCAATTGGTCCGTGCCAAGCGCGCACTCGGCAACCAGGTTCGCGGGCTGCTGCGGCCGTTCGGGATCAGGTTGCCGTCACGCCAGGGCACGAAGAAGTTTGCCGATGCGGCGCATCAAGCGGTGGCGCACGATGCGATGCTCTCTGCGAGCGTGACGGCGCTCATGGAGGCGCTGGCGGCGATCGAGGGGCAACTCGCCCGCTTGGATGATCGGCTCAAGGAACTGGCGCGGCGCTCGCCCGTGTGCTGGCGGCTGATGAGCGTACCGGGAGTTGGACCTATCGTGGCCTTGGCCTTCATGGCAGCAATTGAGGACGTGAGGCGTTTCGCCCGGATGCGGGACATCGGGGTCTATCTGGGGCTCACGCCCAAACGCTACCAGTCGGGCGAGACCGACGTTGGGCTCGGCATTTCGCACCAAGGGGACATGATGGCGCGGCACTATCTTTATGAGGCGGCAAACGTGCTCTTGACCACAGTCAGGAGCCCGTCGGCGCTCAAGAGCTGGGGTCTCAAGCTCGTCAAGCGGCGCGGGCCCAAGCGGGCGCGTGTTGCGGTGGCGCGTAAGCTCGCCGCGGTGCTCGGCCGAATCTGGAAGGACGGCACGCATTTCGCGGCGGTGTGAGAGGAAGAAAGAGGCTATCGAGAAAGGAAGAAAGCGTATCAGGAGAGATCGTCGATACCGACTTCGCCAGCGATTGACGAAGTCGGGCCGGACGGGCGAGCGCGGGACATATTGGTTGCAACCGATCCGTCGGATTGCGTTTAATACAATGCGCCGCCCGCTCGTGCAGACCGCATCAGGCCAGGATGATGACGCCAGGTTGGACTGGACGTCGGAAAGAACCACGATCTTTGCGGGCACACGGCTCCGGGCGGCGAAGAGAAAACACTTGACGCAGCGGCTTCATGTAAAGAACCAAGTCCCTGAGGGCATGACTCGTTGGGGATTCCCAAATCAGCGGCAGTTTGATTCAACGTGGCGAACGAAGGAGGTTCGCCATGTCGGTTCCGATACTCTTGCGGCGGGATTTCAGCGCATCTCGGTTGCGCAGTTTAGCAAAGAAGACCAAGGATGGGCCGCAGGCGCGGCGACTTTTGACGCTTGCCGCGATCTATGACGGCGCAACACGCACCGAGGCGGCCAAGATCGGCGGCGTCGGTCTGCAGATCATCCGGGACTGGGTGTTACGGTTCAATGCGCAGGGCCCTGACGGGCTGCTGGACCGAAAGCCGCCAGGTCAGCCCTCCAAGCTCAATGATGGCCAGCGCCAGGCAGTCGCCCAGTTGATCGAGAGCGGACCAATCCCGGCGGTTCACGGCGTGGTGCGCTGGCGGCTGATCGACCTGGCGCAATGGATATACGAAGAGTTCCGCATCACCATCGCCAAGCAGACATTGAGCCGGGAACTGCGGGCGATGGGCTATCGCAAGCTGTCGGCTCGGCCACGTCATCACGCGCAGGCCGCGGGTGCGATTGAGGATTTTAAAAAAACTTCCCTGCGCGTCTGGACAAAATCGCGCGCGAGAAGGGGATCGATAGCGACAAAATAGAAATATGGTTCGCAGATGAGGCTCGTATCGGCCAGAAGAACAAGATCACCCGCCGATGGGCAAAGCGCGGCACCCGCCCCAGCGCTCCCCGTGATCAACGGACCGCCTCGACCTACATCTTCGGCGCCGTCTGCCCAAAGGAGGGCAAGGGTGCGGCCCTGATCCTGCCGGCCTGCAATACCGAGGCGATGAACCTGCACCTCGCGGAGATCGCCGCGATCATTGCCCCCGGCGCCCACGCTGTCCTCTTGGTCGATCAGGCTGGCTGGCACCTATCAACGCGCCTCGTCGTGCCGTCGAATATCACCATTATCGCCCTGCCGCCGAAATGCCCCGAGCTCAATCCGGTCGAGAACGTCTGGCAGTTTATGCGCGATAACTGGCTCTCCAACCGCATCTTCAAATCTTACGATGATCTCGTCGATCACTGCTGTGAAGCATGGAACAAGCTCGTCGACCAACCCTGGCGCATCATGTCCATCGGACTGCACCAATGGGCGCACGGGTTCTGATCAATGAGAACTCGGTATAAGCCATCGAACGACTGTTCCGTTTGTGGGTATAAATATTTGTGCTGATTTGTTGTATTTGCGCCAGCATAAACTTTCAGACTATGCAATTATTTTGGTCTTAATTTCCGCGCAACATCAAAGCGAAATGTTTCGCGTGTGATTTCATACCAGTCCTAGCTCGCAGCGCCGCTGCCGGGCTAAATGCGGGCGCGGTAGGATTGTCCGCTATGTGCCACGAGCAGCCTCATGCACAGCACGATGTGCGGCACGGCGCAAAAAGAACGACATTCAACTGCGGCGGTCATTCCAAAATCCGATCAGGAACTCTCTTAGACGGCGGCGAGAGCCTTCCGCTTCCTGCGCCAGCCGCGCAGACCTGACGTGCTTCGGTCATGGCTGGTGTCTTATTTTATTTGTTGCATATATTTCCAACGGCCAATCCCATAAATGCCATCCAATCGCCCCCGTCTTTGTTATTTGACGGCTTCCCTCCGGTGTTCGCTTCGATGAATCTGAGTATACGAACCCGGGCTGTTTCCGGACTCATCGCCGGTAAACATACTGGTGCACCTTGCTCTTGCATCGACTTTTGTGTGTTTAAGCCATATATCAAACCTTGAATATACAAAATGCATTTCTCTCTGGAGATGGCATTATCTTGTGAGCACATCGTGTAGAGGACTTGAGTAGTAAAGGGACCAGCGTAACTCCTGTTGTCATCGGCACTAGCACTGGAGCGCGACTCTATCTCGCTGATATCCATAACAATCGGTGCATGATGATGAACAGTAATTGCCCCGAACGGTTTGCCCCGCACAAACACAATTCCGCCGACGAGGCGCTACATCTTTTTTTGTAAGGCGCCGTTGCTTGTATAAAGATGGATGGTGTTGGCATTTTTCACATTGTCGGTTTCGTCTGCGCCGCTCAGGCAGACCGCACCGGGCAATGTCAAAATGAAAGCTTGCTCTGGTCGCCCAGCAGCATCCTGAAACATGCCTTGTGCAAGTTCTCCTTGGGCGATTTCATCGACTGCGCCTGCTTTCATGCACCGCTCAAAAAGTGCGTTCGGCAGATGATAATCCAATCGCCAGCTGTCCCATGCTATGTCCGTGGGTCCGGTGGCATACTGTAATACGGTCCAACCTGCTGCGGTTCTGCGTGCGAGAAAGAACGACCCTGATGGGTCGAACATGCCAGCTTTCAAATCTTCAGCGTACTTGGTTCTTGTCCAATCGATTGGAGTTCCGCCTGGTCTTTGGAGCCGCACATCACCAAACGCCCAGTTGTTCATTACGTTCAGTTGACGAACAACAAACTCGACCTGGCCATTGGTTTCGCGTGCGAAAACAGGTCTTGCAGCATCAAGCAAATCTACGCGCAGAGCGGAACCGCGCTCCGGATGAACGATCTGCTGCGCATGGACTTCTGGCGCTATTAGCAGCAACAGCGTGCAAAATGCCAACAACGACTTACGCATTGCTCCTCTCCGTAATTATTTTTTAAAAAAAAAGATTAGCTTGTAACAAAAGGTTGGTCGTTGATTTGCATCAACGACGATTTATCAAAATTGTGTAAATTGACTACATGACATCGGCAAAAAAGAAAGGGGGCGATGCCCGCCCCCTTTACCCTGAATATATCCGTTCAGTTAGGACATCCGTCTCGTGCTCGTTCCCAGTGCGCTGTAATTGACGCGATAATATCCGTCTGACGCAACCGACACGGCGTCAGGCATCACTTGCAACACCTCATGAGCCATGACGCCCTCGTATGTTTCGGGCTTTCCTAGGTACCTGAAGTGATAAAGCGGGAGTCCAAACACCGTTGTGCCGACACGTTGTACGTCTTCCTTAAGCCTAACATCGGATACAACTTCATCGTCCCCAACCGACGGCCCAAGCAGCGTCACGCTGGGAGCACCTGCCCCATCGTCCCCAACGGACGGCCCCAACTCGGTCAGCAACCTGGTATCGGCCCCAAAGCATGGTCCCAGAGTTCGTATCGTTCCCGACCAATGACCCGAGACGGGCGTGATCGGCCGCAACCGCGTCGAGGAGATTCTTGAAACGCTTGTGAGTACCAGACGCCAAATTGTCCATGGGTTCCGCCCTTCAAAAGAAAAAAGACTACACCCGCCAGAGCAAAACCCGCAAGCTGCGTGGGTGGCAGGCTCGCCCATGCGCTGGCGTGAGGTGGGGGCCACGCAACTTTAGCGCCGTGCCTGTGAGATCGGGGTGCGGCTATAGTCGAGACGGCGTGATCTGATCAGGGCTGGACTATAGGGTTTATCTGTCGTCCCCAACGCACGGCCCCAGTGTGGTCAGCGGTCTCTCAATGATATCGTCCCCAACCGACGGCCCAAACATCGCCACACCGGGAGCGTCTATCGCATCGTCATCGACTGGGCGGGGGCTCCCCATCGCCCCACGGACCGGAGCGCTCGTGCACGGTCCCCGGCCGAAGAGTCCCAAAACGAGAGTTTGGCCCGCATCGTCCCCTACGCAGGGCCCAAGTCCAAACGCAGCGCGCTCAAGAACATCGTCGTCAAGTTCTTCTTCGCGCCATCCGGCTTGACCGACCTCAACCTCGTCGAGGAGAATTCTGTAAATCGCTTGCCAGACGTCAAATTGTCCATAGGTTACGCCCTCCCACTGAAGAAAAAGCTTACATCGGCGCAGAGCCCAATCGCAACTGGTCATTTGACGTGGCCGACGACCGCGAACGGCGGAGCTTTCAGCCTTCACCGGCGCTCCATAGGGGCCTAATCGGTAGCATTGTTCAAAGGGCCGTTGGATGTAGCCAATGACGCAATGGGTCAAACGCTGCGAACCAATTCAGCCCTAGCGCAGCTTTTTGTTGCTCTTGGTCCGATAGCGAGCATTTTTGTTGGATCGCGGCGAACGACGCTTTGTGCAATTCGTGTCCGACGCACTGCAGCAAACGACACAAACAGAAAGACCGCCAACTGCGCAGACTGTGTGAAAACTCCGACGGCGCGTCGACGACGAGAATGGTATTTCTCACGTCGATCAAAATGGGCCGTTCTTGAGAATTTTACTCGCGTCAATCGCGATCTGATGAAAACCAATTCTATAGATTTTGCGCGGCGCTGAGTTTTCACACAGCCTGCAACTGCGGCGGTCTCTCCGAAATCCGATCAGGTGTTTTGGTCAGGCTGCAGGCGTAGATCGACGCTCCAATCAGAATGAAAAAGGCCGGGCCCCACGTCCGGTCCTCGTTGAAACTCGTTTTAAAACCCTATTCCTCCACGTCTTCCATTGGCCTTAGCTGGCGAATTGGCTCGGTCGCCAGAGTTATCATCGGTCGGTTATTCGCGTGGCCATTAGCAGGCAATGATTGCGGGGCCTCCCGCGACCGCTCGAAAAGGACAGAGCCGGCGTTGCCTCCAAACAAAGCGAGATCGTCCTTCTCGCAGGTCGCGGCAATTGCCAATCCAATCGAAGCAAGATGGGCTCGGCGATAACAATAGACGGCGAGCACTGCTCTAGCTGTGGGCGAGACAGTGGCAATGAGTTCGTTCAGCCCGTGCGCGTTGGCGCGATACAATGCGCCCAGTACTTCATCGGAAACAGGACAGGCTTCGTCTTCAAGAAGTACACGGTGTTCGGGTAACATCGCATAGCCTCCGACGCGGTTATCCGCGCGGCAACCATCCAATATAACGTATTAACCCCTCGTTAACGCTGCGGGTTCTTGCGCATATTGAAAATCAGGGAGAGGTGTCCGCTATACGCCGTTAGCGATCAAATTGGTGCGTCGCGGCGAACGACGTCATGTGCCAAAAGGGGACATAGGACATTACGCATTTTAGTTGTGGGTCGGCGAGCCAATACCCGCAAGACCCGTCGCGCATGCTTGTAAGAACAGGTCGGTTAATTCAACTGCCCGTAGTTTTGGAAATATCTTCGAAACCATATTGGCGCGTTGGCGTCCAAATTCACGACTTTTTACGAAGCTCGATCTATTTGTGAGGCCCTAAGGGGGAAAAAAGCCAAGCCTCCAGGGTGGGCGTGCCAAGTGATACACCTCGACGTCGATCCCCTCTTTACTGTGACGATCTATGTGGAGGTTATCCTCGGCCTGTTGCTGTTGTTCGTATGGGTGCAGAACACGGCAATCCAAGGTGTCGCCTGCGGGGCTTCGCCCATTTGATCCGTGCGACCTCGGTCATGCTGTTCGGCATGTACGGCTCGGCGCCCGATCTGGTCGCCATCGACCTCGCCAATGCGCTGCTGTTCACCTCGTTCGCGGTGACTTGGACCGGTGCGCGCGTATTCGACGGCCGACCGGTGGAGCCGGTCTACCTGGTCACCGGCGCGGTACTCTGGCTGCTGATCTGCCG
>CAWBLD010000010.1:0-164196 GCA_963789455.1 uncultured Alphaproteobacteria bacterium | reverse complement strand
ACAATGCGCCAAAAGAAAGCGCCCGCCGGAGGGGCCAGCGGGCGCTTGGATCCGGCCGCGATTGGGGATGATCGCGGGGCGCGGATCGAGCGGCCGACGGGAGGGCTCGGCCGTTTGGGCTATTTACGTTTGTGCGTGATCTTTTCCGAAAACCGGTGCCCACTTTTCGGGATCACGCACTACGTTTGTGCGTGATCTTTTCCGGAAACCGGTGCCCATCCCCGATCAAGCCGAGGACAAGCTTTTCGGGATCACGCACTAGATCGCCTGGCGTGCCGGGCGGTTGGTCGCCGGGCGGCGGAAGCCGTTCTCCACCTCGCCTGCGCGCAGCGCACGCGGCGTGCTCAGGCGGCGCTCGATGGCGCGCTCGCGCAGCAGCGCGGTGGGGTCTTCCCAGAACGGTTCCGAGAAGGCGTCGCGCAGATCGGCACGGGTGATGCCGATATCGGCCAGCATGTGGCGGTCGAGCCCGGCCAGCACCTTTGCATCACGCCGGTTCCGGCGGGCGCGCGCGAGCTGTCTCAGCCAATGCGTCACCAGCGCCACCAGGGCGAGCAAGGCGCGCACCAAAGTGCCGCCGGCAACAGGCAAAACGGGGATATTTGCGCTCATCGTCAGTCTCCATGCGGTTAGCGTTCCAGCGGCCAAAATCGCGCTGGCCGCGCGCCGCAACCACCCGAAATCCCCACCCGATTCCTTGGGATGCGGAGCCTATATGCGCCTGGGGGATTGATTAGTGAAACGAATGTTTTTAATCTGACCGATCAGGATTAGTGATACTGCGAATGGTCCCGAAAAGTGGGAACCGGTTTTCGGAAAAGACCATGCGCAAACAAAATAGTCCGGCAGGCCGCAAAAGGCCCGCCATTCAGGGGCCACGCCCAGGGACCACTTCCATGACCGCGCTCATCGACGTCGACCAATTGCGCACCTTCATCGCCATCGCCGAGACCGGCAGCTTCACCAAGGCCGCCGAGGTGGTGAACAAGACCCAGTCGGCGGTGTCGATGCAGATGAAGCGGCTGGAGGAACGCCTGGAGCGGCCGATCTTCGCGCGCGATGGCCGCGCTTCCAAGCTCACCGAGGACGGGCAGCGTCTGCTCGATTACGCGCGCCGCATCGTCAAGCTCAATGTCGAGACGCTGGCCGCCTTTTCCGACGCCGAATTATCCGGCCGCGTGCGGCTGGGCGTGCCGGATGATTACGCCGACCGCTATCTGCCCGAGATCATGGCGCGCTTCTCGCGCGCCTATCCGGGCGTCGAACTCACCGTGATCTGCGAACCGACCGCGGACCTGCTCGAACGCATCGACGCCAACGAGATCGATCTCGCCATCGTCACCAATTGCGAGAGCAAACGCGCCTCGGAGACCTTCCGGCGCGAGCGGCTCTGTTGGGTGACCTCGAACCGGCATCCAACCCATCTCGAGGAACGCCTGCCGCTGGCCTTGGGCCGCCCGACCTGCTCATGGCGGCGCGTCGCCGTCGAACGCATGGAAAAAGTCGGCCGCCCCTATCGCATTCTGTATTCGAGCTCGAACGCCGGCGCGGTCGCCGCCGCCGTGCTCGCAGGGCTGGCGGTGTCGGTGTTGCCGGAGTCCGGCTTGCGTCCCGGCATGCGCGTGCTCACCGCGGCGGAAGGATTCCCGGAACTGCCGACTTGCCGCATCGGCCTGGTGCGCAATGCGCATGAAGGCTCCACGCTCGCCAACGCGCTGGCCGAACATATCGTTTCCTCGCTCGACAACCTGTCGGAAGCGCAGGCGGCGGGGAGTGAACGGCCTCATGCTAAGGAGGCGCGCGCAGCGCGGCGTCTCGAGGCATGAGGCCGCCCCATCCTTCGAGACGCGGGCTTCGCCCGCTCCTCAGGACGAGGCGGATCGATTAACAAATCTCCGCTGCCGTCGCCGATAACAGCGACATCAGGTCATTCGGCGCCAGCTCAACCTGCAAGCCGCGCCGCCCGCCGTTGACCACGATGCGCGGGAACGCCAGCGCCGACCGTTCGATGAACGCCCGCAGGCGCTTCTTCTGACCGAACGGCGAAATACCGCCGACGTGATAGCCGGTGATACGTTCGGCCTCCGCCGCCCCCAGCATGGCGGCGCTTTTTGCGCCGGCGGCATGCGCGAGTTTCTTCAGGTTCACCTCGCGATCGGATGGCGCCAGCACGCACACCGTGGCGTTGTCCGCCCGCGCCATCAGCGTCTTGAGCAGCCGCGCCGGCTCGACACCCAGGGCTTCGGCGGCCTGCATGCCGATGCGTTCGGCATTCGGGTCGTAATCGTATTCGTGGAGTTCGAATGCAACGCCGGCCTTTTCCAATGCGAGGGTCGCGGGCGTGGATTTGGCCATAGACGCTCTCTTTCACCTCACCCCGCTGCGCAGGGAGAGGGAAGAAACTCAATACGCATATTCCTCGAAAATCGGCTCGACCGAGCCGTTCCACACGCCGTGAAATTTCGCCAGCAATTCCTCCGCCGGCGTCGTGCCGCGCGCGATCGCTTCCTCGAGCGGACGCAAGTAGCGCGTCTCGTCGCGGCCGTTGCGGTCGAGAAACTTGCGGCGCGCCAGCCCGCGGGCGGAAAAGCGCAGCGTCTCCTGCGCCAGCGTGAGCACGTTGCGGCCGCGGATCTCGGCGGCAAAGCCGAGCCTGGGCACGTCGTCGCGCAATTTCTGCCGCTCGGCCGCGCTCCAGCCCTTGACCAAGTCCCAGCAGGCGTCGAGCGCGTCGTCGTCGTAGAGCAGCCCAACCCAGTAGGCGGTGAGCGAAGGCAGCTGCCGCCACGGGCCGCCGTCGGCGCCGCGCATTTCCAGATAACGCTTGAGCCGCACCTCGGGAAAGATCGTGCTCAGATGGTTGGCCCAGTCGGAGATGGTCGGCCGCTCGCCCGGCAGCTCGGCCAGTTTGCCGGCGAAGAAATCGCGGAACGATTTGCCGGCGACGTCGATATATTGGTCGCCGCGCTTGATGAAATACATCGGCACGTCGAGCGCGTAATCGACCCAGCGTTCGAAGCCCATGCCGTGCTCGAACGCCCAGGGCAGCATGCCGGAGCGATCGGCATCGGTGTCGCGCCAGATTTCCGAGCGGAACGACAGGAAGCCGTTCGGCTTGCCTTCGGTGAACGGCGAATTGGCAAACAGCGCGGTCGCCACCGGCTGCAGCGCCAGCGACACCCGCAGCTTTTTCACCATGTCGGCTTCCGACGAAAAGTCGAGGTTCGCCTGCACGGTGCAGGTGCGGTACATCATGTCGAGGCCGAGATTGCCGACTTTCGGCATGTAGGCGGTCATGATCTTGTAGCGGCCCTTCGGCATCACCGGCATGTCGGCGCGGGTCCAGTTCGGCGTCATGCCGAGGCCAAGGAAGCCGATCCCTAAGGGCTTGGCCACCTCGCGCACTTGCGCAAGATGGCTCATCAGCTCCGAGCAGGTCTGGTGCACGGTCGTCACCGGCGCGCCGGAGAGCTCGAACTGGCCGCCCGGCTCCAGCGAAATGGCGCCGCCGTGGGTGACGTCGAACATGCCGATGATGTTGTCGCCCTCCATGATCGGATCCCAGCCGAGGATGTCGTGCAGGCCGACGAGCAGCGCGCGAATCGAGTGCGGGCCGGCATAGGGCACCGGGCGGTGCCCTTCGATGCTGAAGGCGAATTTCTCGTGCTCGGTGCCGACGCGGAATTGCGCCTTCGGCTTGCAGCCCGCTGCGAGCCAGGCGACGAGTTCGTCGCGCGTCTCGATCGGGGTCATGTCGATCTGGTCACGAGCCATTGAGGGGTCCGGCGCGAAAAGGCCGCGACCTTAAACATGGGGCAGCGTAAAAGGGCAATGCGAGAAGCGGGGGGCCCTAATGCGGCGTCGACGCCGCGGCACCTGATTTTAGGCCGCGTTCGTACCAGCCGCGGCTGCGATTGACGATCGCGACCACCGACAGCATGACCGGAACCTCGATCAGGACCCCGACCACGGTGGCCAGGGCGGCGCCCGAATTGAAGCCGAACAGGCTGATGGCGGCGGCCACGGCCAGTTCGAAGAAGTTGCTGGCGCCGATCAGGGCGGACGGTCCGGCGACACAATGCTGCTCGCCCGCCAGCCGGTTGAGCAGATAGGCGAAGCCGGCGTTGAAATAGACCTGGATCAGGATCGGCACCGCGAGCAGGCCGATTATCAGCGGCTGCGCCAGGATCTGCTCGCCCTGGAAACCGAACAGCAGCACCAGCGTCGCCAAAAGCGCGACCAGCGACAGCGGCTGCAACTTGCCCAGCAGGCTGGCGAGCGCGGGCTCGCCGCCGCGCGCCAGCACGTTGCGGCGCACGAGCTGCGCCACCAGCACCGGCACCACGATATAGAGCACGACCGAGAGCACGAGCGTACCCCACGGCACCGTGATCGCCGATAGGCCGAGCAGCAGCCCGACGATCGGCGCGAAGGCGAACACCATGATGGTGTCGTTGAGCGCCACCTGCGACAGCGTGAAGTGCGGCTCGCCCTTGGTCAGGTTGCTCCACACGAACACCATCGCGGTGCACGGCGCCGCCGCCAGAATGATCAGCCCGGCAATGTAGGAGTTGATCTGCTCCGGCGGCAAATAGGGCCGGAACAAATAGCCGATGAATAACCAGCCGAGCGCGGCCATGGAAAACGGCTTCACCGCCCAGTTGATGAACAGCGTGACGCCGATGCCGCGCCAGTGCTCGCGCACTTGTTTGAGCGCGGCAAAATCGATCTTGACCAGCATCGGGATAATCATCAGCCAGATCAGCGCCGCCACCGGCAGGTTGACCTTGGCGATCTCGGCGCCGCCGATCGCTTGAAAGACGCCCGGCATGACATGGCCGAGCGCGATGCCGGCAACGATACAGAGCGCGACCCAAACGGTCAGATAGCGTTCAAACGTCGACATGGCGGCCTCATTAATCTCCCGTTCGTCCCCGCGAAAGCGGGGACCCAGGAAAGACAATCGATACGACTGAAAGTGGGGCTCTGGATTCCCGCTTGCGCCGGAATGAACGGATTTGGATTGGCACCGCTAGCTCTCTGCCTTCGCCAATGTCGTCGCGCCTTCGCTGCGACCGATTTCCTTCAGCCGCGTGGTCAGCACCAGGCGGTCGAGTTTCTGCATCGGCAGCGCCAGGAACAATTCGATGCGCCGGTTGAGTATGCGATAGGCATCCCTGAACGCCAGCGCGATCTCGGCCTCGCTGCCGGTGGCCGCCGCCGGATCGGGAATGCCCCAATGCGCGGTGATCGGCTGGCCCGGCCACAGCGGGCAGGCTTCGCCGGCGGCGTTGTCGCAGACGGTGAACACGAAATCGAGGTCGGGCGCGCCCGCCTTGGCGAATTCGGCCCAGGATTTCGAGCGCAGGCTCGAAACGTCGTAATTGAATTTGCGCAGCAGATCGAGCGCGTACGGATTGACTACTGCCTTTGGGATGGCTGCCGGCGCTGAAGGCCTTGAACCGGCCGCGCGCCAGCGCGATTGAGGATCGCTTCGGCGATAATCGAGCGCGCCGAATTGCCGGTGCAGAGGAACAGTACGTTGTAGATACGCTCAGCCATTTAGCACCCCCTTGCGCGCCGGCGCGCAGCACGCGGCGTTGAATTCGTCGACCACCGGCGCGCAGATTTCCGGGCGGCCGCCGCAGCAGTCGCGCAGCAGGAAATCGACCAGGGCGCGGAAGCCGTCGAGATCGGCGCGGTAGTTCATCGAGCGGCCCTGCCGCGCCACCGCGATCAGCCCGCCGCGCATCAGCGCGGCCAGATGGGTGGACATGGTGTTGTGCGGCACCTTGCAGAATTGCGCGATCTCGCCGGCCGGTAGGCCGTGCGGGTGCGCGGCGACCAGCTTGCGGAAGGCCTTCAGCCGGGTCGGCTGCGCCAGCGCGGCGAAGGCGGCTTGCGATTTTTTCGCGTCCATATGTCGAGACATATCGACACATTATGACAGCGCAATGAATTTGCCAAATTGTTTTTTGATACTGCGCGCCAATAATAGGACCAACGCGCATACATAGGGGAGGTCTGGAGCCATGTTCGATATCATGACGGACGTGCCGCAAGGCGTGATCGGGATCGCGGCCAAAGGCACCGTACAAACGCAGGATTACGAAAAAGTGCTGATTCCGCTGGCGCAGGCCAAGCTCGCGGCCAAGGAAAAGCTGCGCGTGCTGATGCAGTTCGGCCCGGAATTCACCGGCTACACCGCCGGCGCCATGTGGGAAGACAGCAAGTTCGGCTTCGGCCATCTGCGCGATTTCGAAAAGGTCGCGGTGGTGACCGACACCGCCTGGCTGCGTCATGCGGTGGAAATGTTCGCGCCTTTATGCCCTGCCCGATGCGCGTTTTCAGCATGAGCGAGGCCGCCGCCGCCAAAACCTGGGTGGCGTCCTAACGGCCCGGCCGGCGGGCGGTTGACATTGTTCTAGTTTCGTTCTCTATCTCGAATCCCGCTGCCAGCCGCAGAAACCCTCGCGATGCCGAGCTTTTCCCCGCACCAGGACGCCGCGCTCCAGGCCGTCGCCGACTGGCTGAAGGCCAAGCCCGGCGCCAATGGCACGCCCCAGGTGTTCCGCCTGTTCGGCTATGCGGGCACCGGCAAGACCACGCTCGCCAAGCACCTGGCCGAGCATGTCGACGGCGAGGTGAAGTTCGCCGCCTTCACCGGCAAGGCGGCCTCGGTGATGCGCGGCAAGGGCTGCAAGGGCGCCTCCACCATCCACAGCCTGATCTACCGGGCGCGCGAAAGCGGCGAGGAAATCCCCTCGTTCGACCTGTGGGACGAAGCGCCGGCCTCCAAGGCGGAGATGATCATCATCGACGAATGCTCGATGGTGGACGCCGAACTGGGCCGCGACCTGCTCTCGTTCGGCGTGCCGCTGCTGGTGCTGGGCGACCCGGCGCAATTGCCGCCGATCCAGGGCGGCGGCTTTTTCACGGAAGCCGAGCCGGACGTGATGCTGACCGAGGTGCACCGGCAGGCCGAGCGACAATCCGATCGTGCGGCTGTCGATGGACATCCGCGCCGGCGACTATCTCGAGCCCGGCCGCTACGGCGAAACCGAAGTGATCGCCAAGGCCGATCTCGATCCGCAGCGCGTGCTGGAGGCCGACCAGGTGCTGGTCGGGCGCAACGCCACGCGGCGCGCCTACAACGCCAGAATGCGAGAACGCCGCGGCTTCGCGGACAAGCTGCCGGAAGCCGGCGACAAGCTGGTCTGCCTGCGCAACAACCGCAAGAAGGGCCTGTTCAACGGCGGGCTTATGGACGGTGAAGGAGCGCGGCAGCCGGCGCACCGGCATCATGACCATGCGGCTGCTGCCGGACGACGAGACCGCCACGCGCGGCGTGAAGGTATCGGTGCGGCCGGAATGCTTTTCCGGCGGCATCGAGCAGATCGATTGGGCGCGCCGCAAGCCATACGACGAGTTCGACTACGGCTATGTGCTCACCGTGCACAAGGCGCAAGGCTCGCAATGGGACGACGTGGTGCTGTTCGACGAGAGCTTCGCGTTTCCCGACAGCCGCGAGCGCTGGCTTTATACCGGCGTCACGCGCGCGGCCAAGCGGCTGACGGTGGTGGTGGTGTGATTTTCGTCCACTGCAGGCATTCAGGCGTCATCACCCGCGAAGGCGGGTGATCCAGAGCTTCCCGATTATGGCTCTGCGATCTGGTAGTAAAGATCAATCCAGTTCGGGTTCGTTTCTTCGATTAAACGAATCTTCCAGGCCCGATTCCAACTTTTCAATCTCTTCTCGCGCCGGATGGCGTTCTCAACATCGTCGATTTGTTCGAAATGGACAAGCCGATGCACTCCGTGCTTCTTTGTGAAGCCTTCAACCAATCCTTCCCGATGCTCGTACACGCGACGCACCAGCTCACTCGTCACGCCGATATACAGCGTACCGCCCAATCGGCTAGCAAGAATATAGACCCAATAATGTGACGTAGCGCTCATATAGAGCTGGATCGTCCGCCTTCGCGGACGATGACGTCAAGGCTGGAGCTTACGCCGCCGCTTTCTTCTTTGGCGCGAAGCGGCCGTAGAAGGTTTCGTTTTTCTCCGCCAGGTCGAGCAACAGTTTGTTCGGCGCAAAGCGCGCGCCGTATTTCTTCTCCAGCCTGCGGCACAATTCGACGAATTTTTTCGTGCCCATCATGTCGATCCACGACAGCGTGCCGCCGGAGAACGGCGCGAAGCCGAAGCCGAGGATGGAGCCAACATCGGCCTCGCGTACATCGGTGAGCACCTTCTCCTCGAAGCAGCGCGCGGTCTCCAGCGCCTGCATGCCGAGCAGCCGCAGCTTCAATTCCTCGACGTCGATGCTGTCGGGATCGAGCTTCTTTCCCTGCAACTCCGCCAGCCCCGGCCACAGCTTCTTCGGCCCGCTCGCCGGATAGTCGTAGAAGCCCTTGCCGTTCTTGCGGCCGAAGCGGCCGCGCTTTTCGACCATCTCCTCCAGCAGCGCCTTCTGGCGCGGATCGATGGCCTTGGCGCCGAGATCGGCTTCGGTGGCTTTGAGAATCTTCCAGGCCAGATCGACCGCCACCTCGTCGTTGAGCGACAGCGGGCCGACCGGCATGCCGGCCATGCGGCCGACATTCTCGATCATCGCCGCCGGCACGCCTTCCATCAGCATCAGATGGCCTTCGCGGATGTAGGTGCCGACCACGCGCGAGGTGTAGAAGCCGCGCGAGTCGTTCACGACAATCGGGGTCTTGCGGATCGCGCGCACGTAATCGAGCGCGGTGGCAAGCGCCTTGTCGCCGGTTTCCTTACCGAGGATGATCTCGACCAGCATCATGCGATCGACCGGCGAGAAGAAATGGAGGCCGATGAAACGCGGCGGCTCCTTGAACTCGGCGGCGAGCGAGGTGATCGGCAAGGTCGAGGTGTTGGAGGCAAACACCGCGTTGGCGCCGATCACGGCCTGGATTTTCGCGATCACGTCGGATTTCACCTTGCGGTCCTCGAACACCGCCTCGATCACCAGATCGCAATCCTTCAAGGCGCCATAGTCCGGCGTCGGCGTAATGAGCGCGAGCAGCGCGTCGCGCTCGGCGCTTTTCATGCGGCCTTTGTTGACGCGGTCGGAGAGCGCCTTGTGCAAGGCCGCCTTGCCCTTGTCGGCGGTCTCCTGGTCGCGGTCGATCAGCACCACCTGCAACCCGGCGGCCGCGCTCACCTGCGCGATGCCGGCGCCCATGAAGCCGGCGCCGACGATGCCGATTTTCTTCAAGCTGGCCGCCGGCACTCCGGCCGGGCGGCGCGCGCCCTTGTTGAGCTCCTGCATGGAGACGAACAGCGAGCGGATCATGTGGGCCGCTTCCGGCGAGCGCAGGATCTTGGCGAACCAGCGCGACTCCACGCGCAGCGCGGTGTCCATGTCGACCTGCAGGCCTTCATAGACGGTCTGCAGAATCGCGCGCGCGGCCGGGTAATTGTCATAAGTTTCGCGCCGGTAGATCGCATTGGCCGCGGGGAAGGTCATCATGCCGGCCTTGGAATAGACCGGCCCGCCGGGCAGCTTGAAGCCCTTCTCGTCCCACGGCTTGACCGCCTTGCCGCCGGCCTTGATCCAGTCCTTCGCCGCCTTCACCAGATCGGCCGCGGGGACGACCGCGTCGATCAGCTTCATCGTCTTGGCGCGGTCGAGCTTGAGCTGGTCGCCCTTCAGCAGATATTGCAGCGCGTCGGCGGGCGGCAGCATGCGCGCGATGCGCTGGGTACCGCCGGCGCCGGGAAACAGGCCGATCTTGATTTCGGGCAGGCCGAGCCGCGTCTTCGGATTGTCGGCGGCGATGCGCTGATGGCAGGCGAGCGCGAGCTCGAAGCCGCCGCCCATCGCCGTGCCGTTGAGCGCGCAGACCCAGGGCTTGCCGCAGGTCTCGATGCGCCGGTAGAGCTGCGACAGCTTGCGGCTCTCGTCGAACACGTAACCGGCGGCGGCCTCCGCGCCTTTCGTCTTCACCATGTCGGCATAGATCGCGCCCATGCGCTCCAACATGGTGAGATCGGCGCCGCCGCAGAAGGCGTCCTTGGCGGAGGTGACCACCGCGCCCTTGATGGCGGCGTCGGATTCGACTTTGTCGACGACGCCGGACAGCTCCGCGATCAGGTCCAGGTCGATGACGTTCATCGAGCGGCCGGGCATTTCCCAGGTGACCAGCGCGATGCCGTCCGCATCGACCTCGAATTTGAAATTCGGCATGACCTTCAACTCCTATGGCGGATATGGTTCGCCGTTCTTGTGCAGATAGCGGCGGCCCTTGTCGTCGCGCTCCATCACCAGATCGACGTCCGGATAATGCACGCGCTCGGATCTGGCGCGGGTGCCGACCTCGAAATAGACGGCGTCGCGCTTGGAGCGATTGATCAGTTTGTGCGCCACGCCGCTGCCGGCCTTGAAGCCGGCGGCGTCGCCGGCTTTGAGTACGGTCTCGCCATCGTTCTCGATCAGCACCAATTCACCTTCCAGCATGTAGATGAATTCGTCTTCCTGCTCGTGCCAGTGCCGCAGCGCCGACGATTTGCCCGGCTCGATGCGCGAAATATTGACGCCGAACTGGGTGAGGCCGACCGCGTCGCCCAGCGCCTGCTTGTGGCGGCCTTGGTGCTCGGCCTGGAACGGCGCGGGATAAAAGCTGCCGCTTTTCACCGGCACTTTGGCGATATCGACCTTGGGCATGGCGACACTCAAACTCGTTCGATGATCGTCGCCGTGCCCATGCCGATGCCGATGCAGAGCGTGACCAGCGCGGTCGACAGATCGCGCCGTTCCAGCTCGTCGAGCACGGTGCCGAGGATCATCGCGCCGGTGGCGCCGAGCGGATGGCCCATGGCGATGGCGCCGCCGTTGACGTTGATCTTGTCGTGCGGAATCTCGAACGCCTGCATGTAGCGCAACACCACCGAGGCGAAGGCCTCGTTGAGCTCGAACAGATCGATGTCGCCGATCGCCATGCCGGCCTTCTTGAGCACCTTCTCGGTCACCGGGATCGGTCCGGTGAGCATGATCGCCGGCTCCGAGCCGATATTGGCGAAGGCTTTGATGCGCGCGCGCGGCTTCAGGCCCGCCGCCTTGCCCGCTTCCTTGCTGCCGATCAGCACGGCGGCGGCGCCGTCGACGATGCCGGAGGAATTGCCCGGCGTGTGCACGTGATTGATCGCCTCGACTTCCGGATAGCGCTGCACGGCGACGGCGTCGAAGCCGCCCATCTCGCCCATCTGCACGAAGGACGGCTGCAGCGCGGCCAGCGTCTGCATCGTAGTGGTCGGCCGCATGTGCTCGTCCTTCGCCAGGATCGGCAGGCCGTTGCAGTCCCGCACGGTCATCACCGAATTCTTGAAGCGGCCCTCATCCCAGGACTTGGCGGCGCGCTTTTGGCTTTCCACCGCATAGGCGTCGACGTCGTCGCGCGAGAAGCCGTATTTGGTGGCGATCAGGTCGGCGGAAATGCCCTGCGGCAGGAAGTAGGTCTTGACCGCGAGCGAAGGATCGACCGGCCAGGCGCCGCCCGCGGCGCCGATGCCGACGCGGCTCATGGATTCGGCGCCGCCGCCGATGGTCATCTGGTGCTGGCCCGACATGATTTCGGCGGCGGCGAAATTGACCGCGTCCAAGCCGGAGGCGCAGAAACGGTTGATCTGGATGCCCGGCACGCCGTCGCCGAAGCCGGCGGCCAGCGCCGCCGCGCGCGCGATGTCGCCGCCCGCTTCGCCGACCGGATCGACGCAGCCCAGCACCACGTCGTCGATCATCTTGGGATCGAGCTCGTTGCGGTCCTTGACCGCGCCAAGCGCCTGCGCCGCCAGATTGAGCGCAGTCACCTCGTGCAGCGCGCCATCGGCCTTGCCGCGGCCGCGCGGGGTACGGACGTGATCGTAAATGAAAGCGTCGGGCATGCGTTTGTCTCCAACTTCTCTGTCGTCATGCCCGGCCTTGTGCCGGGCATCCACATCTTACTTCCTCAAGTAAAGGCGTGGATGGCCGGGACAAGCCCGGCCATGACGCTGAATTTGGCGCGAGATTCAGCCATTACAGGCTTCTCGCAATGAGCAGCTTCATGATCTCGTTCGTTCCCGCATAGATGCGCAGCACCCGCGCGTCGCGGTAGAGGCGCGAGATCGGGTATTCGTCCATATAGCCATAGCCGCCGAACAATTGCAGGCAGCGGTCGATCACTTCGGCTTGCGTATCGGTGAGGCGGTATTTGGCCATCGAGGCGGTCACGGTGTCGAGCTTGCCCTCGACGTGCTGGCCGATGCAATGGTCGAGGAACACCTTGGCGATTGTTGTGTCGGTCTTGCACTCGGCGAGCTCGAACTGCGTGTTCTGGAATTCGATGATTGTCCGGCCGAAGGCCTTGCGCTGCTTGACGTAATCGATGGTGAGTTCGAGCGCGCGCTCCATCATCGCCACCGCATGCACGGCGACGATCAGGCGCTCCTGCGGCAACTCCTTCATCAACTGGTAGAAGCCCTGCCCCTCCTCGGTGCCGAGCAGGCTTTCCGCCGGCAGCTTGACGTCCTCGAAGAACAATTCCGACGTGTCGGCGGAGTCCATGCCGAGCTTCTTGAGCTTGCGGCCGCGCCGGAAGCCGGGCGCGTCGTCGGTTTCCACCACCAACAGCGAAGTGCCCTTGGCGCCGGCTTTCGGATCGGTCTTGGCGACCACGATGATCAAATTGGCGTGCTGGCCGTTGGTGATGAAGGTCTTGGAGCCGTTGAGCACGTAACCGTTGCCGGATTTCTTGGCGCTGGTGCGCACGCCCTGCAGATCGCTTCCGGTGCCCGGCTCGGTCATGGCGATGGCGCCGACCAGTTCGCCGGTGGCGAGCTTGGGCAGCCAGCGCTTTTTCTGCTCCTCGGTGCCGTAATGCAGAATGTAGGGCGCCACGATCCCGGAATGCAGCGGCGCGCCGAAGGTGTCGAAGCCGGCGAGCGAGAATTCGCGGTTGATCACCGCCTCGTGCGCGAAGGTCCCGCCGGCGCCGCCATATTCCTCCGGCATCGATGCGCATAGCAGGCCGGCCTCGCCCGCCTTGTTCCACACCGAGCGGTCATACATGCCGGCTTCGTGCCAGCGCTCGAGATGGGGGACGAATGCATCGGCGATGA
This sequence comes from uncultured Alphaproteobacteria bacterium, assembly GCA_963789455.1. Classification (GTDB taxonomy): domain Bacteria; phylum Pseudomonadota; class Alphaproteobacteria; order Rhizobiales; family Xanthobacteraceae; genus Pseudolabrys. The sequence goes on along the minus strand of CAWBLD010000010.1, from coordinate 151,074 downwards.
AGCGCCGCGCCTGCTCTTCAAGCAGGACGAGGTCCTCGCTCATCCACCCCGGCCGTGGAACGTTGAGGGCATTCATTTGCTGGTTTGCTCGCTCGTTCGCGCCGCACCATAGCGCGAGTACCGATCCCGGCGCTACCCGGCGCCGAGCGCCACCGCGACATGGTAGGTGACGAAAGCCGCGATATAGGCGAGCGCCAGCATGTAGCCGAAGGTCACCGCCATCCAACGCCAGCTGCCGGTCTCGCGCTTGATGACGGCCAGCGTGGAAGCGCATTGCGGCGCGAAAATGTACCAGACCAGCAGCGCCAGCGCGGTCGCCAGGCTCCACTTGCTGGCGAGCGCCTGGCCGATCTGTTCCGCCGCCTCCTTGCCGCCCTCGATGGCGTAGACGGTGCCGAGCGCCGCCACCGCCACCTCGCGCGCCGCCATGCCGGGAACCAAAGCGACGCTGATCTGCCAATTGAATCCGACCGGCGCCAGGACCGGCTCGAACCAGCGGCCGATCAGGGCGGCCAGGCTGAAATTGATGGCCGGCTCGGTCGCGCCCAATGGCGGGCGCGGAAACGACGCCAGAAACCAGATCAGCACCATCATCGAAAAAATCGTGGTGCCGGCGCGCTTGAGGAACATCATGGCGCGCGTGTAGACGCCGATGGCGACGCTGCGCACGCGCGGCAACTTGTAGTCGGGCAATTCGAGCATGAAGGGCGGCGTCGTATTCTCGCGCCAGAAGAAATGATTGGCGACGAATGATACGGCGAGCGCGCTGGCGATCCCGGCGGCGTAGAGACCGAACATCACCAGTCCCTGCAATCCGACCCAGCCCCAGACCGGCCGGTCCGGGACGAACGCGGAAATAATCAGCGTATAGACCGGAATGCGGGCCGAACACGTCATCAGCGGCGCGACCAGGATGGTGGTCAACCGGTCGCGCCGGTTGTCGATCACCCGGGTCGCCATGATGCCCGGAATGGCGCAGGCGAAGCTCGACAGCAGCGGGATAAAGGCGCGGCCGTGCAGGCCCGCGCCGCCCATGATGCGGTCCATCAGGAACGCCGCGCGCGCCATGTAGCCGAAGTCTTCCAACAGCAGGATGAACAGAAACAAGATCAGGATCTGCGGCAGGAAGACGATCACGCTGCCGACGCCGGAGATGACGCCGTTCTGGATGAAGCTCTGCAACAGGCCGGCGGGAATCGTTTCATGCGCCAAGCCCCCCAGCGCAGCGAAGCCGGCGGAGATGAGATCCATCAACGGCTGCGCCCAGGCGAACACCGCCTGGAACATGACGAACAGAACGCAGAGCAGGATCACCAGACCCGCAACCGGATGCAGCAGCACGGCATCCACCCGCGCGGTCAGCGTGTCCGGCCGCGTCGGCGTGCCGACCGCGGCGCGGATGATGCGATCGGCCTCGCGCTGCGCGGCCCGCAGATCGGACGAGGTCGGCGGTTTCCAGGTGCTGGCGGCGTTCGCGTGCTTGTAGGTCGCGATCACTTCGTCCAAACGCTTCAGCAGATCTTCGATGCCGCCACGACGCACCGCGATCGACGTGACCACCGGCACGCCGAGTTCCTTTGACAGCCGATCGAGATCGATATCGATGCCGCGGCGGCGCGCGATGTCGATCATATTGAGCACCAGCATCAGCGGGCAGCCGACCTGCTTCAATTCAAGCACCAAGCGCAGCGCGACGCGCAGGTTGGTGGCATCGGCAACGCAAAGCAGCAGGTCGGGCGGCGCCTCGCTGGCGAAGCGGCCGAGCACGATATCGCGCGTGATCTCTTCGTCGGGGCTGCGGCCGCGCAGCGAATAGGTTCCGGGCAGATCGGTCAGATTGACGCGATGGCCGGCCGGCGTCTGGATGATGCCGGCTTTGCGCTCGACGGTGACGCCGGGATAGTTGGCGACTTTCTGCCGGCTGCCGGTGATCGCATTGAACAGCGCGGTCTTGCCGCTGTTCGGCGTTCCGACGAGAGCGAAATGCCAAAGATTCGGTTCGGTCGCCGCACTCATAGCGATCGATCCGATCAGGTTACGAGAATCGCCATCGCCTCGCGCCGGCGCAGCGCAATCGTGGCATCGTTGACCCGCACCGCGATGGGATCGCGGCCGACCAGCCCTTCATGCAGGATTTCGATGAGGGCGCCTTCGACAAATCCCAGCTCGAGCAGACGCCGTTCGAGCTCCGCCGCCGGGATGCCCGATGGCGTATCGGCCGCCGCGATGGTGTGGATACGGCCCTGGAATCCCCGGCGCGCCAGGCCCAATGGCAAGCGATGCTCGGCATCTAGCGTTGGATTGATGTGGGCCATGGCTACGTCCTGAGTTCTGCGTCTGATAATCATTCCCACTTTCAACTGGGATATTCCCTGATTTAAATCAAGAGAAACATGCTTTTATTTTCAGTAGCTTAGAATAATTATAAGGAACGGGGCGGCCCTGGCCGCCCGACAACTGGCCGCGGCGGCGGCGGAATGTTACGAGCAAGCGCCGCAACTGCCGGGAACATTATCGCCGTGACCGCAGCGCATACCGCCGGCCGGGCCGAGCCGGATCCGACCGATTCCGCCAAAGCCTGGCTGCGGCTGGGCGTTGCCGTGCTGCTGAGCAGCATCGGCGGGGTCGGGATGTGGTCGGTGGTGGTGGCCCTGCCCGCGATCCAGGCCGATTTCGGGGTCGATCGGGCAGACGCCGCGCTGCCCTATACGCTCGCCATGCTCGGCTTCGCCGGCGGCGGCGTGGTCATGGGCCGGCTTGCCGACCGCTTCGGCATCGCGGTGCCGCTGGCCTTGGGGACGCTGGCGCTCAGCCTCGGCTATGTCGCGGCCGGCCATGCCGCCACGCTCTGGCAGGTGGCGATCGCCCATGGCCTGCTGATCGGGTTCGGCTGCTCGGCCACGTTCGGGCCGCTGATCGCCGACATGTCGCATTGGTTCGTGCGCCGGCGCGGCATCGCCGTCGCCATCGCGGCGTCCGGCAATTATCTCGCCGGCACGTTCTGGCCGCCGGTGGTGCAGCACTTCATCGCCGCGCACGGCTGGCGCGCGACCCATATCGGCATCGGCTTGTTCGTGCTCGTCAGCATGCTGCCGCTCACCTTTTTTCTGCGGCGGCGGATGCAGGCGCATCACACCGAGGCCGCCGGGCAGTCGGCGGCGCTTCGGCAAGCCGCCTTGCCGTTCTCGGCCGTCACGCTGCAAGTGCTGCTGTGCATCGCCGGCATCGCCTGCTGCGTGGCGATGTCGATGCCGCAGGTGCACATCGTCGCCTATTGCGGCGACCTCGGCTACGGCGCCGCCCGCGGCGCCGAGATGCTGTCGATGATGCTCGGCTTCGGCATCGTCAGCCGGCTGGTCTCCGGCGTCATCGCCGACCGCATCGGCGGCGTGCGCACGCTGCTGCTGGGCTCGGTGCTGCAAGGAAGCGCGCTGTTCCTCTATCTGTTCTTCGACGGGCTTACCTCGCTCTACGTGATCTCGGCGCTGTTCGGCCTGTTCCAGGGCGGCATCGTGCCGAGCTACGCCATCATCGTGCGCGAATATTTTCCGCCGCGGGAAGCCGGCACCCGCGTCGGCCTGGTGCTGATGGCGACCCTGATCGGCATGGCGCTGGGCGGCTGGATGTCCGGCGCGATTTTCGACCTCACCGGCTCCTACCAGGCGGCGTTCCTCAACGGGCTCGGCTGGAACCTGTTGAATGTATCGATCGCGACCTGGCTGCTGCTGCGCTCGTCGCGCCGTCCGGCGTTCGCATAGGCCACAAAGCGCGCGAAGCGTGTAGCCGAATTAGAACGCCTCGTCCGGCAATTCCATCGTGGAGCCGGCGCCGGCCTGGATGCGGGCGAAATGCGCCGCCGTCTCCGGCAGCATGCGCTCCATGAAGAAGCGCGCGGTGACGAGCTTGCCTTTCATCGCAGGCTCGACGCCGTTGCCGGACTTCGCCAACGCGGCTTCGGCAATCCGCGCCCACATGTAGCCGAGCGCCACCAGCCCGAACAGGTGCATGTAATCGGTGGCGCCGGCGCCGGCATTGTCGGGCTTGGCCAGCGCGTTCTGCATGAACCACATGGACGCCTGTTGCAGATGGCCGAGCGAAACGCCGAGCAGCGTCACAAACGGCTTCATTGCCTCGTCGGCGCTTTTTTCCTTGATGAAGCCGCCGACCTCATTGAGGAACGCCATCAACGCGCGGCCGCCGTCCTTGCCGAGCTTGCGGCCGACCAGATCAAGCGCCTGGATGCCGTTGGCGCCTTCATAGATCATGGCGATGCGCGCATCGCGCACGAACTGCTCCATGCCGTGCTCGGCGATGTAGCCGTGGCCGCCGAACATCTGCTGCGCCATCACCGTGTTGGCAAAACCGGTATCGGTCAGCACGCCTTTGACCACCGGCGTGAGCAGGCCCATGTAATCATCGGCGCTCTGGCGTTCCTTGTCGTCCTCGGAGCGCCGCGCGACGTCACCCTTGAGCGAGGTCCAGATCAGCAGCGCGCGGCTGGCCTCATTGAAGGCGCGGATCGTCAGCAGCGTGCGGCGTACGTCCGGATGCACGATGATCGGATCGGCCGCTTTGTCGGGATATTTGGCGCCGGTGAGCGCGCGGCCCTGCAGGCGTTCCTTGGCGTAGAGCGCGGCGTTCTGATAGGCGACTTCCGATTGCGCCAGCCCCTGCACGCCGACCCCGAGGCGCGCCTCGTTCATCATCGTGAACATGGCGTTGAGCCCGCGGTTCTCCTCGCCCACCAGCCAGCCGGTGGCGCCATCGTAATTCATCACGCAGGTGGAATTGCCGTGGATGCCCATCTTCTCTTCGATCGAGCCACAGCTGACGCCGTTGCGCTCGCCAAGCGAGCCGTCGTCCTTGACCGTAACCTTCGGCACCACGAACAGCGAGATACCCTTGGTGCCGGCGGGCGCGCCTTCGATGCGGGCCAGCACAAGGTGGACGATGTTCTCGGCCATATCGTGCTCGCCGGCGGAGATGAAAATCTTGGTGCCGGTGATCTTGTAGCTGCCGTCGCTTTGTTTCACCGCCTTGGTGCGCAACAAGCCGAGATCGGTGCCGCAATGCGGCTCGGTCAGATTCATGGTGCCGGTCCAGACGCCTTCCACCATCTTCGGCAGATATTTCGCCTTCAGCTCCGGCGCGGCGTGCTCGAGCAGCGCGGCGATGGCGCCCTGCGTGAGGCCGGCATACATGGCGAAGGCCTGGTTGGCCGAGCAGAGGAACTCGTTGACGATCGTCGTCATGGTCGCCGGCAGGCCCTGGCCGCCGAATTCCTGCGGCGCCGAGATGCCGATCCAGCCGCCTTCGACCAGTTGCTTGAAGGCCTCCTTGAAGCCGGCCGGCGTGCTGACGCTGCCGTCGGCATGGCGGGTGCAGCCTTCGCGATCGCCAACGCGGTTGAGCGGGGTCAGGACCTCTTCGCTGAACCTGGCCGCCTCGCGCAGGATCGCCTCCACCAGTTCGGGCGAGGCGTCGCCGAAGCCCGGCAGATTGCCGTAGCGGTCGAGATGGAAGACGTCGTTCAACAAGAACAACACATCGTCGACGGGGGCCTTGTAGATCGGCATCAGTCCCTCCCGGCGTCCTGCCGTGGCGCCGCGCGCCGTTAATGACTCGCTAACTATTGACCGGATGCGACCAGTGCAAGAATGGCCGCGGTTTTCCCCAAATTGCGCCGGCACGGCCCGCGATGGAGCATGGCGCAACCGGTTTACAGCCCCGTTAAGCCGCCGGCTACCGCCGCTGCGGCCGAGAACCGGAGGCAAATTCCGATACTTCGGCCAATCCTTAACTCCGTATTTACCCTAACCGGCAAAAAGTCGTGCAGAGGATTGCGGACCGCACCGGTATCTACCCGCCGTTAACGTGTGCCGGTTCCACGGAGAGCCCATGCGGCTTCTTCGCCTCCACCTCGAATGTGGGTGCGAGCAATGAAATTTGGCGTCCCGTGGAGTGTGAATGGGTTACGGCCGGAGGCCCGCGCGACCGCGAAAGAAGCGGCGCGCCGATCGGGCATGTCGTTGGGCGAATGGCTCGACTCCGTGATCATCCAACAGGCCGGACAGCAAGGCGTACAAGCGCCCGCGAATGCCGGCGAGAATTCCAGCGGCAGCGGCGCCACGGTGACCGAGCGGCTCGACGAGCTCACCCGGCGCATCGAGCAGCTCGCACGCAGCGGGCCGGACGCCTACGCACCAAAGCGCAGCCGCGATGAGCTCCGCTCAACGCGTCAGCGTGTCGTATCCGGCGCCGCCCCCGATGACGCCGCAGGCGATGCCGAGCATTCAGTTGCCGCCGAGCCTCGAGCGCGCCGTCGCCGAAATCGCCACCCGCCAGCGCGCGCTCAATGGCCATGCCGCCCCGCCGCGGCACCATCCGCAAGCGGCGGCGGCTGTTGCCGCCCCCGTGCCTGCGCGTTACGCCTGCGTCTGAGTCTGCGCCGGCGCCTGTCGCTGCGGCCGTGCCCTTGCCGGCGCAGGACCTGTCGGGCCTGGAGGACCAGCTTCACAAAATCACCGATCAGATCGAGACGCTGCGCACGCCGGGCGTCGAGCAAGCCATCAATGCGCTGCGCGAGGAGCTCGGCGAGATCGGCCGCATGTTCAATGAAGCCATGCCGCGCCACGCCATCGAGGCCATCGAAAGGCAGATCCAGGATCTCAATGAGCGCATCGCGGAAGGCCGCCATGCCGGCGTCGACGCTCACGCGCTCGGCGGCATCGAGCACGGCTTGGCTGAAGTGCGTGACGCACTGCGCGGACTGACGCCGGCGGAAAACCTGGTCGGCTACAACGACGCATTGGCCGGGCTCGCGCACAGGCTCGATCTTATCGTCGCGCAAAGAGACCCGGCGACGCTGGCGCAACTCGAAAACGCCGTCACCACGGTGCGCGAAATGGCCACCCATATCGCCTCCAACGAGGCCGTGCAGGGGCTCGCCGCCCAGGTGCAGGCGCTCGGCGAGAAGATCGAGGCCATGGCCAGCGCCGGCGGCTATGGCGATGCGGTCAACCATCTCGAACAGCGCGTGGCCGCGTTCTCCGAGGCGCTGGCCGAGCGCGAACAAAGCAGCGCAACGGTGCCGCCGCGGCTGGAAGCCCTGCTGGAATCGCTCGCCGCCAAGATCGAGCAGATGCAGAACCCGCGCAGCAGCGGCGATGCCGTCGACCATCTCGAAGGCCGCATCGTCCAACTGATGGAAAATCTGGCCGGGTTCAACGACGCCATGGCCGGACTCGCGCACAGGATCGATCTCATCACCGCGCAAAAAGACCCGGCGACGCTGGCGCAACTCGATGGCGCCATTACCACGCTGCGCGAAATGGCCAGCCATATCGCCGCCGACGAGACCGTGCAGGGGCTTGCCGCCCAGGTGCAGGCGCTCGCCGACGAGATCGCCCGGATGCAGAATTCCACCGGTAACGGCGACGCCTTCGGCCATCTCGAGGGCCGCATCGTCCAACTGGTGGAAAAGCTGGACGCCTCCGATTCCCGGCTCGGCCATCTGGATTCGATCGAGCGCGGCCTGGCCGATCTGCTGGTCCACATCGAGGAGATGCGGACCAACAAGGATGCCGGCGGCTTGCGCGCTCAAGACGCGCCAGCAGTCGACGACCTCAAGCAAGACATCGCCCGCACCCAGGATGCGCTCGAAGCGGTGCACGGCACGCTCGGCCACGTCGTCGATCGTCTCGCCATGATCGAAAAGGATATTCGCAGCGAAGCGCGCCCGGGCAGCGCAGCCGATAGCGCCGCCCCGTTCAGCCAGCCGGTTGGCAAGGTCGCTGTCCGCCTGGTCGGCGACGCCCCGGCTGCGGCAGCCGCAACTCCCACACCGCCGCAGGCCGCGCCTCACCGCTTGTTGCCGGCCGATACCGACCTGCCGGCCGATCGGCCGCTCGAGCCCGGCTCCGGACCACCGGCCAATCCGGCCGCGCGCATTGCCGCCTCGGAAGCCGCCCTTGCCGGCAGCCAGCCCGCCGCCGCTTCCGGCGGCAAATCCAGCTTCATCGCTGCCGCCCGCCGCGCCGCTCAGGCGGCGGCACAGGAACCGGGCGCCCGCTCGCCGCGCCCGGAGCCGGCCGCGGCCTACGGATCCGAGAGCCCGTCGCTGCGCACCAAGATAGCGAAGCGGGTCAAGTCGCTGTTCGTCGCCGCCAGCATCATCGCCATCGTAGTCGGATCGATTCAGATCGCCGGCAATGTGTTCGGCCTCGGAAAATCCAAAACCCGGATGGCCGAATCCCCCGCTGCGCACATCAGCAAGACCGCGGCGGCGATAAAAGACGCCGCACCGGAGCAGACCGGCAGCGTCACCACAAACCCACTCGCGCTGCCCCAAATGCCGGCCATGCCGCCGCTGGCGGCACCGAGCAGCAGCACGGCGACCGTGATCACGCCGCCGCAAGGCTTGAACCAGACCCCGCTATCGACGCCGTCCCTATTCGATCCGCCGACGATCGAATCGAAGGGCGACGTCACCGGGTCGATATCGCGCTCGACCGACAACAGCCAAGCGGCGCGGCCGGCAGCCCCCTCAACGCAGCCGGACGCGCAGTTGCCGATCGCCATCGGCGGATCCCGCCTGCGCAGTGCGGCCATCGCCGGCGATGCCGCCGCCGCCTACGAGGTGGCCGTGCGCTTCGCCGAAGGGCGCGGTGTGCCGGCCGACTTGGAAGAAGCGGCGCGTTGGTACGAGCGCGCGGCCAGCAAGGGCCTGACGCCGGCGCAATTCCGCTACGCCAGCCTGCTGGAAAAGGGCCTGGGCGTGAAGAAGGACCTCCTGCAGGCCCGCCGGCTCTATCTCGCGGCCGCCGCCAAGGGCAACAGCAAGGCGATGCATAACCTCGCCGTGCTCTATGCCGAAGGCATTGACGGCAAGCCCGACTATGGCACCGCCGTGCAATGGTTCCGGAAGGCCGCGCAACACGGGATTGCCGACAGCCAGTACAATCTCGGCGTCCTGTGCGCGCGCGGCCTCGGCACCGCCAAGAATTATGCCGAAGCCTACAAGTGGTTCGCGCTGGCCGCCGCCCAGGGCGACAAGGAATCCGCCAAGAAGCGCGACGACATCGCCGCCCAAATGGACGCGCCCGCGCTGGCCGCCGCCCAACAAACGGTAACGGCCTTCGTGGCCGAGCCGCAGCCGGCCGCAGCCACCGTCGTGCCGGCGCCGCCGGGCGGCTGGGATCGCACCGCCGGCGCGCCGCTGCCGCGCGCAAAGGCGCGGCCGCCCGGGCCGCTATCGCTCGGCACGTTCCAGGTGGGAAAACGGTGAACAAGCGCGCCTGATCGCCTAAAAGGGTGATCGCGCGTCCGTTCCTCGCTAAGATCGTTATGACCTCTGGTCCAGAGTCGCTGCCAGATCCGCAAGACGTGACGTTGACCGCAAGGTAAAACCTGTCGCCAGCGCGGACCGGTTAAGCGGCGCATTGGCCGCAAACACCGGACGAGCCACTTGCAGATTTATCTTCCAATTGCCGACCTGTCTGTAAACGTCTTCCTCGTGCTGGCGATGGGGCTGGCGGTCGGCTTCCTCTCCGGCATGTTCGGCATCGGCGGCGGCTTCCTGCTGACGCCGCTGCTGATCTTCATCGGCATCTCCCCGGCGGTGGCGGTCGCCAGCGTCTCGCCGCAAATCGCCGCGGCGCTGTTCTCCGGCTTCCTGGTCCATTGGCGGCGCGGCACGATCGACCCCCTGCTCGGCATGATGCTTTTGATCGGTGGCATCACCGGCTCGCTGATCGGCGTCTGGCTGTTCACGCTGCTGCGCTCCGCCGGCCAGTTGGACCTGATGATCGGGCTCTCCTACGTGATCCTGCTCGGCGTCGTCGGCGTGTTGATGATGACCGAGGGCCTGCAAGCCATCAATCGCGCCCGCCATGGCGGGCGCGCCGACCGGCGCCGGCCCGGCAGCCATACCTGGATTCACCGCCTGCCGCTGAAACTACGGTTCAAGCGTTCGCGCATCTACGTCTCGGTCATTCCGGTATGGGTGATAGGGGGAATCATCGGTTTTCTCGGCGCCGTGCTCGGCGTCGGCGGCGGCTTTATGCTGGTGCCGATGTTGATCTATCTGCTGCGGGTGCCCACGGTGACGGTGATCGGCACCTCGATGATGCTGACGCTGGTGACCATGATAACGGCGATCGTCATGCATGCGGCGGCCGACCATCTGGTCGACGCCATGCTGGCGCTGATCCTGATGGTCGGCGGGGTGATCGGCGCCCAGTTCGGCGTGCGCGCCGGGCAGAACATGCGCAGTGAATGGCTGCGCCTGCTGCTCGGCCTCCTGGTGCTCGCGGTCGGCCTGCGCTTTGCCTATGAGTTGGTGGCGCAGCCCGTCAACTTGTTCTCGATTCGTCAACTGGGGGGCGAGTGATGCGGCGGCTTGCTCTCATGCTCGTGCTCATGCTGGCGGCCGGCGGCGCCCGGCCCGCCCTGGCCGAACGGCTAGTGGTGTCGCTGTCGAACCACCGGGTGGCGGTCACCTCGAATTTCGTCGGCGAGAATCTGGTGCTGTTCGGCACCGTCGAGCCCGACGCCGGCAAGACCGCGCTGCGCCCGGCCTACGATCTGGTGGTCACGGTGACCGGGCCGCGCCAGACGCTGCGCACGCGGCGCAAGGAGCGGGTGCTGGGCATCTGGGTCAATGTCGACTCGCGTGAATTCGTGCGGGTGCCGTCCTATCTCGCCGTGCTGAGCAACCGGCCGGTCGCCGAAATCGCCCGCCCGGATGTGCTGCGGCAACTGCAGATCGGGCTCGACAATTTTCTGCTGCCGCAGCATATCGGCCCCGACATCGCCGACACGGTGCGCGACGATCCGTTCCGGGTCGCGTTCGTGCAGCTGGAAAACCAGCAGGGGCTTTACCGCGAATCCGCCAGCGCGGTGACCTTCCTGACACCGACCGTGTTCCGCGCCGCGATCCCGCTGCCGGCCAACGCGCCGAACGGCAGCTACGCGATCGACGTCGAACTGTTCGCCGGCGGCGCCATGGTGGCGCGCACCAATTCGGCGCTGGAAGTGATCAAGGCCGGCCTCGAGCAATATGTCGCCGACGCCGCCCGCGATTACGGCCTGTTCTACGGCCTCGCCACCGCGCTGATGGCGCTCGCCATCGGCTGGTTCGGCAGCGTCGTGTTCAGAAAAGATTGACGGCCAACTTTTTTGCGCACGATCCATATCGCGCAGATAACCGACATGCTGGGCAAACGCCTCGCGGCCCGCGCGCGTGATCGCCATCCGGGTGCGCGGCTTTTTATCGGCGAAATCCTTTTCCACCGCGATGTAGCCGGCGCTTTCCAATGTCGCGAGATGGGCGCCGAGATTGCCGTCGGTGGCCTTTATGATCGCCTTGAGCCGGGTGAATTCCAAAAGTTTGCCGTCGGGCAGCGCATTGAGCGTCGCCATGATGCGCAGACGGGTCTGCTGATGGATGACGTCGTTGGCCCGGCTCATCTTAAACCCGCCTGAGCCAGAGCCCGGCGAGGATCAGCGCGCCGCCGCCGACAACGGCCATCCACAGCGGAAAGTGCTGGCGGAGCAACGCAAAGCCCGCGAGCGTGAGGATCGCAACCGCGATGCCGGCAATGGCGTAACGCCAACCGAGCCAGACGCTCGCCAGGGCATAAACGGTGGCAACGAACAGCGGAATGAAAGCGCCGACCTGGCGGCCGCTGACCGGCGCCATGACATAGAATGTGGCGAAGAAGAACGCGCACAAGGTCGCCGCCACCGCGCCGTAACGCCAAGCGTCGATACGCTTTTCGCCGCTGCGGGCCGCGCGCAAAATGACGAAGCCGGCAACGATCCCCGATCGGGGTGACGACGGCCCAAATGGTCTGGGCGTAGGCCGGCCGCAGGTCGGTCTGGCCATAGCCGAGTGCCCACAATACGCCCCACAGAATGAGATGAGGCGCCCCCTGCCGATAGCCATGCAGGGTCGCACTGCGCCGTTCGGCCGCTTGGATATCGTGCAATGCCGCCGCCGCATCTTGCGGGGAAAGGCTCATGTTCGGCTCCTATCGCTGTACTCTGTATCGCAGAGCGCTCTGCATTACTTGAGCCAACTGTCAACATGCGGCGGATTTGCGCTGACAAGCGGTCGCTAGTCCGGCAGACAGCGCTTGGCGGCGAAGGCATAGAGCCGGTCTTCGCCCAGCATATGCGCGGTGAATTCGAGCGTGCCGAACAGGTCGGCGAAAGCGGCGTCGCGCACATTGAGCCCGCCGGTGAAGGCGCCGAAGGCCGGCATCACCATGCGCGTGGCGTCCGCCGCGAAGCAGCGCCGGCTGACCGCACGGCCGCGATGCGCCACGCGCGCAACCGGGTGCAGATGGCCGGCGATTTCGCCCGGGCTGCCTGCCGGCCAATGACGGAAGGTCACGTCACCGATCGTAAGCGCCGCCTGGAATGCGCCGCCGATATTCTCCGCCGGTTCGGGGTCGTGGTTGCCGGTGAGCCAGAGCCAATCGCGGCCACGCTGCAGGCTGTGCAAATTGTCGCGGTCGCTGTCGGCCAGCCGCGCCGGCCCGCCGCCGTCATGGAAGCTGTCGCCCAGCGCCACCACGCAGCGCGGCGCATAGCGAGCGATCAGGCGGGCGAGGCGCGCCAGCGTCGCCGCGGTATCGTAGGGCGGAAGCAATTGGCCGCGCGCGGCGAAGCTCGAACCTTTTTCCAGATGCAGATCGGCAACCGCGAGCAGGCCCTGCTCCGGCCAGTACAGCGCGCCATCGGGATCGGCGATAAGGGCCACATTGACCACGGAGACAATGTAGCCCGCTCGTCCCCGCGCAAGCGGGGACCCAGTGCTTTTTTGCTCTGCGATTCCCGCTTGCGCGGGGAATGAGCGGGAGAAAAACTCACCGCATCGCCTCCTTCACCAGTTCGTCGGCGGCTTCCGCCAGCAGCGCGTCCGCCGCTTCGCCATAGACCGTCTCGCGCCCGATCTCCAGCATCACCGGAACCGCCAGCGGCGAGACATGGTCGAGCGCTTTATGGACGATTCGGCCTTGGATGCGCGAGAGCATTTCGCCGAGCCGCTTGATGTCGAGCAGTCCGCTGGCCGCATCGGCGCGCGCCGCGCGCAGCAGGACGTGGTCGGCCTGGTGCTTGCGCAGCACATCGTAGACGAGGTCGGTGGAAATCGTGAGCTGGCGGCGCGATTTCTCCTCGCCCGGAAAGCGCCGCTCGATCAGCCCGGCGATGATCGCGCAGGAACGGAAGGTGCGTTTCATCAGCGCGGATTCGGCGAGCCAGGCCTCCAGGTCGTCGCCCAGCATGTCCTGGTCGAACAAATCTGCGAGCGACAGTTCGCCGCGCGCGATGTGCAAGGCCAGGTCGCCCAGGCCCCACACGGCAAGCGCATATTCATTGGCGACGAAGCCGAGCGGCTTCATCGCTAAGCGCTCCAGCCGGCGCGTGAGCAGCATGCCGAGCGTCTGATGCGCGAGCCGGCCCTCGAACGGATAGCAGACCAGGTAATGTTTGGCGGCGCGCGGAAAGGTCTCGACCAAGAGATCGCCGGGTTTCGGCAGCAGCGAGCGCCACGCTTGAATTTCCAGCCATTCGCGCACCTGTTGCGGCAGCGCGCGCCAGGCGCGGCTGTCGGCGAGGATCGCCCGCACGCGCGCGGCCAAATAGGTCGAGAGCGGAAACTTGCCGCCTTCGTAGGCCGGCACTTTCGGATCGGTGGCGCTCGAGCGCGAGACATAGACTTCGTCTTCGACCAGCGCCTCGTATTTGAGAATTTCGCCGGCAAACACGAAAGTATCGCCGGCGGTGAGCGTCTCGATGAAATATTCCTCGACTTCGCCGAGCAACCGTCCGCCGCGCGGGATCATGGCGCGGCCGGCGCGCGAGCGCATCAGCCGCACTTTCAGCATGTCGGCTTCCACGATGGTGCCGACATTCATGCGGTAGCGCTGCGCCACGCGCGGATGGGTGATGCGCCAGCGGCCGTCCTTGCCATGTTTTGTATCTTGCCGGATCTTGGCGAAGCGTTCGTAGGCTTTCAGCGCGTAGCCGCCGGTGGCGACGAAATCGACCGCCGCGTCGAAATCGGCGCGGGCAAGGCCCGCATAGGGCGCAGCCTGACGCACCTCGGCGAAGAGTTCATCGGAAAGAAATGGCGCGCCGACCGCGCGGCCGAGAATGTGCTGGGCCAGAACATCGAGCGCGCCGCTGCGCAAGGGCGGCGTGTCCTGCGCGTTTTCCGCCACCGCATCGATGGCCGCGCGGCATTCCAGCACCTCGAAGCGGTTGGCGGGCACCAGCACCGCCTGCGACGGCTCGTCGAGCCGGTGATTCGAGCGCCCGATTCGCTGAAGAATCCGCGAGGCGCCTTTCGGCGCGCCGACATTGATGACGAGATCGACGTCGCCCCAGTCGATGCCGAGATCGAGCGACGATGTGCACACCACGGCGCGCAATTTGCCGGCCACCATGGCGTCTTCGACCTTGCGGCGCTGCGCCACGTCGAGCGAGCCGTGATGCAGAGCGATGGCGAGATTGTCGTCGTTGCCCTGCCACAGCGCCTGGAACAGATATTCCGCCTGGCTGCGGGTGTTGACGAACACCAGCGTGGTCTTGTGCGACTTGATGAGTTGATAGATTTCGCCGAGCGCGTGACGGGCCGAATGTCCGGCCCACGGCAAGTGCTCTGCGGTGTCGAGCATGCTGACCTGCGGCTGCGCGCCCGCTTGCGCCACCAACAGATCGGCGCGCGCCTGGCCGGCCGGCGGCTGCGGCACCAGATAGCGGCAGAGGTCCTCCGGCTCGGCCACGGTGGCCGACAGGCCGACGGTGGTGATGTGCGGCGCGAGCGCGAACAGCCGCGCCAGGCCGAGCGACAGCAGATCGCCGCGCTTGGATGTCACCAGCGAATGTAATTCGTCGAGCACCACACGCTGCAGCGTGCCGAACAGATAGGGCGCGTCGGCCGATGCCAGCAGCAGCGCGACTTGTTCCGGCGTGGTGAGCAGAATGTCGGGCGGGTAGCGGCGCTGGCGCTGGCGTTTGGACGCGGGCGTATCGCCGGTGCGGGTCTCCAGTCGCACGGCCAGGCCCATTTCCTTCACCGGGATTTCCAGGTTGCGCGCGATGTCCACCGCCAGCGCCTTGAGCGGCGAGATATAGAGCGTGTGCAGGCCTTTCTGCTCCCCTCTCCCCATTCGCGCGGCGAATGGTGGGGAGGGGTCGGGGGTGGGGGGAACGGCGGCGCGATGTGAGACGCCCCCCACCCCTAACCCCTCCCCGCCGCTTCGCGGGGGGACGGGAACGCGCCGGCTGCGCGTTAAAGTTCGCTCATGCAACTCCACCAGCGTCGGCAGAAAGCCGGCCAGCGTCTTGCCGCCGCCGGTCGGCGCGATCAGCAGCACCGAGCGCCCGGCCCGCGCTTTGGCCAGCAATTCAAGCTGGTGCGGCGCGCGGCGTCCAGCCGCGGCCGGCGAACCAGCGCGCGAATACGTCCGGCAGCGGCGGCGCGGCATCGGTGCGGTCGAAGGCGGTTGTGGCTTCCATTGTGCGATTCTAAGGCATATCTGACAGCCGTGTGCCGCAATGTGATAGGCTGCCATCATGATCCAGGATCAGATCACCCCAAAAGAGGCGCCCATGGCCAACGACGCTATGACCAAGGTTTTCGGCGGTTCGCCGCTGGCGGTGCTGGCACGCCTGGTGCTGGTCTCGATCCTGGTCGGCGTCGTGCTGGCGGCGCTCGGGCTCGATCCGTTCGACATCGTGCGCAGCGTGGAGCGGCTGATCCGCTCGATCTGGAACATGGGCTTCGACGCGTTCCGCTGGATCTGGCGCTATTTCCTGCTCGGCGCGGTGATCGTGATCCCGATCTGGATTCTCATGCGCGTGGTCAACGCGCCGCGCGGAAAGTAATTCCGTTCGTCCCCGCGCAAGCGGGGACCCAGTTCTTAATCTGCTCTGGATTCCCGCTTACGCAGGAATGAGCGGATAAATTACGCTGGCCAACTCTCCGCCGTCATATCCGCAGCATCCGCGCCGACCATGGACGCCAATGAATCGCGGTGACCGCGCTTGATCGCCGCCAAGAGGTCCGCCTTGATCTCCGACACCAGGCCGATGCCGCGGTAGACCAGACCGGTGTAGAGCTGCAGCAGGCTCGCGCCCGCCTTGATTTTGGCGATGGCGGTCGGGCCGGAGTCGATGCCGCCGACGCCGATCAGCGGGAACGCGCCTTCCGCGCGCACGAAGGTTTCCGCCAGCATGCGGGTCGACAACTTGAACAGTGGCCGCCCCGACAACCCGCCCGCCTGCTTGGCCTTGTCGCGTTCGCGCAGCGCGCTCGGCCGCGCAACCGTGGTGTTGCCGACGATCATGCCATCGAGGCGATGCTTGCGCGCGATGCCGACCGCGTCGTCGAGATCGGACAGCGTCAGATCGGGCGCGATCTTGACCAGCACCGGCGTGGGTCCTGCGTGCGGGCGCACCCGTTCGCGCGCGTCGACCACGCGGGCGAGCAATTCATCGAGCGCCTTGGCCTGCTGCAAGTTGCGCAGGCCGGGCGTGTTGGGCGAGGAAACGTTGACGGTGAAATAGCTGGCGACCGGCGCGAAAGTTTCGATCAGCCGCACATAGTCGCCGATGCGGTCGGCGCTGTCGCGGTTGGCGCCGATATTGACCCCGACGATACCGCCCTCGTTGCCGCGCGCGGCCAGCCGCCGGAGCACCGCCGCCGCGCCCTCGTTGTTGAAGCCGAGCCGGTTGACGACGCCCTCATCGGACTCGAGCCGGAACAGGCGCGGACGCGGATTGCCGGCCTGCGGCAGCGGGGTGACCGTGCCGACCTCGACAAAGCCGAAACCGAGCCGCAGCAGCGCGTCGGGAACCTGCGCGTTCTTGTCGAAGCCGGCGGCGAGCCCGACCGGATTGGGAATATTGAGCCCAAAGGCACGCACGGCGAGCGCGCGGGGGTCGGCGGCTTGCCGCGGCAGCGGCACATAGCGCAAGGCCTTGATCGCCAGCGTATGCGCATCCTCCGGGTCGAGGGCGCGCATCAGGGGGCGGGACAGGCGGTCAAAGAAACCGATCACCGCATTCGGCTCCGGAGCGATTGCATGGAGTCGACCCTATCGGCGGCCCTACGGCTTGTACAAGGCAAGCCGGTCAGGAAACTGTTGCGGGAGGGGGGCGACTCAAGGCTATAATTCCTATAATTTGGACTGAGAGTCTCAGACGGGCCCGCGCGCATGTCGCTGACACACAACCAGATCTGGACGGCCATCGACCGGTTGGCCGCCCGCGCCAAGCTGACGCCCTCCGGTCTTGCCAAAAAGGCGGGGCTTGATCCCACCACCTTCAACAAATCCAAGCGCATCACCCCGGAAGGCCGGCCGCGCTGGCCGTCCACCGAATCGGTGGCCAAGGCGCTGGCGGCCACCGGCACCAAGGTCGACACTTTCGTCAACCTGATCACCGACAGCGGCAAGGTGGCGATTTCGAACGTGCCGCTGATCGGCTTCGCGGAAGCCGGCGCCGGCGGTTATTTCGACGACGGCGGCTTCCCGGTCGGCAAGGGCTGGGAGGAGATCGCCTTCCCTTCCGTTACCGATGAGCACGCCTACGCGCTGGAAATCTCCGGCGACTCGATGAAGCCGGCCTACCGCGACGGCGACGTCATCGTGGTTTCGCCGGCGGCGCCGGTGCGGCGCGGCGACCGCGTCGTGGTCAAGACCAAGGACGGCGAGGTGATGGTCAAGGAGCTCAAGCGCAAGAACTCGAAGCACATCGAGCTCAAGTCGCTCAATGCCGAGCACCGCGATCGCACGCTGCCGATGGCCGACGTGCTGTGGGTCGCGCGCATCGTGTGGGCGAGCCAATAGCGCTTTTCTGCGTTCGTTCCCGCGCAAGCGGGAACCCCGAGTCATAAAATTCAGCAACCGAGATAGCAGTTGGGTCCCCGCTTGCGCGGGGACGAACAGTTGGACTATGCGCTCCTTGCCAGCGCGCCGTCGATCATGTCGACCGTGTTCTGCAGCCCGTAGACCGCCACGAACGAGCCGAAGCGCGGCCCCTTCTCCTGGCCGAGCAGCACCTGGTAGAGCATGTTGAACCAGTCGAGCGAAACGCCCGGTTTGCCGTCCTTGGCCTTTTTCTTGTGGTCGAGGAACGGCTCGCGCCGCCCGACCTCGTAGACGACGTCCTGGATTTCTTCCGCCGAGGCTTGCGCCGGCAAATTCGACAGCGCGTCGCGCAGATCGATCAGCGCGGCGCGCTCGACGTCGCTCGGCTGGCGGAATTTTTTCGCCGGCTGCACGAAGTCGCGGAAATAGTGGATGGCGTATTCAACTTGCGCGTTGAGCCTGGGATGGGTCTGCGGCGTGACGCCCGGCCGGTAGCGGCCGATGAAGCCCCACAGGGTCTCGGCATTCTCCGCGTTCGACGACGACACCAGCGTGAGCAACATGGAGAATGTGACCGGCATCTCGACCTTGGGCGGATGGCCGGAATGGATGTGCCAGACCGGGTTCGACAAGCGCTGCCTGGCGTCCTGGCGCTGATAGCCGTCAAGGAATTGCTGATACTCGTCGACGGTGCGCGGGATGACGTCGAAGTAAAGGCGCTTGGCCGCCTTCGGCTCGCGATACATGAACAACGACAGGCTTTCCGGCGAGGCATAGCGCAGCCATTCGTCGATGGTGAGGCCGTTGCCCTTCGACTTGGAAATCTTCTGCCCGTTCTCGTCGAGGAAGAGCTCGTAATTGAAACCTTCCGGCGGCGTGCCGCCGAGCGCGCGGCAGATTTCCCCCGACAGCTTCACCGAATCGATCAGGTCCTTGCCGGCCATTTCGTAATCGACGCCGAGCGCCACCCAGCGCATCGCCCAGTCCGGCTTCCATTGCAGCTTGCAGCGCCCGCCGGTGACCGGCGTCGTGACCGGCGCCTTGCTGGCCGGGTCTTCGTAGGTGATGGTGCCGGCCTTGGCGTCGTGCGCCAGCACCGGCACCTGCAACACGATGCCGGTCTTCGGATCGATCGGCAGGAACGGCGAATAGGTCTGCGCGCGCTCCTCGCGCAGGGACGGCAGCATGATCGCCATCACCTTGTCGAAACGTTCCAGCACCTTGAGCAGCGCGCCGTCGAAGCGGCCGGACATGTAGCACTCGGTCGACGACAGAAATTCGTAATCGAAGCCGAAATGATCGAGAAAGGCGCGCAGGCGCGCATTGTTGTGTTCGCCGAAACTTTTGTGCGTCCCGAACGGATCGGGCACCTCGGTCAGCGGCTTGCCGAGATGTTGCTCCAACATGTCCTTGTTGGGCACGTTGTCCGGAACTTTGCGCAAGCCGTCCATATCGTCGGAGAAGGCGATCAGCCGGGTCTTGATCTTGTCGTCGGTGAGCACGCGGAAGGCATGACGCACCATGGTGGTGCGCGCGACCTCGCCGAAGGTGCCGATATGCGGCAGGCCGGACGGCCCGTAGCCGGTTTCGAAGATCACCTCGTCCTTCGGCTTCTTCTTCAGCCGATACACGATCTTGCGCGCTTCCTCGAACGGCCAGGCGTTCGACTGCTCGGCCAGTTCGCGTAAAGATGCGGCGGATTCGGTCACGGACATTGCGATCTCCGGCGCGGACAGTAGGAATCTCGCGCGCCAAGGTCAAATTTGCGGCTTAAAACGGACTGATCGGGAAATAGCGCAGCCACAGGTCGGTGAAGCGGCCCTTCTCCCACAGCCGGAACAGCGCCCAGTTGAATGCCCGCCGCAACAGGTCGTTGCCGCGCTTGACCGCGATGCCGACGCCCTCGCCGAAGAACCGGCTTTCCGTATAGGGCCCGCCGCGGAATTCGCAGCAGCCGCCCGAATCGGTGCCGTTGAGCCAGAACGCAAGCGAGATGCCGTCGCCGAACAAAAGATCGACCTCGCCTTTTTTGAGCGCGTCGCGCGCCACTTCCGCGTTCGGATAGGGATGCAGCTCGGCCTCGGTGAACAAGGTCTTCAGATAGGCTTCGTGCGCGGTGCCGGCGACCACGGCGATCTTCTTGCCTTCCAGCGCCTGCGGCCGCACGTCATCGCTGGTGAAGTCGCGGCGCGCCACGAAGCGCGCCGGCGTGCGGTAATAGGGGTCGCTGAAATCGACCTGGCGGCGCATCTCCGGCGTTTCGGCGATCGAGGCGATCACGGCGTCGCCCTCGTTTTTGTTCAGCGACGCGATCAGAGTGTCGAACCGCCGCATCTGCACCGTGCAGGCGACCTTGATCTCCTCGCAGATCAGCCGCGCCAGATCGACATTGAAGCCGGCGGGCGTGCCGTCCGGCCCGGCATAATTGAACGGCGGATAGTCGGTTTCGGTAAGGAAGCGGATGATGCTGATGCGGGAAAGATCCGGCCGCTCCGGCCGCCGGCGCGGGTCCCAGAAGCCGGGCACTGCTGTCGGATTGCTGATCGCATTGTCCGCCGGCGCGCCGGTCACCGGGGCCGGCGGCGGATTGGCCGGCTGCGCGCCCGCCGCCGCGAACGTCACCGTGGCCAGAATGACGGCGAGCATGGCCTTAATGCCGCCGCGCCGGCGCTCACCGCAAATTCAATTCATCCGCCGGCCTCAAGGGAAGACTGGCGGCGACCATAGCATCGCAATTGCGGCAATCGCAAAGCGGCGGCGGCGCGCGGCCAGCGTCAGGCGCCGGTCAGATGCTTCTCGATGTCGTATACCGGATGCTTGACCATGTCCTTGTCCAGCTCGGCGCGCACGGCGCCCCGCACGGCCTGCGAATAGGCCGGACGGATCATGCCGAGCGCACGCGGCGGCGCGACCATGATGATGGACTTCACCTTGCCGGCGGCAAGAGCGCTATCGAGACGCTGCGCCAGCTGCACGAGGAAGGCCCGCTCAGACTGGTCGTGCCAGTCGGTCTGCTCGACGGCGCTGCGAACATTGCCCACCGAGCCCATGGCCCGGCCGGGCTTGTCGGACCCGAGTTCGTGGGTGGCCAAGTCCTTTTGCTCGAGCACCTCGACCGTCTTCAGATTAGGAAACTTTTCGTCACCGGCGTTCTCCAGCACCAGCGCCTTGGCGCCATCGCAAACCACAACCCATTCGCCTCGGCCGATCATTAACCCGGACATGCGGACCTCCTACGTTGGACGTAATATTAGAATAATCGCCAATTCAGCGACTTGTTCTGGATCAACCGCCGCGGGCGGGGATTTCGTTGCCAAAACCGCGTTTCAAGGGCGGCGAAGGGCCCGCCCGGCTTCCGCCTGCAAAACGACAGCGGCCCGGTGTCAGTTGGTGCCGTCGAGCAGCCGGCGGGCGATGACCTGCGCCTGGATTTCCGCCGCGCCTTCGAAAATATTCAGGATGCGGGCGTCGCACAGGATGCGCGAAACCGGGAATTCCAGCGCGAAGCCGTTGCCGCCGTGGATCTGCACCGCATTGTCGGCATTGGCCCAGGCGATGCGCGCGGCCAGCAATTTGGCCATGCCGGCTTCCAGGTCGCAGCGGCGGCCGGAATCCTTTTCGCGCGCCGCGAAATAAGTGAGCTGGCGCGCGGTCATGATTTCCGCCGCCATCATGGCGAGCTTGTCGGCGACGCGCGGGAAGCTGACGATCGGCACGCCGAACTGCACGCGGGCTTGCGCATAGCCAAGCGCCTGCTCCATCGCCGCTTGCGCCACGCCGATGGCGCGCGCCGCCGTCTGAATGCGCGCCGATTCGAACGTCTGCATGAGCTGCTTGAAGCCCAGACCCTCGACGCCGCCGAGCAAGTTTTCCGGCTTCACCTCGAAGCCGTCGAAGGCGATCTCGTATTCCTTCATCCCGCGATAACCGAGCACCTCGATCTCGGTGCCGCTCATGCCCTTTGCCGGGAACGGATTCTGGTCGGTGCCGCGCGGCTTTTCGGCAAGCAACATGGACAAGCCGCGATGGCCGGTTTCCTTCGGGTTGGTGCGCACCAAAAGCGTCATCAGATCCGCGCGCACCGGATGGGTAATCCAGGTCTTGTTGCCGTAGACCCTATAGACGCCGCCCTCGCGCACCGCGCGGGTCTTGATCGAGGCCAGGTCCGAGCCGGTGTTCGGTTCGGTGAACACCGCGGTCGGCAGCACCTCGCCGGAAGCGATCTTCGGCAGCCATTTTTCCTTCTGCTCGCTGGTGCCGCTGCCGAGGATCAGTTCGGCGGCAATCTCCGAGCGTGTGCCGAGCGAGCCTACGCCGATATAGCCGCGCGACAATTCCTCGGACACCACGCACATGGACTCCTTGCCGAGGCCCATGCCGCCGAACGCCTCAGGAATGGTGAGCCCGAACACGCCGAGCTCCGACATCTGCGCGATGATCTCCAGCGGGATGTAGCTGTTGGTGCGGTGCCAGGTCTGCGCATGGCCGATCACCTCGCTGTCGGCGAATTTGCGCATTTCCTCGCGGATCGATTCCAGCGTTTCGTCAAGGCCGCACATGCCGACGGTGGCATTGTGGCTGGCGCCCATCAGCTCGATCAGGCGGGCGCGCCGCTCCGCGGTGTTGCCGCTCGCGATCAAGTTTTCGACGCTGCGGTTGATGCGCCCCGCAACCTGCGCCGGCGAAAGTCCCAGGTCGCTCGGCCGTACCAACTCGCCCTGGCTCATCGGAATCCCGCCGACGATCTGGGCGAGATATTCGCCGAGCGCGATACGTACGAGATGTTCCTCGATCTCGCCGAAGCTGCCGGTGCCGACCATCCGTTCGGTATAGGCGGCGAGCTGGCGCACGGCCTCCACATAAGTGGCGAGCCAGGCCAGCCCATGGGTGGCGCGCTGCTCGCGATCGAACAGGCGGGCGATCGGGTGGCCTTCCACCACCACCCGCTCACGCACCTTGGCGACCGCGTCGGCCAGCAAGGCATCGAGAGCGGCGGTCGCCTCGCGGCTGAGCTCGACCAGCTCGGGAATGGCGGCGGGGCGGGAGGCGGCGATCGGCATGGGATCCTCGGATTCAGGCGACGGCTAGGGTGCCGGCAGCAGCGACAACACTACGCGTGCAGTGCACAAAAGCAAAGTAGCCACTGAATTAGCGGGGTTTCCCAGGGGCATGGCAGTCCCGGATTGCTATAAAATTAACCATTTCAGGCTTTCATCACGGCAATACCGCTGCGCAGTGCGCGACTGGCCACTGGCGAGACCAAATCTGCCCATGCGCTTCATAAATCTGACATTTCCGTTCAACCGGCTGGACCGGCTGCTGACTTCGATTTCGGTGCGCACCCGCATTGTCGTGCTGGCGCTGATCCCGGTCGTTGGGTTTCTCGCCAACGGGCTGACTTATGTTTCCGGCGAAGGCGACGTCGGCGCCGCGTTCGACACCGTCAAGCATTCCACCGCGCTCGCCGACGCCAGCCGCGACTTCAAAAGCGCGATCGCGGCCATGCAGATTACCGTGAAGGACTTCGGCGCCAACCCCAGCAGCAATCTGGTGCTGAATTTCGAGCAGGCCCATGGGCTCGCGCTGAAGAGCCTGGATACCATCGCGGCCTCGATCGATCGCCGGCATGCAGCAAACATTGAGGGCTTGCGCAAGGACGTCATGGTCCTGCGCGATACTTTCAACGAACTGGTGCGCGAGCAGAAGACCCTCGGCTTTGACGAGAGCACGGGCCTGCGCGGCAATCTGCGCGAGGCCGGCAACAAGGTCGAGCACATCATCAACGAGAGCATGACGTGGCTGGCCGAGGCGGACGCCGCCAAATTGATGACGGCGCTGCTGACCATGCGGGAGCATGAAGCCGAGTATCGGCTCGATCAAAGCGAGTTGACCAAGCAGCAATTTCTCGCCGGCTACAAAAAGTTCACCGACACGTTCGCGCAAATCGACGGCACGCCCGAGATGAAGGCGTCGCTCGAACATGAGGTGAAAAACTATGCCGACACCTTCGCGCAATGGATCAAAGGTTTCGATCGCGTGCATCCGCTGCGCGCGCTGATCGATATCGACAGCCAGCGTATGCTGCCACGTGCCGACGAAATCATCGAGCGGGCGCGTCAGACCGCGGAAGAAGCATCATCCGGGCTGACCGCGTCGCAAGCCTATACCCGCATCGGAATTATCGCGGTCGGCATCGCCATGGTGGCGTTCGGCCTCGGTTTCAGTTGGCTGATCGGACGCAGCATCACGCGCCCGCTCCACGGACTGGCCGGCGTCATGCAACGGCTCGCCGACGGCGACACCGGCGCCCGCATTCCCGCCACCCACGCACACGACGAGATCGGCGAGATGGCGCGTACCGTGATCGTGTTCCGCGACAATATGATCGAACGGGAAAAGCTCGCCGCCATCCAGGCCGACGCAAGCCGCGCGCAGGTCCAGCGCAACGACATGATTTCTTTCACCATCGCTCAATTTAAACATTCGGTCGAAAGCGCGTTGGGCAAGCTGCGCGCGGCGTCCATGAAGCTCGAAATGAGCTCGACCGATCTCAACAAGACGGCCGATACCATGTCGGCGGAGGCGCGCACCGCCGAGCAGCGCGTCGCCGCCGCATCCGACAATGTGACAACGGCCGCCGGTTCGGTCGAGGAATTGGCGGCCTCGATCGGCGAAATCTCCTCGCAGGCCGCGAAGTCCACCGACGTAGCGGGGCGCGCGGTATCGGAAGCCCAGCGCACCGTCACCACCATGTCGGAACTCGGCAACGCCGCCACCCGCATTGGCGAGGTGGTGGGCCTGATCCAGGCGATTGCCGGCCAGACCAACCTGCTCGCGCTCAACGCCACCATCGAGGCGGCCCGCGCCGGCGAATCCGGCAAGGGCTTCGCGGTCGTCGCGTCGGAAGTGAAATCGCTGGCCGGGCAAACCGCCAAAGCAACCGAGGAGATCGCCGAGCAGATCGGCTCGATCCAATCGGCCGCCGCCAACTCGGCGCAGGCGATCGAACAGGTCAACGCCATCATCCGCGAAATGTCGGCGATCGCCACCATGGTGGCGGCGACCGTCGATCAGCAGAACTCGGCGGTGACATCGATCGCGGAAGGCGTCAGCCGCGCCTCCGGCGAGGCGCGCAGCGGCGCCGAGGCGATGAGCAAGGTTGCCGGCGTCACCACCGATGCCCGCTCGACCGCCGCCGACGTCAAGGACCTCGCCGATGCGGTTGCGGCCGAGGCGGAAAACCTGGAAGCGGAAGTGCGGCAATTCCTGAGCAACGTGCAGGCGGCCTAACCTTTCCTCTCGCCTTTTCCCTTCGCGCAGCGGGGCGCAATTCACCCCCTTGCAAAGCGCGCGGCGATAGTCGATCTCAAGGCGACCGACATTATTGCGGGGCCGGGGCTTTGCGCATTCTCAAACTGTCATGGTCGATCGTGCTCGACACGCTCTGGCGATTTCTCGCCCATGACGGCTGGGCGATCGCGAGCCACATTGCGCTGTCCACCCTGATGGCCATGTTCCCGTTCCTGATCGTGGTCACCGCGCTGGCTGGCTTCTTCTTCGGCTCGAAGGAACTCGCCGACGAGGCCGCGCGCGTCCTGCTCGAAGCCTGGCCGAAGGAGGTTGCCGGCCCGATCGCCTTCGACGTCGCCGACGTGCTCACCACGACCCGCGGCGACGTGCTCACCTTCGGCGTGCTGTTCGCCCTCTATTTCGCTTCCAGCGGCGTGGACGGCCTGCGCATCGGCCTCAACCGCGCCTATGATGCGGTTGAGGCGCGCTCATGGTGGATCCTGCGGCTGGAGGCGATCGGTTACGTCCTCATCGGCGCGGTGGCGATCCTGGCTTTCTCGTTCCTGGTGGTGCTGGCGCCGCTGATCTGGGCGAAGCTGGTGCATTACGTGCCGAGGCTGGAGCCGTTCAGCAACCTCGTCGACTTCGCCCGCTATGCCGTGGCGGTGGTGGTGCTGGCGATCGCGCTGACGATCGTGCACCGCTGGCTGCCGGCCGGCCGCCGCTCGTTCAAGGAGATCACGCCGGGCGTTATCGCGACGCTGCTGTTATGGCTGATCAGCGGGGCCGCCTTCGGCCGCTATCTCGCCAGTTACGCGTTTACCTATGTCTCGATGTATGCGGGGCTGGCCTCGGTGATGATCGCGCTGATGTTCCTCTATATCTGCGCGTCGATCTTCATCTTATGCAGCGAATTGAACGCAGCCATCGTCACGGCGCGTGAAGGCGAAAAGCGCGACTAATCCGGCCGACGGCCGAGCTTCAATTTCGATGGCGGGCGCGGGTGCGCCGCTCAATGCCGTCTAATGACTTTCCCGCACCGCAAGGCGGATGCTAGCGTTCGTAGCGCCCCGTTACACACCGTCTTGAAACGCATCGATTGCGACCGCGATGGCCGAAAAGCAAGAAAATCCGGCTGCCAAGCCTGCTCAATCGCTCAGCGTTATCATTCCGTCCCGCACCCAGCCGCGGCAAGCCGAATTCCTGCGCCGCGCGGTGCAGTCGATCAAGGCGCAAACGATCTATCCCACGATGACGATCGACATTGTCGTCGCCATCGACCGGGGCCAATCGCTTCCGGCGGGACTGGCCGATGAATTAGGCCTAGTCGCCGTCGAGAGCCACGCCACGTCGCAGGCCGCCGCGCTCAATGCCGGGATCAGGAACGTCAACACCGATTTGCTGGCGATTTTGGAGGACGACGACCGGTGGCATCCGCGGTTCCTGGAATTGGCCCTCAAGGCATTGTCGCTCGGCAGCTTTGTGTCTTCGACGCAATTGGAGATCAATGAAGAAGAACAAGTGTTGCGGATCAACGACTTTCCGACGCCTTCGGGCTGGCTGATGCCGGTCTCCACATTTCGCACGGTCGGAGAATTCAACGAAAGCCATCGCTGGCATCTCGACAACGAGTGGCTGGGGCGATTGGCGGAAAGCAAAATTCCGCGCGTGCACATGGTGGAGGCTACCGCACCGGTCGAATTGGGCTACATGGACCAGGTCAGGCCGTGGCTCGCCAATGTCGTCAGGCTCGGCGGCGACGCAATCCGGATCGCCCGACACGATGTGCCGTTTCCATTGATCCAGCGTCTGGTGCATTCGCAGTCGGGCGTCAGCAGAATTCAACAAAGCAACGAGTTGCGAAGCGAGTCGCAGCAGGAAATCAAGGCGCTGGTCGCGCGATTTGGCCGCTTTCCGTGGTGACAACGCCCGGCGGTTTGGCGATCGGGCGATGCGCTAGCCAGCCCTTGCGGCTTCCTGCGCGTCCTCTAGCGTTTTCAGGCCCGCGCGCGGCGCGTTGACCATCACCGCCATGTTGCCGGGCGGATGCTGGTTCTTCCACATCTTCATGTGCGCGAGCGGGATCTTCTCCCACGGAAATACCTCGCTCATGCAAGGGTCGATGCGCTGTTCGAGCACGAAGCGGTTGGCCTGGCTCGCCTGCTTCAAGTGGGCGAAATGCGAGCCCTGGATGCGCTTCTGCCGCATCCAGACGTAGCGTGCGTCGAAAGTGAGATTGTAGCCGGTGGTGCCCGCGCAGAACACGACCATGCCGCCGCGTTTCACCACGAGGCAGGAGACCGGGAAGGTCTGCTCGCCCGGATGCTCGAATACGATGTCGACGTCGCGCTTGCCGGTGATATCCCAGATCGCCTTGCCGAAGCGGCGCGCTTCCTTGGTCCAGTTATTGTATTCTGGCGTGTTGACGGCCGGCATCTGGCCCCAGCACTTGAATTCCTTGCGGTTGATCACGCCCTTGGCGCCCAGATTGAAAACATATTCCGCCTTCGATTCGTCGGAGACGACGGCGATGGCATTGGCGCCCGAGGCCGCCACCAGTTGCAGGCCGAACACGCCGAGCCCGCCGGAGGCGCCCCACACCAGCACATTGTCGCCCGGCTTGAGCGTATGCGGCGAATGGCCGAACAGCATGCGATAGGCGGTGGCGAGCGTGAGCGTGTAGCAGGCCGACTCCTCCCAGGACAGGTGCAGGGGCTTGTGCATCAATTGCCGCGATTGCACGCGGCAGAATTGCGCGAACGAGCCGTCCGGCGTCTCATAGCCCCAGATGCGCTGCGAGGGCGACAGCAGCGGATCGCCGCCGTTGCAGTCCTCGTCGTCGCCGTCGTCCTGATTGCAGTGGACGATGACCTCGTCGCCGACCTTCCAGCGATGCACCTTGCTGCCGACCGCCCAGACGATACCGGAGGCATCGGAGCCGGCGATGTGGAACGGATGCTTGTGCACGTCCAGGGTGGAGACCGGCTGGCCGAGACCGGCCCAGACGCCGTTGTAATTGACGCCGCCCGCCATCACGAACAGCAGCACTTCGTCCTCGCCGATCGGCCAGGTCGGCACCACTTCGAGCTGGAATGATTGGTCCGGCGGACCGTGGCGTTCCTTGCGGATCACCCAGGCGTGCATCTTCTCGGGCACGTGCCCGAGCGGCGGAATCTCGCCGATGTCATAAAGGTCCTTGAGCGGGGCGACGCTCTTTGCCTGTGCGACGGCCAGCATCTGCACTCTCTCCTTGCGCTTTGATCAGTGTGGCGCAATTCATGCTGCAACGCAATATTTCGTTTACGCCGGCCTTTGTATTGTATCGACGCGCCAGCGGCTTTCTTGTTGAATGGCCTGTAGGCTGTGGCTCGCTGCCGGCAACATTGCCGCCTGCAGAAGCCGCGGATTCACGCTGGGGAGGAAACGCCATCATGATGTTGGGAACCAACAGTATTATCGTCATCTTGGTCATTGGTTTGGTCGCCGGCTGGCTAGCCGGCAAGATCATGGGCGGCGGCTTCGGCATCATCGGCGACATCATCATCGGCATCATCGGCGCCTTCATCGGCACCTGGCTGTGGGGCGTACTGCATCTACCGATGATCGCGAATTTCTGGATCAGCGCGATCGTCGTCTCGACAGTCGGCGCCTGCATCCTTCTGTTCATTATTCGGCTGATAAAACGATAGCGCGCCTGCCGGACCGATAGGTCGGGTCTGCGCCGATTGTGCGTCAGGGCGCGATGCGCGCCTGCGCGCGCGGGCCGCGCCGTAGCACGAGGACGGTCTCGAGAGCGACCGCCGCCGCGTAGAAGCCGACAATCCAGAACAAGCTCTGCGGCGCCATGAGAAACGCGCGCCATAGCAAAAGTGCGAAGCTCGCGCCCGTCAACACGGCGCCGGTAAGCGGCCAGATCGCGGCAAAGCCGATCCGCCGGCTCAGTCGCCAGGCCGAAAGATTGATGCCGAAGAAGATCAGCAGGAAGGTAGCGCTGGCGAAAGTCGAAATGATCTCCAGCGGCGCCGCCAGCGCAAAGACGAGCGACATCGCCGTCAGCACAATTAACGCTGCCCACGGCGCAGGACGAACGCGGCTGCGCAACGAGAAAACGTGCGGCAAAACATGTTCGCTCGCCATCACCATGGCGAGGCGCGCCGATCCGAACAGGGTCGCGTTGATCGCCGAAGCGGTTGACAGAAGCGCCGCGATCCCGATCAACACAAATCCGAATTCGCCCATGGTCGGGCGTGCGGCCACCGCCAGCACGTATTCCTGATCATGCTGGATCTGTGCCGACGACAGATTGCCGAGCGCCGCCAGCGCCACCGTGACGTAGATCGCCGTCGTCGCCAGGATGGCGACGGCGAGCGCGCGCCGCAGGTTCTTTTTCGGGTTTTCCATCTCATCGATAGCGTTGGGAATGAGCTCGAAGCCCTCGTAAGCGACGAAGATCAAGGCCGCCGCCGAGAACGGAGCGACCAGTCCGCGGTCGAATACGGGGTGAAAATGAGCGGCCCGCGCCGAACGCAGACCGGCGAAGGCGAACGCCGCGAGAATGGTGAGCTTGATGCCTACGACGACCAGTTCGGTGACGCCCGAGGATTTGGCGCCGCCGAGATTGACAATGAGAAAGGCGACCAGCGCCAACGCAGCAAGGCCGCCACTGACCCAGCCGTGCAATTCCGCGCCGCTGATGAGCGTCGCGCCATAGGCGCCGAACGCCGTGGCATAGAGCGCGAGCGTGCCGACATAGCCGGCGACCAGCACCCAGCCGGCCACCGCCGCCAAGGACGGTCGGCCGAAGGCGTGCTCGATATAGGTGAAACTGCCGCCGTCGCCTTGGTAGGCTAAGCCCAGATGGGCGTAGGAAAGCCCGGTCAGCAGGGCGATCACACCGCCGATGACGAACGTGATCGGGACCGCATGACCGGCCTGGGCGATGGCGAGGCCGAGCACGGCAAAAATGCCGCCGCCGATCATGCCGCCGATGCCGATGGCAGTGACCTCGGCTAGATTGAGCTTGCGGGGGGACGCAGCCATGAATCCTCATAACTTTGCTAGCCGGTCGGCTTCGAGTGCGCCATCTTACCAAGCCGATTGCCAAGCCACTTGTTGCAGCGCACAATCAGCTCCGTTGCGGACCCCCGTGGGCGCCCTATGAGCGATCAGAAATCCAAGCGCGACAAACCCTGGATCTTCAGCACTTATGCGGGCCACACTTCGGCCGCGGATTCCAACGCGCTTTACCGCAAGAACCTCGCCAAGGGGCAGACCGGCCTGTCGGTCGCCTTCGATCTGCCGACCCAGACCGGCTACGACTCGGACCACGTGCTGGCGCGCGGCGAGGTCGGCAAGGTCGGCGTGCCGGTCTGCCATCTTGGCGACATGCGCGCGCTGTTTGACGGCATCCCGCTCGGCAGCATGAACACCTCGATGACCATCAACGCCACCGCGGCGTGGCTGATGGCGCTCTACATCGCGGTGGCCGACGAGCAGGGCGCGCCGCGCGCCGCACTGACCGGCACGATCCAGAACGACATCATCAAGGAGTACCTGTCGCGCGGCACTTACGTGTTCCCGCCCAAGCCGTCGCTGCGGCTGATCAAGGACGTGGCGATCTTCACCACCTCGGAACTGCCGAAGTGGAACCCGATGAACATCTGCTCCTACCACCTGCAAGAGGCGGGAGCGACGCCGGTGCAGGAGCTGGCCTTTGCGCTGGCGACGGCGGTGGCGGTGCTCGACACGGTGAAGGCGTCGGGCGAGGTCTCGGAAGAGAAATTCGGCGAAGTGGTCGGGCGCATTTCGTTCTTCGTCAATGCCGGCCTGCGTTTCATTACCGAAATGTGCAAGATGCGGGCTTTCGTGGAGCTTTGGGACGAGATCACGCGCGAGCGCTACGGCATCACCGACGCCAAGCAGCGGCTGTTCCGGTATGGCGTGCAGGTGAACTCGCTCGGTCTCACCGAGCAGCAAGCCGAAAACAACGTCACCCGCATTCTGCTCGAGATGCTGGCGGTCACCTTGTCCAAGAATGCGCGCGCCCGCGCCGTGCAACTGCCGGCCTGGAACGAGGCGCTCGGGCTGCCGCGGCCGTGGGACCAACAATGGTCGCTGCGCATGCAGCAGATCCTGGCCTACGAGACCGACCTGCTCGACTATGGCGACATCTTCGACGGCTCGGCCGAGATCGCGCGCAAGGTGGACGCACTCAAAGCCGAGGCCAAGGAAGAGCTCGCGCGCATCGACGCGATGGGCGGCGCGGTGGCCGCGGTCGAGTCGGGCTACATGAAGCAGCAGCTGGTCGAATCCAACACGGCGCGGCTTGAGCGAATCGAGCGCGGCGAGCAGGTCGTGGTCGGCGTCAACAAATATCTGGAGAGCGAGCCCTCCCCGCTCACCGGCGGCGTCGATTCGATCATGACGGTGTCGGCAGACGCCGAACGCGATCAGCTTGAGCGGCTCAAAGCCTGGCGCGCGGCGCGCGACAAGCGCGCAGTGGCCGATGCGTTGGCGGAGCTCAAGCGCGCGGCAACCACTGGCACGAATATCATGCCGCCCTCGATCGCCTGCGCCAAAGCCGGCGTCACCACCGGCGAATGGGGCTGGACGCTGCGCGAAGCCTTCGGCGAATACCGCGCGCCCACCGGCGTCGGCCGCGCCATGCGCAACGACGTCACCGGGCTCGACGACATCCGCGCCGACGTCGACCGCGTTTCAAGGAAGCTCGGCCGCCGGCTCACTTTCCTGGTCGGCAAGCCGGGACTCGACGGCCATTCCAACGGCGCCGAGCAGATCGCGGTGCGCGCGCGCGACAGCGGCATGCAGGTGGTCTACGAGGGCATCCGCCTGACGCCGGAGGAAATCGTCGACGCCGCGCGCAAGGAAAAGGCGCATGTCATCGGCCTGTCGGTGCTCTCGGGCAGCCATCTGCCGCTGGTGCACGACGTCGTCGGCCGCTTAAAACAAGCGGGCCTCAAGGTGCCGCTGGTGGTCGGCGGCATCATTCCGCCGGAGGACGCCGCCGAACTGAAGAAATCCGGGGTGACTGCGGTCTACACGCCAAAGGATTTCGAATTGAACCGCATCATGTCCGACGTGGTGCGTATCGTGGAACGGGCGAATGGGGCGAGCAACGTCTGACCGTTATCCGGCAATCGTAGCCAGCGCCTGCTGCCAGTCTGCCGGGGCTGACCGGCTTCACGAAATAGAAATCCATCCCGGCCGCGCGGGCGGCAGTCTCCTCGCCGCTCCCGGTGCGGCCGGAAATCCCGATCACCGGCACGCGGCCCGCCTTGCCCGGCAACGCGCGGATGCGGCGCGTTGCTTCGAGTCCGTCGAGGCCCACGAGCGTCACGTCCATCAGCACGGCGTCGTAGCTGCCGCGCGAGATGGCATCGACCGCCGCCTCGCCGCTCTCGACGAAATCGACGCGGTGGCCGAGCCCGCCGAGAATCGTGTTCATCACCACGCGTCCATACGGGTTGTCCTCCGCGCACAGGATCGACAACGCGCGTTTGGGCGCCGGCAGCGCCAAGCCGTGACGATCGGCCTGCGGGCTCGCGTCCACGCGATCGACCGGCACGGTGAGACGGAATGCCGTACCGCGGCCCTTCTTGCTCGTGACTTTGAGATCGCCGCCCATCGCCTGGGCGATGCGCTTGACGAAGACCAGGCCGAGGCCGGCGCCGCCGTAGCGGCGCGCGATCGCTTCGCTCGCCTGCGCGAACGGGCGAAACAGATTTTTCACCTCGCGCGGCGCGATGCCGATGCCGGTATCGGTGACGGTAAACAACAGACGCACGCGCGAGCGCCCGGCCGGTTCGGCGCCGGCCGTGAAGACGACGGTGCCGTCGCCGGTGAATTTGACCGCGTTGTCGGCAAGATTTTCCAGCGCCGCGCGCAGGCGCAGCGCGTCGCCGGCCACCATCGCCGGCAGATCGGGCGCCAGCGCAATTTCGGCCTTGATGCCTTTATTGCCCGCGCGCGCGATCAGCGCGACGCCGACCGCCTCGGCCAGCCGCCGCGGCGAGAACGGCTCGTGCTGCAAGGTTAAGCCGGCAGCGTCGGCCTTGACGGCATCGACGATCAAGGTGGTGAGCGCGGCGAGATGATCGGCGCCGCTCTTGATCGCGTTCGCCCATTCGCGCTCGCGCGTGCCGAGATCGGACGTCGCCAGCAGCTCGGCCAGCGCCACGATGCCGGTCAGCGGCGTGCGGATATCGTGCGCGATGCCGGCGAGCGCGGCTTCGATCGCGCGTCTGGCCGGCGCCTTGCGCGGGCGCACGCGCGCCTTGCGCGTCCGCTTGCTGGGCCTGTGCTTCGCCATTGGTCCCCCGACCCGAAGGCGACCATGCCACGGAAGCCGCGCTCAATCGAGCCCGACCGCCTTGCGGATGTCCGCCGCGGTCGCGCCTTGCGCCCGCAGCTCCCGCAAACCCGTGGCGAGCGTCGATTTCGACAGCTTGTTGCCGTCGGCGTCGAGGATCAGGCGGTGGTGGTGGTAGCGCGGCGCCGGGCAGCCGAGCAGCGCCTGCAACAGGCGGTGGACGCTTGTTGCGTGGAATAGGTCGCGGCCGCGCACCACCTCGCTGACGCCTTGCGCGGCGTCGTCCACCACCACGGCCAGATGATAGCTGGTGGGCGTTTCCTTGCGCGCCAGGATCACGTCGCCCCAGGCGGCGGGATCGGCGGCGATACTGCCGCTTTCGCCTAGCGGTCCAGCGCCGGTTTCCTCCCAGCTGAGTGGGCCGGTGCAAGCGATCGCCGCCGCCATATCCAGCCGCAACGCATAAGGCTCGCCCGCCGCCATCCGCCGCGCGCGCTCGGCCGCGGCCATTGTTTTCGCGGCGCCGGGATAGAGCGGCGCGCCGTCGGGATCGCGCGGCCAAGCGCCGTGTGCCTCGCGCTCCGCCACCAGCCGCGCGATCTCGGCGCGGCTTTCGAAGCTGGGGTAGACCAGACCTAAGGCGTCGAGCTGGGCGAGCGCTGCGCGGTAGTCTTCGTAGTGCTCCGATTGCCGCCATACCGGCTGCTCCCAGCGAAGCCCGAGCCAGGCGAGATCCTCGTAGATTGCCGCCTCGTATTCCGGCCGGCAGCGCGCCTCATCGATGTCCTCGATGCGCAGCAACAGCCGGCCGCCCGCAGCGCTTGCCATGTCGGCATTGAGCAGCGCCGACAGCGCGTGGCCGAGATGCAGATAGCCGTTGGGCGACGGCGCGAAGCGGAAAACGGGTGGCGGCATTTCAGGACCTCGCCGCATCGCGCCCTCACCCTTCGGGAGAGGGTGCGTCCCTGCGCGACGCGCGGCTCCGGGTGAGGGGTATCTTCCAGCACGATAGATGTAAGAGACCCCTCATCCTGACGCGCGCGCGACGCTCGGTGCGCGCCGCCCTCTCCCAAAGGGTGAGGGTTACGTGCCGCGTTGCGAAGCCATGACCCACTTCCTCCATTCCCAAGCCGATCTCGACGCCGCGCTCGCGCAACTGATCCTTGCGGACCCACGGCTGCGGCCGGTCGCCGAGAAGGCCGGCGCGTTTAGTTTGCGCCGGCGCGAGGCGGGCTTTGCCGGCCTGTGCGCGATCGTGTGCGGGCAGCAGCTCTCGACCGCGAGCGCCGCCGCCATCCGCAACCGGCTGTTCGCCGCCTTCGATCCGTTTCATCACGACACGGTGCGCCGCGCGCGCGCCGACAAGCTCAAGCGGCTCGGGCCTGTCGGCGGCCAAGATCAAGGCGATCCGCGAGATCGGCAAGGCGGTCGCCAACGGCCGCATCGATCTCAACCGTATCGGCAGTATGGACGCCGATCTGGCGCATGCCGCACTCACGGCGCTGCACGGCGTCGGGCCATGGACGGCCGACATTTATCTGCTGTTCTGCCTCGGCCATGCCGATGCGTTTCCGGCCGGCGATCTCGCCGTTCAGGAATCCGCGCGTCTCGCGCTGAACTTGCGCA
Organism: uncultured Alphaproteobacteria bacterium; assembly: GCA_963789455.1. Classification (GTDB taxonomy): domain Bacteria; phylum Pseudomonadota; class Alphaproteobacteria; order Rhizobiales; family Xanthobacteraceae; genus Pseudolabrys. Next base: position 115,944 of record CAWBLD010000010.1, on the reverse strand, counting down.
AGCGGCCGGACGCCAAGCAGATCGCGAAAATCGCCGAGGCCTGGCGGCCCTGGCGCGGTGTGGCGGCGCATCTGCTATGGGCCTATTATCACGCGGTGAAGAAGCGCGACGTGGTCCCGGTTCAGCCGCAGCTAAAAAAACCGCAGGCGAAGAAAAGGAAAACTCGAAATGGCTGAACTCGACGGCCCGCGGCTGGAGCCGCGTTCGGGCAAGGCGCGCCAGCTCGTGGTGTTCCTGCACGGCTACGGCGCCGACGGCAACGACCTGATCGAGATCGGCCGCGCTTGGGCCGGCCTGCTGCCGGACGCCGCCTTCGTGTCGCCGCACGCGCCGCGCCCGTGCGGGCAAGCGCCGGTCGGCCGCGAATGGTTTCCGCTGACGTTTCGCGATCCGAACGAACGCTGGACCGGCGTCAACGCGGCGGCGCCGGTGCTCAACGCATTTCTCGACGCCGAACTCGCGCGCCGGCAATTGCCGCCGCAGGCTTTGGCGCTGGTCGGCTTTTCGCAGGGGACGATGATGGCGCTGCACGTTGGACTGCGCCGCGCCGCGCCGCCCCTGGCGATCGTCGGTTATTCCGGCATGCTGGTGGTGCCGGAGGAGGCCGACCCCGACAAGTTCGCCGCCGAGATCAAAGCCAGGCCGCCGGTGCTGCTGATCCACGGCGACCGGGACGACCTGATCCCAGTGCAGGCGCTGTTCCACGCCGCGCAGGGGCTCGCCGCGCTGGAAATACCGACCGAATGGCACATCTCGCCCGGCATCGGTCATGGCATCGACCAGGAGGGCCTGCGCCAGGGCGGAGAATTTCTGGCCCGGCATTTCGCCGGCCGCAAATAAGCCGGTTGCGGGTAACGCTCAGGCCCGACTTCACAATCCTGTCACGCTGCCCTATTAGTAGCGGGTAGGCCGCGTGGCGGCGGCCATAGGGAGGTCGAGAGGAGCCTCGCTTGAACGTGCACGTATCGCCCAGCGGTTTTCCGGCGCTGGTGCTCAACGCGGATTTCCGGCCGCTGAGCTATTACCCCTTGTCGCTGTGGTCCTGGCAGGACGCGATCAAGGCGGTGTTCCTCGAGCGCGTGAACATCGTCGCCAATTACGACCGCGCGGTGCGCAGCCCGAGCCTGGAAATCAAGCTGCCGAGCGTGGTGTCGCTCAAGACCTTCGTGAAGCCTTCGACCCATCCGGCCTTCACCCGGTTCAACGTGTTCCTGCGCGACCGCTTCTCCTGCCAGTATTGCGGCGACCGCGAGGACCTCACCTTCGACCATCTGCTGCCGCGCTCGCGCGGCGGCCACACCACCTGGATCAATGTGGTCACCGCCTGCTCGGACTGCAATCTGCGCAAAGGCAACCTGACGCCGCCCGAAGCCAAGATGTGGCCCTCGCAGATGCCGTTCCAGCCGACGGTGCAGCACCTGCATCGCAACGGGCGGGCATTCCCGCCGAACTACCTGCACGAAAGCTGGCTCGATTATCTTTATTGGGATACCGAGCTGGAGCCCTGACGCCAGCGCGGCGTCGTGTGGCCTATTACATAAGAGCGTGAAACATCACATAAGATGGTCACGGCCAATAATATTTGTGGCAACTAACAGCTATGTCGACTGACCATAACGACCCGCATCCGGCCAAACGATCGCTTTTCACCATAATAGTGGTATCAGTGATCGCAGGAATGGTAGGCGGCAGTTTCACAAACTTTTTGGAGCTTCCAAAACACATTAACGCGTTCTTGGACAATGGACCAAAGTTAGCTCACCGCGCCACCGAATGGTGGAATGCAAACACGAAGATTTCTGGCGAATGGACTACCGATAACGAAGGGGATCTGGAAGAGAATAAATGCAACGCCGAAAAATCAGGTAACATCGAGTTGGCAAATGATGCCACCTTGCCGGCAGCAATGGACATTAAAGCTTACGCGGACAAGGTAGACGGCGAGATCGTTTCTGAAGGACTTAAATCGCACTACATATATTCCCGCGTGGAAGTTCTCGGAAGCGCCAGCGGCTCGCACGCCGACATAATTGTTTATGATTATATCGGCGGCAAGAAAGTTGGTTTCGCCGAGCTACAATTAACTCATGTTGTGGTCAACGGAGAAGAATGCTTACGCGCTAAAGTAGTTAAACAGGCAGACGCCTTCTTCCCGGACACGTTCACACTGCATCGCGCATCCAGAGCCATCTCCAGCGGCGAATGGAATTCGCGCTACCAAGAAGATTTGCTAACTGCCGTGAAGAAATGGAGCGAGGGCAAACAAGGGCCTGATGGGAAACACAGAATTTGTGAGCCAAACTGTAAACCGTGACAATCTTATTTGATGCGAAAACCCGGAGAAGACAATCTTATGAGGTGCGCGTGCCCCTCTTATGTGATGCGGCGGCACTGATAAGATTGGGTTTTCCGGTCGGAAATGACCGTCTCTTAAGGTAGGCTACAGCTTCGCCCCGCCTGTTGCGCAAAAAACCGAATTCTCAAGATTTTGCCATGATTTGACGCGCGTCAAAGGCGCAGGGTCCCGCCTGGCTTATGCGTTTAATCCTGGGGCGCAATGCGGAGTCGGCAATGAACAAGCCGGTAGGACCCAATGAACAGCGGGCGGAGGCGCCGGCTCCAGTCAAGCTCGTGCCGCCGCTACAGCCTGCGCCGGCCCGCGCGCGCGGGCGCAAGGCGTGGATAATCGGCGGCCTGTTGGGCCTGGCGGTTATCGTCACCGTCGCTGTGATCTGGTGGCTGTCGAGCGCCAACGGCAATGTCCGCTACTCCACCGCACCGGTCACGCGCGGCGACGTGACGCGCGCCGTGGTCGCCACCGGCACGGTCAACCCGATGCTCACGATCATCGTCGGCTCCTACGTGTCCGGCGTCATCCAAGACATTCAGTGCGATTACAACACGCAAGTGAAGAAAGGGCAGATCTGCGCCAAGATCGATCCGCGTCCGTACCAGACTGTCGTCGATCAGAACAAAGCCAATCTTGCGCAGGCGAAAGCGCAACTCGAAAAGAACAAGGCCAATCTCGATTACGCCCAGCTCAACTACGACCGCAGCGCTCGGCTGGCGCAAACCAATGCGGTGTCCAAGGATACGCTCGACATTGCCAAGAACGCGCTCGACCAGGCGCGCGCGCAGATGGATGTCGATGAGGCCACCATTGCGCAACGCGAGGCGCAACTCGCCACCGCGCAGGTCAGCCTTGGCTACACCAATATCGTTTCGCCGGTGAACGGCACCGTGGTGTCGCGCAATGTCACCGTCGGGCAGACCGTGGCGGCGAGCTTTCAGACCCCGACCCTATTCCTGATCGCGACCGACCTCACCAAGATGCAGGTCGATACCAATGTCAGTGAAAGCGACATCGGCGGCATCGTGGACGGCGACGAGGGCTATTTCACCGTCGACGCCTTCCCTAACCGCACCTTCCACGGGACGGTTAGCCAAGTCAGGCAGGCGCCGCAAACCCTGCAAAACGTCGTGACCTATGACGTCGTGGTCAGCGTCGATAATGCCGGCCTCGCGCTCAAGCCGGGCATGACGGCGGCGAGCCGCATCATCACCGACGAACGCAAGAATGTGTTGCGGGTGCCGAGCCAGGCGCTGCGATTTGTGCCTTCCGGCACGACGCCGCGCGCAAGCGGCCAGTCCGCGGGCGCCTCCGCGCCGGGAAGCCAAAGCGCCACGGGCCCAAGCAATCCAGGCACGGTTTACGTGCTGCGCAAAGGCGCGCCGGTCAAAGTTCCGGTCACGGTCGGCCTCGATGACGACAGCCATGCCGAGATCATCAAAGGCGATCTGCAGCCGGGCGATCGCGTCATCATCACCATGCAGCGCAGCGGCACCGCCGGCAAAACGGCCGTCACCGGGCCGCGGCTGCGATTCTAACGGCCCGGATGGCCAACGGGGTCGCCATGGCCGAACCGATCATCAAGCTCGAGCACGTCACGCGGACCTACCATGTCGGCGACGTCGACGTGCAGGCACTGCGGGACGTGAGCCTCAAGATCGATGCCGGCGAGTTCGTCGCCATCATGGGCCACTCGGGCTCGGGCAAGTCGACGCTGATGGCGGTGCTCGGCTGCCTCGACCGCCCGACCAGCGGCCGCTATTTCTTCGAGGGCGTCGACGTGGCGGGGTTGAGCGAGCCCGACCGCGCCAGCCTGCGCAGCGAGCGGCTCGGCTTCGTGTTCCAGAGCTTCAACCTGCTCGCCCGCACCTCGGCCATCGAAAACGTGGCACTGCCGCTGTTCTATGCAGCCTCCGGGCCGGCGAGCGCCGCATTGCGCGTCGATCGCGCGCGCTCGGCGCTCGGCCTGCTCGGTTTGAGCGACCGTGAGCGTAATACGCCGGGCCAGCTCTCAGGCGGCCAGCAGCAGCGGGTGGCCATTGCGCGCGCGTTGATCAACCGGCCCGGCCTGCTGCTGGCCGACGAGCCGACCGGCAACCTCGATACCCGCACCTCGCACGAGATCATGGAAACGCTGACGCGGCTCAACCGCGATCAGGGCGTCACCATCATCGTCGTCACCCACGAAGCCGATATCGCCGCCTATGCCGACCGCGTGCTGACCATGCGCGACGGCGAGATCATCGCGGACACGCGCAATCCGAAGCCGCCGAAGCGGGCCGCGACGGCGAGTGAAGCCATATCGTTTCTGCGCCGGCCACAGCGCGTGCCGGGCTCAGCGCCGCGCTCCAACACCTTCTGGGCGTTCGGCCTGATGATCATGGCCGCGGCCGTGCAGGCGCTCCGCCGCAACATCATGCGTTCGGCCTTGACCATGCTGGGGGTGTTTGTCGGGGTCGCCGCGCTGATCGCCATGGTCGCCGTCGGCCAGGGCGCCAACGAGGCGGTACGCAAACAGATCGAGCGGCTCGGCACCAATCTCGTCGTCGTGCAGCCGGGCGCACGCACGGCGGGCGGCGTGCGCAGTGGTTTCGGCAGCGCATCGACACTCACCGTATCCGACGCGCAGGCGATCCTGCGCGAGGCGACCGCGGTCAGCGAGGTCAGCTACCTCATCCGCCAGTCGGGCCAGGTGGAATACGGCAATCAGAATTGGACCACGCAGGTTCAGGGCATCAGCATCAATTATCCGCCGATGACGAACTGGCGCATCGATGTCGGACGCGAAATCTCCGCGAACGACGTGTCATCGGCGGCGCTGGTCGCGGTCATCGGGCAGACGGTCGCAACCCAGTTGTTCGGCTCCTCGCAATCCCCGATCGGTGCGCTCATCCAGGTCAAGGGCGTGCCGGTGCGGGTGATCGGGACGCTCGAAGCGAAGGGGCAAACGCCGTTCGGCATGGACCAGGACGACCTGGTGATGATTCCAATCACCACCGCGGAACGCAAGGTGCTCGGGGTGGCCGCGCCATCTCAGGCGCAGGCGCAGTTCAATTGGATCTATCCCACTCCGCCGAACCCTTACGGTCTGCAGGCGCATCTCGCCGGCTACGTCAACCAGGTCTACGTGCAAGCCGTCAATCAGGCGGACGTGCAGATGGCGATCCGCCAAGTCACCGAAATCCTCGCGCGCCGCCACCGCATCAAGCCCGGTGCCGAAAACGATTTCAACGTGCGCAATCTGAGCCAGATCGCCGAGACGGCCGAGAGTTCGAGCCGCATCATGGCGCTGCTACTCGCCGCCGTCGCCTCGATCTCGCTGGTGGTCGGCGGCATCGGCATCATGAATATCCTGCTGGTGTCGGTGACCGAGCGCACGCGCGAGATCGGGCTGCGCATGGCGATCGGCGCGCGACGCCTGCACGTGCTGCTGCAATTCCTCGCCGAAGCGGTTTTCTTGAGCATCACGGGCGGCGTCGCCGGGATCGCCATGGGCGTCGCCTTCTCTTTGGCGATCTCGGTGATCTTCGGCTGGGCGGCGCCAATCTCGCCCGCGGCGATCGCCGGCGGATTCCTATTTTCGGCGGCGGTGGGTATTTTCTTCGGCTACTATCCGGCGCGCAAAGCCGCGCATCTCGATCCGATCGAGGCCTTGCGCTACGAATAAGCAATTTCAAGAATTCGGCAGCATCCGCTGCAGCACGCCGTCGCGGCGGATAAAATAATGATAAAGCGCGGCCGCCACATGCAGGCCGACCAGCGCCAGCAACAGGTAATTCGCCAGCAGCCCGTGCACGTCGCCGGTCCAGCGCAAGCCGGGCGCGCGCGTCGCCACCAGTTTCGGCAGTTCCAGCCCGAACATGACGACCGGGAAGCCGCGCCAGGACGCGTTGATCCAGCCCAGGATCGGCACCACAAACAACAACCCGTAGAGCAGCCAGTGAACCGCGCGCGCGGATTGCAGCTGCCACGGCGGCAGGCCGTCCTGCGGCGGCGGCTCGGTATGGGTCGCCCGCCAGGCCAGGCGAATGACGGCGACCAACAGGATCACGACCCCAAACGAGAGGTGCAGGTTGATCAGCGTCTCAGGCTTGGTGTCGCGGCGGATTTCCGGCATCGTCCAGGCGACGACGAACTGGGTGATCAGCAGTGCGACGACGGTCCAGTGCAACGCCTTCGCCGTCCCGGTGTAGCCGGAACTGTTGTCCGCTTTAGCCATCTTGTCCCTTGTCCCTTGCGTTTAAAACGGTCGCACCTATATAGCTCCAGACGACGATGTCGAGCCGCAAGGCTCCATTGTCGGCCCACAGGCGGGAATACCTGCCCTGCGGGAAAGCGGCCACGAAATGCGGTAGGCGACGCCGGATGTACGCGCGCCCTCTCATTTTCGTGGTCGTTATCATTTTGACGGCCGGTTGCTGATTATTTTTCCGCACTTTCGCGCGAAGGCCGGCGGCAGGCGCTAACCGGCCCGCTTGCGCTCGGCGAGCGAGGCGCGCGCACCCCAGGCGGCGACTACCGCCAGGAAGAATGAGAGCGGAACGTCGTAGCCGGCGAGCGAAATCCCCAAAAACCGCCAGGCCGCCTCGTCGCATCGGATCAGGCTGATGCGGTTTTTCAACTGGCCCATGATGTCGTGCGCGTTGCCGAATTTGTTGATCGGCCCCGAGCAGTCATTCGGCCCCGGCCACCATTTCCATTCCACGCCGGCGTGATAGGCGGCAAGTCCGGTATTCCACAACATGGCAAGCATGATCACCAGAAAACCGAGCAGTATCACCTTGCGCGAGGCGCCGTGTTTGGCGCCGAGCCAGAGCAGCGCCGCCAGCGGAATACTGAAATAGAACGCGATCCGCTGCTCGAGGCAGAGCGGGCACGGCAGGATCAAAAGGACGTATTGGAAGAAGTAGACGATGGCGATGCCCAGCGCGCCGACCACGGCGATGATCGCCGCAGCGGATAGCTGCGGCTTCTCTCGGGCCAATACGAGATAATCGGTCGTCATGCCTTCTGCCTTATGAAATACGGTCCGCCTTCGCCAAAGGCTTCGGCGCGACAGCCTCCGCTGAGCTGCTCGCGTTGGCCCGGCTCGCCGAGCCGAAGCTTGCAGAGCGTAGGCTGGTGCCCCTGGCCGGACTCGAACCAGCACGATGTTACCACCACCTGATTTTGAGTCAGGCGCGTCTACCAATTCCGCCACAGGGGCATTTTGCGCATGATCGTGTCCGAAAAGCGGTTTCGACTTTTCGGGATCCTGCGCTGGCCGGGCGGATCATAGCGGCGCAACCTGCGGGGTCAACGGTAGGCCGGCGGGCCGGCTTTAGGCCATGGGAGGCCGCGGCGGCCGGCCCGATTAACATAAAAACAATGGTTGCCGGGTACCTAATTGCGGCGCCGGGAATTGCCCCGCCCGTTCAGTAGAATTACGAGCCGCACGCAACCCGTCGATAAGAGCGTCCTGCCGATGACCGACTTTTCGCCAATTTGGCTTGCGGTAGCCGCCGGCGCTTTGGTTATCGGATTTTTCGTTGTTTCTTATCGCCGGGTCGCCCGCAAATGCCGCGTGTTCGACCTCGCGCTCAACAACATGTCGCAAGGCCTGGTCATGTTCGACAATGCCGAGCGTATGGTGTTCTGCAATGACCGCTATATCGATCTCTACGGTCTGTCGCGCGATGTCGTGAAACCCGGCGCCACCTTGCGCGACGTCATCCGCAATCGGAACAAGACCGGCGGGTTCGCGATCGACATTGAAAAATACCATGCCGAAATTATCGCCTCGATAACCGGCGACAAGACCTTGAGCCGCATCGTTGAGACGCAGGACGGGCGGACCATTTCCGTCATCAACCGGCCGATTGCCGGCGGCCACTACTGGGTCGGCACCCACGAGGACGTCACCGAGCGGCACAAGGCCGAAATGCAGCGCACGCTCCTGCAGGAGCAGGAGAGCCGGCGCGCCCGGGTGGACGCGGCAATCGGGGCGTTCCGGCATGGAGTCAAAATAGTCCTGGGTTCGGTGAGCGAAAGCGCATCGGTCATGCGCTCGACGGCCACCGGCCTTTCGTCGTCCTCCGGCGAAACCGCGCAGCAGACCGCCGGCGCCGTCGACATGTCGAACGAGGCGTCCAGCAATGTCAGCGCCGCCGCGGCCGCCGCCGAACAATTGCTTGCCTCGATCGGGGAAATCAGCCGCCAGCTCGGTCAGGCGAGCGACATGGTGCGCGGCGCGGTGGCGGATGCCAATGAGACCGACGACATGATTACTGGATTGGCGAAAGCGGCGCAGGAGATCGGCGACGTGGTCAATCTCATCCGCAATATTGCCGGCCAGACCAACCTGCTCGCGCTCAACGCGACGATCGAGGCGGCGCGCGCCGGCGAATCGGGCAAGGGCTTCGCGGTGGTGGCGACCGAGGTGAAATCGCTTGCCGTGCAGACCGCCAAGGCGACCGATCAGATCGCGGCCCAGATCGCGGCCGTGCAAAATTCCACCGGCAGCGCGGTGGAAGCGATCCGCCGCAACGCCGAACGCATGCGCGAGATCAACCGCTGCACGTCGTCGGTGGCCGCTTCGCTGCAGCAGCAGAATGCCGCCACCAGCGAGATCTCGCGCAATGTCGCGGGCGCGGCGTCCAGCACCAAGGAGGTCGTGGGCGTGCTCGATCGGGTGGCCGGCGCGGTGGCCCAGAACTGCGATACCGCCGATACCGTGTTGATGGCCGCGGAAGCGATGGAAGCCGCCGCCGCCAGCCTGAGCGACAAAGTCGAAACCTTCCTGCGGGATGTCGCGGCCTGAGAATTCAAGCCGGCGCGCCCTAGACGCGCTTTGAACGCGGTCCGGCAGCGCCTATGATCCGCGCATAGCGATTCTCCTTTCACGGAGCCTGCGATGCACGAAGAAGTCCTCAACACGTCGCTGCGCAAATTTCTCAAGACCGTGGGCGTCACCTCACAGCGCGAGATCGAGAATGCCATCCGCAAGGCGGTGGCCGACGGGCGGATCAAGGGCAACGAGGCTTTGAAAGCGCAGATGGTGCTGACCATCGGCGCGGTCGGCCTCTCTCACAAGATCGACGGCACCATCGAACTGGAATAAGCGCGATCGCAGCCGTCACACGGCGGCTTCAGCCCCGACATTGCGGCGGCCGAAGGCGGATTCCATTTCGCGCCGCACCTTCACCGCGGCATCGTTCGGATCGTAGGCCACGTCCGCCCATTTCAGCGCGCCGCCCTCGGGGATATCGCGCTTGAGCTTAACATTGTGGGCGAGGCCGAGCGGCAGCAATTCCTGCTTGAGTGAGACGTCGGCCGGGGTCTGCTTGCCCCAGACGCAGAAGCCGCCCTCGCCGTCCAGCATTTCGCCGGCTTTGAGCGCGCGCTTGGCGGTCGCCACCACGTCGGAGCGAAAGCCGGTGGGCGCGCCGGTCGGCTCATGGCGCAGCGCCGCACTCGCGACCGAAATGCCGAGTTCGAGCCCGATCATGTGGATCGGCCGGTAGAGCGCGGCGTATTTGCCGGTTTTGTCCGGCAGCATGGCGTATTCCTTGAAGCAGCGCCGGGCATAATCGGTTTCGCCCTCGAACACCACGTAAGTGCCGAGCGCGAGATGATGCGGCACGTCGCTGCCGTCTCGATAGACCGAGGAGGTCACCTCGGTGACGCCGGCTTTCTCCAGCGTGCCGCCCTCGCTTTTTGGCTTGCAAACGTCGGCGAGCTCGAAGCGGGTGGCGGGCGGAAAATGCAGGCCATCGCTCTGCGGCACCAGGCCGGTGGCGTTGCAGACCGCGGTCATCTCGATGCCGGACTTGGTGCCGTCGACAAAGCTGTTGAACATTTTCGGATTGATCGACTTGCGGTCGGAAATGTTCAGGTACTTGTCGAGGATGTCCCAGACATTGTCGGGATTGGATTTGTGATAGTGCGGCTCGTAGCGCGTACCCTTGCCGGCGCAGATTACCTTGAAGCCGGCGGCGCGCGCCCAGTCGACTTGTTCGCAGATGAGCGCCGGCTGGTCGCCCCAGGCCAGGCTGTACACCACGCCGGCCGCCTTGGCGCGGCGCGCCAGCAACGGCCCGGCCACCGCGTCGGCTTCCACATTGACCATGACGATGTGCTTGGCCGAAGCGACCGCCTGCAGGCAATGATGAATGCCGGCGCCCGGCACGCCGGTCGCCTCCACGATCACCTCGATGCGCGGATCGGCAATCAAGGCCTCGGCGCTGTCGGTAACCATTGTGGTGCGCTGCTTGTGCGCGGCGGCCAGCGAGCCCGCCGCATATTGGGCGTCCGGCCAGCCGGCGGTTTTCAGTTGCGCACGGGCGCGCGCGACATCGAGATCGGCGACGCCCACGACATGCAGGCCGCGTGTCAGCCGCGCCTGCGACAGGAACATGGTGCCGAATTTGCCGGCGCCGATAACGCCGACGGTGACCGGCCGCCCGGCGACCTCGCGTTCAATCAGCTTGGCATAAAGGTTCACGCGCCGTACTCCGCTTTTGCTTGGCGCATGATCTTATCCGAAAACCGGTTCCCACTTTTCGGGATCATGCGCTAACGGCGCGACCGAAACACAAGCGGCCCGGCGGCACAAGCGCCTGCCGGCATCGTCAACGGTGGTTGGAATTAGGGGGCGTTACCTTGCTCGCCATGTCGGCTATTCTGCCCAAAGCGGCCATTCGCCAACGCGTTAGACCTATGCGCTAAAGGCCGGGGCCGACATCGGGGCCGTGCTTCAAAAGGCGCGAGAAGCCGCCAACTGGGGCGCCCCATTTATTGGCGATCTTGCAGCATGTTCGATATTGGCCGAGCGGACGGCGCGCGATCCTTCAATTTTCCGTCTTCGGCCAGTAAGACCTGCGCGCCGGCGACATGCGCACGCAGCTGATTGAATACGAACACGCGGATGGCCGACGACAAATTGGTACCGCCCCGGTTTTGGTCGATTTGCCGCACCAGTTTCGTCAGTTTTTTCTTTTGCGCGCAGGCGATTTCGCGCAGACCCTCCCAAAACTCTTTTTCAAGCGATACGCTTGTCTTTTGTCCGTTGCGGACAATTGAGCGTTTAATGTTGGTCGAACTCATCGTCGTTCTCAACAAAGCCTACGTTATATGTTGCTCATCCGCGGGTGGGTCACGGGCCTTCGTGCGCGTCATCAAGCGTTACCGAATTTCGTCTTTGCGCGCGATCCTCCGTCGATGCGCGACCCTTCAATTCTTCCTCTTCAATCAGTTTCACGATCCGGCGGCATTTTGCCTCGTCATTCGTGCGCGCCAGCTGCTCGCGCAGAAGCCGCAAATTTTCGCGCTGGATAAAACGTTTCACAGGAACGTCTCCATAGCTCCTACAAGATTAAAACACGCCAAGAGAGGCCAAGCTGGGCCATGCCCAACTGCTGCAGCCCATAGGCCGCTCCCAGCGAGCCGTTCGCGTGTCGCCGCTACGCTCCTGCCCAAACGGATGCATGAGCGATCAACGCGGCAATTATACCCGGTGGTGCCATTCGAGCCCTCCCGATTACGCCGCTTTATGGGCCATCAATTCGAGCCAAAAATCTCCTCCGGGTCTGTGCAAAATTGACCATCTCCAAAATATTTCGTTGCCAGCTTCAAGCGGCCACGAGCGGGCAAAAAATGCCGATCCTAAAAGGGTCGCCCTGTCGGGGCGGCCCAGAGGAAATATTGGCTGGACGCTAAGGGCGGTTAGAGAGGATGCCAAATGCGGTATCCATCAGCGACCAAATGCAGACTGCGCTCCCAGAGTTGGGGCTGTCTGTGCGCTTTGGATCCGGCAAAAAAATAAATCAAAGCTGTGGCTGGGGATTAAAAAAGATCGGGACAATTACGGTCCAATCCCCGGTTTCTCATTCAGCACCACATTCAGCAAGGAGCGGTGGACTTCAATGTTGCCGTTGTAGTCGATAAGGCCGAGTTGCCTAAATTTATTCATGAAGGAGCTGACGCGCGATCGCGTCGTACCGACCATTTCCGCAAGCGTCTGCTGGCTGATTTTTGCCAGGATCGGTTCGGGATCGCCTTCCTTGCCGAAATTAGCAAGCAGCAGAAGGGTCCGCGCCAGGCGTTTCTCGCTCGAATTGAACAATTGATCGACCAGGTCGCCCTCGATCCGACTGTTGCGGGCCAAAAGGTGCGCGATAAACAGCTCGGCAAACGCCGGTTCCTGGTGGATCACCTCGATAATTCTTGACTTGGGTAGTTTGGTGACCGTGCATTCCGTAATGGCCGTCACCGTTGCAAAACGACGATGCTCTCCCGACAGACACCGTTCGCCGAAGAAATCCCCGGGTCCGAAAATCGCGACCACGGCTTCCCGGCCCTGTTCTGAGAGAAGCGCCCGCTTGAGTTTGCCGGACTGAACATAATAAACCGCATCCGCAGGATCGCCTTGCCGGTAGATGAACGCGCCTTTCTTGTATTTCGTTCTGGTTTGTCCGCCATTCACCTTCGAGAGAAATACCCTTGGATCGAACGGAACTTCTTTTTTCTTCTTACGTTTCACTGGCCCTCTCCTTACAGGGACTCGCTTGAAGCGCAGGAAATTCGGTTTTAATTATTTTTTTCCGGCGAAAAAAGCGCTCACGCTCATTCGGCCGGCGAAACCAACAATTATTTGATGTGGTCACTTTTGAACAGCCTGAATGCATTGTGTTTGGGACAATGACGGTTTAGTCAGGCCGGTCCATCGGCCTGGTCCGGAGGGAAATAATTCCCTGCCATCCGGATGCTGCGCCCGCCGCCGAATTTCCGCCGGCGGGCGCGCTCACGAATTCAATATCGGTGGGTAGCTGAAGGTTTCGCGCGGCGAGCGGCAGCGCGTCAATCGGACTGGCTATTGGCAGAGCGCGCTCGACACGTAGGTCTCGGTGCGGCAGCCGGCGCCGCTGGTGCGGCCGGACAAATAAACTTGCGCCGGGCAGACCTCGGTGGTGGTCATGTCGGCGCTCTTGCCGGTGCCGAAGCCTTTCGTCTTGCACAAAGCATAGGCCGCGGCCACGCAGTCCGGCGCGCCGTTCGGCGCGATCTTGCATTTCTCGTGGCCGGTCACCACGCGGGCCGAGGGAATTCGCACCATCGCATCGGCGGCGTTCTTGGCGGTTTCGGCTGTCGTCCTGGCGGCAATGCCGGCTTGGTGGCCGAATTTCTCGACCCGCGAGCCGGCGTCCTTGAAGCTGGAGCCGATCTTGGATGCCTGCCGGTCGAACCAGCGCGTGACATTGCCGAATAAGCCTCGCCCCTCGGCCGCCGGACGCGCGTCGTCCCCGGCGTGTCCCTGCGCGACGGGAGCGCCGCTTTCCTGCACAAAACCGTCACCATGCCCCTGCGCCAACGCGGCGGCGGGCGGAAATGCGCCCGCGCAAATGCAGGCGAGGAGCGACGCCGCTACGGTTCGTGCCGTAAGACCGTTCGAAATTCGATGGATGCCCATGGCCGGTCAAACTGACTTGAGGGCGGCCGCGCGAGCGGCAATCCGTTGCCCAACGGCATTTGCGCCAGCATGCCTCTCTTAGGTCCGATAGGTGGCGAAAATGAGGAAAACTGATTCGCTCAAATCAAGTATAGCGCAACCACGATTCCGATGACGAGGACGGCGGCAAACAGCGAAGTCCACAAGGCGAGCCGTTTCTCGATGACGTGGCGCGCCAGCTCCCCATAGCGGTGGAGCAGGAAAGCCAGCAGGAAAAACCGCATTCCGCGCGTGACCACCGACAGAACGACGAACAAGACGAAATTGTAACCGGCAAAGCCGGACGTAATGGTCACGATCTTGTAAGGGATTGGCGTCAGGCCCTTGATCAGGATGATCCAGGCGCCCCACTGGGCGTAGGCGGCGCGGAAAGCTTCCACCTTATCGCCATAGCCGTAGAGATGGATCAGCCAGAAGCCGACCGAGTCATAAAGCAGCGCCCCGATGGAGTAGCCGACGATACCGCCAATGACCGAGGCAACCGTGCACCAGGCGGCGAGCAGGAACGCCCGGTCGGGCCGCGCCAGCGACATCGGCACCAGCATCACGTCGGGCGGGATCGGAAAGAACGAACTCTCGGCAAACGCCACCGCGGTCAATATCGCGAGGGCATGGCGCTTACCGGCGGCGGCGACGCACCAGTCATACAGACGGCGAAGCAAAGAAGGCGGCTCGGCAGCCTCAACGGTCATCGGAACGCTTCAGGTTAGGAATTGATGGATCAGCGGCCCTTGCGGGTGCGCCTGGTTTCCAGGGCCACGACTTTACGCCGCTGCGGTGGGCGTACCAGATCCTTTGGCACTTTCTCGGCAATCCCGAACATCACCTCACGCCGGCGCATTTCGGCCCAGACGTCGTCGGGATGAACCCCGGCATGAACCCAGAGCACCACGAGATTGTAAAGTAGATCGGCGCTTTCGCGCACCACGGCCTCGGGCTGGCCGTGCATGGCGTCGATCACCACCTCGACTGCTTCTTCGGCGAGCTTTTTCGCCATCTTGGCGCGGCCGGCGCGCAAAAGCCGGGCCGTGCGCGACTTCGCCGGGTCGGAACCCCGCACGGCGATCACGGCGTCATAAAGCCGGGCAACCGAATCAGTCATGCGCGCACCATACTCGATCCGGACGCCAAACCGGTTAACGGGCGCCGAAAACCGCGGCAAAACGGGCATTAGCGTTACTCCGCCGGCCGCCGCCGCGGGGGCAAGCCGGCCGTATTGGCCGTCCCATGCGGGCGAATGGCGGCGCCAGTGTGGCCGGCTATTCGCCGTCGTCCGCCAGCAGCATTGCATTGCCGCCGGCGGCGGCTATGTCGCGCCGGCCATCGTCGAACTCGATCGCGCGCGGAGCTCAAGGAAGAGGTGTTCGGCCCGGTGCCGCATGTCGTGCGGAACCAGCGCTCGCCGCAGCGGCGGACTTGGCCGGCGGCATGGCTCGGCCTCCAAACTGGGCCCTTCAGTCTATCCGAACATCGCGATTCCCATGGACCGGGAATAGTAAATCTCCCGCCCGAAATGGCCGGCACCATTATCCATGCGGGCAGCCTTGACTTGCATTTGCCGGCCAAAATCGTGTTCTTTGCAATGTCACAATTTGCTGGATAGTGCTGGAGTTGAGCTACCAAGCACACGGACTGGCCGAGAAGGATTGGCACGATGGGCGCTGTTA
The DNA here is from genome assembly GCA_963789455.1 of uncultured Alphaproteobacteria bacterium. Lineage (GTDB taxonomy): Bacteria > Pseudomonadota > Alphaproteobacteria > Rhizobiales > Xanthobacteraceae > Pseudolabrys. Next base: position 100,442 of record CAWBLD010000010.1, on the reverse strand, counting down.
ACGCCGGGCGGGCGGCATGGGCAGGACTCCTGCTCGGCGCGGCCTTGGTGACCGGCGCCGCAGCAGCGGAGTTGCCAATCAAGTTCAGCCTCGACTCGAAATTCGTCGGCCCGTCGGCCCCGTTCCTGCTGCCGCTCGACAGGGGCTATTACAAGGCCGCAGGCCTCAATGTCAGCATCGACGATGCGACCGGATCGACCGAGGCGATCGAGCGCGTCGCGGCGGCAACCTACGATCTGGGCGTCGCCGACATCAATGCGCTGATCCGGTACCGTGACGCCAACCCCAAAGCGCCGGTCAAGGCGGTGTTCATCGTTTACAACCGGCCGCCTTTCGCGGTGATCGGCCGCAAGAGCCGCGGCATCGGCACCCCGAAGGACCTGGAAGGCAAAAAACTCGGCGCGCCGACGGCGGACCCCGCCTACGCGCAATGGCCGATCTTCGTGAAGGCCAACGGCATCGATGCGTCCAAGGTGACGATCGATAATATCGGCGGCCCGGTGCGCGAGCCAATGCTGGCCGCCGGTCAGGTCGACGCCGTTACCGGCCTCTCGTTCAACAATTTCATCAATCTCAAGGACAAAGGCGTTCCGGTCGACGACATCGTGGTGCTGCTGATGGCGAATTATGGCGTCGATCTCTACGGCGACGCGATCATCGTCAATGAGAAATTCGCCGCCGCGCATCCCGATGCGGTGAAGGGCTTCCTGCGCGCCTTCGTGAAGGGACTGAAGGAGACGGTGAAAGCCCCGGCGGCCGCGGTCGAATTGGTGCTCACGCGCAATGACAGCGCCAAGAAGGACCTCGAAATCGAGCGGCTGAAGATAGCGATCCGCGACAACATCGTCACGCCGGAGGTGAAGGCGAACGGCTATGGCGGCATTGACAATGCGCGCTTTGGCCACGCCATCGACCAGATCGCGCTCACCTACAAATTCAAGACGGCGAAGCCGAAGCCGGAGGATATCTTCGACGCTTCCTATCTGCCGTCTGCCGCCGACCGCAAAGCCAACTAGAGCGGCGTTTGCGCGCCTCGCGCAGAACCGAGCGGCGGCGTCAGGCCGCCGAGTTCGCCGTGCGCGCCGTGGGGAGGCTGGGGAGCAATTTCGGCGCGCTCTCGGCCGCTTCAAAAACGGCCTCGGCGATATCGTCGGCCAACTGCTCGTAGATGATGCGGGCGCCGCCCTCGCGGACATAGATGCCGGCGTAGAGATCCGGAAGTTTCGGCAGCGGGGCGTCCTCCCATACGATCATACCGGCCCCGCTCGCCCGCCGGCGGGTGATCGCCATGACGCCGAGCCCGGCGGCAACCGCGCTATGCAGACTGGCGAAGCTCGGACCGATGAACACGTCTTCCCAGTCCAAGCCAGCCGATCGCAACGCCCTCACCGCCAGCCGGTGATAAACGCACGACGCGCCATAGGATACCAAAGGCACCGGCCGATCGGGGTCGATGCGGGTCGCAGCGCCACGCACCCAGATGACCTCTTGCGGACAGCTATGGCGGGCGTCATGCGGCGGCACCATCGAAAGCCCGATCAGAAGATCGAGGTCGCCACTGCGAAGCTGGCGCGCCAGCGGATCGTAGAAGTCGGTGCGCACAATGAAGCGCACGTCCGGCCAGCGCTCGCGGAGTTGCGCGAGGGCGCCGGGCAGCATCGAGGCGATGAAATCGCTCGGTGTCCCGACGCGGATCACCAGTTCGGGCTGCGGGCCACTGCCCCCGATATGCACGATCTGATCGTTGATCGACAGCATGCGGCGCGCATAATTGACCACCATTTCACCCTGCGGCGTCAGGCTGACGCCCTGAACGCTGCGGTCGAACAAATCGCCGCCGAGCAGGAACTGCAGCCGCTTGATTTGCGCGCTCACTGCCGGCTGCGTTACCCCGAGTTTAGCCGCCGCCTTGGTGAAGCTGCGTAGATCGACGACGGCGACGAGCGTCCGCAGCAGGTCGGTTGGAATATTGGTCATGGACCGCCCCCAGAGCTCTGCTCAAAACAGAACGATATGCGCACTAACGAATATATAATGACGCGGGGGACTTTATCATTTTCCACCTTGCAATCAATTTCCACCCTGCAATCAATTTTGCAGCTTTTTTGCCCAATCACTTTGCTGTTAATCAATTATCCCGCCCAGAATTCGCATCCGGCGATGGCCGCCATCGGCGCTGGCGCACTGCACTATTTGATGCGTTCCAGGATGCTCACGTAATTCGCCACCGCCGCGCCGCCCATGTTGAAAATGCCGCCCAGACGGGCGTTTTTTACCTGCAAATCGCCAGCCGTGCCGGTGAGCTGCATGGCGGTGAGCGCATGCATCGACACGCCGGTGGCGCCGATCGGGTGGCCTTTCGCCTTCAAGCCGCCAGATGGGTTCACCGGTAACTTTCCGTCCTTTTGCGTCCAGCCTTCCTTGATGGCGCGGGCGCCCTGGCCTTCGGCGGTCAGCCCCATGGCCTCGTATTCGATCAACTCGGCGACGGTGAAGCAGTCGTGGGTCTCCACGAAAGACAGATCGCCAAGCTTGAGCCCGGCCTTTTCCAGCGCGCCATGCCAGGCATGCGCGCAGCCTTCGAATTTCAGAATGTCGCGCCTCGACATCGGCAGAAAGTCTTGCACATGTTCAGCGGCGCGGAAGGCGACCGCCTTGCCGAGCCTGAGCGCGGTGTCCACGTCGGCGAGCACGACCGCGGCCGCGCCGTCCGACACCAATGAGCAGTCGGTGCGCTTGAGCGGACCGGCGACGAACGGGTTCTTTTCGCTCTCGGTGCGGCAGAAGTCGTAGCCGAGATCCTTGCGCATCTGGGCATAAGGATTACCGACGCCGTTCTTGTGGTTCTTGGCCGCGATCATGGCCAGCGCATCGGATTGATCGCCCCATTTCTGGAAATAGAGTCCGGCGATCTTGCCGAAAATGCCGGCGAAGCCGCCATCGATTTCGGCCTCCTCGCGCACATAGGACGCTTTCAGCAAGTTCCGCCCGATTTCCGGTGCGGGCGTGGTCGTCATCTGTTCGACACCAACGCAAAGCACGATGCGCGCCGCGCGCGCCTCGATCGCCTTGAGCCCCTGGTGCACGGCGGCCGAACCGGTGGCGCAGGCGTTTTCCACCCGCGTCGCGCGCTTGAAACGCAGATCGGGAGACGCCTGCAACACCAGCGCGGCGGTAAAATCCTGCGCCGAGAAGCCGGCGTTGAAATGACCGAGCACAATCTCGTCGACGTCCTTGGGCGAGACCCCGGCGTCGGCGAGGGCCTCATTGGCGACCCGGACGATCAGGCTTTCGACGCTCTCGCCATTCAGCTTGCCGAAGGGGGTATGCGCCCAACCAACGATTGCTGCGGTCATCGAAGTCTCCCAATTTCTCTAGCCGTATTTTGCCGAACTTTGGTCGCATTAGTCGGCGATGCAGGCCGGGGCACCATAATAGCGGCTGAGGGCACGCGGCCTTGGCCTCCCATTCGAAGCCTAGATAGCTTACTGTCGCCGCCTATGGAACCCAAACAATTCCGAGGCCCCAGGGACTTAATCGGATTGCCAACCGTGTCATATCGTCCGAGCCCGCGCCCGCTGATTTTCGGCCTTGCCGTGGCCGCCGTGCTCGCGCTCGCCGGCGCGACGCGCGCCCAGGCCGAGGCGCAGCTATTGATCGAGGCCTCCACCGGCAAGGTGCTGCACGCGGAAAACGCCACCTACCCTTGGTATCCGGCCTCCGTCACCAAATTGATGACCGCCTACACCACGCTGCGCGCCATCAAGGAAGGCCGCCTTTCGTTCGACACCCTGCTCACGGTGTCGAAAAACGCGGCGGCGCAACAGCCCACCAAGATGGGCTTCAAGGTCGGCACCCGCGTCACCGTCGATAACGCGTTGAAGATGCTGATGGTGAAATCGGCGAACGACATCGCGGTGGCCGTCGCCGAAGGCGTCGGCGGCTCGATCGCGGGCTTCGCCGACATGATGAATGCCAATGCGCGCCGGCTCGGCATGACGCAGTCCAATTTCGTCAACCCGAACGGACTGCCGGCGGAAAATCACGTCACCTCGGCGCGCGACCTGGGAATCCTCGCGCGCGCGCTGATCCGCGAGTTTCCGGAAGACGATTTCTACTGGCATATCCATTCGATCCGTTACGGCAAACGCGTGATGCACAACTACAATACGCTGATCGACCGCTATCCCGGCGCCGACGGCATGAAGACCGGCTTCATCTGCGCTTCCGGATACAATGTGGTTGCCTCCGCCACGCGCAACGGCCGGCGCCTCATCGCGATCGTGCTCGGCTCCTATTCCGGCGCGGTGCGCGCGCAGAAGGCGGCGGCGCTGCTCGAGCGCGGCTTCAACAGCGGCGGCCTGTCCTGGCTCACCCCGTCGCTCGGCACCGTCGACGCGCTGGCGCCAATCGACGCGCAGCCGCCCAATCTGCGCGAGGAGATGTGCGGCAGTCACCGGCGCAAGCCGGCGGCCGAGGACAATAACGAGGAAGAACCGGATGCGATGACCGCCGTGGCCGGCACCGGCGAAATCGACTCAAGCTCCGGGCAGGCGTTCATGCTGTCCAGCCTGAAGCCGGCCGCCGGCAAGTTCGTGCTGGGCCCGCCGGTCGATACCGAACCGCCGGTGGTGGTGTTCACCGGCCCGGCCAACAAGCCGGATCCGGTGCAAACCGGCAGAAGCGGGCCGGCGAAGAAAAAGAAACACGTCAAGCATTCCAAGAAATCCAAGCCGGCGGCCAGCGCGGCGGCAAAATGAGCGAGGCCAGTGCCGCCGATTTGAAGTTCCTGCAACGCCTGCCGTAAGTTCGTTCAGGAACTTCAAATCGATAAGCGGCACTAGAAGAATTAATATACTTTTTAGTGCCCCTTTGCTTCTGAAGTTCGTACCAGAAGGTGCTGCGATGGATCACGAACTTCAGAAGCGGGGCACTAATGATAGCGCCGAACGGCGCCGGCCGGCGGACCCCATTCCACTGACCGTGCTCACCGGCTTTCTCGGCGCCGGCAAGACCACGCTGCTCAACCGCCTGCTCAAGGACGAGGCGCTCAGCCAGACCGCCGTCATCATCAACGAATTCGGCGACGTCGCGCTCGATCACCTGCTGGTGGAATATGTCGGCGACAATATGGTCCTGCTGCAAAGCGGCTGCCTGTGCTGCACCATGCGCGGCGATCTGGTCGACGCGCTGGAGACGCTATTGCGCGATCTCGACAACCGGCGCTGCACGTTCCGCCGCGTGCTCCTGGAAACCACCGGCCTCGCCGATCCGGCGCCGGTGCTGCAAACCGCCATGGCGCATCCCTATCTCGTGCAGCGCTACCGGCTCGACGGTGTGGTGACGGTGGTCGATTGCGTCAATGGCGAGGCCACGCTCGATGCGCACCCCGAAGCGGTCAAGCAGGCGGCGGTGGCCGACCGCATCGTGTTGTCGAAAACCGATCTGGCTACGCCCGAGCAGCGCGCGCGCATGATCGCGCGCTTGCGCGCGCTCAATCCGGCCGCCCCCATTCTCGATGCCGCCAAGGGCGAAGCGGCGGCGGAGCGCTTGCTTGCCTGCGGGCTGTACGATCCGGGGCGGAAAATCCCCGACGTGAAGAAATGGCTCGCCGCCGAGGCCTATGCCGACGGCCACGATCACCACCATCATCATGACGTGAACCGCCACGACGAGCATATCGGCGCCTTCGTGCTGACCGCCGACGCCGCCATCCCGGCCGGCACGCTGGAGATGTTCCTCGAACTGTTGCGCGCGACCTATGGCGACAGGCTCCTGCGCCTCAAGGGCATCGTGAAGCTGGCCGAAATGCCCGACACGCCGGTGGTGGTGCACGGCGTGCAGCACGTCTTCCACCCCACCGCGCGGTTGCCCTGCTGGCCGGATGACGACCACCGCAGCCGGCTGGTGTTCATCACCCGCGACTTGCCGGAGCGCACCATCCGCGAGCTGTTCGAGGCCTTCCTCGGAACCCCCGCCATCGACCGCCCGGACCGCGCGGCCCTGACCGACAATCCGCTGGTCCCCTTCGGCGGCGCAGACCGTTAGTGGCTGGTTGACTGAAGCCAGCCCGCGGTTTTACGCGCGCGAGATCAAGTAGCGGAATGTATTGTTTATATGGTAGCCGCCCGATGCCGTGCGATATTGAACGATAGCGCCGGCAATGCCGTCGCGTGCCCGCTCGTAGCTTGACGCGCGGATCGCACGCTCGGCCGGCCCTGAAGACAGCATCCCTCTGAGCGCGGTTTCGCTATCGGGAAAAATCCACGGGCATTGCACGTCCACGACCGCGAGAGGGGTCAGTCCGGCATCCGTCGCGAATGCCTTGAGCTTTGCTTCATCCGACAAGGCAAACGGCCCCGGCGCGCCGGGAGGCGGAGGCGGCATGAGCGAGCCGAGCGCTTTGAGATGCCCGGCAGCGTCACAGGCTTCAGGCAAGCCCCAGACGCCGATGACAATGACTCCAGCCGGCTTGACGACACGACGCGCCTCGCGCAGCGCGTTCACCGGCGAGGCCGCGTATTGAAATGAATTGAACCCGGTGATGACATCGAAGGAGTTGTCCGCATGCGGCAGCGCCTCCATCTCGGCGACACGGAAATCCCCGCCCGGCAGGCGTGCGCGTGCAATCTCGATGAAGGGCGCTGAGGCATCGATACCCGCGACCTTGGCGATCTTTTTGGCCATAGTCTGAGCGGCCAGGCCCGGACCACATCCCACGTCGAGGAGCGCGCCGGTATTTTCCAATTCCGGGCGGCCGAGCACGTTTTCGTATAGCGGCAGAAACGTGGGCTCCATGATCTCGGCATAATCTCCGGCGCGCACGCTCCACAAATCCCCCTGCATGCGTGCAGAACCGGGGGCGATCGGGACGTCAGCAACTTGGGCCATGGTCATACCTCTCGGCTAGCGGTTAGGACGCAAGACCGGGATCATTCCGGTCCGCGAATGCCGTGCATTTCAACGGCAGCGGGAAATTCCGTCATGAGGCGCCGGGCCCAGACAGGCCGCGCGACCGATCAAAAGTTCGCAATATGCTGGGTCAGAGGACCTAGTTCGTGCGCTCGGACGAGTTCGTTCCGAGTTCCAGCCTCGCGGGCGCGCACGATGGCCTGGGCACGATTGGGTGCGCCCAATTTGCCGAAAATGTTGTTGATATGGTTGCGCACCGTCTTCGCGGTGACTGACAGTTTCCCGGCAATTTCGGCGTTGTCGAGCCCGCGCGCGATGAGATCGAGCACTTCACGTTCGCGTGCGGTCAGCTCCAAAAATTTCGTCTCGACGCTGTCCGCCATCGTATTGCGGTTGCGGATGAAGCGCGCAATCTCGACAAAGAACTGGCGCCACGCCGGCTGATGCTCGAGCAGAATATGGTTGCGGCTGTCCAGTGGAACGAACTCCGCATCCGGGATGGAGCTCGCGACCAATTGGCCTTCCACAAACGGCACCCGGCAATCGTTGCGCGCATGCAGGACGAGCGTGGGGCTGCGGATGTCGGCCAACAGATTGGAGACGTCCATGGCATCAAACCCGCGGATCAGGCCGACGGCGTTTTCGGGCGACGTGGACATGCGCTGCAGATCGGTGAACCAGCTGAACTGCTCCGGCCTGCTGTCGGGGATGAATAACGTCGTGTACACTTGGCGAAACGCGCGATTGTCGCGGCCCCATCCGAGTTCGACGAGCTTAAGCATCATGTCGGCTTCATCGGTGTCCTGCGGCGATGGATTGCGCTTCAGGCGTCCACGCGCAAAGGCGCCGTAGAGCACCAGATGGCTCACACGCTCGGGGTGGCGCGCGGCATAGGCGATCGCCAGCCCACTTCCCTGACAACAGCCAAGAAGAATGAAGCGCTTGAGCCCGGCGGCGTCCACCACAGCTTCAAGGTCGCGCAGGCAGGCGTCGAAGGTGAGGTTTTCGACGTCTCGGTCGGAAAGGCCGCATCCGCGACCGTCGTATCGCGTCAGTGCGAAAAGTCCGCACAGTTCGGTCAGTCGGGGGCCCCAGACCGGATTCTTCCAATCGTGTTCCAGATGATTGAGCCAAGTCGCGACTTCCACCATCGCCGGCCCCTGGCCAGAGCTGGCATAGGCGATGTGCACGTCATCGAACGATCGGCAAAAGCGAATCTGGGTCATTGCGAGCACGCTTGCGAAGCCGCACTGGCGCCGGTAGCTCGGACTTCGCGCAAAATGCCAAGCTGACGCGTTCCCGCTTTGCGCCCGAGAATTGTACGCGAATTCCCGTGCAGAGTGAATGCTATACGCAGCGCGCACACCACCGCCCTTGCGCGGCCTCGCAACTCGACTAATGCTAATCCCCGACCGCCGGCCATGTCGGATAAGGACCGGCGGCAATGGGGAAAACGCCATGAATCGGCCCTGGCTGCAGCATTATCCGCCGGGCGTGCCTGCCGACATCGACCCGTCGCGCTATCCATCGCTGGTGGCGATGTTCGAGGAAAGCTTCCAGGCCCACGCCGGCAAGGGCGCCTGCGTCTGCATGGGCAAGACCATAACCTATGCCGAGCTCGACCGCTCCTCGCGCGCCTTCGCCGCCTGGCTCCAGAGCAGGGGCCTGCCACGCGGCGCGCGCGTCGCCATCATGATGCCGAACGTGCTGCAATATCCGGTGGCAATCGCCGGCATCTTGCGCGCCGGCATGACGGTGGTGAACGTCAATCCGCTGTACAAGCCGCGCGAGCTGGAATTCCAACTCAACGATTCCGGCGCCGAGGCCATCATCGTGCTGGAGAATTTCGCCTCGGTGCTGGAGGAGGCGCTGCCGCACACCCAGGTCAAGCATGTGGTGGTCGCCAGCATCGGCGACATGCTCGGCCGCATGAGGGGCACGTTGGTCAAATTGGTGGTGCGGCGCGTGCAGAGGATGGTGCCGCGCTACAGGCTGCGCGGCGCGATCAAGTTCAACAAAGTGATCGCCCGCGGCCGCCGGCTGCCATTCGCCCGCGTTCCGGTCGGGCCCGACGATATCGCCTTCCTGCAATATACCGGCGGCACCACCGGCGTGGCCAAGGGCGCGATGCTGCTGCACCGCAATCTGGTCGCCAACGTCCTGCAGATGGAAGCCTGGCACATTCCGATCATAGCGCAGCCGCCGCACACCGACCGGCTGATCATCGTCACCGCGCTGCCGCTCTATCACATCTTCGCGCTCACCGCCTGCCTGCTGTTCAGCATTCACATGGGCGGGCTCTGCCTGCTGATCCCAAATCCGCGCGAAATCAATCGGCTCATCAAGGAGCTCTCCAAGTACAAAGTGAATTCGTTCCCGGCGGTGAACACGCTCTACAACGCGCTGCTGCATCATCCGAATTTCGGCAAAATCGACTGGAGCATGCTCAAATGCGCGATTGCCGGCGGCATGGCGGTGCAGAAATCGGTCGCCGAGTCGTGGATGAAAAAGACCGGCCGTCCGATCGTCGAAGGCTACGGCCTGTCGGAGACCTCGCCGGTGCTCACCTGCAATCGCGGCGACATCGGCGAATGGACCGGCACGATTGGCTTGCCCGTTCCGTCGACCGAAGTCTCGATCCGCGACGATGAAGGCCGTGAGTTGCCGATCGGCGAGCAAGGCGAGATTTGCGCGCGCGGGCCGCAGGTGATGCCCGGCTACTGGAATCGCCCGGACGAGACCGCCAAGGTGATGACCAAGGACGGCTTCTTCCGCACCGGCGACATCGGCGTGATGGACGCGGCCGGCCGCGTCAAGATCGTGGACCGCAAGAAGGACATGATCTCCGTGTCCGGCTTCAAGGTATTCCCCAACGAGGTCGAGGACGTGGCGATGATGCAGGGCGGCGTGCTGGAATGCGCCGCGGTCGGCGTGCCGGATTCCCATTCCGGCGAGGCGGTCAAGCTGTTCGCGGTGAAGAAGGCGCCGGGCCTGAGCGAGCACGATCTGCGCGCGCACATGCTCGGCCAGCTCGCCGGCTACAAGGTGCCGAAATACATCGAGTTCCGCGACGAACTGCCGAAGACCAATGTCGGCAAAATCCTGCGCCGGGCGCTGCGGGAACACGCATGACCGACGGGTCGGCCGCGCCGACGCCGGGCGAGGTGGTCGCGTTCTGGCGCGCGGCCGGGCCGAAGCGCTGGTTCGAAAAGGACGCCGCTTTCGACGACGAGGTCCGCCGGCGTTTCCTCACGCTCCACGAAGCCGCCGCCGCCGGCAAGCTGACCGATTGGGAAGCGAATGCCGAAGGCGCGCTGGCGCTGCTCATCCTGCTCGATCAATTCCCGCGCAATATGTTCCGCGGGCAAGCCCGCGCCTTCGCCAGTGACGGGCTGGCGCGCGCCATTGCCAGCCGCGCCATTCTCAACGGCTTCGACGGCGCGTTTCCCGACCTGCGCGGCTTTTTTTATCTGCCGTTCATGCATTCGGAAGACCTGGCCGATCAGGAACGGGCGATCGCGTTCTATCGCGCGCATAACGACACCGACGGCCTGAAATGGGCGGAGCAGCACGCCGACATCATTCGCCGCTTCGGCCGCTTCCCACACCGCAACGCGGTGCTTGGCCGCGTCAGCACGCCGGACGAACAGGCGTTCCTCGATGGCGGCGGCTTCAAGGGATAATGAAGAGCCTGTCATCCCGGCCCGAGCAGTCGATCCAGCAAACGCAAGCCTCGACGTGGTGCAAGCAATCTTGCTAGTGAGTACCGGCTGCCCGCCTGCGCGGGCACGACAGCAGAGTGAGGCGATGACTGACTTTCAAGGCGTTTTTCCCTATCTGGTCTCACCCATCGACGCGCAAGGGCGCATCCTCACCGACGTGCTGGCGCGCCTGGCGTCCGATCTGATCAAGGCCGGCGTGCACGGCTTGACGCCGCTCGGTTCCACCGGCGAGTTCGCCTATTTGTCGCGCGAGCAGCGCGCGGCGGTCGTTGAGGCGACCATCGCGGCGGCGCAAAAGCGCGTGCCGGTGGTCGCGGGCGTGGCCTCGACCTCGACCGCCGACGCGGTCGCGCAGGCCAAGCATTACCAGTCGCTCGGCGCCGACGGCATCCTCGCCATCCTGGAAGCCTATTTCCCGCTGCAAGACGCGCAGGTGGAATCGTATTTCCGCGCCATCGCCGATGCCGTCGATATTCCGGTGGTGATCTATACCAATCCGAATTTCCAGCGCAGCGATCTGACGCTCGACGTCATCGCGCGGCTGGCCGAGCATCCTCGCATCCAGGCCATCAAGGATGCCTCCACCAATACCGGACGGCTGCTGTCGATCATGAATCGCGCGCCCGGCATCAATGTATTTTCCGCCTCGGCGCATATTCCGGCGGCGGTGATGCTGATCGGCGGCGTCGGCTGGATGGCCGGGCCGGCCTGCATCGTGCCGCGCCAGAGCGTAAGGCTTTACGAGCTGTGCCGCGCCGGGCAATGGCCGCAGGCGTTGAAGCTGCAACGCGCGCTGTGGCGCATCAATGAGGCCTTCGCGCGCTTCAATCTCGCCGCCTGCATCAAGGCCGGCCTGCAGATCCAGGGCTACCCGGTCGGCGATCCGGTGCCGCCGCAGGCAGCCTTGAGCAGCGAGCAGCGCAAGGCGGTCGAAGCCATCTTGGCCGACATGGCCAAGCTCGAAATGCCTTGATTTATCGGCGCCAACGGCCTCACCCAACCGATTCTTAACGGTTCCTTGCTATCCAAACACGATGGCTTTGCCGTCGCGCGCATCCCGTCCGTCGCCGGCGCGGAGAGAACCCGTGGCCCTGGTCGGTTCCGAAAAAATCACTTCCGCGCCGCCACCGACGGCGGCCGCGCGCCTGGTTGCGCGCGTCAAGGCCATGCTCGCCGAGCGTGGCGACAGCCGGATCGCGCAGCTCGTCGCCGGCAAGGTTTTTCTGGTGCGCGTCGCCTCGGCGCTGCTGGCGCTGGTGTCGCAGGTGCTGCTGGCGCGCTGGATGGGCAAGTTCGAATTCGGCATCTACATCTATGTCTGGACCTGGGTGCTGATGATCGGCGCGCTCTCGGACGTGGGGCTATCGTCGGCGGCGCGGCGTTTCATTCCGGAATACACCGAGCTCAAGTCGCTCGACCGCTTGCGCGGATTTCTGTCGGGCAGCCGCTGGCTCGCCTTCGGCGTTGCGACCGCGATCGGTTTGGCCGGCGCCGTCGGCGTGACGGTGCTGGCTCCTTACCTCGATCATTTCGCCGTGCTGCCGCTCTATCTCGCCTGCGTCACCATTCCGATCTACGGACTGGTGCAGGTGCAGGCCGGCATCGCGCAATCCTACGACTGGCCCAATCTGGCGCTGATGCCGTTCTTCATCTGGCGCCAGCTCACCATCACCGTGCTGATGGGCGCCGCGTATTTTCTGGGCGCGCCGACCGATGCGGTGACCGCGATGATCGTGGCCGTCGTCACCACCTGGGCGGTGACCGTCGCGCAGCTGGTCATGCTCGACCGCCGGCTCAAGACCAAGGTGCCGGACGGGCCGAAGCAATATGAGGTCAAGGTCTGGTTCGCCACCTCGATCCCGATCTTCGTGGTGGAAGGCTTCTACCTGCTGCTGACTTACGTGGACATCCTGGCGATCGAGCACTTCCGCTCGCCCGATGACGTCGCGGTCTACTATGCCGGCGCGCGGTTGCTGGCGCTCGTCGCCTTCGTCTATTTCGCCATCGCCAACGCCACCGCCCACAAGTTCACCGAATATCACGTGGCCGGCGACCGGGCGCGGCTGGCTTCGTTTTTCGCCGAGACCATCAAGTGGACGTTCTGGCCTTCGCTCGCGGCCTGCGCCGTGATTCTCGCCGCCGGACGGCCGCTGCTGGCTTTGTTCGGCGCCGGCTTCGAACGCGGCTATATCGTGATGTTCATCCTGGCGGTCGGCATGCTGGCGCGCGCCGCGGTCGGCCCGGCCGAGCGCCTGCTCAACATGCTGGGCGAGCGCCGGCACTGTGCGTTGATCTATGCCGGCGCCTTCGCGGTCAATCTGGTGCTGTGCGTGATCCTGATTCCGCGCATCGGCATCGAGGGCGCCGCGTTTTCGACCTCGAGCGCGCTGGTGGTGGAATTGATCCTGCTCTATTTCGTGGCCAAGCGGCGGCTCGGCTTCCACGTGTTCATTCTAGGCGGCGCACAAAACTAATTTGTCAATTACGCCTTCTCCCGCAACAATCGCCTGATCACCTTGCCGGTCGTGGTCATCGGCATATCGTCGATGAAGGCAATCTCGCGCGGATATTCGTGGGCCGACAGGCGCGTCTTGACGAAATTCTGGATCTCGGCGGCGAGCGCGTCCGAGGCCGCGTGGTTCTTTTTGAGCACGATGAAGGCCTTGACGATCTCGGTGCGCAGCGCGTCGGGCTTGCCGACCACGGCGGCGAGCGCCACGGCCGGATGACGGATCAGGCAGTCCTCGATCTCGCCCGGCCCGATGCGGAAGCCGGACGAGGTGATGACGTCGTCGTCGCGGCCGACGAAACGTAAAATAGCCGTCCGCGTCCATCACGCCCTGATCGCCGGTGGTCATCCAGTCGCCGATGAACTTGTCGCGCGTGGCTTCCGGCTTGCCCCAGTATTCCAGGAACATCACCGGGTCGGGGCGTTTGACCGCGATCTGGCCCACCTCGCCGGCTTTGAGCGGACGGCCGTCGCGGCCGATCACCGCCACGCCGTGGCCCGGCACCGGCTTGCCGATGGCGCCGGGCCTGAGCACGCCGAGTTGCGCGCAGGAGCCGAGCACCAGGTTGCATTCGGTCTGGCCATAAAACTCGTTGATCACGAGGCCGAATGCCGACTTGCCCCATTCCAGCGCCTCGACGCCGAGCGACTCGCCGCCCGAAGCGACGCTGCGCAGCTTGAAATCGTAGCGTCCTTGCGGGCTCGGCGCGGCGCGCATCATGCGCAGCGCGGTGGGCGGAATGAACGCATTGCGCACCTGCGTCGGCGCCATCAGCGCGAAGGCTTCGCCCGGATCGAACTTGTCGAACCTGCGCGCCACCACCGGCACGCCGTGATGCAGGCTCGGCAGCAGCACGTCGAGCAGGCCGCCGGCCCAAGCCCAGTCGGCGGGCGTCCAGTAGCGGTCGCCGGCTTGCGGGAATTCAAAATGCGGCAGCTCGATGCCGGGCAGATGACCGATCAACACGCGATGGGCGTGCAGCGCGCCTTTCGGCTGGCCGGTGGTGCCGGAGGTGTAGATCATCATGGCCGGATCGTCGGCGGCGGTATCGACGGCGGCGAAGTCCGCCGAGGCGCGCGCCAGCAAGTCGGAAAAGCTGCCGGCGCCGTCCCCCTCGCCGTCCATCGACAGCACGCAAACGAGTTCCGGCGCCTGCGCGCGAATGCCGTCGAGCTTGGCGAGCCCCTGCGCGTTGGTCAGCAGCGCCTTGGCGCCGGAATTCTGCAAGCGGTAAGACAGCGCATCCGTGCCGAACAAAATCGCGATCGGCAGGGCGATGGCGCCGAGCTTGTAGATCGCGATATGCGCGGCCGCCACTTCCGGCATTTGCGGAAGCATGATGGCGACGCGGTCGCCGCGGCCGATGCCCTGCGCGCGCAAGCACATTGGCGAGCCGGTTCGAAGTCTCGCGCATGGCGCCATAGCTGATGGCGTCTTCGCGCCCGTCGGGATGGACATGCAGGATCGCGAGCCGGCCGGGCTCAACGGCGGCCCAGCGGTCGCAGATATCGACGCCGATATTGTAGCGCGCCGGCACCTGCCAGCGGAATTGGCGATAGATGTCGTCGTAATTGTTCAGGTGAGGCAGCAGCGCCATGGCGGCAGACGTTATTCAGTCAACGCCGCGCGGTCCAGCCGGACGCCCTACCCCTTCTTGTCGTCCGGCTCGGCCAGGATCAGCGTCCAGTACACTTTGTACTTGGATTGCGGCGTGTAGATCGCGGCGATGCCCATGCGGGTCGCGCCCTTGAGCAGCATGTTGGCGCGGTGCGGCTTCGAATCGCGCCAGCCGGAGAACGCCTCGGCCAGCGTGTGGTAGCCGGCGCCGATATTCTCCGCCGCCGTCTTGGCGTCGTAGCCGGACCCTTTCAGCCGCGCCGCGAACGACTTGCCGGCGTCGTGGTCGAGCTTGTCGCGCCTGGCCATGATTTCGGCCTGCGCCTCGGCCAGATATGTCAGCTTGGGATCGAGCGTGACCGCCGGCAGCCCGTTATTGGTGCGGTAGCCGGAGATCATCGAGGCGGCGGCGGCGGCGTCGAGCCGCGCGCCCGGTTCCGCGAGGTCGCGATAGAAGCTCGGCTGATCCGACGACGTGAAGTCGGAACAACCGGCCAGCGCCAGCAGCGCCAGCGTCACGACAAGCGTTCGAAGCATCGGCGGCAATCTCCGAATTGGCCAAGAGCGGGCGCACGCTGGCGGGTGACCGTGGCCGAACGGTGGTGACCGGTTGCGCGCCATCGACCCGCATGGCGATACAGGCCTCGCCTCTACTGGCGCGGCCTCTGGCGGTCAACTAACATCGGCATAACAACAAGCCGTTAAACGCCAGTTTCGGGAGAAAACCTTATGTCCGCTCAGCCAGCCCCGCGCACGCCGGGCGCCACGCGCGCCGCGCCGGGCCAATACGTGTTCGATCTCGGCACCGTCGCAGAAGATCATGGGCGGCCCCGACTATTCCACCGCGCACGGGCCCTGCGTGGAAGGCGACCGCATGATCGTCGGCCTGATGCGCATGAAGGCCGGCACCGGCGCCGAGCCGCATTCGCATCCGAACGAGCAGTGGATCTATATCCTGGAAGGCACCTTCCATGCCGTCGATCGACGGCAAGCCGATCGAGGCCAAGCCCGGCTCCGTCCTCTACATTCCGGCCAACACCATTCACGCCGGCAAGGCGTCGCCGGAGGGCGACGTGGTGTTTTTCACCTGCAAGGACGCCTCGCACAGCCTGCATGGCATCAAGGCGACCTGAGCTTCCTGAGTACGCGCGAATAACCCCTGCCTTAAAATCAACATCAGCCACGGAGGACTTCGATGAAACGTCTGACCGCGATTCTTTTGTCTGCCGCCTGCCTCGCTCTCGGCATGTCGGCCGCCTCGGCGCAGGACAAATACCCGAGCCGCACCGTCAAGATCCTGGTGCCCTATGCGCCGGGCGGCGCCACCGACATCACCGCGCGCATCGTCGGCGACCAGATGCAGAAGATCACCGGCCAGCCGTTTGTGATTATCAACAAGCCCGGCGCCTTCGGCCTGCTGGCGATCGACGAAATGGTGAAAGCGGCGCCCGACGGCTACACGCTGATGATCGGCAACGTCACGACCAACGCCATCACGCCGATCCTCTACAGCAAGAAGATGCACTTCGACTACGCCAAGAGCGTAACGGCGGTGACCAATCTGATCGACGTGCCGGCATTCATGCTGGTGACGACGGCGAATGATTTCCCGGTCAAGAGCGTGGCCGAACTGGTCGCCTATGCCAAGAAGAACCCCGGCAAGGTGCGCTACGGCACCGTCGGCGTCGGCTCCTATCCGCATTACGACATGGCCTATTTCGCCAAGCGCGCCGGCGATCTCGACATGGTGGCGCTGCCCAACAAGAACGGCGCCTCCGGCGTGATCCAGGACATGCTGCGCGGCGACGTGCAGGCCGCGTTCCTCAATGTCGCCAGTTCCGCCGGCATGGTGCAGTCGGGCAAGTTCCGTCCGATTGCGATGGTCAACAGCGAGCGCCTGCCGGCTTATCCGAACGTTCCGACCATGAAGGAGGCCGGCTTCGCCGATGTCGGCACCGTGGCGTGGAACGGCTTGTTTGCGCCGGCAGCGACGCCGAAGCCGGTGCTGGAGGCGCTGCATCAGATCGCGATGAAGGCGTTGGAGTCGCCCGAGGTGAAGGAGAAATTCGCCAAGCAGAAGATGAACATCGCGCCGAACAAAACCGTCGCCGACGCGCAAGGCCTGGCTCGCCGACCAGATCAAGCACTGGCACACCATCACCTCATCGGTGAAGATCGACGTGACGCCGTAGGACAAGCCGTCGTCCCCGCGAAAGCGGGGACCCACACTCCGCAGCTTATCTCCGCCTCATCCTGAGGAGCATCGCACCGATATCGGGTTTACCCGACATCGGCATTTAATATTACCCAAGTCGGCTATAGCCGACTTGGGCGCGATGCGTCTCGAAGGATGAGGCGGCCCCATGGTTCGAGACACGCTGCTTCGCAGCGCTCCTCACCATGAGGCCGATATAGGTCTCGAAAAATCTATTAGGCGGATTGCAATGCCCGCCACACCCGCTCCGGCGTCGCCGGCATGTCGAGTTGCGCGCCCTTGGGCAGCGCGTCGAGGATGGCGTTGATCACCGCCGGCGGCGCCGCGGTGGTGCCGGCCTCGCCGGTGCCCTTGACGCCGAGCGGATTGGTGCGGCAGGCGACGGCGCGGTGCTCGACCGTCATGTCCGGCATCAGGTCGGCGCGCGGCATGCCGTAGTCCATGAACGTAGCCGGACACCAACTGGCCCGCGTTATCGTAGATTGTGTTTTCGGTCAGCGCCTGGCCGAGCCCCTGCGCCACGCCGCCGTGGATCTGGCCTTCAACGATCGTCTCATCCAGCACGTTGCCGCAATCGCCGACCGCGACGTAAGAGACGATCGCAACCGCGCCGGTTGCCGGATCGACCTCGACCTCGGCCACATGACAGCCGTTCGGGAATGACGGCGGCACTTTGATATTGGCTTGGGTGTCGAGGCTTTCCGGGATCACGCCCGTGCGCTTGAGCTCCGCCGCGCGCTCGGCCACTTCGAACAGCGACACTTCGCGCGCCGAGCCCTTCACGCCGAATTTGCCGTCGCGATAGTCCACCTCGCCCTCACCCGCCTGCAGCAGCATGGCGGCGACGCGCTTGCCCTTTTCCAGCACCAGGTCGGCGGTGCGCGCGATGGCGCCGCCCACCATCATGGCCGAGCGCGAGGCCACCGCGCCGAAGCCCGGCACGTCGCGCGCCGAATCGCCGGCGAGAACCGTCACCGCTTCCGGCGCGACGCCGAGCCGGCGCGCCGCCACGCCGCCGAACACGGTCTTGTGCCCCTGCCCGCTGGCGCCGGCGCCGATGCTCACCTCCAGCCTGTTGCCGCCGGGAAACGAGATGCGCGCGGCTTCTTCCGGAAACGCGCCGGCGATCTCCAGATAGCAGCCGATGCCGATGCCGCGCAATTTGCCGGATTTCTTCGCCGCCTTCTTGCGCGCGGCAAAGCCGTCGTAATCGGCAAGCCGCAGCGCGCGCTCGAAGGCGCCCGGAAAATCGCCGCTGTCATAAGTGTTTCCGAACACCGTGGTGTAGGGCATCTTGTCGGGTTGAATCAGGTTGCGCCGGCGCATTTCGGCGGGGTCGATGCCGGTGACGTCGGCGGCGGCATCGATCAGCCGCTCCATCAGATAGCTCGCTTCCGGCCGTCCGGCGCCGCGATACGGCGCGGTCGGCAGCGTATTGGTAAGAACGCAGCGCGAGTTCACCTGCGCATGCGGAATATCGTAGACCGTCGGCAAACAGCCTGAGATATGCGTGGTCACGATGAAATGCGCGACCGGCGTGAAATAGGCGCCCATGTTGCCGAGACAGTTCACGCGCATTCCCAGGAAGCGGCCGCGCCGATTGAGCGCGAGCTCCGCCGTCCAGAACGAGTCGCGGCCCTGGCAGTCGCTCAGAAAGGCTTCCGAGCGGGTCGAAAGCCAATGCACCGGCTTGCCGAGCGCCCGCGCGGCGTGCAGCAGCGCGACATATTCGGGATAGGCCGCGCCCTTCATGCCGAAGGCGCCGCCGACGTCGGCGGTGAGCACGCGCAGCTCCTCCGGCTTGATGTTCATGGAGCCTGTGAGCTGGCTGCGAACATTGGCGACGCCTTGCGTCGGGCAGCGCAAGGTGAACTGCTTAGCGGCGGGATCGTAGCTCGCGGTCGCGCTGCGCGGTTCGAGCGAGGCGACCACCAGCCGCTGGTTGACGAGTTCGACGCGCACCACATGGGCGGCGTCCTGGAACGCACGCTCGAGCGCCGCCTGCTTCTTGCCGTCGGGATCGGCCGGCGCGGTCCAGTCGAAGCCGATATTGCCGGGCGCTTCCGGCCATAGCTGCGGCGCGCCGGGCGCGATGGCGGCGCGCGCATCGGTCACCGGCGTCAGCGGCTGGTAATCGACCGCGACCATTTCGCCGGCGTCCTGCGCGGCTTGCGCGCTCGTCGCGATTACCATCGCCACCGGCTCGCCCACATGCAGCACGCGCTTTTCCGCCAGCGCCGGCCGGTGCGGCGCGACCGCCACCTTGCCGCCGCGGCCGGGAATCGGATGCGGATGCGAGATCGAGTGGTAATGCGCCGCCGCGAGATCGGCGGCGGTCAGCACCGCGACCACGCCCGGCGCGTTGCGGGCGGCCGCGACGTCGATATGTTCGATGTTCGCGAAGGCGTGCGGCGAGCGCACGAAATAGGCGGCGAGCGCGCCTTCCGGCTTGTCGTCGTCGCCGAAGCGCCCGGCGCCGCGCAACAGCGCGTCATCCTCGATGCGCCCGGCCCAGTTGGATGGGCCGGATTGGCGAGCGGCGGTCGATTCCATGGCGGTGCTCCGGCGGCGGGAAAAATCCAAAGCTTACGGCCGGCGATGCCGGCCTTGGCGTAATGCGTTCTTAGAACAACCCGCTCACCCAGTAAAACAGCGCGGCGATCGCCGCGGACGCCGGGATCGTGATGATCCAGGCGACGACGATGTTGTTGGCGACGCTCCAGCGCACCGCCGACATCTTGCGCGCCGCGCCGACGCCGATGATCGAGCCGGTGATGGTGTGGGTGGTCGACACCGGAATGCCGAGCCAGGTCGCCGCGAACAGCGTCACCGAGCCGCCGGCCTCGGCGCAAAAACCCTGCATCGGCGTGAGCCGGGTGATCTTCGAGCCCATGGTTTTGACGATGCGCCAGCCGCCGATCAGGGTGCCGAGCGCCATGGCCACCTGGCAGGCTATCACCACCCAGAACGGCACGTAAAAATGGCCGCCGAGCAGGCCTTGCGAATAGAGCAGCACGGCGATGATGCCCATGGTCTTCTGCGCGTCGTTGCCGCCGTGGCCGAGCGAATAGAGCGAGGCGGAGATGAACTGCAGGTGCTGAAACATGCGGTCGACCGCGAACGGCGTCGAGCGCACGAAGATCCACGACAGCGCCAGCACCAGCAATAGCGCGAGCAGAAAACCGATCAGCGGCGACGCGACGATGGCGGCGGTGGTCGGCAGCAGGCCCTTCCACACGATGGCGCCGACGCCGGCCTTGGCGACGCCGGCGCCGACCAGCCCGCCGACCAGCGCGTGCGAACTGCTCGAGGGGATGCCCAAGCCCCAGGTGATCAGGTTCCACAGAATGGCGCCCATCAGCGCGCCGAACACCAGCCGCGCATCGATCGCGTGCGCGTCGATGATGCCGGTGCCGAGCGTATTGGCCACATGCAGGCCGAAGAACAGGAAGGCGATGAAATTGAAGAACGCCGCCCAGGCCACCGCATATTGCGGCCGCAGCACGCGGGTGGAGACGATGGTCGCGATCGAATTGGCCGCGTCATGCAGCCCGTTGAGAAAATCGAACGCCAGCGCGACCGCAATCAGGCCGATCAGCACCGGCAGGGACAGCACGGCTTCCATTATCGCGGGGCTCCGGCGCGGTTACACATGCTCGATGACGATGCCGTGCATCACATTGGCCACATCGTCGAAACGGTCCACGACCTTCTCCAGATGGTCGTAGATCTCGTTGCCGACGAAGAAGGCCATGGGTTCGAATTGCCCTGGCTCTGGTATAGCGCCTTGAGGCCGACATCGTGCAATTCGTCGGCGCGGCCCTCAAGTTGCGAAATCTCCTCGGTCAGCGAGCTGACGCGCACGGCCTGCGAACTGATCGAGCGCAGCAGCGGCACAGCCTCCTGCACCAACTGCGCGCATTTCACGATGATGTCGGCCATCTCCTTCATCTGCGGCGCGAATTCCGTCACGTCGAACAGAATGATGCCCTTGGCGGTCTTCTGCATCTGGTCGATGGCATTATCCATCGAGGTGATCAGGTCGCGGATATTGCCGCGATCGAACGGCGTGATGAAGGTGCGGCGCACCGCGATCAGCACCTCGCGGGTGGCGTCGTCGGCGTCCTGCTCGCGGTCCATGACGATCTGGTAATTGTGCTTGATCGCCTCGCCGCCCTCCAGCATGGCGCGTAAAGCCTCGGCGCCGGCCAGCACGGCCTGCGAATGGCGTGCGAACAGGTCGAAGAAGCGCTCCTCCTTCGGCATCAAGGCATGAAACCAGCGCAGCATGGCGAACTCCATCAACCCCGAATCAGCATTCCCAGGCGCAGCCTAGTCGTTTGCCGGGCCGTTGCCGAACGCGCGTAAACGGCTTGTGGGTAGAACCGGTAAAACGCGCGCGGCCCGCGCCTGAGCCGGCGCGGCCATGGCCATGCAAGCCCAGTTTCGCCCTTTTAAAATTGATCTTTGTCATTGCGCCAGCGATGCCGAATCGCGGCCGATCAATTGATGCATCGGCGCGCCGGCTCGGCTAGTTTGCCGCCAGCACATCGCCTTCAAGCCGGAGAGAGCAATGCGGTTGGGCTACTTCGCCATGCCGGTACACCCAAGAAGACCGCGACTGGTCGCAGACGCTGCGCGAGGACCGCGAGGCGATCATCCTCGCCGATAAACTCGGCTTCCACGACGCCTTTGTCGGCGAGCACCTGACCGACAAGTGCGAGAACATCACCAACAGCATGCTGTTCCACGCCACGCTGATTCACGCTACCCAGACCATCAAGCTCGCCACCGGCACCACCAATCTGTCGCACATGCATCCGGTGCTGGTCGCGGTGCAAGCGGCGATGTTCGACCACCTGGCGCAGGGGCGCTTCATTCTGGGCGTCTCCGCCGGCGCGCTCGCCGCCGATGCCGAGGCGCTTGGAATTCTCGACCAGGACCGCAACAAGATTTTCGCCGAGGCGATCGACGTGATCCTGGCGATCTGGGAGCGCGAACCGCCCTACAACATCGATTTCCCGGACAACCGCTTCAAGGTCGCAATCAACCGCGCGGCCGCGCTACATCTCGGCGTCGGCGTCCTGGCGAAGCCCTTGCAGAAGCCGCGGCCGGAGATCGTCGGCACCGTGGTGGCGCCGTTTTCGCCCGGCGTCGTGCTGATGGGCAAGCGCGACTTCCATCCGCTGTCGGCGAATTTCCTGCTGGCGAGGCATCTCAAGTCGCACTGGACCAACTACGCCAAAGGCAAAGCCGAGGCCGGCGCCAAGGCCGAGGTCGCCGACTGGCGCATCGCGCGCACCATCTTCGTCGCCGACGATGAGGCGACCGCGCGGCGCTATGGCCACGACGACGCCAACAGCCCGTACCGGTTTTATTTCGGGCAGTTGCGCGGCAAATTGCAGCGCGCCAACCGGCTCAATGTGTTCAAAAACCACAAGGAGCAGCCGGACGAAGAGGTCACCGACGATTTCGTCATCGACAATTGCGTGACCTTCGGCACGGTCGACAAAGTGGTCGATGAAATTCTCAAGCTGCGCGAAGAGACCGGAGACTTTGGAGAACTGGTCTATGCCGGCATGGACTGGGTCGATCCGCAGCTTGCCAAGCGCTCGATGCAGCTGATGGCCGAACAGGTGATGCCGCGCGTCAACGCGGCGATCGGCAAGGCGGCGAGCACGGCGGCGGAGTAAGCCTTACCGTTCGTCCCCGCAAAAGCGGGGACCCAGGGCCGAATTTACTGACACAGCAGTTACAGCTCCTGGATTCCCGCTTACGCGGGAATAAGCGGAGCGTGGGTCACCACCCGTGCACGAGGCGCGAGACGATGGCGACCAGGGCGCCGCTCAGCAGCGCGCCGGCGGCGAAGGCTTGCACCGAAAATCCGTGGTGGCGTTTCTCGCCGGCGCCCCAGTCATTGACATAGAGCGAAAACAGCCAGAGCGCCGGCAGGAAGATCGGCGCGCTGATAGCGGCGGTGACCCGGCTTGCTCAAACGAGTGTCGCGGAAAAGGTTCGCGCTTAACGCAGCCGCGGCGAAGCTGATACCGCGGCGCCGTTTTGGGGCGGCGGGGGCGGTGGGCTTGCCGCTCCCATATTCAACACGGCGCCGGAGTTGGGCGCGTTCAGCACAGTTCCGGTGGTAGGCACGCGGACATTGCGCGCTCCGTCGTCGGGCTCGTTCGTGGCAGCGCCCGTGTTGAGCGTGCTGGCATTGCGCGCCCCGGTGTCGGGCGCTCCGGTGGCGTCGGGCCCGCTCGTGTTGGCCACCGTCTCCGGCGCCTTGCCGGGCAGCACCACGACGCGCGTGCCGACCTGCACGCGGCTGAACAGATCCTCGATGTCCTCGTTGAGCAGCCGGATGCAGCCGGACGACACGGTCTTGCCGATGGTCGAGGGCTGGTTGGTGCCGTGGATGCGGTAGAGCGTGTGGCCGAGATAGAGAGCGCGCGCGCCGAGCGGATTGCCCGGTCCGCCCGCCATCATGCGCGGCAGATAGGGCTGGCGCTCGATCATTTCCGCCGGCGGATACCAGTCCGGCCATTCCCGCATGTTGGAGATGCGTTCGGTGCCGGACCAGGTGAAGCCCTCGCGGCCGACGCCGATGCCGTAGCGCATCGCCTTGCCGTGGCCGAGCACCAGATAAAGATAGGTGTTCGGCGTATCGATGATGATGGTGCCGGCCGGCTCCTTGGTCTGGAAATCAACCATCTGCCGCCTGAGATTGGGCGGCAATTCCTTGGGCTGGCCTTGCTCGGGCTGATCCTCCGGCGGCAGCGCCGCGGTTGCCGCCGGCGGCGGTGTGCCGGGCGTTGCGCCCTGCGTCGGGCCTGGCGCGGCGCCGACCGAGCCCGGCGGGCGGATCGCATCGGGATCGTCTGCGGTGGCGCCCGGCGCTTGCCGGTCGAGTTGATGCCCGCTGACCGGCGACCGTTCGCTGGGCGGGACAAAGCCCGGCGGCAGCGCGTCGGCTTGGTCGGTGTCCTGCGGATAGGGCAGATTACGGCGGGAAGCGCCGGGCTGGTCCTGCGGCGAAACCTGGCTCATCCGTGAACGCCGCTGCCGGCGCACCGGTTGATCGCCGTCATCGTCCTCGTTCCAGAATGCGGGCGGCGGCTGGTCGTCCTCGTAAGCGGCCGGCGGCCCGCTCCGGTAATATCCCGGCGGTGGCTCCGACGAATAATAATGCTGCGCGACAGCGGGCGCGGCCGAAAAGACTGCCGCGACCGGCAGCGTCAAAAGCAAAAGATTGCAGCGTCGGATCATCATCCACCTGAGTGTCTGGTCAGTTCAGACCGAACCAGAGCGTTACCTATCACTTTGTTAGCGCGTGATCGTGTCCGAAATACCGGCCCCCTCGGAGCAGGTCCGGGACCGGCTGCTTGGGGGATCAAGCGCGGGCCGGGGCGGCAAGGCCCCAGCCAATCCGCAGCCCCGGATTGCCCCGCGATAACGGCACATTCAAGACAATAATAGGACTATCTCGATGACGTGATTCTGCCGTGACGGCACGGCTTATATTCATGTTTTCTTGGCCTCCGCCGCCAGCACCTGCTTGGCCACCCGGTGGCAGTCGACCGCGGCCGGGAAACCGCAATAGACCGCGATCTGCCGCAGGATGGCGGCCAGTTCCTTCGGCGTCAGCCCATTGCGCAGCGCGCCGCGGAAATGCGCCTCGAATTCGTGCATGCGGCCGAGGCAGGCGATCATGCCGAGATTGAGGATGCTGCGGTCGCGCGGCTTCAGGGTATCGTCGCCCCATACCGCCCCCCAGCAATATTCGGTGAGCAGCGCCTGGAATTCGCGGTTGAAATCGTCGGTATTGCTGACCGCGCGATCGACATATTCGTCGCCCAGCACCTTGCGGCGCATCGCCATGCCGCGATCGTAGATGGCCTTGTCCATAGCTTTTGCTCCCTTTTTGAACGCAGATTTCGCCGATTGGGCCCATGTTGGCAGGAATTTGCCGATTTCGTCCATTCTTCCCGGCGCAATTGCATGCCGGCGCGATGGCGCTCGCCATCGCCCGCGGCGCGGCAACCGCGATCGACGAATTGACCTGCTTCATCGTCGTTAAGGGCGGGCGCCTCGATGGGCCGGTACCGAACCGCCGGGCGGTCTTCCGGCTGCTCAAGGGGCTCGAACATGCCGGCACGCGCCGGGTTGCAAAACCACGGTAATTCAATAAGTTAGATCGCGTTTTGGCGGATTTATCCCCGCTTTCCCCAGTTTCCCGCCGGCACAGGATTCGGCGCTCGCGCGCGTTAATCGGATAGGCCTGGGTCTACAATGGATAGGTTCTTCCGATGGCGGCCGCCAACTTACGATGGATGACAGCGACGAAGCGCTCATGGCCCGGATCGCGCGCGGCGACGAGCCGGCGTTCCAGACGCTCGCGCGCCGCCATCTGCCCGCCATGCTGGGGCTGGCGCGCCGCATTCTCGGCAACGCCGCCGACGCCGAGGACGTGGCGCAGGAGGCCATGCTACGGGTGTGGACGCACGCGCCGCGCTGGCAGCCGCTCGCCGCTTTCCGCACCTGGCTCACGCGCGTGGTGGTCAATCTCTGTCTCGACCGCAAGCGGCGCGCGCCCTGGGTCGCGCTGGAAGCGGCCGGCGAGATCGTCGATCCGGCGCCCGGCGCCGGCGAAAAAGCGGAACGCGACGAGCGCGAGCACTTGCTTGCAGGTGCGATCGCCGCGCTGCCCGCGCGCCAGCGCGCAGCGATCGTGCTCACTTACGGTGACGGCATGAGCAATGCGCAAGTGGCGGAGATTCTCGGCACTTCGGTGTCGGCGGTGGAGACCCTGCTGGTGCGCGGCAAGCAGAACCTGCGCCGCGCGCTCGATAGCGTGATCGATGAGGACGAGTAAATGAACAACAAACAGTTGCCGGATTTTCTCGAGGCCGCGCTCAAGCGCCACACCAAGGCGCCGCCGGCCGACGACGCGGCGGTGGCGCGCGTGCTGAAGCGGCTTAGCCGGCCCGCTGCCGCGGCAGAAGATGCCGCTGTGGCGCCTGCCGGGCATCTTGCTCGACTGGCAATTCGCGCCGGCCTGGCCGCGCGTTGCGGCCTTGGCCTGCTGCGCCGCGCTCGGTTTCGCCATCGGCATCGCCGGGCTCGACCGCAACTTCGACGGGGGCGGTGCGCCCTTCGCGGTCGCCAGCCGCACCGATCTCGGCGCGATCGTGTTCGAACCCGAAGCGCTGACCGGAGCGCGCCCATGACCATCGCCCAATACGCTCCCGCACTATCGCGCGGCTCGTCGCGCTGGCTGCTGCTCGGTTCGCTCGCGCTCAATCTGTTCTTCGTCGGCGTCGCGCTGGCGATGGTAATTCGCGCGCCGGCGGCGCCGACCTGGGACCGCAATGTGTTCGTGCGCGTCGAACGCCTTGCCAGCACCCTGCCGCCCGCCGATGCCGACCTGCTGCGCGGCCAGATCGCCGCCAACCGCCAGCTCATCGAGGATTCGCAAACGCGATACCGCGCCGCGCAGGAGCAGATTCGCGCCACGCTGCGGCAGCAGCCGTTCGACGCCGAGGCCATGCGCGCCGCCATGGCCAAAAGCCGCGCCGCCCGGCAGAGCTTCGATCAGGTCATCCAGGGCGTATTCGCGTTCTCGGCCGCGCAGATGTCGCCGGCCGGCCGCAACGCGCTGGCCGACTGGCCGCCGCACCGAAAAACCACGAGCAACCGGCCGTAGAACAGGCTAATTTCCCGTCCGAGCCGTTTGAGCGGCCTTCGAAAGTCGTCGGTATGCGTCGTGCGAGCCAAGCTGTGGGGTCGGGAACAAAACGGCGCACCCGTCCATTGATAGCGATGCTGCAAGGATTCTGCCTGATGCTGCCGCTCGGCGGCTGCCTGCTGACGCCCGACAAGCCCGATCCCGGGCTCGACATTCCGCAGGCCTATGACCGCGCGCCCAAGAATCCCGTAGTTGCGGAAGCGGCCTTGCCGCCGCTCGATTGGTGGCGCGGCTTCCGCTCGAAGGAACTGACCGAAGTGATCGAAGAAGCCCGCACCGCCAACCTCGATATCGCCGCGGCGGTCGCGCGCATCGTGCAGGCCGACGCGCAGTCGCGCATCGCCGGCGCGGCTTTGCTGCCCAATGTCGGTCTCAGCGGCAGCGCGGCGCACTCGCGTTCCTCGCAATCCCTCGGCGGTGGAGGCGGCGGCAGTTCCGAGCGCGACACCCTGTCGACCTCGCTCAATGCCAGCTATGAGATCGACTTCTGGGGCAAGAACCGTTCCGCCTTGCGCGCGGCCGAGGAAAACGCCGTCGCCAGCCGCTACGACCGCGAGGTGGTGGGCCTGGCCACCGTGGTTGCGACCGCCAACGCTTATTTCCAGGTGCTGGCCGCGCAGGACCGGCTGCGGGCCGCACGCGAAAATTTGGCCAGCGCCGTCCGCGTCTTCGGTCTGATCCAGCAGCGGTTCAACGCCGGCACCGCCTCCGCGCTCGATACCGCCCAGCAGGAAAGCGTGGTCAATACCCAGCGCGCCGCCATCCCGCCGCTTGAACAGACATTGACGCAGAGCCGCAATGCGCTCGCCGTGCTGATCGCGCGCTCGCCCGAGCGTGTGCGCATCCGCGGCGGCAGCTTGCGCGCCATCGCCACGCCGCGCGTCACGCCGGGCCTGCCCTCCGCATTGCTCGCGCAACGCCCCGATATCCGGCAGGCGGAAGCCTATCTCGCCGCCGCCAATGCCAATGTGGCGAATGCGCGCGCGCAGATGCTGCCCTCAATCACGCTCACCGGCGACGGCGGCTACCAGAGCGCGGTGCTGCGGACGCTGTTGCGGCCGGAATCGGCGTTCTACAACGTCGCCGCCGGCCTGACGCAGCCGATCTTCGACGGCGCCAGACTGCAGGGCAATCTCGACCTGCAGAAAGGCAAGCAGGACGAATTGCTGCAGAATTACCGCAAGGCGGTG
Source organism: uncultured Alphaproteobacteria bacterium (assembly GCA_963789455.1). Classification (GTDB taxonomy): domain Bacteria; phylum Pseudomonadota; class Alphaproteobacteria; order Rhizobiales; family Xanthobacteraceae; genus Pseudolabrys. Next base: position 72,531 of record CAWBLD010000010.1, on the reverse strand, counting down.
ATCTCGGCGTTCTCCGACGTGGAGAACGCGCTCGACAGCATCCGCCAGACCGCGTTACGCGAGCGGCTGCAGCGCCAGGTGGTGGCGAGCTCGCGGCGCGCCTTCGACATTTCCGAGCAGCGTCTGCGCCAGGGCACCATCGATCTGGTCACCGTGCTACAGACGCAGCAGACGCTGTATCAGGCCGAAGACGCGCTGGCGCAGGCACGGCTCGCACGGCTGCAAGCGATTGTCAGCCTGTATCAGGCGCTCGGCGGCGGCTGGCTGCCAAAACCGGTGGAAAGCTCCGATGCACGGTGAACTGCCGAAGCAGATCTGGGCGAGGGCCAAATCCCGCACCCGCCGCAACATCGCGATCGCGCTGATCGTCGTCGCGGTCGCCGCGGCGCTGGTCTATGTCCTCACCAAACCGCAGCAACAGCAGAACCGCAGCCGCTTCGGCGGCAACGGCGGACCGGTACCGGTGCTGGCCGCCGCCGCGACCAAGGCCGATGTGCCGGTTTATCTCGATGCCGTCGGCACCATCAAGGCGCTCAATACCGTGACGGTGCGCCCGCAGGTCGACGGCAAACTGCTCAGCGTCGGCTTCAAGGAAGGCGAGGACGTCAAGAAAGGCGCCGTGCTGGCGCGCATCGATCCATCCATTTATCAGGCGCAACTCGACCAGGCGGTCGCCAAGAAGGCGCAGGACGAAGCCCAGCTCGCCAACGCCAAGATCGACCTCGACCGCTATGAAAAGCTGGCGGCCAGCAACGCCATCAACCACCAGCAGGCCGACACCCAAAAGGCGCTGGTCGCGCAATATTCCGCGCAAGTGCAATCCGACCAGGCGGCGATCGAGAACGGACGCACGACGCTCGGCTACACCACCATCCTCGCCCCGATCGACGGACGCACCGGCATCCGCATGGTCGACGAAGGCAATATCGTGCGCGCCTCCGACGCCAATTCCGCGATCGTGGTGATCACCCAGCTCAAGCCGATCTCGGTGCTGTTCAACCTGCCGCAGCAGGAACTCGGCCGGGTCAACGCGGCCTTTGCCAAGGCGCCGCTCGCCGTGGAGGCGCAGCGGCCCGACAACAACGCGGTGATCGACCGCGGCACTTTGCGCGTGGTCGACAACCAGGTCGATCAGACCACCGGCACCGTACGGCTCAAGGCCGAGTTTCCCAATGCGGACCTGCAGCTCTGGCCGGGGCAGTTCGTCAATGTGCGGCTGTTGATCGACACGCTGAAGGACGTGGTGACGATCCCGACCGGCGCGGTGCAGCGCGGCCCGAACGGCACCTTCGTCTACGTGGTCAAGGACGACAACACCGTGGCGATACGTCCGATCGTCGTGCAGAAGCAGGATGAAAGCCAGACGGTGGTCAAGAGCGGCCTGAGCCCGCCCGAGCGCGTGGTCACCACCGGCTTCGTGCGGCTCACCGACGGCAGCAAGGTCGCGATCGGCAGCAGCGATGGCGCGCCGGCGGCTGCCCCGCCGCGCACGCGGCCGCGCAACGGCCAGCGTCGCGGTGGCGCGAGGCCGAACCGCCAACAATGAGCGTCTCCTCCCCCTTCATCCACCGGCCGATCGCCACCTCTCTGCTTGGCATCGCGGTGATGCTGGGTGGCGCGCTCGGCTATTGGTGGCTGCCGGTCTCGGCGCTGCCGCAGGTCGATTTCCCCACCATCCAGGTCACCACCCAACTGCCGGGCGCCAGCCCCGACACCATCGCCAAGCTGGTGACCGCGCCGCTGGAGCGGCAGTTCGGCCAGATCCCGGCGCTGGCGATCATGACCTCGGCGAGTTCGTTCGGGATCAGCCAGGTCACGCTGCAATTCGATCTCAACCGCGACATCGACGCCGCCGCGCAGGACGTGCAGTCGGCGATCAATGCCGCCGGCTCCACGCTGCCGCGCAACCTGCCCTACCCGCCGCTGTACTCCAAGGTGAACCCGGCCGACGCGCCGATCATCACGCTGGCGCTCACCTCGGAGACCATCGACCTGCGCGCGTTGAGCGACATGGCCGACACCATCATGGCGCCGCGGCTGGCGGAGGTGACCGGCGTCGGCCACGTCTCGGTGCAGGGCGGCATCCGCCCGGCGATTCGCATCCAGGCCGATCTGTCGCGGCTGGCCGCCTACGGCATCGCGCTGGAGGAATTGCGCTCGGCCATCGTCGGCGCCAACGTGGCCGGCGCCAAGGGCTCGCTCGACGGCGCGCACCAGTCCTACACCATCGCCGCCAACGACCAGATCACCGCCGCGGCAACCTACAAATCCGTGGTGGTGGCGTTCCGCAACGGCGCGCCGGTCAGGATCAGCGACGTCGCCGACGTGGTCGACGGGCTGGAAAACACCAAGGTCGGCGCCAGCTACCAGGGCAAGCCGGCGATCGTGGTCGACGTGCAGCGCCAGCCCGGCGCCAATGTGATCGAGACCGTCGAACGCGTGCGCACCGAACTGCCGCGGCTGCGGCGCGCGATGCCGGCGGGCGTCAATCTGACCGTCGTCAACGACCGCACCACCACCATCCGCGCCTCGATTCATGACGTGCAGTTCACGCTGATGCTCAGCGTCGTGCTGGTCGTGCTGGTGGTGCTGATTTTCCTGCGCACCATCCGCGCCACCATCATCGCCGGCGTGGCGCTGCCGCTGTCGCTGATCGCGACCTTCGGCGTGATGTGGTTTGCCGGCTTCTCGCTCGACAATCTGTCGCTGATGGCGCTGACCATCGGCACCGGCTTCGTGGTCGACGACGCCATCGTGATGATCGAGAACATCGTCCGCCATATGGAGGACGGCGAAAGCCCGCTCGATGCGGCGCTGCGCGGCGCCAAGCAGATCGGCTTCACCGTGATTTCGCTGACCATGTCGCTGGTCGCGGTGTTCATCCCGCTGCTGTTCATGACCGGCCTGGTCGGGCGCATGTTCCGCGAATTCGCGCTCACGCTCACCATCGCGGTGGTGGCTTCCGCCATCGTCTCGCTGACGCTGACGCCGATGATGTGCGGCCGCCTGCTGCGCCAGACCGGCGAAAGCGCCGGCAACGCGCTCACCCGCGGTTTCCACGCTCTGGTCGAGCGCACGGTCGAATTCTATCGGCGCAGTCTGCACTGGGTGCTGCGCCGCCAGCGCGAGACGCTGCTGGTGACGCTGGCGACGCTGGCCGCCACCATTTTCCTCTACATCGTCATCCCGAAGGGCTTCCTGCCGTTGCAGGACACCGGCCTGATCACCGCGGTGACCGAAGCCGGCACCGACGTCTCCTTCACCGAAATGCAGCGCCGCCAGCGCGACGTCGAGGCCATCATCCGCGCCGATCCGGACGTGACCGGCGTGGTGTCGGTGATCGGCGTCTCCCCGCTCAACGCCACGCCCAATGCCGGCCGGCTCGCCATCACCTTGAAGCCGCGCGATGCGCGCAGTTCGCGCGTGGATGCGATCATCGCGCGGCTGCAGGACGCGGTCGCCGGCATCCCCGGCATGAATGTGTATTTCCAGGCCGACGCAGGACATCCAGATTTCCACCCGCTCGAGCCGCGCGCAGTACCAGTACACGCTGGTCGGCACCGATGCCGACGAGGTGCTGGACTGGGCCGAAAAACTGACGCGCAAGCTGCGCGGCAATCCGGCGCTGCGCGAAGTCGCCTCCGAAGCGCAGGAAGGCGGCCCGCGCGTGAACGTCGACGTCGACCGCGAGCAGGCCGGGCGGCTCGGCGTCTCCATGCAGAGCGTCACCGACACGCTCAACGACGCCTTCGGCCAGCGGCAGATTTCGACCATCTACGGCCAGGCCAACCAGTATCGCGTCATCCTGGAAGCGCAGCCGCGCTACCAACAGGACCCCGGCTCGCTGGAAAAGCTCTACGTCACCGGCGCCAGCACCTCGACCGGCACGGCGGCGACCGCCGCCAATACCGCGGCCGGCAGCACCAATACCAACACCACCGCCACGCCCAACACGGTGACCAGCTCGAACCAGGTGCCGCTCGCCGCCTTTTCCCGCTTCGTGAATGCAACGGCGCCGCTGGCGATCGCGCATCAGGAGCAGTTCCCGGCCGTCACCATCTGCTTCGATCTCGCGCCCGGCTACGCGCTGAGCGACGCGGTCAGCCTGGTCAGCGCGGCGCAGCGGGACATCGGCATGCCGACGTCGGTGACCGGCAGCTATTCCGGCGACGCGGCGGAATTCGCCAAGTCGCTCACCGGCGAGCCGTGGCTGATCCTGGCCGCGGCCATCGCGATCTACATCGTGCTCGGCGTGCTGTATGAAAGCTTCATCCATCCGCTCACCATTCTGTCCACCCTGCCCTCGGCCGGCGTCGGCGCGCTGCTGGCGCTGATGCTCTTTGGCTACGACCTGTCGGTGATCGCGCTGATCGGTATCGTGCTGCTGATGGGCATCGTGAAGAAGAACGCGATTCTGATGATCGACTTCGCGATCGAGGCGGAGCGCCACCAGGGCCTGAGCCCTGAGGAATCGATCGTGCAGGCGGCGCTGCTGCGCTTCCGCCCGATCATGATGACGACGCTGGCCGCGCTGTTCGGCGCGCTGCCGCTGGCGCTCGAAAGCGGCACCGGCTCGGAGCTGCGCAATCCGCTCGGCATCACCATCGTCGGCGGCCTGCTGCTCAGCCAGTTGCTCACGCTCTACACCACGCCGGTGATCTATCTCTACATGGAGCGGCTGCGCGCGCGGCTGACCGCGCCGCCCCGCGTCCGGCCGCATCCGGCGGAGTAGCGCATGATCCCGAAAGTGGGAGCCGGTTTCGGACAAGATCATGCGCAGAGAATCGCGCATGAACTTCTCGCAGCCGTTCATTCGCCGGCCGATCGGCACCACGCTGTTGGCGGTCGGGCTGTTTCTGGTCGGCGCCGTGGCCTACCGCTTTCTGCCGGTTGCCAGCCTGCCGAGCGTTGATTTTCCGACCATTTTCGTATCCGCCAACCGGCCCGGCGCCGATCCCAACATCATGGCCGCGACCGTCGCCGCCCCGCTCGAGCGGCGGCTGGGCGAGATTTCCGGCGTCACCGAATTGACCTCGGTGAGTTCGCTCGGCAATTCGCGCATCATCGTGCAGTTCGATCTCTCGCGCAGCATCGAGGGCGCCGCCCGCGACGTGCAGGCCGCGCTCAACGCCGCGCTCAGCGACCTGCCCGGCGACATGCCGACGCTGCCGACCTTCCGCAAGGCCAATCCGGCGGCGGCGCCGATCCTGATCCTGGCGCTGACCTCGAAGACCATGCAGCCGAGCGCGGTCTATGACGCCGCCGACAGCGTGATCGTGCAGCGGCTCTCCCAGGTGGACGGCGTCGGCGACGTCACCGTGGCCGGCTCCGAGCAGCCGGCGATCCGCGTGCGCGTCGATCCGGCGCGCATCGCCGCCATGGGCGTGAGCATGGAGGACGTGCGCACGGCGATCGCCAATTCCAACACGGTCGGTCCGCTCGGCAGCTTCGACGGCGCCAAGCGCGGCGTCACCATCGGCATCAACGACCAGCTGCGCACGGCCAACGAATACGATCCGCTGGTGGTCAAGACCGTCGACGGCACCGTGATCCGCCTGTCGGCGATCGCCTCGATCCGCGCCAGCGTGCGCAACAGCCGCTCCGCCGGCTGGTTCAACAAGGATCCGTCGGTGCTGCTGATCATCACCAAGCAGGCCAATGCCAACGTGCTCGACACCGTGGATGGCATCTACAACGTACTGCCCGAACTGCGGCAATGGGTGCCGGCCGGTCTCGACATCTCGGTGCTGGCCGACCGCACCCAGACCATCCGCGCCAGCGTGCACGACATGCAGCTCACGCTCGGCGCCACCGTCATCCTGGTGATGCTGGTGGTGGCGCTGTTCCTGCGCCGCACGGCGCCGACGGTCGCCGCCGGCGTCACCGTGCCGCTGTCGCTCGCCGGCACCTGCGCGGCGATGTGGGCGGCCGGCTTCTCGATCGACAATCTGTCGCTGATGGCGCTCGCCGTGTGCATCGGCTTCGTGGTGGACGACGCCATCGTGATGATCGAGAACATGTTCCGCTACCTGGAAAAGGGCGATTCCCCGCTGCGCGCCACGCTGAAAGGCGCCAAGCAGATCGGCTTCACCGTGGTGTCGATCTCGGTGTCGCTGATCGCCGCGTTCATTCCGCTGTTGTTCATGGGCGGCATCGTCGGGCGGCTGTTCCGCGAATTCTCCGTGACGCTGGCCTTCGCCATTGCGGTCTCGACCGTGGTGTCGCTGTCGGTGACGCCGATGATCTGCGCCTATTTCGTGCGGGCTGCGCCCAGCCACGATCGGACCTGGCTCGACCGCCTGGTCGAGGGCGCGCTCGCGCGCACGCTGCGCTTTTACGACCGCACGCTCTCCTTCGTGCTCGAACACCACGCGCTCGCGCTGGTCATGTTCATCGCCACCATCGCGCTCACCGTCGCGCTCTACATCAAGACGCCGAAAGGCTACTTCCCGCAGGACGACACCGGGCTGATTTTCGGCGGCACCCAGGCCTCCACCGATATTTCCTACGAGGCCATGCTGCGCTTGCAGCAGAAGGCGATGGACATCGTGCTGGCCGATCCGGCGGTGGCGGGCCTAGGCTCCTCGGTCGGCGCTTCCGGCTTCAACGCCTCGGTCAATCGCGGCCGCATGTTCATCAGCCTGAAGCCGCTCGCCGAGCGCCACAATGTGAGTACCCAGATCGTGGTGGCGCGGCTGCGCGCCAAGCTCAACCAGATTCCCGGCATCCGCGTGTTCATGGTGCCGGCGCAGGACCTGCGCGCCGGCGGGCGGCGGAGCGATTCGCAGTATCAGTTCACGCTGTGGAGCGCCGATATCGACGCGCTGCACGCCTGGGTGCCGAAGGTGCTGGACCGCGTGAAGGAGGTGCCCGGCGTGGTCGACGTCACCACCGACCGCGAGCAAGGCGGCCTGCAAGCCAATATCAGCATCGACCGCGGTGCGGCCGCGCGCCTCGGCGTGCGCATTCAGGACATCGACAACGCGCTCAATGACGCGTTCTCGCAGCGGCAGATTTCGACCATCTACACCCAGCGCAACCAGTATCGCGTGATCCTGGAAGTCGACCGCAAATACCAGCGTGACCCGAGCGACCTCACCCACCTCTATGTCGTGGGCAAAGGCAATACCCAGGTGCCGCTATCGCAAGTGGCGCAGGTCGAGCGTTCGATCGCACCGCTGGTGGTCAACCATCAGGGTCAGTTCCCCGCGGTCACCATCACCTACAATCTGGTGGCCGACGCGGCGATCGAAGAGGTCACCGCGGGAATAGAGCAAGCGGTGGCTGAAATGCATATTCCCGACACGATCCACGCCGACTTCGCCGGCGACGTACAGGCCTTCAAGCGCTCGATCGGCGCGCAGCCGCTGCTGCTGCTGGCCGCGCTGATCGCGGTTTATATCGTGCTCGGCGTGCTGTACGAGAGCCTGGCGCACCCGCTCACCATCATCTCCACGCTGCCGTCGGCGGGCCTCGGGCGCGCTGCTCGCCTTGCAGCTGTTCAACACCGAGCTCACCGTGATCGCCTTCATCGGCATCATTCTGCTGATCGGCATCGTGAAGAAGAACGGCATCATGATGGTGGACTTCGCGCTCGACGGCGAGCGCCGGCGCGGGCTCACGCCGCAGGCTGCCATTCACGAGGCGTGCATCGCGCGATTCCGGCCGATCCTGATGACCACCATGGCGGCGGCGCTCGGCGCGCTTCCGCTGGTGATCGCGACCGGCCCCGGCTCCGAGCTGCGCCGGCCGCTCGGCATCACCATCATCGGCGGCCTGTTGGTGTCGCAGGCGCTCACGCTCTACACCACGCCGGCGATCTATCTCTTGCTCGACCGGCTGCACCGCAAGCTTGGCGGCAGAAGCTTCACCTTCATCAAGCGCGCGCCGGACATCCAGCCGGCGGAGTGAACCAAGGTGCGGGCACATGAAAGCGCAGCCAAATGGCGACGTGGATGCCCCGCTTAATGTCCGCTTTCAGGCGTAAAGCCTACCTCCAAATTCAAGAGCGTCATGTCCGCTTATGACCGATGGCGTTGATAAAGTCGGCTTTGCGAGGTTTTTGGCTGTCTTTTTGAGCTTTAGATAGGAAGCTTGCGTCTCATGTTTTGATCGCCTTCCCTCGTGGGCGATCTTAAAGCTGCCGATCCACACCTGGGGCAACTGACATTCACGCCGCGCAGGCGACCATCGCGTCGGGCGGCGGCGGCCAGATGTGGTTTGCAAGAGTTTTGAGGTTTTGTACGATGGCGGCGAGATGGAACTCGTCGCGCGCACCGGAGAGGCCGCGCAGCCGCATACGCTCGAAGCCATGATGTGTCTTCAAGTGCGCAAAGCGCATTTCTACCTTCTTGCGCTCATCGCGGGATTTGGCGAACTCCGGTGTCTGCATCAGCGCGCGAGCGTGATCGCGGGCGTCCTCATTAATGTCACGTTGGACCTTGCGTGAGGGTGTGTTCGGACAGCACTGCGGCTTAAGCGGACATGGTCCGCAGTCGCGCTTGCTCGCACGGTAGCGCAGGACATGGTCGGGGCCGACGCTACCTGTGGTCCGAAGCAGCTTGCCTGCGGGGCAGACGTAGACATTGCGCTCCTGGTCGAATGCGAAGTCGGCGCGTGAGAAGGTGCCATCCTCTCTCTGGCTCATGTCCCATACCGGGATGTGTGGTGTGATGTCGGCACCAATCAGCCAGCGAAGGAACTTGCCAGTACCATAAGCTGTATCGGCGGCGAGACGTTTGGGCTTGAGCCCCAACCGTTCCTCAGTCCGCGTTATCATGGTCTTCGTGGCAACGACCTCGTCATAGGTTCTGGCTGGCGTGGCCTCCACATCGACGATAACCGCGTTCTCGATGTCAATCAGGTAGTTGAGGCCGTAGCCAAACTGCACGCGCTTATTGGCCTTCGCCGTCCAGGCAGAACACGGATCCACTGGCGAGATTACCTTCGGCGGCTTGCGAATAGCGTCGAGATCTTCGTCATCAAGTCCGGCAAGGAACTCGGCAGCGGCCCGCGTCTGTCGTTCCGGCACCGACCAGTCGATCTCATCGGGAGGCTTGCCGTGATATCGGCTGGCGTTCGCCTCCATGACGCTGGCATCGACAGCAAAGCCTTCACCCTTAACAAGACCCGCATTCATGCAGGCCCTTACCACCGCCTCGAATACATGACGTAAGATGTTGCTGTCGCGAAAGCGGCCATGGCGATTGACCGAGAACGTTGAATGATCGGGGATCGGATCGTCGAGATCGAGGCGGCAGAACCAGCGATAGGCCAGGTGCAACTCGACTTCCTCGCATAGCCGCCGCTCGAAACGGATGCCGTAGCAGTAGCCCACGATCAGCATCCGCAGCATGAGCTCGGGATCGATCGAAGGACGGCCGATCTCGCTATAGAACGGCGCCAGCTTCTCGCGAAGCCCTGCCAGAACCTGCGTCACTACCGGATTGATCCGGCGCAGCAGATGGCCTGCCGGGATGTGCCGTTCAAGGTTGAACAAGTAAAATAGCTGGCTCTGATCGCCCGTCTGCCGACCCATCATGGCAAGACTCCGCCATTGAATGCTTCAAGCAAGACGGAATCACTGTTCGCCGATTATAACGAGCCCTTTTTCAACACCATCGACCGATGTGCGACATTGCGGACCGGAACTGCTGCACCGCCCGGAGGCCCGATGAAGCGCTGTTGATAACTGACAGCCCCGCCCAACCGCGGTCGTTGGTCAAGGCACATGACCAGTTGCGATTGGGCCCTGCGCCGATGTAAGCTTTTTGCCGCAGGAGGGCGGAACAATGGACAATTTGGTATCCGGCACGAATAAGCGGTTCAGAAATCTCCTCGACGCGATTGCCGCCAAACCTTTCAACGGCGTGGGGCCTGGCAATTCCGGTTTCGGTCCATCGGTCGGGCCCGATGCGAAAGAGCCATTCCCTCCCAGCGTGACGGCACTTGGGCCATCCGTTGGGGATGATGTGCAAAATTTCGCGCCATCTGATCCCATCTCGACGATCAGCCTGACGACTATCGGCCCGTCGGTCGTGGATTTGACGATGTTCGGCCCTTCGATTGGGGCTGCTGCTGCTGACGGTCGCTAGTGACCAAAAACAGACAAAGGCGCATTTAGCCTTCGGTAGTTCCCTCAATCGAGATAAGTGACGAGGCCCGTTTTCAGGTCGTAGATCGCCGCGGCGATCTTCAGCTTCCCCGTACCTGCGAGGCCGGCGATCAGCGTGCTCGCTGTGGTCAGCCGCTTGACGGTCCGCTTGGCGCTTTCTTTGGCGGCGTTGTCGACCAAATCGCCAGGGTCGCTGCGCACCGCAAGCGCGGCCGGCAGAATCGGCTCGATCATCGGGCCGATCGCGCCAGGATAGGTCGCATTCTTAGTTACGACGTCGCAAGCCGCCTTCACCGCGCCGCAGCTGGTGTGGGCGAGAACAACGATGAGCGGCGAACCGAGGACAACGGCGCCGTATTCGACGGTGCCCAGGGTCGCAGTGTCGATGAGGTTGCCGGCATTCCGCGCGACAAAGAGTTCGCCGACGCCGTGGCCGCCGAAGATCAGTTCCGGGGGCACACGACTGTCGGCGCAGCTAATGATCGTTGCCCAGGGCGCCTGATGCGCGGCGACTGCGCTGCGCTGCTTCGCGAGGTCGATCGAGCAGAGCTCCGGATGGCTCACATAGCGTTTGTTGCCCGATTTCAGCGCGGCGAACGCCTGGTCAGGTGAGAGCGCGGTCGGCGCGCCATCCGCGGCGCGCGCCTGCCACGACACGCCACCGAACCCGAGCGCGACGATGCCCGCCGCGCCGAACTTCAGCAGATCCCTCCGACCGACCCCTTCGTTCTCGCAATTGATGCACATCGCTCCGTCTCCCTTGTGCGCGGCCCTCGTACAGGCTGGCTTCAATTCAACTAGATGGCGTATCGGGCGGAGTAGCAAGCTCCTTTCCCATTCGAAGATATCGTTTACTGCGGCGCATATGTCCGCTTATGACGTAACGGACAATCCGACAGCACGCACGTTTGTCCGCAATTGGACCAAAGCGGACAACGTCGGATTTTAGTCGGGGATGGTTTGTCAGCTCATGACCCGTCGGCGACATTGGTCGCGGCAAATTCGCGTTTTGACAGCGCGCAAGCTGACCGACAACTAACTACTTTTAGTAAAGATCAATCGCGGGTAACGATTAAATGTCTCTCGCTGAGAGCAATCTGACAGTCGGCATGTCGGCCTACGGCAATGCCGAAACAACAAGGATGGCTCTCGAGTGTCTTCGACATTCAATCAATGCCGACTGGGAGGTCATTCTAGTAGACGACTGCTCACCTGATGGCGGAGCAGTATTGAACCTCTTCAAGGAGTTTAAGAAAAATCATCATCGTTGCCGTATATTTCATTTCAAAAGAATCTCGAATATTCCGGAAGCCTAAACGCAATATCTTCCCACGCATCGGGTGATGATATCTTATTTCTGTCTAACGATATCTATTCATCGCCCGCGTACATCCGCGAGTTACTCGCAGTGGCCCGATCAAATAGGCGTTTTGGGATAGTTCGGGGCGTTTCAAATTTCGTGGATAACGCCAAGCAATCACATAATATCTCGGTTCCCGCGCTAAAAGTCATGGAAGACCACTTCAAATTTGCGGAGAACATTGAGCATCAATTCCAAGGCCAAACTATAATCGATGAATATTTGACTGGCGACGCCTTCTTGGTGAAGCGGTCGGTGATACAGAAAATCGGCACGCTTGATAAACACTTTTACGGCTATTTTGCCGATCATGACCTAGGAATTCGCGCTCAGGCCGCTGGCTTTGATCTGGTTCTGGCTAGGGGGTGCATTTGCATTTCATCAGCGTAGCGCCAACTTTGAATATCTGCCCCCAAAAGAAAGACAAGAAAAGCGACGACTAAGATGGGCCCGCGTTATGGAGAATTGGGCGCGTTTTAAAATTAAATACGGTCTGCCTGTCGAGCTTGTTTACACGGACATCAATGATATTCCGTGGGCCGTTTTGCCCAATAGAATTGCAGATAACAACAGCCCGATAGCACCAGAAGACTATAGTCGCTTTGAAATTCTTTCTTAGATGGAAGTTAACGGCACAAAGCGGAAAATCCGCTTGCCGCAATGAATGTCCGCTTTCGGAGTAAAGCGGTCAAAGCTCGATTTTGGCCTAAGGACGGTTTGTCCGCTTATGACCGATGGTGTTGAAAAAGGGCTCGTTATAATCGGCGAACAGTGATTCCGTCTTGCTTGAAGCATTCAATGGCGGAGTTTGCCATGATGGGTCGGCAGACGGGCGATCAGAGCCAGCTATTTTACTTGTTCAACCTTGAACGGCACATCCCGGCAGGCCATCTGCTGCGCCGGATCAATCCGGTAGTGACGCAGGTTCTGGCAGGGCTTCGCGAGAAGCTGGCGCCGTTCTATAGCGAGATCGGCCGTCCTTCGATCGATCCCGAGCTCATGCTGCGGATGCTGATCGTGGGCTACTGCTACGGCATCCGTTTCGAGCGGCGGCTATGCGAGGAAGTCGAGTTGCACCTGGCCTATCGCTGGTTCTGCCGCCTCGATCTCGACGATCCGATCCCCGATCATTCAACGTTCTCGGTCAATCGCCATGGCCGCTTTCGCGACAGCAACATCTTACGTCATGTATTCGAGGCGGTGGTAAGGGCCTGCATGAATGCGGGTCTTATTAAGGGTGAAGGCTTTGCTGTCGATGCCAGCGTCATGGAGGCGAACGCCAGCCGATATCACGGCAAGCCTCCCGATGAGATCGACTGGTCGGTGCCGGAACGACAGACGCGGGCCGCTGCCGAGTTCCTTGCCGGACTTGATGACGAAGATCTCGACGCTATTCGCAAGCCGCCGAAGGTAATCTCGCCAGTGGATCCGTGTTCTGCCTGGACGGCGAAGGCCAATAAGCGCGTGCAGTTTGGCTACGGCCTCAACTACCTGATTGACATCGAGAACGCGGTTATCGTCGATGTGGAGGCCACGCCAGCCAGAACCTATGACGAGGTCGTTGCCACGAAGACCATGATAACGCGGACTGAGGAACGGTTGGGGCTCAAGCCCAAACGTCTCGCCGCCGATACAGCTTATGGTACTGGCAAGTTCCTTCGCTGGCTGATTGGTGCCGACATCACACCACACATCCCGGTATGGGACATGAGCCAGAGAGAGGATGGCACCTTCTCACGCGCCGACTTCGCATTCGACCAGGAGCGCAATGTCTACGTCTGCCCCGCAGGCAAGCTGCTTCGGACCACAGGTAGCGTCGGCCCCGACCATGTCCTGCGCTACCGTGCGAGCAAGCGCGACTGCGGACCATGTCCGCTTAAGCCGCAGTGCTGTCCGAACACACCCTCACGCAAGGTCCAACGTGACATTAATGAGGACGCCCGCGATCACGCTCGCGCGCTGATGCAGACACCGGAGTTCGCCAAATCCCGCGATGAGCGCAAGAAGGTAGAAATGCGCTTTGCGCACTTGAAGACACATCATGGCTTCGAGCGTATGCGGCTGCGCGGCCTCTCCGGTGCGCGCGACGAGTTCCATCTCGCCGCCATCGTACAAAACCTCAAAACTCTTGCAAACCACATCTGGCCGCCGCCGCCCGACGCGATGGTCGCCTGCGCGGCGTGAATGTCAGTTGCCCCAGGTGTGGATCGGCAGCTTTAAGATCGCCCACGAGGGAAGGCGATCAAAACATGAGACGCAAGCTTCCTATCTAAAGCTCAAAAAGACAGCCAAAAACCTCGCAAAGCCGACTTTATCAACGCCATCGGTCAAAAGCCGACAAACCAATTCGGGCCAAAACCCATCGTTGTCCGCTGTTGCTCCAATAGCGAACAACGGGAATCATAATCAGATCGCCAATTACCGCAAGCGGCCTATAAGATTGCTGCCGATAATTCCCGTTATCGGAGGTAATTGTCGAGCCCTCGAAGTATCTTAGAAATCTAGAGTAATAGCAGCTGCGGTCGCTGTCGGCGTCAGCCCTGAGATTTGTGGATTTTAAATCCGCTTCCCTAGTTTGGCCGCCGGCACTCAACCGCGAGTGCCCGAATACTCCGTGGCTGACTACCTGAAGGTTGGAGACAGAACTAGCAAGTAACCGTTTTCCAGTTACAGATCTGAATTCGGTCGAGCGAGTGTATTTCGAACTCGACGTCAGTCGACGGATCAAAATTTTCCAGATTTAAAGGGCGTTTCGAAACCGTACCTTTGAGCGAAAGTACAGAGCTCCAGAGAAAGCGGCGTTCCAGAGAATGAATTTTGGTGCTAGTCGCGTTCCGAGGTGCAGAGGTCGGTCTACAGAATGCTGCAAATTCAACGCGTTTTCTCGCGGCAAAGTCACAGCTGAGAGCCGTTCGCTGCGTGATGGTGGCGGAGGGAGTGGGATTCGAACCCACGTTACGGTTTCCCGTAAACACGCTTTCCAAGCGTGCGCCTTCAGCCACTCGGCCACCCCTCCTCTACCCGCTCTCGCAAAGGCGCACGCCTTCTACATGAAAACGCGCGCGCGGCGCGGCTGTCGCACCTTCAGCCACTCGGCCACCCAAACTCGTCGCAGCGCGTTTAGTGAAGCCAAATTTCGCGCCTTCCGGCCCATCGTCGCCTTGCAGCCGACGGTACGAAAGGCGGGCACTATAGTCCCCGGCAGGGGCCAGACAACCCGCCCGCTATGACCCATTCGGAGGCCAAGCCTCGCCACATTAATATGCATATTTTTGCATTTTTTCTTACCATTGACCAGTCCTGAAACTGCTGCGCAAGATAGCCGTCGTTACGCCATCGGGCTTTCCGGGCGGCGGCAGCGGGCGACGGGGATTTTGGTAGCGTAATGACGGGTGATGGTTCCGCGCTTCATATGGTGCTCACCGGCGACCCGGAACTGTTCGCCATCGTGCAGCTGTCGCTCATCGTCAGCCTGAGCGCCGTGCTGTTCGCGACGCTGATCGGCGTGCCGATCGGCGCGTTGCTGGCGCTTACGCGCTTTCGCGGCCGCGAGGCCGCCATCGTCACGCTCAATGCCATGATGGGCCTGCCGCCGGTGGTGGTAGGGCTGGCGATTTTCCTGGCGCTGTCACACTCGGGGCCGCTCGGCGCATGGGGCCTGCTGTTCACGCCGCAGGCCATGGTGATCGCGCAAACCATTCTGGTGGCGCCGATTATTGCCGCGCTGACCCGGCAAACCATTGAAGATCTGTGGGTCGAGTATCGCGACGAACTCGCCGCCATGAATGTCGGGCCCGCCGGCCGGATCGTGACGCTGGTCTGGGACGCGCGATTTTCCCTTGTGACGGCGCTCCTTGCGGGGTTCGGGCGGGCGGCGGCGGAGGTCGGCGCCATCATCATCGTCGGCGGCAATATCGAGGGCTTTACCCGCACCATGACCACGGCGATCGCGCTGGAAACCTCGAAAGGCGACCTGCCGCTCGCGGTCGGCCTCGGCATCGTGCTGATAACGATCGTGATTTTGATCAATGCGCTGGCCTGGGGCGCTCGCCACGCCGGCGAACGCTATGCGGGATGATCATGCGCGCGCCCGCCAATGACCTGCCCGTCATGCTCTTAGAAGTCGCAATCGTCGCCGGCGAGGTGACGATCCTCGACGATGTTTCGCTGACGCTCGCAACGGGCGCACCGACTGTGCTGATCGGGCCGAACGGCGCCGGCAAGACCACCCTGCTGCGCGCGGCCATGGGACTTATCCCCGTCACGCGCGGCCGCATCACCTGGGGCGGCCGCGAGGCCTCGCCGCCGGACCGCCGCGCCATCCTGTTCCAGCGCCCGGTCATGCTTCGCCGCAGCGGCGCCGGCAATGTCCGCTATGCGCTGGCCGCCGCCGGCGTGCCGCGGCCAGCGCGCCACGAACGCATTGCCGAACTGCTGGCGCTGGTCGGCCTTGCCGGGTTCGATCGGCGCCCGGCGCGGCGGCTGTCGGGCGGCGAGCAGCAGCGCCTGGCGCTGGCGCGCGCATTGGCGCGCGACCCGGAGGTGCTGTTTCTCGACGAGCCGACCGCCAGCCTCGATCCCGCCGCCACCAAGGCCATCGAGGACATCGTGCGCACCGTCACCGCGCGCGGCGTCAAGGTCGTGATGTCCACCCACGATCTCGGCCAGGCCAGACGGCTCGCCGGCGACGTGGTGCTGTTGCATCGCGGCCGCCTGATCGAAAAAGCTCCCGCAATGGAATTTTTCGCCACCCCGCGCACACAGGAGGCGCGCACGTTCATCGCCGGGGAGTTGCTGGTGTGAGGGTGAACACAGACAGCGATGCGCAGATTTCTTTCTTCGACCTCTCTCCCAAGGGGAGAGGGAGTTCCGCCTGAGTTTGCCGAAATTGTTCTTCTAATCAAAAAAACCACGAGGAGGATCATCATGCTTAACCGTCGCACTCTCATCGCCGCCGCTGCGCTTTGCACCGCAGGTTTGGGCGCCATCGTCGTCGCCGCGCCGCCCGCGCTCGCGCAGGACAAATCGATTGTGGTCGCCTCGACCACCTCGACGCGCGATTCCGGCCTGTTCGACTATCTGCTGCCGCTGTTTAAAACGAAGACCGGCATCACCGTGAAGGTGGTGGCGCAAGGCACCGGCCAGGCGCTCGACACCGGCCGGCGCGGCGACGCCGACGTGGTGTTCGTCCACGCCAAGGCGGCAGGAAGAGAAATTCCTCGCGGAAGGCCAGGGCGTGCATCGCTATCCGGTCATGTACAACGACTTCGTGCTGATCGGGCCGAAGAGCGATCCCGCCGGCATCAAGGGCATGAGGGACGTCGCCAAGGCATTCCAGGTCATCAAGGACAAGAAGGCGGCCTTCATTTCGCGCGGCGACCGCTCCGGCACCAACATGGCCGAGCTGCGGCTGTGGAAAGCGGCCGGCATCGACATCGGCAAGGACAAAGGCCCCTGGTACAAGGCGATCGGCCAGGGCATGGGCGCCGCGCTCAACACCGCCGGCGCCAGCAACGCCTATGTATTGTCCGACCGCGGCACCTGGATCCATTTCAAGAACAAGGGCGACCTCACGATTCTGGTCGAAGGCGACAAGCGCATGTTCAACCAGTATGGCGTGATGCTGGTGAACCCGGCCAAGCACCCGAACGTGAAAAAGGAGCTCGGCCAAGAGTTCATCGACTATCTGATCTCGCCGGAAGGGCAGAAGGCGATCGCCAACTACAAGATCAACGGCGAGCAGTTGTTCTACCCGAACGCCAACGATCACAGCGCGTGAGGCTGAGCTCAGGCCAAAGTGACGGCGGCATTCTCGGCCGGGCGCGGCCGCGCGGGCTCGTCGTCTTCGAGCTGGCCGTCGCGCAGCCGGAAGATGTGATCGAATTGATCCAGGATCATTTCGTCATGGGTGACGACGATGATCGCGGCACCTTGATCGACGGCGATCCGGCGCAATAGATCCATCACGATCCGGGCGCGCGCCGAATCGAGCGGCGCGGTCGGCTCGTCGGCGAGAATGATGCGCGGCTTGTTGGCGAGCGCCCGGGCGATCGCCACCCGTTGCGCTTCGCCGCCGGAGAGCTGTCTTGGCAACGCATGCTTGCGGTGGCCGACTTCGAGATAGTCGAGCAGCTCGACGGCGCGCGTGCGCGCCGCCGCAGGCTTAAATCCGGCAAGATCGAGCACGACGGCGACGTTGTCGCTGCCGTCGAGAAACGGCAGAAGATTGGGGTATTGGAAGATGAAGCCGATCTTATCGAGCCGCAGCCGGCGCAAATCGGATTTGAGCCAGCGCTCGTCATAGACGACCTCACCGTCGAGAGTTATGCGCCCGCTGCTCGGTTCGAGAATGCAGGCGATGCAGTGCAGCAGCGTCGTCTTGCCGGAGCCGCTCGGCCCCATCAGCCCGACCACCTGGCCGGGATAGACTTCCATATTGATGTCACGCAGGGCGTCGACCCGCGTCGTGCCCTGGCCAAAGTGCTTGGAGAGGTGTTCGACACACACGACCGGCTGTCTGCTGGGCTCGGTCATGGCGCTATCCGGAGCTCGCGAGCGCTTCTGCCGGGTCCACCTTGAGGGCGAGCCGAATCCCCAGGGTGCTGGCGGCAAGGCAGATCACCACCGTGATGACGAACACGACGGCGACGCTCGTCGGGTCCAGCACCAGGCGGCGCGGGAAGTAAGGCTGGAAGATGAGAACGAGCGCCAGCCCGGCGAAGTAGCCGAATATTCCCATCGACAGCGCCTGCTGAACGATGAGGCCGACGATGGTGCGATCCGGCGCGCCGACGAATTTGAGCGTGGCGATGGAGCGCACCTTGTCTATGGTCAGCGTATAGACGATCAGGGCAATAATGACGGCCGATACGATGATCAGCAGCACCATGATCAGGCGCTGCTGGTTGCGCGCCTTCTCGATGACGAATTTGCTGAGCAGGGTTTCCTGCTGATCCTGCGTCAGCGTGGTGAGATGTTTCCAGCGCGACAGCGCGGCGGCGACATCCTTGATCGGAACATAGGGCGACACCTTGGCGATGACGGCATTGATCTGATTGCCGGATTGCAGCGCGCCGCCGCGCGCGGCCTCGCGCCGCGACGCCGGCGGCGCCAGTTCGAACTGCAAGGCTTGCGCATCGCGCAAGGTGATGTAGCCGACCGGATCGCCGGACGCGGTGACCTCCTTGTTCATCAAGCCGACGACCGTGAACTTGTGGCCGTGGGTGCCGAGCGGCACTTCCTGGCCAAGGGCAAGACCGGCGGAGCGATCGACGATCATTTCATAATGGTCGCGCAGGATATCGCGGCCGGTGAACAGCTTGCGGGGGCCGCCGGGCCGGCCCGGCTCGAAGCCGATGAGAAAAAGGCGGAGCGGCTTGCCGTTGAGCTCGGTCTGCACCGACTGGTAGGTGACGGCGCCGGCGCGTTCGACGCCGTAGACCCGGCTGACCAATTCCCGGGTATCGCCCGGAATGCGCGACGCTTCCGCGAACGGTCCATTGGTGCCGGCCTCCACCACCCAGAGATCGGCATTGGCCGCGCGCGCCTGCCGCAGCGCATCGTCGATCAATCCGCCGTAGACGCCGGTGATCACGATCACGATGCCGAGCAGCAGGCTCAGGCCGAAATTGGTCAGCACGAAGCGCAGCAGATTGTGCTTGATGTCCCGGTAGGCCAGATTCATCAGTCAGCGCCTCGCGTGATCTTGGCCTCGACGATGGCCGCGCGGCCGGCGCGCAGCCCGCTGCGCAATTGGCTGACCACCATGGCCTTGTCCGGCACGCCATGGGCGATTTCATAACGGCCGTCGAGCAGCCGGTGCCCCAGCTTCACGTCGCGTTGTTGCAGGAGCCCATTTTCGACCGTCCAAACGGTTCCACCGTTCTTGCCGAGCCCGACGATTGCTGCTTCCGGAACCAACAGGGCCTGCGGTAGCGTCACGGTCGTGATATAGACTTCCGCCTGCTCGCCGAGATTGGCATAGGCCGGGATGTCATCGAAGGCGATCTCTACCTTGCGTTCCTCGTTGACGCGATCGCTCTCGGGCTCGATGCGCGCAACCCGCCCCTTGAGACGTTGGTTCGGATGGGAACGCAAAACGATATCGGCCGGCTCGCCGAGCTTGATCTCTCCGGCCTTGCTCTCATCGATAAAGGCGAGCACCCAGACCGATTTCGGATCGATCAGGGTGAACACCGGCTCGCCGGCACCGAGCGCGGAACCGAGTTCCTTCGTTCGCGCGGTTACCATGGCATCGTAGGGCGCCGCGAGAGTGTGGAAATCCAATGTCGCGGCTTCCTGCTGCTGTTGCGCCTTGGCATCGCCGATGGTGGCGCGCGCCACCGCGATGTCGCTGGCGGCCAGGTTCACATCGGCGAGCGCCGCAGCTTCGGCCGTCTTAGCCGTCTCCGCCGTCTCGATCGATGTGGTATTTGTCAGCGCCAATTTTTGCCGACGCTCATTGATGCTCTTGGCATTGGCATAATTTGCTTTGGCCTTTTCGAGCCCGGCTGTGGCCTTTTGCAGGTTGGCTTGCGTCTGTTCGACGGCCGCCTGAGCCCGGGCGACACGCGCGCTCTGCTCGCGGTCGTCGAGCCGAGCAAGCACCGCACCCTTGGCAACGCGATCGCCGACATCTGCGCGCAGTGCAACCAGCACGCCGGAAACCTTGAAGCCGATCTTGGAGGTGACGCGCGCCTCAACAGTCCCGAGGCCGAAGACTTCGACCGCGACATTGCGCTGAACGGCGGCGACCTCAACCTTGACAGGACTCAGGAACCGACTCCAAACGGCCGAACCGACCCCCGCGATAATGACAACACACACGATGAGCCAAATCGCGCGCGCTAGTTTGCTCGCGGCGGTCAATCGATTCCAAAAAGCGGCAAGCCCAAATCCCACGATGAAGCCGGCGGCCGCCGTCGCACTGATGATGATCAGCGCCGTCAACGGAAAGCTGAGCGACCCAATCGTATGGGGCAGGGCCCGGCCCAGCACCACGAGGATCACGCGGACAACGTGGAAAGCGCCGCCGAGGACGGCGAACGCCACGCCCAGCTTGACCGGATTAATGGATTTCATGCTGCAAATCCTCCGTCACCACGACGGTAATAACACCGCGCCGATCAGCAGCGGGCCGGCGCCGCCTGCAAGCGCCAGCGGGAATGAAATTTGCCGCTGGCAGGTTATGCTGCACCCCGCGCGCAGGCGAATACAGCATTATTGCTATTCGCATCCCAGGCCGGCGGCATTGACCCGGATCAAATGCCCGGCCGGCCCGAAAGAGACACACAATTTAGGCGAGCACTCCATCAGCCTTGACAGCACGCGCGATCCGGTCCGAGAATGCAGGTTCAATATCAGACACGGAGGTTTGCATGGCACCACCGGGTCAGACTGCCGCGACGATTGCTATCGCAAACGTTCGGGCGATCGCATAGCGGCAAAGATACGGACGGCACGCCGGGAACGGCCTTCGCGGGTCGCATCAGTCAGGCAAGACCCCAATTCGGCCGTTCCCGACGCGCATTTCTTTTATAGAATCTCGATATCCGAAAATCGTGACAGTGTGATGAGTGCGCGCGGCCTCCGCGCTGCGCCGACGGCGTATGCGCCGGTCTCTCAGCCCAGCTTGCGCCGCGCGATGTGGCGGTCGACGCCTTGCCGGCCTTCCTCGGTCTCTGCCGTCCAGACGTTTTGGTGCGTCTGGTGCTTTGCTTCGTCCCATTCATGCGCGACGCTGTCGCCCATGAACACGACGAACACCTCGCAGCCGTCGGGATACTCGTAGGGGCCGTGCAATTCGTCCCAGCCGAACACGTAGTCGCCGGGACGCAGATCCTTGCCGGCCACGCACATGCGCCCCTTGAGCACGACGATGGAGTGCCAGCTCTTGTGGGCATGCTCGGGCTCGACATAGCCGGGGGGAAATTTGACCTTCATGTCGATCCGCCCCATCGCCTTGTCGTGGGCGAAGATCTTGACCTGCACGCCCTCCGGCAGCTTCAAAACGGATTTTGAGCCTTCCTGCCAGGGAATCTCGTCGTCGTGGATGGCGCGGAAGGTGCGGTCGTAGGCCGCTTGCGGTTTGGGTTGCATGATCGACGGCCCCCGCGCCTTACCCCTGCGAGATGAACTTGGTGTTCATGTAGGCCTGCAGGCCCTCGATGCCGCCTTCCGAGCCGTAGCCACTCTCCTTGACGCCGCCGAACGGCGTCTCCGGCGTCGACACGGCGATGGAATTGACGCCCACCATGCCCGACTGGATGGCGTCGCCGATGGCGGCGGCGGTCTTTTCCGACGACGTGAAGGCATAGGCGGCGAGCCCGAACTGCAGCGCGTTGGCGCGCTCGACCACTTCGTCGAAGGTCTTGAACGACACGATCGGCGCCAGCGGGCCGAACGGTTCCTCGGTCATGATCTTGGAGTTATCGGGCACGTCGGTGATCACCGTCGGCTGGAAGAAGAAGCCCTGGTTGCCCTGGCGCGAGCCGCCGGTTTGGATCTTGCCGCCGCGCGCCTTGGCGTCGTTGACGAAGCTTTCCATGGCGTCGAGCCGGCGCGGATTGGCGAGCGGGCCGAGGGTGATGCCCTTCTCCAGCCCGTCGCCCATCTTGAGACCCTTGGCGTATTCGGTGAAGCGGGCGACGAACTTGTTGTACGACTTCTCCTGCACGTAGAAGCGCGTGGGCGAGATGCAGACCTGGCCGGCGTTGCGGTACTTGAAGGCGGCGATGGTGTCGGCCGCCTTTTCCGGATCGGCGTCGTCGAACACCACCACCGGCGAGTGACCGCCGAGCTCCATGGTGGCGCGCTTCATGCCCTTGGCGGCGAGCCCGGCGAGATGCTTGCCCACGGGGATCGAGCCGGTGAAGGAGATCTTCTTGACGATCTTCGACGGGATCAGATGCTCCGACACATTGGCCGGCACGCCGAACACCAGGTTGAGCACGCCCGCCGGCAGCCCGGCGTCGGCGAAGCATTTCACCAGTTCGATGCAGGCGCCCGGCGTCTCTTCCGAGGCCTTGATGATGATCGAGCAGCCGGCGGCGAGCGCGCCGGCGATCTTGCGGATCGGCGTCAGCGTCGGGAAATTCCACGGCGTGAAGGCGGCGACCACGCCGACCGGTTCCTGCAACACGAGCTGGCGCACGCCCTTCTGGCGGCCGGGGATGACGCGGCCATAGGTGCGGCGGCCTTCCTCGGCATACCAGTCGATGATGTCGGCGCTGGTCAGAACTTCCGCGCGCGATTCGACGTAAACCTTGCCCTGCTCCTGGGTCTGCACCTTGGAGATGTGGTCGTAGCGCTCACGCACCAGATCGGCCGCCTTGCGCATGATCTTGGAGCGGTCATAGGCCGAGGTCGCCTTCCAGACTTGGAAGCCCTTCGCGGCGGCGGCGAGCGCGGCGTCGAGATCGGCGGCCGAGGCATGCGGCAGGTGCGCCAGCGTCTTGCCGGTGGCCGGATTGATCACGTCCTCGCCCTTGCGGCCGTCGCCGCTGAGCCATTGGCCGTCGATGTAAAGCGCGAGTTCGGAATACATAGCAACCTCGTTGTTACCCGGAACAATCCTGATGCAATCTTGGGCGGTGGATTAGCACTTTCGGGCGCAAGCGGCCACCCTCTCTCTTTCGTCATTGCGGGGCGCGCGTGAACGCGCTCCCGGGCGCCAACGCGGAAAAGCGGCTGGCGCTCCTCGATCACGCGGCCGGCGGGAGATTGTTATGTGCCGGTGAACGCCGGCTTGCGTTTTTCCATGAACGCCGTGCGGCCTTCCGTGTAGTCCTTGCTGGCAAAGCATTGCGCCACCAGATCGGCGCAGCGTCTGCAGATTGCGCTCGCTTTCCGGCTTGACCGCCTCGCCGACGATGTATTTGACCGAATTGACGGTGAGCGGCGCGTTGCCGCTGATGGTTTCGGCATAGTCCTTCACATATTTTTCCAATTCCGTTTCCGGCAGCACGCGGTTGACCAGGCCCATGGCCAGGGCTTCGGCGGCGGTGAACTGGCGCGCGGTGAAAAAGATTTCCTTGGCAAACGAAGGTCCGACCACGTCGACCAGCTTCTTGATGCCTTTAAAGCCGTAGCCGAGGCCGAGCTTGGCGGCCGGCACGCCGAATTTGGAATTGTCCGAGCAGATGCGCAGGTCGCAGCAGAGCGCCAGCCCGACGCCGCCGCCGATGCAATAGCCGCGGATCATGGCGATGGTCGGCTTGGGGAATTCGTAGACCGCGGTGTTGGCCTTATCGACCGCCACGTTGTAGCGCTCGATCGCCTCCTTGCTGGCGCGCTCGCTCTCGAACTTGGAAATATCGGCGCCCGACACGAAAGCCTTGCCGCCGGCGCCGGTCACCACCACCACACGCACCGATTTATCGGCGGCGAAGTCGTCGAGGATGCCTTGCGCCGCCTCCCACATATCCAGCGACACCGCATTGTGCCGCTCCGGATTGTTGAAGATCAGCGTGCCGACGCCGCCCTCTTTGCGGGACAGCATTTTGTCGGTCTGCGTCATTCACTTTTCTCCTTGGTCTTATTCTGTCATGGCCGGGCTTGACGCCATCCACGTCTTTCATTCGTTCCAAGTCGTGGATGCCCGGCACAAGGCCGGGCATGACGATGGATATTGCTCACACCGCCTTGGCGGCATGCAGCGCGGCGATTTCCTGGTCGGCGAAGCCGAATTCCTTGAGCACCTCGTCGGTGTGCTGGCCGAGTTCGGGCGGCGTCGCCACGATCTTGCTCGGGGTGCGCGACAGCGAAAACGGCTGGCCGACGAAAGTCTGCTGCTTGCCGTCGGGCCGGGCCGCGCTTTGCGCGATGCCTAAGTGCTTGACCTGTTCGTCGGCGAACACCTGGTCGATTGAATTGATCGGCCCGCAGGGCACGCCGGCCTTGTTGAAGATCGCGATCCATTCCGCGCCGGTCTTGGCCGCCGTCTTTTCTTCAATCGCGGCATTGACGGCGACGCGGTTCTTCGAGCGCAGCCGCGGCGGTCTTGAAGTCTTCGCGCGTGACGAAATCAGGCGCGCCGATGGCGTGGCACAGGCGTTCCCACATGACGTGGCCGGCGGTGGCGATGTTGATGTAGCCGTCCTTCACCTTGAACACGCCGGTCGGGATGGTGGTGGGATGATTGTTGCCGGCCTGCTTGGCCACCTCATGGGCCTGCAGCCAGCGCGCGGCCTGGAAGTCGAGCATGAAGATCTGCGACTGCAGCAGCGAGGTGGTGATCCACTGGCCCTCGCCGGAGGTCTCGCGCTCGAGCAGCGCGACCATGATGCCGAGCGCGCAGAACAGGCCGGCGCACAGATCGGCGATCGGGATGCCGGCGCGCACGGGGCCTTGGCCCGGCAGGCCGGTGATCGACATCAGCCCGCCCATGCCTTGCGCGATCTGGTCGACGCCCGGCCGGTCGCGATAGGGGCCGTCCTGGCCGAAGCCGGAGATGCTGGCGAGGATGATGCGTTTGTTGACCTTGCGCAGTTCGCCGTAATCGATGCCGAGCCGGCGCTTCACGTCGGGACGGAAATTCTCCACCACCACGTCGGCCTTCTCGACCATGCGCAGGAAGGTGGCGCGCCCCTGCGACGACTTGAGGTCGAGGGTCATGCTGCGCTTGTTGCGATGCAGGTTCTGAAAATCCGGCCCCTGGCGCGGCCCGCCCGGCGGCTCGCCTTTCTCCAGATGCGCCGGCGTCTCGATCTTGATGACGTTGGCGCCCCAATCGGCGAGTTCGCGCACGCAGGTCGGCCCGGAACGCACGCGGGTGAGATCGAGGACGGTGAAGCGGGAAAGGGCCTGGGACGCCCTGGGAAACGGCATTTCAACAGCTCCGGCTGGCTTATTGCGGCGTATAATTGCAATTTAAGCGCCCGACATTCCCCGATCTAAAGCGGCTTGTCTATCGCGCCTCTGTCATTCCGGGACGCCGCCAAAGGGTCCGCGCGAAGCGCGGCCCGATGACAAGCTCCGCGGCGGGCCCGGAACGACGGCAAAAAGGGACTTTATTCATCATTTCGCGGAATAAGGGATATACCTGCCTTGAAAAGACCATCACCACCTGTCATATGAGCGGCACGGATGAATGACCCGGTCTCGGGTTTGCGGGCTGCGTGCACGAAACTCTTTAAAACGAATTTCGCCCCGCCTCTTCCGTTTCTCAAACGAACGACAACCCTGGCCACGCGGGATGTCCATAAACCCCGCGATTCCGCCGCCCGCATCAGCGAGCCGGCCGCTTCGCCATATAAGAAAGACACTCTTTGACTTCATTTAACGACTTCGGCCTCGTAGAGCCGATCCTTCGCGCCCTCGCCGAAGAGAAATACCTCACTCCCACCCCGATCCAAGCCCAAACCGTCCCCCTCGCCCTGCAAGGCCGCGATGTCATCGGCATCGCGCAGACCGGAACCGGCAAGACGGCCGCCTTCGCGCTGCCGATCATCAATCACCTCACCACCAAGCGCCTGCGCCCCGACAAGAAGGCCTGCCGCGTGCTGGTGCTCTCGCCGACGCGCGAATTGTCCGGCCAGATTTCCGACAGCTTCCGCGCCTATGGGCGGCACATCCGCCCGCTCAGCGTCGCGCTCGCCATCGGCGGCGTGCCGATCAACAAGCAGATCCGCTCGCTGGCGCACGGCGTCGAAGTGCTGGTGGCCACGCCCGGCCGCCTGATCGATCTGGTGAACCAGCGCGCGCTGCGCCTCGACCAGGTCGAGGTGCTGGTGCTCGATGAAGCCGACCGCATGCTCGATATGGGCTTCATCCACGACATCAAGCGGATCGTCGCCATGCTGCGGAAAGAACGCCAGACATTGTTCTTCTCCGCCACCATGCCGCAGGAAATCACCCGGCTCGCCGATCAAATGCTGCGCGACCCGGCGCGCGTGGCGGTGACACCGCAGGCCTCGACCGTCGAGAAGGTCCAGCAACGCGTCATATTGACCGACAAGTCGGCCAAGCCGAACCTGCTGGTCGAGGTGCTCAAGACCGAAACAACCGATCGCGTGCTGGTGTTTACCCGCACCAAGCACGGCGCCGACAAGGTGGTCCGCGCCCTGCAGAAGACCGGGTTCGCCGCCGAGGCGATCCACGGCAACAAATCGCAGAACCAGCGCGAGCGCGTGCTCGCCGACTTCCGCGAGGGCAAGCTGCGCATCCTGATCGCCACCGACATTGCCGCCCGCGGCATCGACGTCGACGGCGTCAGCCACGTGGTCAATTACGATCTACCGAACATCCCGGAATTCTACGTCCACCGCATCGGCCGCACCGCGCGCGCCGGCGCCGATGGCGTGGCTATCTCGTTCTGCGATCACGAGGAAGCACCGTTCCTGCGCGATATCGAACGCCTGATCCGGATCTCGATCCCCGCGACCGACAAGCGCACTGGCGAGCGGCCGGCCCATCGGCCGGCTCCGCAAAATGCCGGCAAACGCCATAACGGCCGGGGCCAGCATGGCCATCGCCAGCAACGTGGACATGGTGGTGGATTTGGCGGCGGCAATGGCCAGCACGCCAACAATGGCCATCGCGCCCATGGCGGCAACGGCCACCAAGGCCGCCCCAGCCAGCATGGCCACCATGCCGCCCCTCGACAGGAAGCGACGGCGGGGGAGCCAAGCGGCATCGGAAATGTTACATTCCTGCAGCGCCCGAACGAGCCGCGCCGTAACGCCGGCCATCGCGGGCAGCGATAAACGCCGGAGGCGACTGGATGGCGAAGGAAGAACTGCTGGAGTTTGACGGTACGGTGACCGAGGTTCTGCCCGATGGCAATTTCCGGGTGAAGCTCGACAACGAGCACGAGGTGTTGGCCTACACGGCCGGCAAGATGCGCAAGTTCCGCATCCGCACCGGCGTCGGCGACCGGGTGATCGTGGAAATGTCGCCCTATGACCTGCAGCGCGGACGCATCAGCTTCCGCCACAAGGGCGACGCACCGGCCCCCTCTCCGCAGCAGCGCCGGCCGAACTTCCGCCGGCGCTAACGCGCTCCGGCGGGCGGCTCGACCGCCTGCCGTAAGCGGCGCCTGTGCGCCCGCCGATTGTCGCCCCCTTATTAAGCCGCCAGCCAGCGCGCGAGGTCGTCCGGCTTCGGCAGGCCGCCCGCATGCACCACCTTGCCGTCGATGACGATGCCCGGCGTCGAGGCGATGCCGTAACCGGCGATCGCCGCATAGTCGGTCACCTTCTCGATCGTGACCGGGACGCCGAGCTTGTCAGCCTCGGTCTGCACCATCTCGGCGGTCGCGACGCAGCGTTTGCAGCCGGGGCCGAGAACCTTGATGTCCTTCATGGAGCGTCTCCGTTTTACTGGAACAGCGCGTTGAACAGGAAGCCGACCGCCAGGATGCCGGTGGCCACGACCCCGACGAACACGGCGATCAGCCGGATCGACAGCACTTTGCGCAGGATGATCATCTCGGGCAGCGACAGCGCGATCACCGACATCATGAAGGCGAGCACGGTACCGAGCGCGGCGCCCTTGCCGATGAGCGCCTCAACCACCGGAATGATGCCGGCGGCGCTCGAATACATCGGAACGCCGAGCAGAACCGCGGCCGGCACCGACCACCAGGCGTCCCGCCCCATGATCGACGCCAGCAGGCTCGCCGGCACAAAGCCGTGAATGAAGGCGCCGACGGCGATGCCGGCGATGATCCACGGCCAGACTTTGCCGACGATCTCGTGCACGGCCTCGAGGCCTGCCTTGATGCGGTCGACGGCACCAAGATTTTCCGACGGCAGTTCGGCCGCCGTAGCGCGAATGTTGCGCACCCATTCTTCCAGCCAGTGTTCGAGGTGCAAGCGGCCAATGATCCAACCGGAGGCGATGGCGACGCCGAGGCCGAAACCGAGATAAGCGAGCGCCACTTTCCAGCCGACCAGCGCGAACAGCAGGCCGAGCGCGACCTCGTTCACCATCGGCGCGGCAATCAGGAACGAAAACGTGACGCCGAGCGGCACGCCGGCGCTGACGAAGCCGATGAACAACGGCACTGCCGAGCAGGAGCAGAAAGGCGTCACGATGCCGAGGGCGGCGGCCAGCACGTTGCCGACGCCCTCGCGCTTTCCGGCCAGCAACGTCCGCGTCTTTTCAGGCGAAAAGAAACTGCGCACGACGCCCATGCCGAATACCACCAGCGTGAGCAGCAACAGCACCTTCGGTGTATCGTAGGCGAAGAAGCTGATCGCCTGGCCGAACTGGCTTTGCGGTTCCACCGGTACTAAGGCGGTGATCCATTCCGAGAATGGCAGCAACTGACTGTAGATGACGCCCCACAGAAGCAGAGCGGCAACCGTCCACGCGATCCATTTCGCGGGCGACGGTAATGCGCGCGGTGTACGCTCGCTGACGGAGCCGAGGCTCATGCGGCATTCCTTTGCTGATCGGCTGGCATCGCCAGCGCGGCGTCGACCAGGGCGATGACCGCTTGCGGAAGATCGGGCGCGCGGCGATAGCGCACCCATTGCGCATCGCGGCGGTCGCTGACGAGGCCGGCGGACTTGAGGGTCGCCATGTGACGGGACATGCGCGACTGGCTGGCGCCCAGCTCCCGCATCAATTCGCAAACGCAATGCTCGCGGCCGTCCCACACCAGCCGCAGCGCTTCGAGCCGGGTCGGCTCCGCGAGGGCCGAAAGAATGATGAAGGGATTCATATGCTTAAACCCTTATATGCCTATGCGCATTAGCGCATATACACGATCAGCCGACTTCCCGCAAGGGCCCTGACAAGGCAACGCGCCTACCTGCCGGTGCGTGCCCGACAATAGCTGGCGCTTCGCCGTCGTGACGGCGCAAGCGTGTCTGCCTGCGCGTCACCGCGCAGCGAACGCGTTCTTGAAAGCGTCGGGGATGACGGCCGCCGCCGGCTGACCATTGCTGGCGCGCCCCAGCCAGACGCGCGCTTCGAATCCCTCGAAGATCGGCCGGTCGCCGCAAAATCCCTTGTACTCGGCACGCAGGCTGGTTTTGCCCCAATGCCCGATCTTTGATTCGATGCGCAGAATTTCTTCGTGGCTCGCGGAAGCCAGGAAGCGGGCATTGGCCTCCACGATCGGGATGCCGACAATGCCGAAGCCTTCGCGCATCGCGCGCAAGCTCTGGCCGGCATCGCGCAGCAGCGCCTGAAAGGCGCTGTCCATCCAATAGAAAAATTTCGGATAAAACACGATGCCTTGTTCGTCGCAGTCGCCCCAGACGATGCGCACCTCGAATTGTGAAATCATGATTTTCACCCCAGCCGCCGGCATACTATCGTTAAGCAAGCGCGCAAGTCGATCCTAGTCCGTTTTTGCAATAATCTTCTTGAACAGCAGGTTCGTCGCGATCACCAAGCCAGCGCCAATGAGCGTGGCGATCAGCCGGTCGATCAACACGCCGGTCTCGGGCGGGCGGCCGGCATCCAGAAGTAAAATGATCAGCGGCGTCATCGCGGCGGTATAGGCGAGATAATTGCGCGCCCGCAGCAACGGCCGCAGGCCCGCCAACAGGCCGATGCCGGCGACCATCCCCCACGCGGGCGGCGTATAGATGAGAAGCAATCCGGTCGCCAGCACGCCAATCGCCGCGCCGAGCGCGCGCTGCGTCGTCCTGACCGGAAACGCATCGATCTGCCTTTCCGCCAGCAACGCGACGGTGAGCGTGATCCAATGCAGATGGTGATCGGGCCACAGCCATCGCAGCAGGCCGGCGATGCCGAGGCAGAACATGAGCCTGAACGCGAATTGCCAGCCGGCGAGGCGCGCCAGCGATCGCCGCCAGCGCGTCAGCCGCTGTCGCGCCGTCAATGGCGCTGGCGCGCTCTCCGCGGAAGCGCGCTGACCGCTCCGCGCGCGCGCCAAGGCACCGAGAATGAGAGCGACCACCGACGTCCAAAGCGCACCGGCCGCCATCAGCAGCAAGAGCCCGGCGCGGTCCGGCGCCGTCTCGGCCACCGCGATGGCGATGATCAGCAGCAGAATGAACCGCAGCGCCAGGGTGGCGATCGGGCGGCCCATGCCGGAGATGACCGCTGCCGCGCCGGCCAAGAGCAGCACGACGGCATCGCTTAGCCAGCCATGACCGGCCGCAACAACCGCGGCGATCGACGCCGCCACGGCCGGCACCAGGGCAACGGCCAAGGCTCGAAGCTGCGTGCGCCAGTCGCGGTTGGCAGCGATGCCGCCCACCAGCAGGCTGCCGACGGCCATGGCCAGGCCGAGCGGCAGGTCGCCGAGAGTAGCGCCCAGCAAGATCGGCGCCGCCATTCCGATGGCGGACCCGAGAATCGCGACCCAATCGGTCTTGTTTTCGTCCGACCAGCGGAAGGCCTTGACCAGATGCGTCCTTGCATCCGTTGGCTTCATGACACAGAAATCCCACATTGCGGCCGGCTAGATCGGCCGGGCCATGCAAAAAAAATCAGTGGCCGCCGGCCGGGTGCGACGCAATAGTAGGTGTTCCATGAGAATAGCCGCTGCCGTCCCGCGTTTCATGCTGGCGATAATTCTTGCCGGCGTCGTCGGCTCGGCCGCCGCGCAAGACGCCGACCATGCGAGCGGCCAAAGACAGCCGCCGCGCGCCGAACAGCACGAAGCCGGCAAGGGCGTGCTGCGGCTGCTGCCGGCCGACGCCGTCAGCGACCATTCCATCGTCACCGGCAAAGGCAAGCTCGCCTACACGGCGACCGCCGGCACGCTCGCCTTCTACGACCAGTCCGGCGACGAGAGCGCGGCGGTATTCTACACCGCCTATGTCGCCAAGAACGCGGGCGCCAACCGGCCGCTCACCTTCGCGTTCAACGGCGGGCCGGGCGCGGCGTCCGCCTTCCTGCATCTCGGGCTGGTCGGGCCCCGCATCCTTGATCTCGGCCCGGACGGCCACGACGCGGCCACCGCGACCATGCGCGACAATCCCGACACCTGGCTTAAATTCACCGACCTGGTGCTGATCGACCCGATCGGCACCGGCTGGAGCCGCACGGTCAAGCCGGACGATGCCAAGCACTTCTGGAGCATCCGCGGCGACGCCGATTCATTCGCCAAGGCGATCGCGCTCTACGTCGCCAAGAACAACCGCGCCGGCTCGCCAAAATATCTGTTCGGCGAAAGCTATGGCGGCTTCCGCGCCGCCAAAGTGGCGCGCGCGCTGCAGCGTGACCAGGGCATCGTGGTCTCCGGCATCGTGATGCTGTCGCCCATGCTGGAAGGCTGGCTCACCTTTGGCGACGACGAATCCGCGCTGCGCGCGGCGCTGCAGTTGCCGTCGCTGGCGGCGGCCGAGCTTGAACGCAAGCATAGCTTCAGCCATGCCGCGCTGGCGGCGGCGGAAAAATTCGCCATGAGCGACTACCTGGTGACCATGGCGGGAGCGCCGCCGCAGGGCGCCGCCGGCAAGGTTTTCTATAGCCGCGTGGCGCAACTGACCGGGCTGCCGGTGGACGTGGTGACGCAGGCGCGCGGCTTCGTCGAAGGCGCCTTCGTGAAATCCTTGCGTCCGGACGGCAAGATCGTCAGCCGCTATGACGCGAATTTCGCGGTCGACGATCCCTATCCCGAATTAAGATCGTCGCGCGGCGGCGGCGACCCGATCCTCGATGGCGTCAGCCGCGCCTATGGCGGCGCCATGGCCAGCTATGCCCGCAACGAGCTCGGCTTCAAGACCGAGATGACCTATGCGCTGCTTCCGGCCAACGTCACCAGCCATTGGGACTGGCAGGGCGGCCGGCTGCAGGCGAGCGTGGAAGACGATCTGCGCACGCTGCTCGCCTTCGACCCCTCGTTCCGCCTGCTGATCGGGCACGGGCTTTCCGACATGATCACGCCCTACGGCATGACGCGCTACGTGCTCGATCACCTGCCGCCGGCGGACAAGCCCGGACGCGCGCAGCTCAAGCTCTATCGCGGCGGACACATGCTTTATCTCGATCCCGCCTCGCGCAAGGCATTCAGCGCCGACGCCGCGGCGTTTTATCGAGGGGCGGAGTAGAACGCTTCGTCACCGCCGCGCTCGCCCGGGACATGACGGTGCGAGCGATTATTGACGCTCCCGTCATCTTTTTCAGAACCAAAAATGCAGCCGCATTCCGGACGCGCGGCAATATTGGCCGCGATGGTCCATTTTTATTTTCGTTTCGTTCCGCCTTTCAAGTGCAAACTAGTGTCATGAAAGAATAGTCCATGAACGGCTGCTTGTTTCAGGTGCGCCGTCGCACGTCGGCGGGCAGCCGGCCGATGCGCGGCGCGCCGGCGCCTTCGGCAAGTGGAAAACGATCAGGCCGGGATTTGCTTGCGCTCGCCGGCGCGTGCGGCCTTGATGGCGGCCAGCACTTTTTCCGAGGTGGCGGGCAGCGAATAGATGCGCGCGCCGACCGCGTCGTAGATCGCGTTCAAGATCGCCGCCGCCGTCGGCACCGCGGTCGGCTCGCCGACGCCCTTGGCGCCGAACGGCCCGGTGGGATCGAAGCCCTGCACGATGTCGACTTCGATCGGCGGCATGTCGAGCGAGGTCGGCATGATGTAGTTGGTGAGATTGGGATTGACGTGGCGCCCGTTGGCGTCGAACAGCATTTCCTCCTGCAGCGCCATGCCGACGCCCATCGAAATGCCGCCCTCGACCTGACCTTCCACCAGCATCGGATTGATGGCGGTGCCGCAGTCATGGGCGGCGCAGATGCGCAGGATTTCGACCTCGCCGGTCTCATCATCGACGTCGACCTCGGCGATCTGCGTGGCATAGACGTAGGTGGCGAACGGCTTGCCCTGTCCGGTCTCCGGGTCCATGGCGACGGTGGGCGGATTCCACGAGGCGCTGCCGATGGCAGGCTGGCCGAGCACGACCTGCGAGCGAAACGCCACCTCGCCGATGGAAACCGCGCGTTGCGGATAATTCTTCACCTGGATCTTGCGGTCCTTGGCCTCGAGCTGGCTGGTCTTGACGCCCAGCATGGGCGCCGCGGTCTCGAACAGGATCGCCTTGGCGGCTTCCGCGGCGAGCCAGATGGCATTGCCGGTGACGTAAGTTGTGCGGCTGGCGATGGCGCCGGTGTCCATCGGCGTCGTGTCGGTGTCGGCTGACACCACGTGCACGTCATCGGTGGCGATGCCGAGCGCCTCGGCCGCAATCTGGCCGAGCACGGTGAGCGAGCCCTGCCCGGTCTCGACCGTTCCGGTGAGCACGGTGGCAGTGCCGTCTTCGTTGACCTTCACCGTCGCCGCGCTCGGATTGGCGGAGACCGTGAAGCCGATCGGATACCACATGCAGGCGATGCCGCGTCCGCGCCGCTTCATGAGCGTGGCTCCCGCCAGCCGAACCGGTCGGCCGCCTTGTTGAGCGTCTCCTTGACCACCACGCTGTGCAGCACCTGACCCGTCGGACTGGGCGAACCTTCGTCAAAGGCGTTAAACAGGCGGATTTCCAGCGGATCCTTGCCGAGCGCCTTGGCGATATCGTCCATGTGCAATTCGTAGGCGAAGCATACCTGCGGCGCGCCGAAGCCGCGCATCGCCCCGGTCATGGTCTTATTGGTGTAGACGACAAAGGCTTCCGACACCACGTTATCGATCTTGTAGGGGCCGGGCGCCAGGATGCAGGCCTTGCCGAGCGTGGTCTCGCTCCATGAGCAATAGGCGCCGCCGTCGAGCACCAGCCTGATCTGACGTGCGATAATGCGGCCTTCCTTGCTCACGCCGGTCTTGTAATCCATGATGATGGGGTGACGCGTCGTGGTCGAGGTGAACTCCTCGCTGCGCGTGAACACGCCCTTCACCGGCCGGCCGGTTTTCTTCGACAACAGCGCGAGCGCCGGCTCCTGGGTGATCTCGTTCTTGCCGCCGAAATTGCCGCCGACGATGGTGCCGATGATGCGGATGCGGCTCATCGGCAGCTTCAATGTGCGCGCCATGTCGGCGCGCGCCAGCGTGATACGCCCGATGGTCGCGTAGATGGTGAGGCGGCCGGTGGCGTCCCAGTCGGCGATCGCCGCATGCGGCTCGAGCGACACATGCTCGATCATCTGCGTCGAGAAGCGGCCCTCGAAGATATGGTCGGATTCGGCAAAGCCCTTCTCGACGTCGCCTTTGCGGATCACCTTGCTGGCGTAGATATTGCTGTTGGGCGCGTGCACCTTGGGCGAGTCCTCGCGCATGGCCGCGACCGGATCGAGCACGGCCGGCAGCGGCTCGTATTCGACCACGATCTTGTCGAGCGCCTCGTTGGCGATCTGCTCGGTGACGGCCGCCACCGCCGCCACGCCGTCGCCGGCGTGAAACACCAGCTCGTCGACCAGCACCGGCTGGTCCTGGAACGAGGGCCCGAAGGAATTGGTCGGGATCTCATTGCCGGTGAGCACCGCCATCACGCCGGGCATGGCTTCGGCCGCGCTGGTATCGATGCGCTTGATGCGGGCCGACGCGATGCCGGCGCGCTTGATGCGCGCATAGAGCATGCCGGGGAATTTGAGATCGTCGATATATTTGGTCTGCCCGAGGCCGTGCAGACGGCCGTCCGGCCGGGTCGCGCGCTGACCGACCGCGCGGGTCTGCTGGCGCGCATCGACGGTCAGCGGCTCGATCGGATAAGGCTCGCGCGGCACCACCGCGGGCAGCCGCAGATCGACGTCGGCTCCGCGCAAATGCTCGGCGATATCGAGTTCTTCGCGTTCCAGGACCTTGGTCTTGTCATCCATGGCGCTTTGACCTTCAAGTTCGCGCGTGAGTGAGCAGGTTATGTTGTTCGCTGCGCAGAACGCGGGCCGCTTCCTGCACCGCCTCGATCATCTTGCTGTAGCCGGTGCAGCGGCAGAGGCTGCCGGAGAGCGCGTCGCGGATTTCCTTGACGTCGGGATCGGCATTCTCGTCGAGCAGCGCCTTGGTCGCCATGATGGCGCCGGGCCCGCAGAAGCCGCATTGCAGCGCGCCACTGTCCTCGAATGCCTTTTGGATCGGGTGCAGCCGGTCGCGCGTGGCCAGGCCCTCGATGGTGGTCACGCTGCGGCCGTTCATCTGGCCGGCCAGCATCAGGCAGGAATTCACCGCTAGTCCATCGACGATCACGGTGCAGGCGCCGCAGTCGCCGACATCGCAGCCGACCTTGGCGCCAGTCAGATGAAAATGCTCGCGCAACAGATGCAGCAAGGTGGTTTCCGGCGGCACTGTGGCGCCGCGCACCTGGCCGTTGACGATGAGCGTCACGTCGGTCACGGGACAAGCTCCATGGTTTTCGCTTTGGCGCGCGCAAGCGCGGTGGCCAGCACCCGCTTCACCAATACGGCAATCAATTCACGCCGGTAGTCGGCGCTGGCGCGGAAATCGCTGATCGGCTTTGCTTCGCTGGCGGCGATACGGCCGGCTTCGGCCATGGCGTCGCTGGTGATCGCGAGACCGTCGAGATAGGCTTCCGCCTTCGGCGCGCGCATGACGGTGGGAGCGACCGCGCCGAGCGAAATGCGCGGCGCCGAAAACGTACCCTTGCGATGGTCAACCCAGAATGCGGCGGCGGCATTGACCAGCGCCAGCGCCTGACCCTTGCGCAAGCCGAATTTCTCGAACGCCGCCGGCTTGCCGAGATTCTCCTTGGGAATGACGATGTCGACCAGCAGCTCGCCGGGCTTGAGGCTGGTCTTGCGCGGGCCGACGAACAGGCTGGCAAGCGGCATTTGCCGCCGGCCTTCGCTGCTCGCGACCGTCACCGCCGCGTCGAGCGCCATCAGCGTCGGGCCGCTGTCCATGGACGGCACGCAGGTGATAAGATTGCCGCCGAGCGTGCCGAGGTTGCGCGTCTGCACGGCCCCGATCGTATGGGCGGCCTCCACCAGGGCCGGGAACATGTCGCGGATCATCGGCGATCGCATGATTTCGGTATGGGTGACCAGGGCGCCGATGTGCAGCCCGTCGTCGCCAACGGCGATGCCTTTGAGTTCGTCCAGCCGCGAGATGTCGACAATCACGCCCGGCGCGTGGCCCGAAAATTTCAGGTCGGCCAACAGGTCGGTGCCGCCGGCCAGGATCTTGGCCGCGGCGCCATGCTCGGCGAGCAGCTCTACCGCGTGCGCGAGGTCCTTCGCCGATTCAAATCCGAACGCCTTCATCCGGTCCGTTTCCTTGCTGGCACGCCGACAGAATAAGCGGCTATATCGATCTATTCTATATTAAAGTCACGTGTCTTTCAGTCTGAAATTTCATCAGATTTCATGCCCCGAAATTAGGGCGTCGAGCGAATACATCCCGCCGCCATGCGCGAGGAAGTAGAGCGCCGCAATCGTCCACATCAGCGTGTATTCGAGGCCGAGCTGGTTCCAGAAATACTTGCCGACGCGCCAGCGCTCGATGTTGGACACCAACAGGAACAGCACGATCGGCAGGGCCGCAAGGCGCGTGAACAGCCCGAGCGCCAGAAGCGGCCCGCCGATGAGTTGCGTGAGCGAGATCGCCGGCGCCCACAAAATCCCCGGCCGATAGCCCTGCTTGTCCATATAATCGGCGAGCATCCTGACGCTGCGCAGCGGCTGTCCGGTCGAGGGAAAGCAGTTGAAGGTATTGCGCAGCCCGTGCGGCACCAGCGCCAAGCCCACCCAGACGCGCAACAGCGCTTCCGTTACCGGGCCGACGGCTTGGTAAACTCCTTCGAGCTGGGGAAACACCAGCGGAAGCGCAGGATCAGGCATGAAGAAGCTTATAGCCTGATTTCACCCAGATTGATGCTGGCGCCGAGCCGGGCGGCGACCGCTTTGCCGGCCCGACCGGCCGCCGCGATTTCGACGACGTAGTCGCCCGAGTGCTCGCCCAGCCGGTCGAATTTGAAGTCGCCGTAATTGTCGGTCGCCGTCTCCGCGATCGCGGCGCCGTTCTTGAGCAGGCGCACCTTCGCCCCCTCGACGCAATCGATGACGCCGTCGGCCGGCGCCGACACCGAGCCGGCGATGAAGCAGGTCGCATAGCGCCACAGATTCTTGTAGTAGACGCGCGGCTTGGTGCCGAGCTCGGGCTTGATGGTTTCCAGCCCCTGCTCGGCCGCGAGCTTGGCCATGGCGGCATCGTCCACGCAGATCGCGCGCATCGCGCCGGTCGGACACGACTGCTGGCCGCGCGTCTGCTTCCAGCCCTGGTCGATCAGATGGGCGTCGAAGGTCCAGGCCTGCGGCAATGAAAGCTCCTCGTTCCACCAGATGTGGCCATAGGGGCAGGCGTCGATCAGGTCCTTGCGGCCCTTCGCCTTGACCGGATCGATGAGCACGATGCCGTCGTCGCGCTTGGCGACCGCGCCGCCGCCTTTGGCGACGCAGGGCGCGTTGTCGCAGTGGTTGCACAGGGTCGGCACGAAGGCGACGTCGACCGTCGGCACCTGTCCGCGCTCCTTCTGCAGGATGTTGATCCACTTGTGGCCATGCTTGGGCATCGGCGCCGAATAGCCGGGAAACTCGTTGCCGACATATTCGTCCATGGCGGCCAGAGTGCACAAATTGCAATTGGTGCACTCGGCGACGTCGATGATCAGGTTCCATTTATTCATGGCACAACTCGCCTCGATCGATCTTCACTTCGGTATGCGCGGCACCACGAGATGAAACAGCTTCAGGGATGCGCCGGCACCGGCCTGGATGGTCGCGGTTTCGGACGGACCGAGATAGACGCCGGCGCCCTTCTCGACATTGTAATCCTTGTCGTTGAGCCGGATATTGCCCTTGCCTTCCATCAGATAGATGAGCTGGTGCTTGTCGGTCGCAGCCGGCTTGAAGGTCTCGGCCGATTTGAGCCAGCGCAGCGAACCATGCACGTTCTTCGCCCCGCACAGGGCCGCGTTGAGCACCTCGGTGACTTCGCCTTGGCCGGACGAGGCCATTTTCGGCAGCTTGTTGGTTTCGATGAATGTGAGCGACATAATCGTTTTCCTATGCTGTCAGGCTAAACTCAGGTCTGGATCCACGCTTTGCCGTCCTTACGCGTCCAGCGCAGGTCGTCATCGGTGCCTTCGAGAATTGTGGTCTTGAAACGGTTGGGCGCCTGCCATTCGAAGTAGAACAGCGGCTCGGTGGCGCGCAGACGGTGCTTTTCTTCGGCCGGGATAAAGATCATGTCACCGGGCCCGACCGGCCGCACGCCCTCGTCCGATTCAACGGTCGCCTTGCCGTTGATGATGAAATAGAAGTGCTCGCAATTCTTGTGCAGGTGCAGGGGCGACGCCGCGCCCTGCTTGTAGTGCATGACGCCGGCCAGCATGTCGTCGATATTGGCGAGCTCCTGATTGACGAAGAATATGCGCTCGCGCGCCGCTTTGGCGTCGATCAGCGAGGGCAGGTCGCCCTCCTTGAATACATAAGCCATCGAATCAACTCCTCCTGTTGTTGCTATTTCGCCGGCACAAGGTTTGCCGCCTCGCGCTTGCCGGCGGTTTGGTCGCTCTGCGGCACTTGAGCGAAAGCTTCCGAGATATGTTCGGTGCCGCCGTCCCACAGCTCGATTTCGACCAAGCCCTGTGCGCCGGCAAGCGAATGGGTGGACTTGGTTTGCGAGCGGTGCGGCATCAGCAAGTTGACGACGCCGCCGCGATCGACGGAGCGGCCCGGCTCGCCCATTGGTTCATACAGCGCCGAGGAACTCGTAGCTGCTGGCCACGCCACGCGACAGCCGCTGTGTCAGAACCGCCGCGCAAATGACCGCGCCGCGGTCGTTGTAGACCTTCACCAGATCGTGCTGCTTGATGCCGCGCTCCGCCGCATCCTGCGAATTCATGCGCACGATCCAATAGTACCAATCCTTCACCTTCACCCGGTGGTCCGGGATGTTGAGCAGGAAGCTGTCCTTGCCGTCGCCCTGGGTGTGGAAGCTGTACTTACAGTGCGGTGTGAGCAGCTGTAACGGATATTTCTCGAACAGCTCGCGCGACTGCGGACCCTCCCACGACGGCACGTATTCGACGACCGGCGGCCGCTCGGGATCTTTCGCACGCTTGAGACTGTTGCATTCGAACTCAAGCTTTCCGGATTGGGTCTGCAAGCCTTTGAGGAATTCGACCGAATAGTCGGACGGCATTGGATGCGGCTCCGGAACATCTTTCTTGCGGCCTTCCCAGAACCAGCGGAATGACACCGGCACACGCAGCTTCTCCTTCTCCGTCGGGACGACGTAGTAGCCGCGTTTGATGAACTTCTTCCACGACATCATCTTCGGCAAATCGGACGCATCAAACAGGCGCTTGACCCAATCGAGCTCGTTGACGCCTTCGGAGAAATAATTGGCAAGCCCCAGCCGCTTGCTGATCTCGTTGAAGATCCAGTAATCGGACTTCGACTCCCCGAGCGGCTCGATCGCCGGCGCCTGAAAGATGATGACCCGATGGTTGAGTTGCTGCTGGCCGTGATGACCGTAGCCACCGAGCGCCGCCCATTCGCTGATGTCGACCCGCTCGAAATTGGTGCAGGCCGGCAGGATGACATCGGCAAATTTGGTATCGCCCTCGAACCAGATCGCCTGGCTGACAACGAATTCAAGGTTTGGCGACTGAAACATCTTCACGTGGCGGTTGGTATTGTTCATCGTAGGGATCAACGAACCGCCGTACTTGAACATCATTCGCACCGGCGCGTGACCGGCCGCCGGGTAGCTGAACTTGCCGAACTGCATTTCGATCGATTTGCCGTTCCACGGGTAGCCACCGTCGGCTTTGCCGTCGAGAATGGCTTCCGGAAGATAAATGCGCGGAATTTTCTGCTGCGGCGTATTCATGGTCGGCAGCTGTGGCATGCGCTGATACAGCTCGACGACCATCGCAGTCTTCTCAACATCGCCGGACATGCCGCCGTCGGCATAACCCGGGAAGAAGAAGTTGAGATCGACCGGGGCGCCCCATTGCAGATTGCCCATGTTGATGCCGGGCTTGCCCAGACCCTGCATGGCGATCAGGCACACCATGGTGCGCGCCCATTGGATGCCGGTTTGATTGCGGCAGGCGCCGCCATGACCGTTGCCCCAACCGCCGCAGCCTAGATAAGTGCGCTTGGACGCCCATTCGCGCGCCAGCGCCCGTACATCCTTGGCGGCGACGCCGGTCTCCTTCTCCTGCCATTCCGGCGTCTTGGGCACGCCGTCGCGCTCGCCCATGACATAGGCCTTCCAGGCGTCGAAGCCGACCGTGTGCGTTGCCACGTATTCCTTGTCGTAGAGCCCTTCCTTGATCCAAACGTAAGCGATCGCCAAAGCGAGCGCCGGTGAGGTCGTCGGCTTGGGGCAGAGCCATTTGCCCGGCAGGAATTGCGCCGACGAATTATAGTAGGGATCGATGTGAACGACCTTGATGCCGAGTTTCTTCAGCCACTGCCGGCGCACCGTGCCTTCCTGCGCGCCATACGAGCCGCTTGTGGTGTCGGGATCGGCCGCCCAGAACACAACCATTTCGCAGTTTTGCAGTAGGTCCTCGACCGTGCCGTAGGTCTCGCACTGGCCGACGCGCATGGTGTAGCCCCAGTGATGCACCGCGCCCCAGTACCAGCCTTCCCAGGAGTCGGGATTATGATGCACCGGCGTGTGGCCGACGGCGTTGGCGAAGCGATACAAGGCACTGAGGTAATAGCCGATATGGCCCCAGGTATGATGCGACCCGTGTGAGACCGCCATGGCGCCCGGCCCGTGATCGTGCCTGACGCGTTGGATCTCGCCCGCTACGATGTCGAGCGCTTCTTTCCAACTGATCCGCACGTAGCCTGATTTGCCCCGGTTCTGCGGGTTGCGCTCGCCCTTCGGATCGAAATCGACCCGCTTCATCGGATAGAGCAAGCGGTCGGGCGAATAGATCATCGCCTTGCTGTTTTGCCCATGCGGAGCGAGCGTCGTCTTGCGCGGCGGCGTTAATTTCATGCCGCGCGCATTAATCGTCCAGGGTTGCGGATCGGTTTCGTCAAAATCGATCGGTGTCGTGCGAATGATCTTTCCGTCCTTGACATAAACGAAAAGCGGGCCGCCGTTCGCCATGTTGCAATAACGCATCGAGCCGTCCGGCATCGGCGTACCGAAACGCCAGTGCGCGGTCTGCATCATCATCAGGGTCTGCGCGAACCAATTGGTCAGGTCCTCGGACCCTTCGATGCCAAGCACGAAATCCTTCTGCGCGTTGATCTGATTGAGCCAGTTGATCGGCGGCGTCAGCAGCGACGCGCCGATCGTGGCGTTCTTGAACAACAGCGTGATGTCGGGCTTCGGGTGCAGTCCGGCGCCCGATCTGATCTTGCCGTCGCGCAGTTCGATCCAGCGGCCGGTGCCTTCGTCACGCGCCCTGATTTGCGCGACCAGATTGCGTTCCTTGAGACGCGCCGCGAAATGCGGATGCCGCCACGCCACGAATCTGAGAAGCTGCGCGAGCGCGAACAGAATAATTGCGAATTTCGCTTGCGAAAACATCGTGCGCTTCCCCGCCTTGATCGATGTGCGCCCGGCCGATGCGCGTATGGACCATCCTTCGCCCGCGCAACCGCCGACGGGCGCGCCAGCCGTGCGGCAATTATAGGATTTCCGGCGAGCGCTTGTTGATACATTTTAGCGGTAAGGTGATCGAATTTATCGAACGGGGGCCCAAGCCCGCTGCGGTCATGGCCGGCCGCGCGCGGCCCGCCGCAGGGTCGTCATCGGCAGGTCGATCTTGGCCGCGGTTTTCTGCAACTCGGCGAGAAACGCCAGGCAAACGGTGGAAAGTTCGTGCCGGGCGCGCGAGATCGCGGCCAATTGCCAGGGTTGCATGGGCGAATCGAGCAGAACCGGGGTGATGGCCGGGGTCCTGCGGTTGCCGGAGAAGATCTGCGATGGAACGAGCGTGATATAGTCGCCGTTCTCCACCAAAGCGAGCGCGCAAGAAAACGACGTGCATTCGATCGTGCTCTTGGGCGGCACGAGCCGGTTGGCGATGAAGGTCTGCTCGAACACGTCGAGGCCGGTATGGCCGCGCCGGTAGATGATCCAGTCGAGATCGAGGAGGTCCGCGAGCCGGAGCCTGCGCCGCCCGAGCAGGGGATGGTCGGCGCGCACCGCCGGCACCAGCCGGTC
This sequence comes from uncultured Alphaproteobacteria bacterium, assembly GCA_963789455.1. Classification (GTDB taxonomy): domain Bacteria; phylum Pseudomonadota; class Alphaproteobacteria; order Rhizobiales; family Xanthobacteraceae; genus Pseudolabrys. The sequence goes on along the minus strand of CAWBLD010000010.1, from coordinate 30,039 downwards.
CTTGATCAGGCTGATGAAGCTCAAGGTCTCGTCGCGGGGGCGATCGGGCACCAGACAGATGGCGAGATCGAGGTCGCCGGTGCGCACTGCCGGCAGAATATCCGGGTAGACCCCCTCCAATAGCTGAAAGCTCACGCGCGGATGCTTGCGCTGGAACGCAATGACGGCCCGCGGCAGCAGCCCCATGGCAACCGTGGGCGAGGCGCTCACCCGAATTTCGCCGACGCCGGCGCCCTGGATCGCTTCGACGTCGTTGCGGGCATGGCGCAGCTCCGCTTCGATCACCTTGGCGCGCGCCAGCAGCGCCTTTCCCGCCGCGGTCGGGGCAACGCCATGCGCGCCGCGATGCAGCAGCTCGACCCCGAGCTCCTGCTCCAATTGCTGGATGCTCTTGGTGACCGAGGACTGCGACAGGTTGAGAATCCTGGCCGCCTGCCGGACCGCGCCGGCGTCGACCACGGCGGCGAAATTGCGCAATTGGTTGAGTTTCATGGCGATGCCGGCCGGCTGCTGGTGATCGCTAAATACTATCACCGAGCCATGAATATGCCCAGTTCGGCGATCGGATCGGCGGCGCCTGAAAATAGTAACGCCACGGCCATGACGGCCGTGGCGTCCGCTTGCCTTGGGCTTCCTCAATTACCCTGGAACACCGGCTTCTGCTTGGCCACGAAGGCCTCGTAGGCCCGCTCGTAGTCCTTGGTCTGCATGCAGATCGCCTGCGCCTGCGCCTCGGCTTCGATGGCCTCGTCGATGCCCATGTTCCATTCCTGGTGCAGGCACTTCTTGGTCATCGCATTGGAGAAGGTCGGGCCGTCCGACAGCTGCTTGGCCAGCGCCTGCGCGTCGTCGAGCACCTTCTCCGGCTCGGAGAGCTTGTTGTAGAAGCCCCAGCGCTCGGCCTCGGCGCCGTCCATGGCGCGGCCGGTATAGAGCAGTTCCGAGGCGCGGCCGTGGCCGATGATGCGCGGCAGGATCGCGCAGGCGCCCATGTCGGCGCCGGCCAAGCCCACGCGCACGAACAGGAAGAGCGACCTTGCTGCGCGCCGTGCCGACGCGCAGATCCGACGCCATGGCGATGATCGCGCCGGCGCCGGCGCAGATGCCGTCGATCGCCGAGACGATCGGCTGCGGACAGGCCCGCATCTCCTTGACCAGTTGCCCGGTCATGCGCGTGAAGGCGAGCAGCCCCGCCATGTCGTCCTTGCGCTGCATCTCGACCAGCGGGCCGATGATCTCGTGCACGTCGCCGCCGGAGCAGAAATTGCCGCCGGCCCCGGTGATCACGATGTTCTTGACGTCGTCGGCATATTGCAGGTTGCGGAAGGTGTCGCGCAGCTCGGCATAGGATTCGAGCGTCAGCGGATTCTTCCGCTCCGGCCGGTTCAAGGTGATGGTCGCCACCTTGCCGCTCACGGACCAGAGGAAATGCTTCGGCTTGAAATTGGAAAAATCGAGTCCGGCGGGACGAAACCGCGTGGCTGTATCGTTCATAGTCTTTGGTCCTCTCGATGGCTGTTGTTGTCGGAATTAGCCTGCAAAGGTCAGCCCGCCGCTCACGCTCATCACCTGGCCGGTGATGTAGGCGGCTTGCGGGCTGGCGAAGAACACGACGGCGTCGGCGATTTCCTCCGGCTTGGCGAAGCGGCGGAACGGGATCGCCTTGAGAAAAGCCTCGCGCAGTTTCTCCGAGCGGGTGGCCAGCATCGGCGTATCGGTCGGGCCCGGGCACACGCAGTTGACGTTGATCGAATAGCGGGCGACCTCGCGCGCGAGCGACTTGGTGAAGGCGATCAGCCCGCCCTTGGCGCCGGCGTAAACCGTCTCGCCGCTGCTGCCGACGCGGCCGGCGTCGCTGGCGATATTGATGACCTTGCCGCCGTTGGCGGCGATCATCGCCGGCAGCAGCGCCTGCGTCAGATGCGCCGGGCCGGCGAGGTTGATGGCGATCACGCGGTCGATGAACTCCGGCGCGTTCTGCATGTAGGGCTGGATGTCGCCCCAGCCGGCGGCGTTCACCAGGATGTCGACGCGCGGATAGCGCGCGAGCACCTCGGCGGCGGCGGTGCGGATCGAAGCGGAATTGCCGAGATCCATGGCGACGAAATCGACTTTCAAGCCGGCGCCGGCGGCTTCCTTCTTCAACGCCTCGCCGGCCGCGGCGTTCACGTCGGCGCAGATCACGGTCGCGCCCTGGCGGGCGAACGCCATGACCGTCGCCTTGCCGATGCCGGAGGCCCCGCCGGTGACCAACGTTACTTTGCCATCAAATGTCATCGTGCCGCTCCACTCTTTGTCTGTGTCGAAGGTTCGGTCGCGCCGGCCAGGAATGCCTGCACGCGTTTCTGCGTCTCGGGATTGGTGAGCAAAGACCGGGTGAATTCCAATTCGTCGGTATAGCCGCCGCGGCCGGGCTCACCGGCGGCGGCGATACAGGCCTTGGCCGCGGCGAGCGCCGCAGGCGGCAAGTCGGCGATACGTCTGGCGATCTCAGAAGCGCGTGCGGCAAGTTCGGCGCGCGGCGCCGACCAATGCACGACGCCGAGCGCGGCGGCGGTTGCGCCGTCGAGCACTTCGGCGCCGAGGATCAATCTCTTGGCGAGCGCCGGGCCGCACAGCCGCGTCAGCCGCTGGGTGCCGCCAGCCCCCGGGATCAGACCGAGCCGCGCCTCCGGCAGCCCGACCTTGGCTTCGTTGGCCGCGATGCGCAGATCGCAGGCGAGCGCCAGTTCGAAGCCGCCGCCCATGGCCGCGCCGCCGATTTCGGCCATCACCACCTGCGGCAGCGCCTCGATGCGGAAATAGAGCCGCTGGATGCCGGCAACATAGGCGTACATGCGGTCCGGCCCGTCGGCCATGTCCATGCGCGCCCGCATTTCCTTCAGGTCGGCACCGGCGCAGAACACCTTCTGGTCGGAGCGGATGTGCAGCACGCTGCAGGCCGCGTCGAGCTGGTCGAGCCTGCTCTCGAAGGTGCGCACCCACGCCTCGCTGATCGCGTTCACCGGCGGGTGACTAAGCGTCAGCGTGGTCACGGGACCGGCGGTGCTGATCTGGAACATCAGTTGCGCCTTTCCTGTCCGGCCTCGGTCACCAGCGCGCGGCTGATGACCAGCCGCTGGATATCGTTGGTGCCCTCGTAAATCTTGCTCGCGCGCACGGCGCGGTAAATTCGCTCGACACCGTAGTTGGTCATATAACCGGCGCCGCCCAGCGTCTGAATGGCGTCGGAGCAGATGCGTTCGGCCGCTTCGGTGGCGAACAGTTTCGCCATCGACGCCTCCTTGAGGCAGGGCAAGCCCTGACTGCGCAGGGCGGCAGCGTGCAGCACGAGTTGACGCGCGGCTTCGAGTTGGGTCGCCATATCGGCAAGGCGGAACGCAACGGCCTGGTGCTCGATGATCGTCTTGCCGAAGCTGCGGCGCTCTTGCGCGTAGGCGAGCGCGATCTCGTAAGCCGCGCGGGCCATGCCCACGGCTTGCGCAGCGATGCCAATGCGGCCGCCTTCCAGGTTGGCAAGCGCAATGCGATAGCCTTGGCCTTCGGCGCCAAGCCGATTTTCCGCCGGCACGCAGAGTTCCTCAAAACGAATTTCGCAAGTATCGGATGCCTGCTGCCCCATTTTGTTCTCGATGCGGTCGACGCAGTAGCCCGATTGCTTGGTTTCCACGATGAAGCAGCTGATGCCCTGCTTGCCGAGCGCGAGCTCGGTGGCGGCAAAGACCAGCGCAACATCGGCGTTCTTGCCCGAGGTCACGAACTGCTTCGTGCCATTGAGAATGTAGCTGCCGCGCCGCCGTTCGGCGCGGGTGCGGATCGCGCCGGCGTCCGAGCCGCTCTGCGGTTCGGTGAGGCAGAAGGCGCTCAGCATCTCGCCGCGCGCCATCGGCCGCAGATACTTCTCCTTCTGCTCCGGCGTGCCGTACTCGACGAGCGGCATGCAGCCGACGGAATTATGGCCGCTCACAATCGTGGAGACGGCGCCATCGCCGGCGGCGATCTCCTCCAGCGACAGCGCGTAGGCGACGTAGTCCGTGCCGGCGCCGTCCCATTCCGGCGGAACCGTCATGCCCATGAAGCCGAGTTTGCCCAATTCGCGCAGCGCCGCACGCGGAAACACCGCCTGGCTGTCCCATTCAGCCGATTGGGGCGCCAAGAAGCTTTGCGCGAATTCGCGCGCGGTGTCCCGAATTTGCGCCTGTTCCTCGGTCAGCAACATCATGACTACTCGGCTGCCTGGCGCCGGGCGGTTTGGTGCGCCTTCAGCAATTCGCGCGCGACGATCAGCTTCTGCACTTCCGTGGCGCCCTCGTAGATGCGCAGCGCGCGAATTTCGCGATAAAGCGCCTCGACCTTGACGCCGACGCGCACGCCGTTGCCGCCGAAGATTTGCACGGCGCGATCGATCACCCGCTGCGCCATTTCCGGCGCGAAGGCCTTCGCCATCGAGGCCTCGCGCGTAATGCGCGCCGCGCCGCGATCTTTTTCGTAAGCCGCGCGGTAAACCAGCAAGGCCGCGGCGTCGATATCGATGGCGCTATCCGCCAGCGCGGCCTGCGTGAGTTGCAGATCGGCGAGCGGCGCCCCGAACAAGTTGCGCTTTGCGGCGTGGTCGATCATCTCATCGAACGCCCGCCGGGCCAGCCCGAGCGCGGCGGCGGCGACGGTCGAGCGGAAGATATCGAGCGTCGCCATGGCGACCTTGAAGCCTTCGCCCGCACCGCCGAGCCGATTGGCCAGCGGGACGCGGCAGCCGGTAAAGCGAATCGCCGCGAGCGGATGCGGCGCGATGACGTCGATGCGGCCGGCGACTTCGAGGCCCGGCGTATCGGCGTCGACGATAAAGCTGGATAGCCCCTTGGCGCCGGGCGCCTCGCCGGTGCGCGCGAACACGACGTAGTGATCCGCGATCCCGCCATTGGAGATCCAGGTCTTCAGCCCGTCGATGCGGAAATGCCCGGGGCCGTCCTTGGTCGCGGTCGTCGCCAGCGCGCTGACGTCGGAGCCGGCTTCGGGTTCCGAGAGCGCGAACGCGGCGAGATGGCGGCCGTCGCGGACCGGCGGCAGATATTTGGCTTTGATCTCGTCGCTGCCGTAAAGCGAGATCGAGCCGGTGCCCAGCCCCTGCATGGCGAAGGCAAAATCGGCAAGGCTGTCGTGCCAGGACAGGATTTCACGCGCGGCGCAAAGTGTGCGCACGTCGAGTTTTTCCGACAGGCCGCCATAGGCCGCCGGCACAACGGCCTTGAGCCAGCCGGCGTCTCCCAGCGCACGAACGAGGGCGCGGCAGGATTGGTCCACATTGCCGTGATCGATGTATTGGCCAACTTCTTTGCCAGCCCAGGCGGCGAGCGCCGGGCCAAATTGCCGATGTTTCTCGTCAAAAAACGGCCAAGCAAAATGAGCGAGCGGCGGCATCAGTGGGCCCCACCATTCATATTGAGTGCTTTGTCGCGCAGCATGAAGCGCTGGATTTTCCCGGTCGCGGTTTTCGGCAAGCTATCGACGAATTCAATCCAGCGCGGATATTTCCAAGGGCCGATGGTGCGTTTCACGTGCACCTTGAGCTCTTCATAGAGCGCACGGCTGGCATCGTTGTCGCGGTAATCCTTCAGCACGACAAATGCTTTTGGCTTGATCAGGCCGTGATCGTCTTCGATGGGCACGACCGCAGCCTCGAGCACTTTCGGATGCGAGACCAGGGCGTCCTCGACCTCGAAGGGCGATACCCAAATGCCGCTGACCTTGAACATATCGTCGGTGCGGCCGCAGTAGATATATACGCCATCCGGGCGCCGGGTATATTTGTCGCCGGTGCGGGTCCACTCGCCCATAAACGTGCGGCGCGATTTTTCGCGCTGATTCCAGTAGCCGGCCGCCGCCAATTCGCAGCGCACCCAAAGCTCGCCGATTTCATTGTCGGCGACGTCCTGCCCGCCATCGTCAACCAGCCTGAGTTCGTAGCCGTCCACCGGCACGCCGGAGGTCCCGTATTCCACCGCATCCGGCAGATTGGTCAGAAAGAGATGCCCCATCTCGGTCGAGCCGACGCCGTTGACGATGTCGATGCCGAATTTCTGCTTCCAGGCTTCGCCGACATGGACGGGCAATGGCTCGCCGGCCGAGAAGCAAAGCCGCAGCCGGCTCGACATATTCTCCGGCTTGCATTCGGGATCGGCCAGCATGGCGGCATAAAACGTGGGCACCGCGAAAAACATCGTCGGCTGGTATCCGCGCAGCGTCTCGAACGCGCTCTGCGGCGTCGGCCGCTCCGGATAGAGCACGGTGGTCGCGCCGACCGACATCGGGCACAACATGGCGTCGCCGAGGCCGTAGGCGAAGAACAGCTTCGGCACGGAAAAGATCACGTCGTCCTCACGGAAGCCGAGGCGGCTCTGTCCCGAGGTGCGCGCGATGTTCATCGGCGTCGAATGGACGTGCATCGTTCCCTTCGGCATTCCGGTCGTGCCGGACGAATAGAGCCAGTAGGCGACTTCATCGGCGCAGGTTCTGGCGGGTGCCGCGCCTTCATTCTCGGCCGCCAACAACATGTCGAGCCGCGGCACCGAAGCCGGGCCGCCGCCGCCGACGACGACAATATTCGTGAGATTCGGCAGTTCCTGCGCCGCTTCCTGCACCATCGGCAGCAGCGCGGTCGAAACAAACACGGCCTTGGCGCGCGAATCTTCGAACAGATAGCGATACTGGTCGACGGTCAGCCGCGTGTTGACCAGAACCGGAATAATGCCCGCGCGGATCGCGCCCCAGAACAGCACGGGATAATCGACGGTGTCGAGCAGAACAAGCGCGATGCGGTTTTCCGGCTCGATCCCCATGCGCGCCAGCATCGGGCCGATGCGCGCCGCGGTGTCGCGCAGTTCGCCATAGGTCAGGTTGCGCGACGGATCGATGAACGCGGTTTTCTCGCCCCGTCCCTCGGCGACGTTGCGATCCACGAAATCGACAGCGGCATTATAGTCGCGAAGGTCGGTCATTCCTGCGGCATGCCCTTTGATATTGCGGGGAACTCTTGCGGGTGCGTGGTGGTCATCGGGCTATCTCACTTGGCCTTGGCGAGGATGATGCGCGCGTCCACCGCCAGGCAGCCGTCGTCGAGCGCCAGGCAGGGATTGAGGTCCACTTCGTTGATCTGCGGGTACTCCTCCAGCAACCGGCCGAGCGAGACCAGCATGGCGGCGATGGCGTCGACATTGAGCGGCTTGCGCCCGCGCGCGCCGGCGATGATCTTGGGCGGCAGCGTGTCGCGGATGAGCGCGCGCGCCTCATCGAGGCCGAACGGCGCCAGCCGGAAACCGACGCGCTTGAGCACTTCGACATAGATGCCGCCGAGGCCGAACATCACCACCGGGCCGAACAGTCTATCGCGAATCGCGCCCAGCACCAGTTCGGTCGCCGCCGGCATCATTTTCTGCACCAGCACGCTCGGCTTGCCGATTGCGGGCGCCGCCTTGCGGACATTGTCGAGGAGCTGCGCATAGGATTGTTCCAGCGCGTTGTCGGAACCGATGCCGAGCATAACGCCGCCGATGTCGGATTTGTGCAGGATCTGCGCCCGACACCACTTTGATGACGACCGGGTAGCCGATCTCTCCGGCGGCCGCCAAGGCGCCGGCAAGCGAATCGACCATTTTGAACGGCGGCACCGGGATGTCGTACTGCTTGCACACCGCATAGGCTTCCGGTTCGAGCAAGCTGACGCGCCCCTCTTGGGCCGTGGCGGCGATCAGTTGCGCCGCCGGCCCTTCCGTGGCGGCCACCTTGGTTTGTCGATCTGCTTGTGCGGCCGACGCGCGAATGGCGCCGTAATTCGAGAGATTGGCCGCGACCCGCGCGACCGTGTCCGGGTAGTCGAAGGTCGGCAGGTGAGCGCCTTCCAAGCCGCGGCGCAATTCGTCGGCAAAGTCGCCGAAAGTGATGACATTGAGCAGCGGCTTCGGCGTTGCGCCTTGCGCCTGGAACGCGCCGGCGACCTCCTTGGCGAGCAGCGGCTGATCGAGGAAGGCGCTGGGCGCCAGGATCTGGATCACCGAGTCGACGTTGGGATCCTTGAACAAGATCCGCAGCACCTCATTGTGCAGGTGCTCGAAATGCGCGGCGGTGAGGTCGATATAGCCGGGCGGATGACCGACATTGGCGGCGGGCGACAGGATCGCCTTCAACGCCGCCTGGGTTTCATCGGTGAACGACGCCATCTTGATGCCGGGCAATTCGGAAATCTCGTCGATGCACATCGTGCCCGGCCCGCCCATGTGGGTGAGCACGGCGACGCGGTTGCCCTTCGGCACCGGCTGCATCGAGAACGCGCGCAGCGTGTCGTAGAATTCCGCGACGCTACGCACGCGCATCAATCCGAACTGGCCGAATGCGCCTTCGTAGATCGCCTCGGCGCCGGCGATCGCGCCGGTGTGGGAGAGCGCCGCGGTCGAGCCTAATTCGCTGCGGCCGCTTTTCAGCACCACCACCGGCTTGACCGCGGCGGCTGCGCTGGCCGCCTGGAAAAAGCCGCGCGGATCGGACAATCCTTCAAGATAGATGCCGATGACGCGCGTCGTTGCGTCGTCCTTCAAGAAGTCGAGCAGTTCGGCCATCTGAACGTCGGCCATGTTGCCCATGGAGACATATTTGTTCAGGCCCACGCGGCCGCTCGTCCCCGAAGCAAACAGAAATGAATTGCCGAAGGCGCCGCTCTGCGTGAGCACGCTGATGCCGCCGCGTGGATAAGAACCGATGTCGAAATTGGTGTTGAAGCCGCTCACCGTATCCATGACGCCGACGCAGTTCGGGCCGATGAGCCGAATCGAAGCGGACCGCAGAATGTCGATCAGATCCTTTTGCCGCTGCTTGGCGTCGGGCGAGTCGATCTCGCCGAAGCCCGCCGACATGCAGATCGCGCCCTTGATATCATTGAAGCGTTTCTTTCTCTCCGCCATCTCTTTGGCGACCGGCACGGTCAGCTCGGCCGCCACCATCAGAATGCACAGCTCGACCGGTTCGGGAATGTCGCTCACGCTCTTGTAGCAGGGCAATCCCAGGATGCCCTTTTCGCGCGGATTGACCGGGTACAATTTCCCTTTGTAGCCCATGGAGATCATGTGGCGCAGCGCGGTGTTGCCCGGCTTCTTGGGATCCGACGAGGCGCCCACCACAGCGACGCTCTTCGGATCGAAAAACACGCCCAGCGCGGAAACGTCCGGCGCCGCCTGTTCCGGTTCTTTGCCCGCGCGCGCCCTTTGCGTCAGCATGCCCGTCTCCAAATAGCGTAAAATTTCAAATGCGCGGCGGCGCGCTCCGCCCCTGAATATTTGGCTGCTAAAATTTACCGGCTGACGGTCGTTCAATCCTTGACTTCGGTCAGGTAGTTCGCGCGGCAGCGCACCATTTGGGCTGTATCGTCTTGATTTTTGTCATGGAAAAATGACGCCAAACGGCGCAATTTTTTGACTTAGGAGCGTTGCGATGCATGCACCGGGACCGCGGCCGAAAAAGCGCCTGTTGAGATTGAAGCTGAACGGGCGCTGGCGTGAAGACGCTGTCGCCGAGCGGGATTTACTCGTCGATTATTTGCGCGACGTCGCCCGCCTCACCGGGGTAAAGACCGGCTGCGACGGCGGCGAGTGCGGTGCGTGCACGGTCCTGGTCGACGGCGAAGCGGTGCCGGCCTGCATCACGCTGGCGGTGCGCTGCGAGGGCCGCCACGTCGAAACGATCGAAAGCCTGGCGACGCAAGGCCGGCTCAACCGATTACAGCGCGCTTTTCACGAAAAGCTCGGCACGCAATGCGGCTTCTGCACGCCCGGGATGATCATGGCGGCGGAAGCGCTGCTGCGGCGCAATGCAAACCCCAGCGATGAGGACATCCGCGCCGCATTGTCCGGCAATCTCTGCCGTTGCACCGGTTACGTGAAGATCATCGAATCCGTCCATGCGGCGGCGGAATCGGCATCATGACGACAGCTCAAGATCAAACGCGCCGCGCGAAACGTCCGGGCGTTCCGCTCATCGACGGCATCGACAAGGTAACCGGCAAGGCCCGCTATACCGCCGATCTCGACCACGACGATGCGCTCGTCGGACGCATCTTTCGCAGCCCGTTTAGCCACGCGGACATCATCCGGCTCGATGTGTCCAAGGCGCGGGCGCTCGATGGCGTGGTCGCGGTGATCACCGGCGACGACTGTCCGCACCCCTATGGCGTGCTGCCGATCGCCATGAACGAATATCCGCTGGCGCGCGGGCGCGTGCGTTATCGCGGCGAGCCGGTCGCGGCCGTGGCGGCAATCGACGCCGACACCGCCGAGCGGGCGCTCGGCCTGATCGAGATCGAAGTGAAGGAGCTGCCTGCCTATTATACGTCCGAAGCGGCGCGCGCGCCGGACGCCGTGCTCCTGCACGACAACAAGCCCGGCAATATCGAGCGCGACGTGCATCACGAGTTCGGCGACGTCGGCCAGGGTTTTGCCGACGCCGATCTGGTGCGCGAGCACAAATTCGATTGCGCCGAGATCAACCATGCGCAGATCGAGCCGCACGCGAGTTTGTCCGACTTCGATCCGCTCACGGGCCGCCTCACCGTGCAGAGCGTGTCGCAGGTCGGCTATTACCTGCATCTCATGCTTGCCGAATGCCTGGAAATGGATTCCTCGCGCATCCGCGTGATCAAGCCATTCATCGGCGGCGGTTTCGGCGCGCGCGTCGAGGTGCTCAATTTTGAGATCGTCACCGCGCTGCTCGCGCGCGCCGCTGCCGGCAAAGTGATGATGCAGCTCAGCCGCGAGGAAACCTTCATCACCCATCGCGCGCGTCCGCAGACCGATATCCGGCTGAAACTCGGCATGCGCAAGGACGGGCGGCATGACCGCATGCGAATGCGAGGTGGTGCAGCGCGGCGGCGCCTATGCCGGCTACGGCATTATCACCATCCTTTATGCAGGCGCGCTGTTGCAGGGCCTCTACGATATTCCTGCGGTCAAATATGACGGCTACCGCGTCTACGCCAATCTGCCGCCCTGCGGCGCCATGCGCGGGCATGGTTCGGTCGACGTACGCCACGCGTTCGAATGTCTGGTCGACCGCATGGCGCGCGAGCTTGGGCTCGATCCGTTTGCCGTGCGGCGCGCCAATCTGTTGCAGGCGCCTACCCGCACGTTGAACGATCTGGTGGTGAACAGCTACGGTCTCGCCGAATGCCTCGACACGGTCGAACGGGCGAGCGGATGGCGCGAACGCCTCGGCAAGCTAGCGCCGGGCAAAGGTCTCGGCATGGCCTGCTCGCACTACGTCAGCGGCGCGGCCAAGCCGATCCACCGGACCGGCGAGCCGCATGCGGTGGTCAACCTCAGGCTGGATTTCGACGGCGGCGTCACGGCACTCACCGGCGCTTACGATATCGGCCAAGGGTCTTCCACCATGGTGGCGATCGCCGTGGCCGAGACGCTGGACATTTCGCTCAACCGCATCCGCGTCGTCGCCGCCGATTCCGCGGTTACGCCCAAGGATAACGGGGCCTACTCCTCGCGCATCACTTTCATGGTCGGCAACGCGGCGATCGACGCCGCCAAGAAGTCTCAAGACCATCCTCGTGAAAGCCGCGGCGAAGAAACTCGAGGCAAAGCCGGAAGACATCGAATGCGCCGGCGAGGTATTTCGCGTCGGCAAGGGCGATCAATCGAGCCTGCCTTTCGCCGACGTCGTCGCCGCCGCGCTGGTCGACGAAGGCGCCATTACCGTGAAGGGCTCCTTCACCTGCCCGCCGGACATGCAAGGCGGCAAGCATCGCGGCGGCGCCGTCGGCTCGACCATGGGCTTTAGCTACGGCGCGCAAGTGGTCGAAGTCAGCATCGACGACGCAACCGGCCTGGTCAGCGTCGACAAGGTATGGGTGGCCTTGGACTGTGGTCACGCCATCAACCCGCTGGCGGTGGAAGGACAGATCGAAGGATCGGTCTGGATGGGAATGGGGCAAGCGTTGTGCGAAGAGACCCGCTATCTCGAGGGCCTGCCGGCGCATGCGAGCCTGCTCGAATATCGCATGCCGACCATCGCCGAATCGCCGCCGATCGAAACCTATATCGTCGAAAGCAACGACCCCTATGGGCCGTTCGGCGCCAAGGAAGCGAGCGAGGGCGCCTTGGCCAGCTTTCCGCCCGCTCTGGTCAACGCCATCGCCAACGCCATCGGCATCGATCTCGATCAATTGCCGGTGACGCCCGACCGCGTCATGGAGGCGCTGATCCAGCGCCGCCGGCAGGCACGGCTTGCCCGCAGCTTGAAGGCCGCATCATGACCGCACCGTTGGCCGAGTTCCGCGTCGCCCAGCCAAGCACCGTCAAAGAAGCGGTCGCGGCCTGTCTCAAGCATCCGGGCAGCCGCTTTCTCGCCGGCGGAACCGATCTGCTGGTCAACATGCGGCGCGGCATCGGCAACCCGGATTTGCTGGTCGATCTTTCCGGCATCGACGAGCTGACCGCGATCGAGACCGGCGCGGGCGGTGCGACCATTGGCGCGGGCGTCATCCTCGCCGCGCTGGCGCGTGACACGGCGATCGCCAGCCAATATCCCGCGCTGGCGCAAGCGGCCAATGCGATCGCCGGACCCGGTCACCGCAACATGGCGACCGTCGGCGGCAATCTGTGTCTCGATACGCGCTGCATCTACTACAACCAAAGCGAATGGTGGCGGAGCGCCAATGCTTATTGTCTCAAAAATCGCGGGGAGACTTGCCATGTCGCCCCGCAGGGACAGCGCTGCCATGCCGCCTTCAGCGGCGATCTGGCGCCCGCTTTGCTCGTTTATGGCGCCGAAATCGACATTGCCGGCGCAAAAGGCCAGCGCCGCATTCCGCTGAGCGAGCTCTATGTCGAAGACGGCAAGGCCCATCTCACGCTGGCCCCCGGCGAACTCGTCGTGGCCGTGCATTTACCTGCAAGCCCGCCTCCGGCAGCCTATGAAAAAGTGCGGGTGCGCGGGGCGATCGACTTTCCATTGGCGGGCGTGGCGGCTGCGCTTGCGACAGCCGGGACCAATGTCGGCTCGCTCCGCATCGCGCTGACCGGCACGAATTCCCGCCCGTTCCTGCTCGCCGGCACGGACGCCTTTGCCGGCCGGTCAATCGACGAGAAACTGCTGCAGGAGATCGATCGGCTGGTGCAAAAGCAGGTCCAGCCCATGCGAACCACGATCGCATCCGCCAATTATCGCCGGGTCGCGGCCGCGGCGCTGGCGCGGCGTCTGATCGCAAGGCTTTTCGCCGAAGCGATCCGCTGAACATTTCCCGCTCATTCCCGCCCCCGGCCTGCGCGAGGGCAGGCGCCAGCGGGAAACCAGGAATGTGATTTCAGAGCCGGAGATATTGAGAACGGGGTCGCCGCTTGCGCGGGGACGAGCGGATATCAGTCACCGTTCGGGAATAACGGCGGTCGCTTCCAGCTCGATCTTTGCCGGCGTATCGAGCAGATCGGCGACAAAAATCATGCTCATTGCCGGGAAGTGGCTTCCGATCAGCGATTTCCAAATGCGCCCGAGTTCGCGCCGGCCCGCGAGATAGGCCGGCTTGTCGATACAAAATGCCGTCATGCGGCAAATGTGGTTCGGCTTGCCGCCGGCCTCCGCCAGAATGGCGATAATGTTTTTGAGCGCCTGCTCGAATTGCGGAACGAGCTCTTCGCTTTGGAAATGCTGATTGGCATCCCAGCCGACCTGGCCGGCAATGAACACAATGCGGCCCGCCGGCACGCTGATGCCGTTGGCATAGCCGATCGCCGGTAACCAGCCAGGCGGATGAAGAATTTGCAATGACATTGCAAGGCCCCTGTGGTGATAGCGTGAGAGGTCAACGCCCGTTTAATTCGGCGCTCGAACGAACACAAGCCGGCTTGCCGTCAACGCACCGCCCGCAAGGTGCCCCGCACCGCGCTGCGATCGTCGGCTAGCGAGCTGCCGCAGTTTGGCAACGTCCTTGACCACGACGTGCGAAGCGTCGACCACGACGCCGATGCTTCGCAAGCGCGCAAAGGCACGCGACAACGACTCCGGCGTCAAGCCAAGCCGTCCGGCGATCAGGACCTTGTCGTAAGGCAGCGCGAGCGCGCAATGACCCTGCTCCGCCACTGACAGCGAGGCGAGGAACTCGGCGACCCGCTGCACGCCGCTTTGCGCCTTGAGCTGTTCAACCTGCTGCATGAGATGATGCATGTGCTGGGAGATCGACGCCACCATCGCCAAAGCGATGTCGGGACTTTGGCGGATGCAGCGGACGATATGATCGGCGGGGATGCGCGCGACGCGCGCCTCGCTTACCGCCTCCGCCGTCGCCATATATCGATTGCCGGTGAATGCGACCGCCTCCGCGAAACTCTGGCCCTTGGTCATGATGTCGATCACGGTCTCATCGCCGGACGGCGTGCTGCGATAAAGTTTCACCCACCCGTCGATCACGATGAAAAATGCCGTCGCCGGGTCGTCCTGGCGAATGATCCATTCGTGCGGACGCAACATCGTCGCCGTCGCAGGCGCGATGATGTGCTCGACGGTCTCCGCCTTGAGTCCGCGAAAAACCGCGATGCGGGTAATGATTTGAAGATCGCCGGCCGTCAGTTTTGAAGCCATAAGGAAACGCCTAAAATCATACCACTGCAACTCATGAAGATGACCGGCCGGGCCGCCTTGATCTCGATCAAGGATTACCAGGCCTGGGCTGTTGAATTATGTTGCGGCGCACAATACAAAAGCGATTGTCGCGCAAATCATCGGTATTTGCACCCGCGGATGCGTTCCGCCGCAGGGTCTGTTCGATTGCCAGAATAAAATGCCATCCGGCCAAATCAAAGGCGCGGTTGGTTCCGCCGCCCCGGTGCGACGGCCTTCGCGCGCCGCCCATCGGCGGTGGCGCGGCGCTCCACCAGTTTCTGCATCGTCGCGATGGTGATCGACCCAAGCGTCGCGCGCGCGATATCGTCGATCTCGCTCAGCACTTGGCGCAAGGCTTGGTCTTCGGGCGTTGCATCGGCGGCGGTGCCGTCCTGCTCGACGGAACTCAAATCCTCGAACAGTTGGGCCACGTCCAGCAGCGTGACCCGGCGGGCATTGCCGGCAAATTGGTATCCGCCGCCCGCGCCACGAACCGAGCGGACCAGGCCGGCGCGGCCCATGACATGCATGACCTTCGCCAGGTGGTGACTGGAGACGCCATACTTCTCGCCGATTTCCGCGACCGAAAGCTGACGTTTTTCGCGCGCGGTCAATTCCAGGACCGCGAAGATGGCCAGCTGGGTCGAAATCTGCAACCTCATGATTTCGTCATCCGCATGCCGCTCCCGTCGAATGCCTGATTGCCATGCTGCCCATTCAATCGATGTCCTTTTCAAGCTGGATATAGGGCCCGGCCATCATTCCTTCGCTACGGAAAAAAAGCATTTGAAGGGATGCATCCCGCGCGACCATCGTTCGCATCTTGCTGACGCCCGCCTTTTCGAATTCACTGGAGATCGCGTCGAACAAAGCGCTCCCGACGCCATGCAGGCGCATGTCCGGTTCAACCGACAACGCAAAGACCCAGCCGCAGGGCGTCGAGCCAAATTCCCAGGCCCGAATTTCGCCGATGATAAATCCCAGCACGCGCGGCTTCGCTTTGTCGGCGCGATTCTCGGCCACCAGGAAGAACCGCTCGTGCAGCCGCTGCTTGCCGTAGCGGCGGAACACGTCATTCCAATAGTCCGGCTTGGCGAGCTTGGTGACGTGGGCGTCGAGCGCGATCACGTTCGCCATGTCGGCGGCGCGCACGCGGCGGACCCGCACGGCGGCGTCGACCTTGGCTGCGTGCGCTTTTGCGGCTGTCGCCACGTGAGCTGGCCCTTCGTTCCGATTCACAAAGCAATAGCGCATAATTAGGCATTGTGGTACCGATTTATCGCCCCAGCGCCAGAATGGAGCCTTGCCATGCACCACCACGATCACGCCCGGCCGGCGGATGGGTCACGCGTTTGGCGGAGCGAAGACGGCTTGCACGTCGATGTGCGCGGACTGGACGAACCGCTGGCCACTATTCTGCGCACGATCGAAGGCGGTGAGGCCAGTTCGGCTATCATCGGGCATTTCGACGGCGAGCCCATCCAGCTCTACCCGGAACTCGAAGAACGCGGCTGGACGCATGAGGCGATGGATGAGCAATGCGGCGACTGCGAGGGCGGCTTCATGCTGCGCATGGTGCGCTGGGGCTGACGCGTCGCGGTATCGCTTGCGGCGCACACTCAGATATATTGCCCGGCGTCGACGCGCAGCACTTCGCCGGTAATGGCGCGGGCGGCATCGGACAGCAGGAACAGCACCGCATTGGCGATGTCCTGCGGATCGGCAAGCTCGGGCAGCGCCGCCTCGGCCACAGCGCGCGCGAGAATTTCCTCCGGCAAAGCACGCGCCATGTCGGTCATGACCATGCCGGGCGCGACCGCATTGACGGTGATGCCTTTCTTGCCGAATTCGCGCGCCGCGGTCTTGGTCAGGCCGATCAGGCCGGCCTTGGCGGCCGCGTAGTTGGCCTGGCCAAATTTGCCGCGCAGGCCATTGATCGACGTGATGTTGACGATGCGGCCGAAGCCCTGCCCCGCCATCAGCGGCGCGACGGCACGGATCATGTTGAAGGCGCCGGTGAGATTGACATTGAGCACCGCCGCCCAGTCGGCATCGCTCATTTTGGCGATCGAGCGATCGCGGGTGATGCCGGCGTTGTTGACCAGCAGGCTCGGCGGCTCGGGAAACTCCGCAATGGCGGCTTTCACGGCGTTGGTGTCGGCGATATCGATGCGCACGAACCGATGCGGAAAACTATCCATGCGCTCGGGCTCGCCGACATCGAAGGCGTAGACCTGCGCGCCGGCCTCGCCGAGCGCGTCGGCGATTGCCCGGCCGATGCCGCGGCTGCCGCCGGTGACGATGGCGCAGTGATCGCGAAAATCAAAGCGCGGCTGGCAAGCAAGTTTCGATTTGACCAGCATCGACGACGGCCTCAAACGAGCGGCTGGTCGAAACACAGCTGTTGCGAGGGAAGGAACCCGCTGCGATCGAGATAGCCGAGCAGATCGCGGTCTTGCCAATCGACTTCGGTGCGCACCTTCTCCACGCGCAGCGTGCCGAGGTTCGACCAATAATTGCGACACCAAGGCGCGGCCGACGCCCCTGTTCTGATAGTCCGGATCGACGCCAATCGTGTCGATGACCGCCGTGGTTTCGACCCGGCCAAATTCACCGAGGTCGACGCGGGCCATGATGAAACCGACCGGCACGCCGTCGAGTTCGGCAACCAGCGAGACGCGCACGTCCAATTCGGTCAGCGCATCCGCCAGCTTGCGCTGGAAATACGCCGCCCGGTCGCGCCCGGTAATGCGGCGATCGATCGCCACCAGCGCACGCAGATCGCTTTCGGCCATCGAACGCACCGGGATCTTGTCGCGCGCGAGCGGCCCGTAGTCGGCGGCAGGCTGCCCGCTGTAATTGACCTCGGCGGCTTCCCCCACGTGTCGCGGGATGGTGATGCCTGTGCTTTCGCGCCATAACCGTCACTCCTTGATCTTATCGTCACTCGTCCTCGAGCGGCTCCGCCAGCGGCAGTCAGAACGGAACGTTCCAGCACCAAGCGCGGCGCCAGCCGGAAGCCGGAACGCATCGAAAAACCGCAGCACGGCGTGGTTGGTCCAGTCGGCTTGCGATTGCAGCGATTGCACCCCCTTCTCACGCATGACCTTGGTGAGGCCGTCCATCAAGGCATGGCCGACGCCGCGCTCCCGGCTGTCATGCTCGACGCCGACCGCGTCGAGCGTGGCAATGGCCTGCTCACGGCCGAATTCGCCGCGCAGGATGCGGGCGAAGGCAAAGCCGACCAGCGCGCCTTTGCGGGCAACGCCGACATGCACGAAATCTTCCGGATGCTGCTGGGCGTGGACCAGCCGTTTCTCGAAGAAACGGCGGCGTGGCTCACCCACGTGACCCGAATCGATGGCGATGACGCGTTCGAGATCGGCGGGGCGGAGCGGGCGGACCGTGTTGTCCGTGTTCGCGGCAGCAGTTGCTCATGCGAGCGCCTCATGCATTTTCGACGTATTTCTCGTAAAGCTGCATTTCCTTTTCGGGATCCATCAAGTCGTCCAGCATCGGCAGCAGCGCCATGTCTTCTTTCTGGGCGTGCGGCACCAGACAGTCGTTCAGCTCCTGTCCGAGCCGGCGAAATTCCGCCCAGCGCGCGCGCATCGAAGCCCTGCGCGCGGACCTCGCCGATGAGCTTGACCAGCGCGGCGCCGATCGGGCGGATAATGCCGTGCTCGTAGGTCAGATGCGCGCCGATGCCCTGATTGCCTGCTTCGCCGAGATAGGAGAACAGTTCGGCCTCTTCGAAGGCGAAATGACGCTCGACCTCGCCTGGCAGTTCGGCGGCGAGATCGCTCAAGAGCTTGGCCACCATCGGATCTTTCGCGTCGGGAGCGCTATCGCGGTAGCGCGCGATGGTCTGCACCAGCCGCTCCATCAGAGCAATTACGGCGGCGTGCTCCTCGTGCAGCTTCTGGCAAACGCGGTTTTGGAAGTTCATGGCTTAACCGTGCAGCTGCTCGTATTTGGCGAGCAGATCCTCTTTCGTTTCGTTCCAGTCCGGATTTGGCGCGATGCAATTCGCCGGACAAACCAGCTTGCACTGCGGCTCATCCTCGGCGCCCACGCATTCGGTGCATTTCAACGGATCGATGACGTAAATCGGATTGCCGGCGGTGATGGCCTTGTTCGGGCACACCGGCTCGCAGGCGTCGCAGGCGGTGCAGGCATCGTTGATCAATAGGGCCATAGCGTCATCTCCTTAACTGCTCATGCCGCCTTCGGCACCCGGTTGGTGGCGGCAAGCTTTTCAAACCGGAACGCGCCCCATAGCGCGGCGCCGATGGCGCCGGCATACATCGAATCCGGATGGCTGCGAACCGCAGACCTTCATGTCCTTGATGTGCGAGATATCCTCTTCGAGGGCGGCGACCAGCCCTTTGTCGAGCGCAAGCCCGCCGGTCACCATCACCGCGCCATCGACCACCCCGATCGATTTCAGCAGTTTGGACAGCCGGGCCGCCATCGAAAGGTGGATACCCTTCAGGATATTCGGCGTCGAAATGCCGCGCGAAACCATGTTGATCACGTCGGTTTCCGCCAGCACGGCGCAAATGCTGCTCACCACCTCGGGATTGTCGCCTTGCCGCGACAGCGATCCGATCTCCTCCTGCGCGATACCGAGATAGCGGGCGATGTTTTCGAGGAATTGCCCGGAGCCCGATGCGCACTGGCTGGTCATCTTGTAGCTGAGCACCTTGCCGCGCCCATCGATCTGGATGGCGCGGCCGTGCAGCGCGCCGATATCGAGCGCCGCCCGCGATTCCGGATCGAGGTAGATGGCGCCGCGCGCATGCGTCGTCATCGAATAGAAGTGGCCGGTATGGAACGGGCACGCTTTCGCCTTCGCCGGTGGTGGCGACATAGTCGACGTCTTCCGGCTTGAGCTTGGCGTCTTCCAGCACGGCGTCATAGGCGACGCGGGCCAGTTCCATGGGATCGCGCTGCCGGATGCGCATCATGTAACGCGACAGCCAGGTTTCCTTGCCGTTTTCGACCTTGAACAGCACCGCCTTGATGGTGCTGGTGCCGATGTCGATTCCCGCCGTGATGGTCATTGTGCGCTCCCGTCCGCCTGTCCCGAATGCGCCCGGCGCGCAAACTCCGCCGCGCCCAGCGCGCCGGTATAGATCGAGTCCGGGTTGATGTTGATGATGACGTCGCCGTAATTCTCCTTGATCACCTTCCTGCAGCTCGCGCACCGCCGCCTCGTTCTTGGCCACGCCGCCGGTGAAGGTGAATTCATTGGTGACGCCGCCCGAGCGCGAGATGATGGAGATCGCGCGCAAGATGATGGCGCGGTGCAGCCCGGCCAGGATGTCCTCGCGCTTTTCGCCGAGCGAAAGCCGGTCGCGCAGCTCGGCGCCGGCGAACACGGTGCAGGTCGAGTTGATGCGCGCCGGCCGGTCCGACTTCATGGCCATGGGACCCAATTCGTGCAGGCCCATGTTCATCTCGTCGGCGATATAGCCGAGATAGCGCCCGCAGCCCGCCGCGCAGCGGTCGTTCATCTGGAAGTTGGCGACGATCCCATGCTCGTCGATCTGGATGCCCTTGGTGTCCTGGCCGCCGATGTCGAGCACGGTGCGCGTCTGCGGATACATCAGGTGGGCGCCGAGGCCGTGGCACAGGATTTCCGAGCGGATATGCTCCTTGGAGAACGGCAGCGTCACCCGGCCGTAGCCGGTGCCGACGAGATAGGTTTCCTCCAAATCGACCGCGAGCGCATCCTCGATCATCGTCTGGATGTCGGCCGCCGCCGATTTAACCGAGTCGTCCGTTTTCAGCACGCGTCCGAGCGCGCGGCGGAATTTATCGCTCAGCTCGCCCGCCGGCGGCCGGTTCTCCACCTCGATGATCGACTTGTCGTAGACGTTGAGCAGCAGGTCATAGGGCAGGTTCGCATCGCGCGCGACCTCCTCGGCATGGATGTGGTAGCGCGAACCCGCGATATCGCGGAAGAAGTCCGACTTGCGTTTGGCGCCCGGCGCATAAAGCTCGGGCGCTTCCGCGCGCAGGCGCTTGAACACCTCGCCGAGCGAATCCTTCACGCCGGACGCGACCTTGGCGAAGCGTTCGCCTTGGATTTGGCCGATGCAGGTCTGCTCGAGATCGTCGAGCTGTTCGAGAAACTGCTCGAGACGAAAGGCCCGCTCCAGCGTGCCGAGGAACGTGTCGAGGTCGATCTGCGCATGGGCTTCGGTCAGTGCCCGGCGGAACAGCGTGAATTGCCCGTCGACGCGCGCCTCCTGGCTCGCCACGCGCGCAGCCGTCGCGTAATTCGAGCGCGAATTGGTGATGCCATGACCGATCACCTTGCGATCCTCGTCGAGGAGGACAGCCTTGGTCGTCGTCGAACCAAGATCGATGCCGACGAAAGTCTTCATGTATTCCTCCTCAAGCCGCCGCGTCCACGCCGGCACGCTTCTGATCGATCATCTGGAAATAGCTCTCCAGACGGTTCTTGATGTTGGCCGCCGAGAAATAGCGCGGATCGACCAGGTCGGATTCCACGAACGCCGCCGGCTTGCCGGTGCGCTTCTCGACTTCGCGCATCATCAGCAATTGGCCGGCCGAGAAGCTGTTGCAGCTCTTGATCGAGTTGATCAAAAGGCCGTCGGCTTCGTATTCGTTGATGTAGTTGACCAACATGTCGATGCGCATCGGCAGGCTGCGGTTGGTGTAGACGCCGAGGCAGTACTCGGCCAGCGTCTCCAACGGCTTGTCCGGATCGTGCCGGAAGCCGAAATCGTAGACGCCGCCGACCTTGGTGTAGCTCGAAGCGACGACCACCGCGCCTTCGTCATAGAACATTTTCCAGAACTGGCGGAAATTGGTGTAGTTGGGCGGCCCCTCGACGACCAGGCGGTATTTCTCCTTGCCCATGTCGCCGTCGGGCGTAACCGGGCCTAAGCCCTTGGCCCGCCGGTCTTCGACCTCTTCGCGCAGGAACCGATAGTAATCGACCGCATCTTGCGTGCCGCGGAAGGCTCCGAAGATCGGCCCGATGTAATAGATGCCGCCGAAATAGGCGTCGATCGGCGACGGTTTCGACTTGGCGCTTTGCAGCACGCGCACCAGATCGTCCTCGGCCTTGGTCGATGCCTTCAGGTATTCACGCAGCCGGTCGATGTCGAACTTCACGCCGGAAACACGCTCGAGCGTGGGGATGACGTCGTCCTTGAGCTGCTTGACCATGTACTCGATCATGTTCTTGGTGATCTTGCCGTCGCCCATATAGGGCGTGTGCAACATGATCGTCTCGCACTTGTACTGTTCGCGCAGCAGCTCGAACCATTTCATGAAGGTGAAGCAGCCGGTGTAGGAGAGCAGCAGCACGTCGGGATTGGGGAATTTCTTGCCGTTGGGCGCGAGATTGCCTTTGGCCATCATGCCGATGTCCGATTTCACGTAGGTGCAGACGTCCTCGGAATGGCCGATCTTCTCCGCTTCGAGCACGAAGCCGCCGCTGGTGCGGCGCAGCCCGTTCTGAATGGCATTGACCTCCGGCAGATTGTTCAGGAGATCGAAGCACATAATCAGCTCGTTGAGATTGCCGGGCACGAAAGTGGCCGCCACCTTATCGCCGGTCTCAGGCACGTTGGTCAGCCGATCGTAGTGCGCGGCCATCATCTCCTTCTGCTTCACCATGGAAGCATCCTTGACGGCCTCCTTCGCCGGCGCGCGGGAGGTGACGATCTTGGTCGGCGGCGTCATGCTGCGCTCCATAGTTTGATTGAATCGGCGAACGTGCCGGCCTGCTCTCTGATCGGTTGCATCTGGCCGGAGTTCTCGGCGTATTTAAACGCAATGTAAGGGATGCCGGCTTCCTTGAGCACGTGCTGCAACATCGGCCGTTCGAGAAGTGCCGGATCGCAGAAGCTCGGCGCGGCGAAGATCACGCCTTCCGCCGCGGTGCGCTTGACCGCGCGCACCAGGTGCTGGCCCTTTTCCTTCTGATTGGGTTCGTACTTGGCCGCCGTCGACTCCGAATGATGCAGGAAGGCGTTCGAAAGATTTCGCAGCGGATCGCCCTCAACCGCGACGTCACCGATCAGCCAGCGGGTGACCAGCAGGAGATCGTCGTCCACCACGTAGCAACCGGACAATTCGAGCGACTTGATCAGATTGAGCGGCGGCTGCTCGCAGAACATGCCGGTCAGCACGATGCGGCAATTGTCGCGCATCGGCCGGTCCTCGGCGCGCGCCGCGGCGAGATAGTCGCGCAACATGACCGTGTGCTCCTCGACCGGCAGCACCAGGCCGGCGCGCACCATCAGATAGACTTCCGCCGCGGGCGCCTGCCACGGTTTCTCCGCCCGGAAGCTGTAGAGCTCACGCACCAACTGGCGGTTTTCATTGTACACCGCGATCGAGTGGCGCAGCTCGTCGTCGGTGATCGGCTTGCCGCGCATCTCGCCGAGATCGTGCCTGAGTTCGGCCAGCTCCTTGACGTAGAAGTTCCCGCCGACATCGTCCTGATAGTTCTGCGGAACGTCAAAATAGTGGGAATAGACGTGGGGAAACATCAATTTCCACATGCCGGACAGATTGCGGATCACGTCGCAGATCGACGGGAACAGCATGCCGTCGACGAAATCCAGGCGGCCGGACACGCCGAGTTCGATGGTCGAGCGCGGAATGCGGCAGATATAGCTCTGGTAATAGGCGTCGCCGTGGATGACCTCGAGCTGATCGCCGCCGCCCACGATCCCGAGCGGCAACATATCGGCGGCGTGAATGATCTCGCGCGGCACGTAGATCGGCATATAGCCGATCACCTTGCGGCCGGGCTTCGCGGCTTTCCATTCGCGCGCCGAGGTAAAGGACAAGTCGTCGAACAGCGCGGTGGCGCGTGCGACGATGTCGGCGGTAGCCTGAGGTATTCAACGATGCTGCCATTGGGGCGACCTTTTCGCGATAAAGGCTTCGAGACCGGCCACCGCGTCATGGGTGGCCATGAGTTCGTCGAGATAAAGCCGCTCAACGGCGCGGATTTTATCCTTGACGCGCGCGACGTAATCGAGCCGCGCCGCCTTGACGGCGTGGCGCAATGAACTCGCACTCTTCGGCTTCAGATGTTCCTCGAAATAGGCGAGCGCGGCACGCTCCGGATCGGCGACCGCTTCATGGGCGATGCCGATTGTCGCCGCCTGCGCGCCGGTGATGCTGCGGCCGGACACCAGCAGATCGAATGAACGCGCCGGACCGATCAGTTCCGGCAACAGACAGGAGGCGGCCGGCGCGAATACGCCGAGCTTCATTTCCGGCTGGCCGAGATTGGCATCGGGAGCGACGAACATGAGATGGCCGGCGAGCGCCAGTTCCAACCCGCCGCCGAGGCATTGGCCGCGCACCGCCACCAGCAGCGGCACCGGCAATTCGACCATGCGCAGGATCAGGCCATGCAGCCCCGCCAGCATGGCCGCGCATTGATCCGGCAGATGTTCCTCGACGCTGGCGCCGAAGCTGAAATGCGGCCCCTCGGCATCCAGAATAACCGCGCCGAGCTGGCCGTTGCCAAGATGCTCCGCCAGCGCCCGGTCGAGCGCCGCGATCATGGCGGCATCGACAAGATTCGCTTTCGGCCGGGCAAGCCGCAGCCGCAGCAACCGGCCTTCCGCCTCGAACGAGATTTTGACCGGATCAGTCACAGCTATCGCCTCGCCCGCGGCATGATGCTTTCGGTGAGTTCGTCGCTCCACGGCGTGTTGGCGGCGAGCGCACGGCGCAAGCCTACGAAATCGACTTCGCGCCCGGTCTCGCGCGTGCCTTCGTTGAAGGCGCGGAAACCCGCGCGCGCTTCCGTCATCATGTTGAGCGCCAGCCAGTCGCGCGAGTTTTCCTTGTTGGCGTTCCAGGCGATGAGCTTCGGCTTGCGCAGCTCCTCGACGGTCTTGGTCGTGCATTCGGGGAAGGTATAGAGCAGCTTGGTGCACAGCGCTTCGACCTTCTCGTCGAGCAGGCTGAGATCGATCGTGCCGCGCTTCAACAACGCCTGGCCTTCGGCGGCGTCGGCGCCGGTCTTGGGCTCGCCATGCACGATGCGGCCATACTCGTCGAGCAAGCGGTCGGTGACGATCGTCGGATTGGCGACGAATTTGCCGTCAACCTTCAGCGCCGGCACGACGTCGCAGATGACGCCGAGACGATAGGCCTTGTGCGCCGAGAACGGCTCGCACAGCAGGCCGGAGACCATCGCCTGTTCGCAGCCGATCATATAGGGGAGAAAGTCGGTCGCCCCGCCGATCGGGGCCGAGCCGTGCTTGGGACCGGCCTGACCGAAGCGGGCGAGGTCCTGCGCAATCGAGAAGTCGCAGGCCATGCCGATTTCCTGGCCGCCGCCGATACGCATGCCGTTCACGCGGCAAATCACCGGCTTGTCGCAGCCGAGAATAGCGGAGACCATGTCGTTGAACAGCCGCATATAGCCGCGGTATTCCTGCGGATTGCCGGCATAATATTCGGCGTATTCCTTGGTGTTGCCGCCGGTGCAAAAAGCCTTGTCACCCGATCCGGTGAACACCACCGCGACCACGTCGCGCGCCGCGCTGGCGGCACGAAAGGCGAGGATGGTCGCCTTCACCATATCGGTCGTGTAGGAATTGAATTGGCTGGGATTGTCGAGCGTGATCCAGGCGTTGAACAGGCCGGCCACCGGCTTGCCGTCCGCTCCCTTCACCGGACGTTTCTCGTAATGCACGCCCTTGGAGATCGCCTCGCGCGCCGCATCGGCGACCAGATTGTGATCCTTGGGCTCGGATTTTTGCTTGGCGATGACGCTGGCAACATCAGCGGTCATGGATTTGCTCCTGACGGTGCGGGAACGAGAACGGCGCGACGCTTGATCGCGCCGGCATGAACGGCCTCGAACACCTGATTGATCTCGCTGAGCGGATGCTTTTCGACGAACGGCGTGACCTTGACGCGGCCGTTCATCACCAGTTCCAGGGCCGCCGGATAGAGTTCGGGCGGACAGCCCCAATTCCCGAGCGCGCGGGCATGATAGGCCATCAGGTTCGACAGCCGAACCTCGACCTTGTCCATGGTGAAGCCGACGACGCAGAGCGTCGCGCCGTGATTGATCAGGCTGAAGGCGGTTTCCTGTCCGGCGCGGGTGCCGGAACATTCGAAAATGATCCACTCGCTCTGGCGCAGCCCATGTTCCTTGGCGAAGGCCTGGATCGCTGTCTTGAGGTCGCGCGGCGTCAAATTTTTCGCGTTCAGCGTGAGGGCGGCGCCCTGCCCGCGAATGGCGGCGAGCTTTTCCTCGTTCACGTCGATCGCAACAACGATGCCGCCCATCGCGGCCGCGATCTGCACGGCATAGCCGCCGACGCCGCCAACGCCGTTGACGATGACGAGATCGCCCTTCGTGACACCGGCCTGCACCACCGCCTGGTAGGGCGTGGTCACCGCGTCGGCGATCACGGAAAGGTCGGCGAGGTCGATACCGACGCTAGCCAGGCGGTGCTCATCGACGACACACAGCCCGCGCGAGGGCACGACGATGTGGGTGGCAAAGCCGCCTTGAATATCGTTGCCCGGCATCTTCTGGTTTGGGCAGATCGTGGCCTTGCCGCGCTTGCAGGCGTCGCATTGGCCGCACGGGATCACCGCAGGAATAATAACCGCGCGGTCGGTGAACCAGAGCGCGTCGCGTCCCGGTGTCGATGACGTGGCCGCTGATCTCATGCCCGAGCGCCAGCGGCAGTTCATGCTTGGTGCGCACGCCGTCGTAATAGTAGCCGAGATCGGTGTGGCAGACCCCACAGCCGGCGATTTCGACCAGGACTTCATCGGGGGCCAGGGTGCCGATCTCGAACTCCATCGGCACAAACGGCTTGCCGGCGCCCGTCATCATCCAACGCACTGGCTTGGCGCTCATCGCTTTGCCCTCCAGAATGGCCGCTCAACCCGTCGCCAGACCCACATGCGACCTTGCCATTCATTCTTCAATCGTCAACCGCTAGACTGCCTTGATCAAGGTCAAGGAAAAGCAAAAAAACGCATTCTAGTACTTAAATACATATTGGAGCCGGGCGCCCGGAAAACGGGCTCTAATCAAGGGACAATGGCCATGGCAGCCTCGCCGAGCGTCTCGATCGCGATCATTGGCAGCGGTGGCGCCGGTGCGCTGACCACGGGGGATTCCTTGCTCGAAACGGCCTGCGCCGCCGGCTGGCATGGGCTGTTTACCCGCACCATGGGCCCCCAGATCCGGGGCGGCGAGGCCGCGGCCCTGCTCCGCCTGGCCGGTCAACCCGTCGAATCCCTGCCCGACCGGTTCGACCTCCTGGTTGGCATCGACTGGCTGAACGCCCACCGTTTCGGCGCCGAAATCAAGGCCGGACCGCAAACTCTGGTGATCAGCGATCCACGCGGCGGCGATTTGCCGCCGATGGTGACCGAATCCGGCGCCCGCGTCGTTGAAGTCCCGATGAAAGAATTGGCCAAGGCCATCCCCGACGGGCGCCCCAACATGATCGCGCTCGGCATCGCCAGCCGGCTGCTGGGTTTTACCGCCGAGCAGGCGTTTGCCCCGATCGAGAAACGCCTCGTCGACAAAGGCCCGGCCGCCATCGCGGCCAGCCTCGCCGGCATCAAGGCCGGCTTCAGCGCGGCGGCAGGCATCGATTTCGGCCTGCAACTGGCGGCGCCGACGCCGAGCACCGCCCGCCGGTGGCTGCTGTCGGGCAACGAGGCGACCGGTCTCGGCGCTATCCGCGGCGGCATTCGATTTGCCGCGGCCTATCCGATCACGCCGGCCACCGAAATCCTGGAATGGCTGGCGCCCAACCTCACCAAAGTCGGCGGCGCGCTGCTGCAAGCCGAAGACGAACTCGCCGCCATCAACATGATCATCGGCGCCTCCTATGGCGGCACGCCGGCGCTGACGGCAACCTCCGGCCCCGGGCTCTCGCTGATGATCGAAGCGCTCGGCCTCGCCACCTCCGCGGAAATCCCGGTCGTGGTCGTGGACGTGATGCGCGGCGGCCCGTCGACGGGCATTCCCACCAAGTCCGAGCAAGCCGACCTCAATATCGCCATTTACGGCATGCACGGCGACGCACCGCATCTCGTGCTGGCGCCGCAATCGGTGGGCGACTGCGTGTTCACGACGCAATGGGCGACCTATCTCGCGGAAGCGCTGCAAGCGCCCACCATCGTTCTGTCCGACCAGTTCATGGGCCAGTCACGCGCGGCCATCGAACGGCCCGCCGACGTCGCCTTCATCGGTGCGCGGACCGTCGCCACCGAATTTGCCGGCGGCTACAAGCGCCACGCCATGGCGGCCAACGGCGTATCGCCCATGGCCATTCCGGGAACGCGCGGCGGCCAATATACCGCCGACGGTCTCACCCATTCCGAGCGCGCGACCCCGACCAGCGGCGCCGCCGACCATCTGGCCCAGCTCGACAAGCGGCGCGATAAGCTCGATCGCTTCAATTTCGGCGACCATTGGGCGAGCGTGGAAGGTAGCGGCGATCTTGCGGTCATCACCTGGGGCTCGCTCACGGGCGCCGCGCGCGAAGCGGTCGCACTGGCGGCCGCCGACGGCATCCACGCCCGCATGGTCGCGCCGCGCCTGCTGTTGCCGATCCAGCCGGAACAGATGACGGCCGCTCTTAAAGGCGTCAAACGCATCCTAGTGGTCGAGCAGACCCATGGCGGTCAGTTCAACAAATTCCTGCGCGCCCACTACGACCTGCCGGCGCCGGTTCGTGCGTTCAACCGGCCGGGACCGCTGCCGATCACCGCCGGCGAAATCCATCGTGCGATCGCGGATTGGAGATGACCATGTCGAGCGTCGAAAAAAGCGTCGCCTACAAACAGGCTGACTATAAATCCGACGTGAAGCCGATCTGGTGTCCCGGCTGCGGCGACTATCACGTGCTGATGTCGTTCACCCGCGCCTTCGCGCAACTGGGCCTGCCGCCGGAAAAAATCGCCGTCATCTCCGGCATCGGCTGCTCATCGCGAATTCCCGCCTACACCAATTGCTACGGTTTTCACGGCGTGCACGGCCGCTCGCTCGCGCTTGCCGCCGGACTGAAAGTGACGCGGCCCGACCTGACCGTCGTGGTCGCCAGCGGCGACGGCGACGGCTATTCGATCGGCGGCAACCACTTCCTGCACGCCTGCCGCCGCAACATCGACATGACTTACGTCGTCATGGACAATCACATCTACGGCATGACCAAGGGCCAGCCTTCGCCCACCACCGAGCCGGAGTTCGACACCGCGCTGTCGCCGGGCGGCACCCGGGTGCGGCCGTTCCACCCGCTGGTGGTCGCGCTCGCCTCGGGGGCGAACTTCATCGCCCGCTGCTTCTCCGGCAATCCCAACGAGAACGCGGACGTGCTGGCGGAAGCGATCAAGCACCCGGGATTTTCGTTCGTCGAAATCCTCAGCCCCTGCGTGACCTTCCGCCCCGACGAAAAGGCCTGGAAGGATTTGGTGCACCCTGCCCCGGTCGCCGAGACCGCCGATCAGGGCAAGGCGGCACGCCGGCTGATGACCGACGACGGCTACAATCTCGGCATTCTGTACCGCGGCAATCGCACGCCGTATCAGCCTGCGGCGGGCGCAACCAATATCGATTTGTCGGAGCTGGAGAAGGATTTCGAGCTATGAGCAAGACACCAGGCGCCCCGAAAGTTGCCAACCTCAATGATCTGCTGGCGGTCGCCTACCAGATCGAGATCGACGCGGTCGACCGCTACAAGCTGCTGGCCGACCAGATGGAAACCCACAACAATCCGGAACTGGTCAAGATCTTCCGCGATCTGGCCCGCGCCGAAGGCATCCATGGCGAGGAAATACGGCGCATGGCCGGCGATTTCGACGTCGCCGCCCGCGCCCGCGAAATCGCGAAATTCGAGAAGCAGCGAAAGCCCGGAAGAGGCCGATCTCGGCTCCGCCCACTACCTGATGACGCCCTGGCATGCCTTGCAGCTCTCGCTCGCCGGCGAAAAGCGCGCGCTTGAATATTTCACCTCGATCGTGGAGACGACCAAGGATCCGAAGGTCAAGAAACTGGCGGCGGAACTGGTCGAGGAAGAGGCCGAACACGTCCAACTCGTGCATCGGCTGCTGCAGCGCTATCCGAAGCCGAGCGAGAACTGGGCCGACGATCTCGATCCGCCGGTGTCGCAAGAGTAGGAATCCGGCTTTTCTCCGCTCATGCCCGCGCAAGCGGGCATCCAGTTCTTATTTTGTTGCGTTACGCGCCGGGTCCCCGCTTGCGCGGGGACGAGCGCTTGCTGCGCGCGCGTCTGGCGAGACGCGCGAAAACGGGCGGCCAAATGTCGGTGTGGGTTTTTTGGCCGGGTGTCTGCTTTTGGGGGTAAAGCGGACATCGCGCGGGCATGTCGGTTTGTC
>CAWBLD010000009.1:7500-359415 GCA_963789455.1 uncultured Alphaproteobacteria bacterium | reverse complement strand
CATTGCTCGAAATGCCGGTAGAGTATAGCTGGCCACGTCCTGCATGAAATTACTCTCGCGTCGCGGTCGTTCGCTTGACAAGCGACAATCCGTCAAATCTAACATTAAAATACAAGAACATATGTTCAAATAATTAGAACAACGGAAAAATCAATGGAAGCCCCGATCCGCCGCCGACAGGGTTATCGATGTTTTGGCGGAAGCGGAGATAACCCATCTTTTTGGCCTGCCCGGCGGCTCGATCATGGAGCTGTACAAAGCGCTGCACGGTCGCGAAAACCAGATCCAGGCCCGATCGTACGGCGTGACGAGCAGACGGCATCGTGCATGGCCGACATGTACGGCAAGCTCACGGGAAAGCCCGGCGTTTTCGCCGCGCAGGGCGGATTTGCCGGCTCGACCGGGATGTTCGGGGGTGATCGAGGCCTATCTCGCCCACAGCCCGATGGTTGTTTTGACGGAACTCAGCGAACTCGACGGCTTCAATGTGCATCGGCCGATCCAGCCGGGCATCGGCAGCTATGGCTCGTTCGATTTTACCGCTATCTTCAAGAACAACACGAAGTACACCTCGGTCGCGCACTATCCGCGCGAGGCGGTGATGAGCGTGCAACTCGCGATTAAGCACGCAATTACGGGCAATCCCGGACCGACGGCCGTGTTGATTGCGGAGCAACGCCATCAAGGGGAAGGTCGAAGAGCACGGCCATCCAGAGATCTACGACACCAAGGTCTATCTCACATCCGATAAAACCTGCCCGCCGGCGCCGGCGATCGACGCTGCGGCCGATCTTCTGACAAAGGCGCAAAAGCCGGTGATCGTATCAGGCAACGGGGTGCACATCGCGCGGGCCTCCGATGCCTTGAAAGACTTGGCAGAGCGTCTCGGCGCGCCTGTGGTAACGAGCTATCTCGGCAAGACCATCAGCCGAGACTCATCCGCTTGCCGCGGGCCCATC
Organism: uncultured Alphaproteobacteria bacterium; assembly: GCA_963789455.1. GTDB lineage: Bacteria > Pseudomonadota > Alphaproteobacteria > Rhizobiales > Xanthobacteraceae > Pseudolabrys. Next base: position 358,456 of record CAWBLD010000009.1, on the reverse strand, counting down.
GGCTATACGGGCGTGCCTTTGGCGAACGAAATCGTCGGACTTGCCGACGTCGTTCTTGTGATCGGCTCCGGCTAAGCCGCAGAACATGCTTCGGCCATCCCAAGATGATCGATCCGAAGCGGCAAAAGATCATTCAGATCGATATCGACGCGCGCAACGCATCCTGGACGACGCCGGCAAACATCGTGTTGGTCGGCGACGCCGATCTAACTATGCGCATGTTGCTGGAGCGCCTCGACGGGGCGATCGATCGGCCAGCCGTAGCGGCGCGGACCAAGAGCTTCGCCGCGTTGCGCGATGCCAAGGGCTTTCTTGCGCAAACGGCACCACGTTCGCAATCGATACCTATCTTTCCTCAGCGTGTGGTGCGCGAAGTGCAGGAAGCCGCTCCGGAATCGGCCATCATCTGCAGCGATGCCGGCAATAACAGACATTGGATGAACCACTATTTCCAGACCAAGCGCGCAAACAGCTATTTCGGCGCTGGCGGTCTCGGCGGCGTGAGTTGGTCGATGGCGGCGACGCTATGCGCCAAATTCGTCCATCCGGAACGCCCGGCCATCGGCGTGTGCAGCGACGGCGGCTTTGCCATGCAGATGCATGTGCTTTTGACGGCGGTGCAGTATGACGTCGCGCCGATCTATGTGGTGATGAACAACTCCTCGCTCGGCATGACGGGGCAGAGCATGGGCGCGCGCAGCGTCGGCAGCGATTTTCCCGACACGGATTATGCGGCGATTGCGCGCGCCTGCGGCTGCCACGCCGAGCAAGTCGAACAAGCCAGGCGAAGTCAAAGAGGCGCTTGAGGCCGCTCTCAAGCAGGACAAGCCGGCGGTGATCGACGCGGTGATCGATCCTTTGCAGGACATGAAGAAGGAACTCTATTCGCCGCTGGCAATCGAAATCCTGTCGGGTGCGGGCGCCGCGCGGGTCTACTGATCTTAAGGAGAACGCGAACGCTCCGCGGAGTGTTGGACGTCCAAGCAATCAATGCTCCGCCGCCGAACGGCGGGCGAAGTTAGAGGAGGACCACCATGCACGAACAACAGTTTTCACGCCGCAGCTTTCTCAAGACCGCGCTCGTCGGCGGCAGCGCCCTTGCGGCGCCCGCCGGGTTTCTGACGCTCGCCTCCGGCGCCGAAGCGGCCGCCGGCCAGTCGGTGCCGCCGATCTCCATGATGTACTACGGAAATTGGCCGGAAATCGTGGCGCTATTCCGCAAGGGCGCCGAAGATTTCCGCAAGATCGGATTGACGCCAAAGCTCAATCCTGCGCCAAGCAGCGTCGTGGTGCCCAAGACGCTGCAACAGCATGCTTACGGCGATTGGGGCAGCATCCTGTGGGGCGCCACGCCCGGAGCGCATCGATCCCAACTTCTATCTCGAGGAAATGCTCGGCTCCAAGAGCAAGCGCAATTACGGCTTCTACAACAATCCGAAATACGACGAAGCCGTGCGAGCGCAACAAGAGGAGATGGATCCCGACCAAGCGCGCGGTCCTCATTAAGCAGACCCAGGCCATCGCGGCCGCCGATTACCCGGTCTGGTGGCTGGCGCACCCGGCGATGATCAGCGCCTACAATCAGAAGCTCTTTTGGCAACGTGGTCGAGATCCTCGGGCGCCGGCTACGGCCATATGTACAGCATCTGGAATTATCTCAACGTCACGCCCAAGACCTCGCGCAGGACGCTGAAGGCCGGCATGGAGAACGAAATTAATACACTCAATCCCTTCACCGCGCCGACCTCTCCCAACCAACAATTCATGCGCTTCTTCTACGACACGTTCTCGGTCATTGGACCCGACCGCTTGCCACACCCGCGCGCCGCGAAATCGTGGAAGACCGTCGACGCCAAGACTGTCGATGTGAAGCTGCACCAAGGGATGAAATTTCACGACGGCAAGCCGGTGACAGGCGAAGACGTCTCCCTTCACGTTTGACTACCTGAAAAAGTGGCGATTCCCCTTCTTCCGCGCCGCCCTTTCCGTGATCGATAAGGTTGACGTGAACGGCTACGACATCCGCTTCCATCTCACGCGGTCCTATGCGCCGTTTTTTGCCAATGTCCTTAGCTGGCTTATCATCCTGCCCAAGCACGTCTGGCAGGACATCCCGGAGAAGGTGGGCGTCAAGAATCCGGGCGAATACCAGAACCGGCAGCCGATTGGCAGCGGTCCTTTCATCTTTGGCCACTGGCGCAAGGGCCAGGAGGTCTACTTCAAGGCCAACAAGGACCACTACATGGCGCCAAAGGTGGACGACGTTTATCTCGTCATTATCCCGAGCGTCGACGGCAATGCCGGCGCGCTCGAGCGCGGCGAGATCGACATGATTCAACAGACCATCACGCCGGCGCTGGCCGACCAATTGTCGAAAATCCTGATATTAAGGTCGGATATGCTCCGAGCCATGGCGTCTACGAAGTGCGGCCGGACCTGCGCAAGGCGCCCTTCAGCGATGTCAACTTCCGCAAGGCGATCTATCATGCCTGGGATCGTCGGCCGTTGATCAACTATTTCGCCGGCAAAGCGATCCTAGCCGGCAATACGGCCATCACGCCGGTGCTCAAGCAGTGGTACAATGCCGATCTGGTGGCGCCGGAATACAGTATCGACAAGGCGCGCGCGGTGCTTAAAGAGTGCCGGATACACCTGGAACTCAAATGGCGAACTGGTGATGCCAGGCTGACGTCCGCAACGCGCGGAGAGACGGCCAGTGCGCGCCTTTTTAATCAGGCGTCTCTTGCAGACGCTGGTTGTCTTGTTCACGGTCGTCACGATCGTCTTTGTACTGTTCCGGCTGCTGCCGGGCGACCCGACGTCTATGCTCGTCGACCAAAGCCTCGACGAATTGGCGCGACAACGACTGTTGGTCGAATGGGGGCTCAACAAGCCCTTATTCGACCAATATCTGATCTTTCTCGGCAATATAGCATCGTTCAATTTCGGCGTGTCGTTCTACTATCAGGCGCCGGTATGGCAGGCGATACATACCGCTTGGTGGAATACGGTGGTGCTGATGGGCATCGCCATGATCATCGCTTTCGCGGCTGGCGTCGGTCATCGGTGCGTATCTCGGGTGGTGGCGCGGCAATGCGGCCGAGCGGGTGGGGCTTCGTCACGGCACTGTGTTTGCGCTCGATGCCGATCTTCTGGCTCGGTATCCTAATTTTGATGGTGTTTTCCTATTGGCTGCATTTATTCCCCGACCGGTGGAATGCGGCAGGTCGGCTACCATAGTTCGACAGTCTTATCGGCACCTATCTGTCATTCGATTTTCTACTGCATCTCGCGCTTGCCGCTGCTGACGGCGTCGCTCTATTTCGTCGCCGACCCGATGATGGTGATGCGCGCCTGCATGCTGGAGGTGAAAGGCGAGGATTTTCTCGAATACCTCGATGCGCTTGGCTTCACGGAACGCGACCGCATGCGGCACTGTGCGCGCAACGCGATGCTGCCAGTGGTGACGTTCGCCTCGATCATGGTCGGGTTCGTGTTCGGCGGGCAGGTGTTGCTCGAAATCGTTTTTGCCTGGCCAGGTATCGGGCGCGAAATGGTGCTGGCGATCGAGCGCCGCGACTATCCGGTAGCGCAGGCAACCTTCGTCGTCATGTCGGTGATGGTGATTCTGATGAATTTTGTGGTCGACATGCTCTATTCCTATCTCGATCCGAGAATTCGTTATGGGTAGCCCAGTCCACGTGCTGCGGCCGCGACGGAGCCGCATTATCGAAGCCTTGCGCTTCCTCGGCTCTGATCGCATGGCGCTCGGAGCGTGGATTGTGCTGGCATTCTTCCTGTTTCTAGCCGTTGCCGGCCCTTCGATCGCGCCGCACAATCCGATAGAGAGCAATTACGCAGCCAATGGCGTTCTTGTGCGACTTAAAGCGCCGTCGCAGGAGTTCTGGCTGGGCACGACCAATCTCGGCCAAGATGTGCTGAGCCAAGTGGTTGCGGGTGCGCGCATCCCCATCATGGTCGGGGTCATTTCGGCGCTCTTTGTGGTGTTCATCGGCACCAATGTTGGTCTCATTGCCGGCTATTTCGGACGCCATGTCGACGACTTCCTCATGCGCATTACCGACGTGGCCTACGGGATCCCGTTTATTCCGTTCGCGATCGTGTTGATCTCGATCACCGGCATCGGCATCACGAATATCATACTAGCAATTACACTTTTGCTGTGGAGGACATCGGCTCGTATCATCCGCTCGCAGGTGCTATCGCTCAAGGAGCGGCCCTTCGTGCTGGCCGCCAAGCTCGCGGGCGCAAGCGATTTGCGTGTGCTCTATTTCTACATTGCGCCCCATGTTCTGCCTTTGGCACTGCTCTATATGGCGTTCGGTGTGGCCTGGGGCATCCTCGCCGAGGCGAGTCTTGGCTTCCTAGGCTTTGGCGATCCGGAGAGCATCAGTTGGGGGCAGATGTTGTACTATGCGTTCAGCTCCGGCGCGATCCGCATCGCCTGGTGGTGGACGCTGCCACCGGGAATCGCGATTGTGCTGACGGTCGCCAGCTTCTATCTAATCGGCCGGACATTCGAGGCCGTCGCCAACCCACGCTTGCGGGAGCGCTAGGCGATGGCGGCGATCCTCGATGTGCAGAACCTGAGCGTCATCATATCGCACGGCCAAGGGCGCCGTGCACGCCGTTGACCGGGTTAGCTTCTCGCTCGACAATGGCGACACGTTCGGCCTCGTCGGCGAAAGCGGCTGCGGCAAGACCACCATCGGCAAGGCGCTGCTGCGTATTCTGCCGGACGGCGCGATCTCGCCGGATAGCCGCATCGCCTTCGAAGGGCGCGACCTGCTGGCGCTCAGCGCCAATGAGATGCGTGCGGTGCGCGGCCGCCGTATCGGTCTCATTCCGCAAAGCGCAATGAATGCCCTCGATCCTGTTATGCGCATCGCGTCGTTGGTCCGCGAGGCAATGGCAACGCACGGCCTCGCCCGAGGACAAGCGGCGGAGGAGCGTATCGAAGGAACTGTTCGCCAACGTTGGGCTCGACCCGGAACGGCGCGCACACTATCCGCACATGTTCTCGGGCGGCATGCGCCAGCGTGCAACAATCGCGTTGGCGTTCGCGCTCGAACCGACCTTCATCATCGCCGACGAGCCCACGACTGGCCTCGACGTAATTGTGCAGGATCAGGTGCTCAAGGAGCTAGCGAAGCTCGTCCACCAGCGTCGATCCACATTCATCATTATAACGCATGACATCGGTGTAGTTGCCGAATATTGCCGCACCGTCGCGGTGATGTATGCCGGCCGGCTGGTGGAAATCGGTCCGACCGCCGACGTCCTTGTTGCACCGGTACACCCCTATACGATGGGCCTGCAGAATGGCTTTCTCGGTCTACGAGGCGCGTTCAAGGAGATCGTTTCGATCCCGGGCTCTCCGCCGAACCTCGCCGCGATCAATCCAGGCTGTCCGTTCAGCGCCCGTTGCCCCTTCGCCCAGCCGATCTGCCCGAATGAAGTGCCGGCGCTGACCGAGGTTTCGCCGGGCCATCGTTCGGCTTGCCACTTTCGCGACCGTGCGGCGGACATGCGGGAACAATCCGCCAAGCCGGATACCTGGAAGGGGCAGGCCGCATGACGTCGTTGTTATCGGTCGAAGGCGTCAAGGTGTGGTTCTCTGCCAATGTCGGGTTGATTGCCCAGATGTTTGGGCCCGAGCGTTACGTCAAGGCGGTGGACGGTGTATCGTTGCAGCTTGCGCGTGGGGAAATCCTAGGACTTGCGGGTGCCAGTGGCTCCGGAAAAAGCAGTCTGTCGTTCGCGATCCTGCGTCACCACGAACTCCAGGCTGGCCAATCCTGGTGGAGGGCCGCGATATCCACAGCCTGGACCGCGTAAACCTCAAGCAGTTTCGTCGTAGCGTGCAACTCATCTTCCAGGACCCCTACCAATCTCTCAATCCGCGCTTCACCGTGTATCGCTGCGTGGTCGAGCCCCTGGCGATTCACGGTGTGCGGGATCCGCGTGAAAGGCGCCTGCGTACGATCGGAGCGTTACAGGACGCCGGGCTGCGGCCGGCCGAGGATTTTCTCGATCGCTATCCGCACGAACTCAGTGGCGGCCAGCGGCAACGCGTTGCGATTGCCCGCGCAATCGTGTTGCGACCGTCACTGCTCATTGCCGACGAGCCGGTATCAATGCTCGACGTCTCGGTGCGCGCCGGTATCCTGCGCATGCTCAAGGGCTTTGCTAAGGAGCATGGCGTCGGCATTCTCTACGTCTCGCACGATCTCGGAACGATCCGCTACATCTGCGACCGCGTCGCTGTGATGCATCTCGGAAAGATTGTCGAGATCGGGGCGACCGAGGAAGTGATCCGCAGGCCACAGCATCCCTATACGCGCGCGTTGATTGATGCGGTGCCTGAAGCCGATCCGCGGTATGCGCGCCAGCCTGTCGCAAACAACCCCGCCTTGTCCGATTGGTCGCCGATCAGTGGAGGAGCCTAAAATGCCCGTAGCGCGCATGTTGCAGGAGGATACGACCGCGGCCGATGTGATCGCGCGGGTCCTGCAGGAGGCCGGCATCGACATGGTGTTCGGCGTATCGGGTGGGCATACCGGCCGCATCTTCACGGCTTTGGAGAAACGGCAGAATGCAATTCGTACCATCCTGGTGCGGGAAGAATCGCTCGGCGGCGTTATGGCAGAGGTCTACGGCCGCCTGCGCCGGCGTCCAGGCGTGCTGATCGGGCAGGGGCCTTGGGTGCTGGGGAATGGCATTATCGGCATTCTAGAAGCCTATCTCTCCTCATCTCCGATGCTGCTGCTCAGCGATTTCAGCGATGTAACTCAGTTCACGATCCACGCGCCCTATCAGTCCGGCAACGGCGACTACGGGTCATGGGACGCGCGTGCGAGCTTTGGCGGCGTCACCAAACAGGTCTTTCAGGCGCTCGATCCGGTGCCAGCGGTCCAGGCAACGCAGATCGGTATCAAGCACGCCTTGTCCGGGCAGGCGGGACCGGTCGCCGTTCTGTTCGGCGCCGATGCGCTAGGAGGCACGGTGAGCTGCGATTCGATGCCGCGCATTTACCCGACCGAGTACTACATGCCGCCGCCGCCGCAAGGAGGGGACCCGGAGAGTGTGGAACGCGCGGTGCGTGCGCTGGCGGCCGCACAGAGGCCGGTGATCATTGCCGGAAACGGCGTACGTATCGCACACGCAACGGAGCAACTCGCGCAGCTTGCCGAACAGCTAGGAGTTCCGGTCGCAACTACCGCTTCGGGCAAGGGTTGTTTCGCCGAAACCGATCCGCTGGCGCTCGGTGTCTTCGGCACCTTCGGCACAGCGGCGGCGAATGCTTGCGTGGGTGATTCTGATCTGGTCCTGGTGGTCGGCTCCAAGCTTGGTGCCTCCGATACCGTCCGGGAGCATCCCGCCGTGCTCGATCCCGAGCGGCAGACCTTCATCCAGATTGATGTCGAGCCGCGCAATGCGTCGTGGACGTTTCCCGCCGAGCATGTGCTGATCGGCGACGCGGCCGTGGTTATCGACCAGCTCCGGAAGGCGGCCGGGAAGCCGGGAGCGAACGGCAAGCTGCGACCTGCCGGGGTCGAGCGCGTCGCCGCCGTCAGAGCGAAACATGGCTATTTCAATGCCGCCGCCTATGAAGCCGAAGACTCGCCGATCCATCCGCAACGCGTTATCGGCGAACTGATGAAGAACCTACCGGACGACGCCATCGTTACCTGTGATGCAGGCGAAAACCGTATCCTGATGACCAATCTGTACCAAACGAAGAGAGCGGGCGGCTTCCTGCAGGCCGCCGGCGCGGGACCGATGGGCTTCGCTATTCCAGCCGCGCTTGCGGTGAAGCTGATTCACCCGGACCGCACGGCAGTGGCAATCGCGGGAGATGGCGGTTTCGCCATGACGATGAATGGATTGATGACGGCGATGGAACACGACATTCCCGTTGTCACCGTTGTCTTTAACAACCGTGCGCTTGGCTGGGTGCTGCACGGCCGTGGGTCATTCGCCGCCGAATTCAATGATTTCGATCATGCCGCGATCGCCCGTGCGATGGGTTGCCGCGGGATACGTGTCACCGATCCTGAAGAAATCGGACCCGCCATTCGCGTGGCGGTTGCGGCGCGGGTCCCGACCGTCATCGATGTTGTCACATCGATCGACGCAATTTCGTTTGCGGATGTCACCTCGCCGCTGCTCAACCCACCGGCGGCGAAGCGGAGGCAGTAACCGTCTCGGCGGCGGTCGTATGTCTTAATATACTGCGGCCAAAATATTCTATGCAGGCGGTACGATCGGAAGCAGCAAATACGGTTGGCGTGCGTCGCCGGCATGAATTGTGATCTGCCCGCTAAAAACCCCATCGGGGCGATCCGTGGAATCATTGTGCGTCATACCTGTGCGTACCGAAAACCTCATCCAAGATGCCCGAATTTGCGGGATTGCCTGGAGGAAGTTCAATTCCGGTTCCACTCCCTCCGCCACCATCCTTTAGCAGACGGCTATCAGTGGCGGCCAATCAGGATTTTACCGGCTTCTCATTCAAACGCCATAAAGCGAAATTGAGCGCCCCTGCAAAAGTCACCCAAGCAAAATAGGGCAAGAGCAATAACGCAGCGATTTCGACCAGAGACCAAAATGCCGCAATGGTCATGGCTATCGAAACCCAAAGAAATACCAGCTCTGCCATCGCGATATCGGGGCGCTTCAGCCCAAAGAACAGAGGCGACCAAAGAATGTTCAGGAGCAGCTGCAGAAAATAGAGCGTGAACGCACCGGACGCCTTGCCGAAACCAAAATCACGCCAGACCAGCCAGCCGGCCACCGCAATCGTCAGATAGAGCGTTGTCCAGGCTGGCCCGAAGAGCCAGTTCGGCGGACACCACGAAGGCTTTTTCAGTCCTTTGTACCAATCGCCTGGTCGAAAAATCGCGCCTGTACTCGCGACCGCAATGACCGCAGCGCAGAAACCCAAAAATCCGAGCGTATTTTCCATTGTGCCAAAGCTTTTTATGCAGCGACGCGAATGACGATTTTCCCGAAATGCGTTCCCGAAGCCATGTGCTGATAGGCGGCTCTGACCTCGTCAAAACCGAAGACTTTATCGATCACCGGTTTGATCCGGTTGGCGGCGATCGCTTGGTTCATCGCTTCGAACATGGCCGTGGAGCCAACCGAGATGCCTTGCACGTTGGCGCGCCGAGCGATGATCAGCCCGGGATTGAGTTCGGTTGCCGGCCCGCTCAGGTTCCCGATCAGACTGATGCGTCCGCCCACCCGGATCGAGGCAAACGACTTCGCGATCGTGCCTGCCCCGCCGACCTCGACCACGCAATCCACCCCTTGGCCATTGGTTAGGTCCTTGACGGCTTTATCCCAGTCGGGCGTGGTTTTGTAATTGATGCCGTGATCGGCACCGAGCTGTTTGGCGCGGGCAAGCTTGTCGTCGCGCGAGGATGTGATGATCACGGTGATGCCCATGGCTTTCGCCAGTTGCAGGCCGAGGATGGACACCCCGCCGGTTCCTTGCAGCAGTACGGTCTTGCCGGCGATCAACCGCGCGTGTTCGATCATGGCGTGCCACGCCGTTACTCCTGCGCAGGGTAAGGTCGCACCCTCCTCGAGCGATAAGTGTTCGGGAAGCTTCACCACGCCGTCCTCTTCGAGCACAACATACTCAGCGAGCATGCCGTCGATGCCGCCGCCGAGCGCGCTTTGGTGGGTGTCTGGTCCCGGCTCCCCCGCGCTCCAGCGCTGAAAGAAGTTGCCGGCGACCTTGTCCCCGACCTTGACGCGCCGGACACCTGCGCCAATCTCGACGACCTCGCCGGCGCCGTCGGAAAGCGGGATAAGATTGGCAACGACCGGTAACCGATAGGCACCTCGAGCGATTGCGAGGTCGCGGTAATTAAGCGAACAGGCGATAACCTTGACCAGCACCTGGCGATAAGCCGGCTTTGGGTCTGGCCGCTCGACCTGGGCAAGTCCTTCGATACCAGCACCGCCTTTGCTCAATTGATAAGCACGCATGAGGTCTCCTTCCAAGAGTTCGATTGTGGTCGGCCGCCGAATAGCTAAAATCGACGACCGAGCATTCTAATCAACAAAATCGGGCAAGGGTCAGCGGGGAAACCGAAAACAACTCGTCCTCTACGTCCATTAAGCCGGTCTGAACATATCAGCGCAGCAGAGCCCTCGCGCTGGCGTCCTCGGCAGTGTTTTTGCCCTACTCCCCCGCGTCCAGGAGCGCTGACAGCCCCTCGCGATAGGTTGGATAATGCAGCTTCACGCCGAGCACGGTCTTGAGTTTGGCGTTGCTTACGCGCTTGACGTCAAGGTAAAAACTTGCCGCCATTTGGCTCATGCTGTCGCGCGCCTGGTCAAACGGAATCTCTGGCGGCGGCTCGATATTGAGAAGCTTTGCCGCGTAGACGATCGGATCCCCGGGCTGGGTTGGCTCGTCATCGGCAATATTGTAGATCCCGTTGGAGCAACGATTAAAAGCGGCATCGATTGCCTGCGCGATATCGGCCACATGGATCCGATTGAAAACCTGGCCCGGCTTGACGATGCGTCTGGCCGTGCCGTGTCGGAGGTTTTTCAGCGCATTGCGTCCTGGTCCGTAAATGCCGGCAAGCCGCAAGATGGCGACAGGGATCCCGCTTGAGGTGGATAAGCTTTGCCAACCGCGCTCGGCCGCCAGCCGATGACGGTTGCGCTCCTCGCTCGGTCGGCATTCCGCATTTTCGTCGACCCAGGCCCCGTCATAATTTCCGTAGACGCCGACGGTGGACAGATAGGCGATGGTGCGGATTTGTCTGGAACTCATGAGCGAGGTACCACAGACTGCCAGCACCGGATCGCCTTTTTCATCGGGTGGAATGGAAACCAAAATCATCTCGGCCTGCGCGACGGCCGCCTGAAGATCGTCGGACGTGGATGTGCCGTCGAAGATCAGCGCCCGCACCGGGCCGTCGGCTTGTGCATTCAGGTCCGCCGCCCTTTTGCTGTCGCGAACCGTCACCCAGACCCGCTCGAATCGCGCGCCATAGAGCTTCAGGTAGTGCTGCGCCGTATAGCTGTAACCGAAGCAAAGCAACGTCTTCATTGTCAATTCGCCCACACGCAACCAGCCAAAAAACTAGCCCCTAGGACCACGCTTGTTAAATTGCGATTGCTCAGCATGCGCGGTCGAGAATTTGCAAATAATTGACGGCAGCGCTGCGGCTGGCTCGCCATCGCCAAAGAAGCGGGTTGAAGACAATTCCATGCAGCGCCACTTCAACAAAACCGAATTGCTGCAATAGGCTCGCGGTCTCCTCGGGCTTGACGAACCGTGACCACTCGTGGGTTCCGCGCGGTAGCCAGCGGAGAACCCACTCGGCGGCGACAATACCGATGACCCAAGAGAGAGCGGTGCGGTTCATGGTACCCAATATCAAGCGGCCACCCGGGCGCACGAGACCGGCGATCGTCTTGAGAAAGAGCCGCACGTCAGTCACATGTTCGACAACTTCGAGACTGAGGACGGCGTCGAAAGAAGCGCCCTCGGCAGCGAGCTGTTCCGGAAGCGAGCATCGATAATCGATTTCGAGACCCGCGCCGTCGGCGTGCTGGCGTGCGATGGCAATATTCGGTTCGGAGGCGTCGATCGCTGTAACAGTTGCCCCTGCTCGGGCCAGCGGCTCCGATACCAGACCCGCCCCGCAGCCTATATCCGCAACTCGCAGACCCGAAAGTAAATCCGGTTTCTGAGCATTCGCAACTCCTCCCAGCGCCTTGAGGATACGCTCGACGCGAGCAGCATTGAATTTGTGCACGACTTTGAACTGTCCGTGCGGGCTCCACCATTCATGCGCGAGCGCATTAAACCGCGCGATCTGCTCAGGGTCAGCCGTTCCAGCAATCTCGGGAGAGGATCGTATTATATCTTTGCGGAGCATGGAGTTGAGATCTACGGTGGCATAATGGAAAAAACACGGCTGCGGGTGGCTGCCTATGCTTGCGCTATAGGTTCCTCGTCTTTTGAGCTAGCGCCAGGATGAACATCAAACATACAGAACACCTGTAGCCAATTTTAGAGGAGCTCTTTGACGTATGGCGATCTTCTTCGCACAGACACTTAAATGTCGACATTCTTCAGAAATAAATGCCGAGGATACTTACTCTGAGCAGCTTATGGGAATGGTGCCCGTCATCGAATGCTTTGAGACAGATGGCTGTGTGAACGTCAGGTTCGACCGGCTCATCCGGGTTTAGTTTAGGCGGCATTCTTTTTGGTGCTGCAAGCGTCAATTTTGATTGTGTCGCGTTCGATCCTTTCACTTTCCAGAAGGATTGTTTCACCATGGCCGAAGTAGACGTCGGCCTTTGCAGCGCGGTACACACGCCTGAGCTCGCTGGATTATGATGGATTACGCTGGATTGCCTGGAGAAGGTTAGTTTCCAGTTCCTCTCCCTCCGCCACGCCTCCAGATAAATCAAATACTTAGAGCCAGCAAATTGGGGGCCGTCCCTGGTCCGTCCCCGACTAGGCCGAACAAATTGAGCATGTGTTTTCCGGGCTACGCCAGCGTTCGGGTCGCGCTCGGCTATAGCGCCGTGCCCTCGCCCATGCGGCTGTGGCGGCGGGGCCTTCAACGCGGGCTGGAGGGACGCTTGAAACGTTGGAAATCAGTTGGTCTACCGCGCCAGCTCCGGCGGCTCCGTCGAGCCGAGGAGAAACGCGAGTAGAACGAGCCTCGCCACCTTCCAGTTGAACAACATCCGTGCGAGAATTTCATCAGCATGGAATTCGGCGAGCAAGACGATGGCGAGCAAACCAGAAAACGGCGAATATATCCTGACGATTACGGGTCCAGGTCATTCATTTAAGCGCCCTGTTGACGAAGATGTAGCAAGGCAAGTGATTAGCTTTGTGATGGGCGGCGGAACTGCGGCTCTTGATAGCCAAGACGGAGGAAACCCAGGAGTCCGTTTCAGCGTTCAGAGTCGGGCATCGACGGATTGGCCCGCACCAACCTGCGCTTTCTCCAAGCAAGGTGGTCCGCAAACGCGGCGGTTGCCCGCTGGCACCGCAACTTAATGGAGAACGAAAATGGCCAAACGATCCGCTGGCAACGACGACACGGCGACGAGCAATCAAACCCGGCGACAACGGAACAGGGTCAAAAAACGAAAATGCACCGCCATCTTCGAGGAAGTCGATAAGTTCGAAGATCTCGCGCCGCGGCTGCACGAATTGTTGTTGACCGAGCCCGACGGCACAAGAATCTATCTTCGAGTTCGAGATCGCAAGACAATCAACTAGGATGATTGGGTGTGCCGGCGCGTGCGTCGTTAACGGATGGCCGCAGGGAGGCCGCCAAGCGGGCCGGCCATGCACACCGTCTGCATAGATACGGGTGCCGCGGGCTGCCTGATGTGAGCCAAAGGATGAGCTCGACTTCGGCAACACGCCGCTGGTACATAGGGTGATCTGGAGGCAGCTCGAAGCTATTGAAAACGTTGAGGATCGGGGAAAGCCACGAAAATCTCTCCCTCTCCGCCACGCCTTCGCTCCTTTGGAGCGTCGGCTGGCAAGCCAGTCGAGCGCGAAAGAAAGCTGGCCGACGAAGCTTCAGCGACGGCGGGCGATGGGCCGAGCCCCGTTTTTTTCGCGTGGAAATGCCCGAACGGGCGTCTGCGCGAATACTCTTAAACCGCCACGGAATGCCGCGACTTTGCGCGCCCTAAATAGGTGTCGAAAACTGACGCCACCAGGCGCATGTAGGGGCGGCCTTTCTCGGTAATCCGGATGCGATGGCCCTCGATGCGTACGCTGCCGTTTTCCTGAAATGGCTGCAACAAATCCAGCTCATCGGAAAAGTCGCTGGCGATATCGAAACCGGCCTCATCGGCAATCGCGTCCAAATCCACCGCCATGTCGCACATCAGCCGCTCGATGATCTGACCGCGCAAGCGATCGTCGTCGGACAAGGCGATGCCCTTCACGGTCGCCAATTTACCTTCCGCGATCGCGCGCGAATAATTTCCCACGGCGGGCGCATTCTGCGCGAAGCCCTGCGGCAAGCGGCTGATCGCGGAGGCGCCCAAGCCGACCAGCGCATCGGCGTCGTCGTCGGTATAACCCTGAAAGTTTCGCTGCACCCGTCCGCTTTTGGCGAGCAATTGATCGTCCGGTTGCGCGTAATGATCGAGGCCGATCGGCCGATAGCCGAATTGCACCAGGGTTTCGTGCGCGGCTTCGGCTTGCGCCAGCCGTTCCGGCGACGACGGCAAGTCCGATTGCTCGATCAAACGCTGCTGCGGCCTGAACCAGGGCACATGGGCGTAGCCAAAGACCGCGACGCGCTGCGGCTTTAGCTCATGCGCCAGCGTGGCGGTCCGCCGCACGTCATCAACGGTCTGCTTGGGCAGGCCGTACATCAGATCGATATTGAGCCGGTGAATGCCGAATTCGTTCAGCAAGTCGACCGCGTTCTTGACGGTGTCGAAGGGCTGGATGCGGCCGGCGGCCCGCTGCACATGCGCGCTGAAGTCCTGCACGCCGAGGCTGGCGCGGTTGATGCCGATGGCACGCAGCGCCTCCACCAGCGGCTGCGTGAGATAGCGCGGGTCCAATTCGATCGCGTGCTCGCGGACCGCCGAGAGATCGAAACGGTGGGCGAGCTCGTCGGTGATGAATTTGAGCAGATCGGCGTCGAGGATCGTGGGCGTCCCGCCGCCCCAGTGTATATGAGTGACTTTACGCCGGCCGGTATGGCTGGCCACGAGCGCGATCTCTTCGACCAGACGCTGCGCGTAGGCCTCGATCGGTTCGTCTCGCAGCGTCGCCTTGGTGTGGCAGCCGCAGTAGTGGCAAAGCTCGCGGCAAAACGGGACGTGCAGATATAATGAGAGCGTGGCCTCGCGGGGCAGGCCGGCAAGCCACGCGCGATAGACATTTGCATCGACCGCCGGGCTAAAGTTCGGTGCCGTCGGATACGACGTATATCGAGGCACTGCTTTTTCGAGCATGTTTTCCATTCACGCCACTCGCATACGGTGACCGCCCAGCCGCAACAAATTATACCGCCAAGCCGCGGGCCGATTGACTTATATCAATCGAATGGCGTGCGATGCAAAGCGTCAAATGGCTAGGCGGAAGCCGAATGCCTCAACGGGGCCAAACCGCCGGGTAAGAAACGCTCCGCTTTTCGTCATCGCCGGCGGCTTGTGTTGTTCGTGTGGCGCGCTGATCGCCGGACGGGAGGGCGCGTCGGTCATTGCGTTCGCGATTTTCGCGGTCAGAACCGGACCATTGTCGCGCTTGTCCACCGTCGCCCGCAATCGTGGCGAAAAACCTCCGGAATTGGTCGAGCGCGCGCATATCGAATCGGTATTTCTCCGGCCTCTCGGTCGCCCTCGTTATTTGGCGGTAAGGTCGAATCAATAAAGCACTGACTTTTCCGGGCCTTGATCCATATCAATCGCCGGGCTCGGCGCATGCCGGCGCAGCCGGCCGGGCGGCCATGCGCAAGATCAAAACGGCACAGCCATTTTTGTCGTTCAATGCGCGCAAGCTCGCCGCCGATTCCCGGCTGGCGATAAGGTCGGTGGTTCATGTCTGCCGCTCTGCTCTCCTGGCTTCCGCTGGCGATAAAATTGCTGGCGACGGCGGCCATTGTCGTCGGCGCCTCGGTAATCGCCGAGCGCGCCGGAGCGCTCACCGGCGCACTGGTCGCCACCCTGCCGGTCACCATCTGGCCGGCTTACCTGTTCCTCTCGCTCGATCATGACGCCGCCTATCTCGCCCAGGCGGCGCTGAGCGGCCTTGTCATCAATGCCGTCACCGGATTGTTCCTGTTGCTCTATGCGGTGCTCGCGCAAACGCGCGGGCTCGTTGTCAGCCTTGCCGTTGCCGTCGGCTGCTGGATATCGCTCGCGCTGATGACTCGTTCGATGTCATGGACATTGGCGAGCGCCGCGCTGCTGAACCTGCTCATCTATCCGGCCTGCCTTTGGCTCAGCAGCGCCGTGCGCCGGGCCAAGGTGCCGCAGCTCAAGCATGCCTGGTACGACCTGCCGGTGCGCACCGTTCTCGTCTGCGCATTGATGGCCGCGATCCTTGAGGCCAGCCATCACGCAGGGCCGGTGTTCACCGGCATCCTCGCCGTCTATCCGATTTCAAGCACCGGTCTGATGCTGATCCTGCAGCCGCGCATTGGCGGCCGTGCAACCGCGGCGGTGAGCGCCAATTGTCTGTGGAGCCTGTTCGGGATCAGCTTCGGCCTTGCAGCGCTTTACCTGTCGATCGTCCCGTTCGGCGTAGCGTTTGCGCTTGCCGTAGCGCTGGCCGTTCCCCTCGCTTGGAATCTGACGGTCTGGCTCGTTCACCGGCGCGCCGACCGCTTGCTGGCGCAATCGTAACAGTTATTGTGGCGCCGACATGCCATCCGTCATGACGTTGCAATCTGTTCGCGAGACGAAACGGTCCGCGCGCAGGCGGAATGGGGACGTCGGCTCTGTGGCACGATAGCCAAGCAGACGGCGCACGAAGCCGGCGGCCGGTCGCCCTTGCGGCATTGATTTTCATCAAGGCATCGGGCGGCCTTGCCGCCGTATAGGATGCTAAAAATAAAAGAGAAAAACGCCTCTTGCTCGGCAGAGACCGCTACATTGGTAGCCTCGACATCTTGCCGGCAATCCGGTAGCAAATGCGCGGCAGGATCCCCATGAAAATCCGTTAATTCATGACGACGCAGAACGAGCGGTAGCGATGATAAAGAGCGTAAAGAATCGGCTTGCAAGGATGTGCGGGTTGATCGCGTGTGCCGTAATTGCCGGATTCGCCACAAGCGCCGCAGCGCAGGACACATCCACCGCGAAGGGAAAAGCGAACGAAATGCGGCCGCTTTACGCGGACGCGGGAGATATCGCCGAAGGTAGACGCCTCGCGGAGTCCTCATGCTCCGGCTGTCACGGCGCGAATGGGATCAGCGCGAGCCCGGGTGTGCCTAATCTTGCCGGCCAGCGTGCGGTCTATCTTTACCTCGAGCTGCGAGCCTACCAATCCGGCGTCCGCGGCGACAGCGCCATGAATAATGCCGTCAAATTTCTCAATGACGATGCGCTGGTCAAGGTGGCGGCTTACTTCGCCAGCCTCGATCCGGCGCAACCCCGGCCGCCGAGCGGCTCGGCGGCGATGGTTCCCAAACCCGACGCGCTGCAAGCCGGCAAGAACGCGGCCGCCACGTGCGCGGGATGCCACGGCGATGGCGGCGTCACCAAGACGCCCGGAATGCCGAGCCTGGTCGGGTTGGATCCGAAATACATCGTCGACGCGATCAACGACTACAAGAACGGAAAACGCAAGAATGAGTTGATGAAGTCGATGGCCGTGGCCATCAGCGATGCCAATGCCAAGAACATCGCGCTCTATTTCGCCCTGCAGAAGCCGGCGCCGGCGAAAACCCCGGCACCCGGCGATCCGGTGGCAGGCAAGGCCGCAGCGGCCGCCTGTGCCGGGTGTCACGGGGAAGAAGGTGTCAGTGGCACGCCGACAACGCCGAGTTTGGCCGGCCAGGATGCCGATTACTTCGCCGCCGCGCTGCGGGCCTATAAAGATGGCACGCGCAACAATGAAACGATGAAAGGGATGGCGGCGTCACTCAACGATACGGCCATCAAGAATCTCGCCGCATATTATGCGCATCTGCAGCCGCAGGCGCCCAAGGTGCGCAAACCGCTGACGACGCAGGAATGGGTGGAAAGGTGCGAGCGTTGCCATGGTCTGAATGGCAACAGCACCAATCCGCGCTTTCCCGCGCTCGCCGGCCAGCGCATCGACTATCTCATGAAAGTCTTACGCGCCTATCGGAGCGGCGCGCGCAAAAGTCCCGAAATGGCCGCCATGGCCGGCGGCCTAACCGAAAATGATATCGAAAATCTGGCGGCGTATTTTTCGAGGCAAAGGGCGCGTTCCGTTCTGTATATCTTGACGCCGGGCAAGTAATGGGCGGGAATTTGGGAAAATGGATGAGGTTGTCCCTTGACCTGGATCGACGTCTCAAATCAGCTGCCCATCGCAAACAATTCTAATTCGCCGGGGAATTGCCCGGCAACAGCAGGAGAGGAAAGAGAGGAAAGCGCTATGAAAACCGCAAGAGTGTCGATGTCTCCGAACCTTATTAAGGGCATAATCATTGGCGGATCAGCCGCACTCGCGGTTGCTGTATTATTCGCAGGATTGGTCGTTGCTCCTCGATCCGCTACGGCACTGCCGGCCTACGCCGCAAAAGAAGGCAAGCCTTGCGGGTATTGCCATGTGAATCCGGCGGGCGGCGGTCCGCGCAATGCCAAGGGCAAGCAATACGAAGCGAACGGCCACAAGTTCAAATAGCGGCCGGCTAGCGGGGACTTGACGCCTCGCATTCGCGAGGCGCTCGTCTGAACGGCTGGCAAGCGTTGTTTCATGCGCCGATGCGGCGGGGATTGGCTTCCAAAAGCCGTCCCTGTCGCAACGGCCTATTCGCCGCGCTCGTCAGAATATTGCCCGGTGTGCCCCGCGATTTGCGGCGGCTACGAAGGCCTCGCTCCGATCAGCAACCATTCGATCCGGCGGTCAATCTGGCCTGCTGACGAGCGCCGCGGCATGGATTCGAAACCAATTTTTTTGTGATTCGAGAATGCATCGCATTCGCGCGGCGCAATTCGCCGCGAGGTGTTTGCCTGTTTGAGCCGGTTGATTGCGTGCGGCCCCAGACATTGGCGGACAATGCACATCATGTTGCTTGGATTTTGCGGGCGGCTCAGCCGAATGAGCGGCGCAGCAACCGCTGAGTGACGCGAAGTACGAATATTTCAAAAAAATCTCGCACATTGATATGGATCAAGTCCGGCTCACGGCCGGCTCGCAATAATAAAATAAATATTTTTTCGCCGGATGGGGGCGGCGGAAAATCATACGCAAAACTCCCAAGGAAACGTTCAGAGCGGGCAACCCATGCCGCGACACATCGTTCGCCTATTGCTCCTCATTGCGGCCTTCGGCCTGTTGGCATATGGCGCAAAACAATATTTCACCGCCGGTTCATTTTACGAATTTGGCCACTACCGAGGAAAATCGGTAGCCGAGATCGCCGCCGAGAAACCAAGGTACAAGGGCACGGCCTATTGCACCTCGTGTCACGCAAAGCAGGTCGCGGAATGGTCCGACGGCGTCCACAACAGCATCGATGTGGGCAAGGTTGTAAAATGCGAGGTTTGCCACGGGCCGGCCGGAGCGCGAGTCGCCGAGACCACGTATTTGCCGCCGACGACCGGTCCGGATCATCCGAAAAATCTGAAGATGGTCGTCCCGACCGATTCGCGAAAGCTATGCACGCTCTGCCACGAACGAATGACCGGAAGGCCATTGCAGCAGCGCCAGATCGTCGTCGCCGAACACGCCGGCACGCAACAGTGCACCGTTTGCCATAACCCGCATTCGCCCAGGCTCGGTTTAGTAGCGGCCACGACGACGGCGCAGGCCGGCGATGCGGCGGCAGGCAAGGCCAAGGCCGCGGAATGCGCGGGCTGTCATGGGGCCAACGGTGTGAGCAATAACCTTCCCGGGCCGACGCTCGCGGGACAGCACGACGCCTATATCATCGACGCGCTCAAGGCATACAGCTCGGGCGCGCGCGTTGAGCCCATGATGAGCGCGGCGGCCAAGGTGAGCGAAAATGATGCCGCAAACCTCGCCGCTTATTTTACCGGCTTGAAATGCGAGAGCGCTCTGAGCGCGGATAAGCAGGCAACTTTGCCGGGCCACACGATCGCGGCCAAGTGCACGGCCTGTCATGGCGCCAACGGCGTGAGCACCAATCGCTCGTGGCCCAATCTCGTTGGGCAATCCAAGGCGTATCTGATCAATGCGTTGAGGCATTACGTCAGTGGCGCCCGCAAGAATGCCATCATGGCCGGGATCGCGAAGGGCTTGAACGATACGGAACTCGAAAATGTAGCGGCCTATTACGCCGCCGCGACTTGCAAGTAAGGCATGGCGAACAAGGATTTTGGAGCGCTGCAAATGGACGAGAACGAACGGCGTGAGTCACCCGAGATCGAGCGGCGCAATTTTCTGAGCTGTCTCGGAAGTGCCATTGCATGTGGCGCTGCGGCGGTGGCCGCAAACTCGGTGGCGTCGCAGGCAACGGCGGCGGTCCAAGACGCCGCCGCCGCCGCCGTCGATAAACCGGCAATCCCGGGCTACGACTGGTCAAAGCATCAGTGGGCATTCGGCGTCGATGCCGAAAAATGCATCGGCTGCCTGCGTTGCGTCGACGCGTGCAAGCGCGAAAACAATGTTGCCATGGACCCCCATCATTTCCGGACATGGGTCGAGCGCTACGTAACCTTGCAAGGCGAAGACAAAGCGCGGATCGACAGTCAGGCCGACCCGGTGAATATCGCGGTTTCAGCCGCGGAGGGAGGAACCTACCGTTTCGCCAATCGGTACAAGGATGCCAACGTCGAGAAAGCGTTCTTTGTTCCGAAACTTTGCAATCACTGCACGCATCCGGCCTGCGTGCAGGTGTGTCCGACCGGCGCGACCTACAAGACCGAGGACGGCGTCGTCGTGATCGATCACACCTATTGCATCGGCTGTCAGTATTGCGTGCAGGCCTGCCCGTATGGCGCGCGCTTTTTCAACGAGGAAAAGAAGGTCACCGACAAGTGCACCTGGTGTTACCACCGTATCACCAAGGGGCTGCTGCCGGCTTGCGTCGAAGTTTGTCCGGTCGGCGCGCGCATTTTCGGCGATCGCAACGACAAGCAAAGCCCAATAAGCCAGTTCATTCAGAATAATCGCGTTCGCGTGCTGAAACCGGAGACCGGCAATGGCCCGAACGTCTTCTATGTTGGCATTGACAAGGACGTGAGCTGATGGAAGCCCTTTTTCACGCCACACCGTTTACCGGTTACGTTTACCCGAACGAAACGGTCATCCCGTGGACCGTGTTGATCGTGGTCTATCCCTATCTTACCGGACTGGTCGCCGGCGCTTTCACGATTTCAAGTCTTTATCAGGTGTTTGGCTTCAAGCAATTGAGACCGGTGGCGCATTTTGCACTGCTCATCTCGTGGTGCTGCATGGTTACTGTTCCGCTGCCCTTGCTATTGCATCTGGGCCATCCCGAGCGTGCCTTCAATGCGATGATAACGCCGCACACGACCTCGGCCTTTGCGGTGTTTGGATACGCGGCCGCTTTTTACGTGATTCTGCTTACGATAGAGACTTGGTTTGTATTTCGCCCGCATATCGTGCAACAGGCGCAAAAACTAACAGGGCTGCTGCGGTGGCCGTGGCACATCTTGTCGCTCGGATCCCTCGACCTATCCGAGAAGGCGATGAGCTACGATCGAAAATGGCTGTTCGCTTTGGCGATTATCGGCATTCCCGGCGCACACGGCTTGCATGGATATGTCGGGTTTGTGTTCGGATCATTGAAGTCGCGCGAGTGGTGGTCCTCCGATCTTATGCCGGTCATATTTCTATTGTCGGCGATCATCTCCGGTACCGCGCTCGTGATTATTCTCTATGTCTTGTCCTGCAAGCTCCG
The DNA here is from genome assembly GCA_963789455.1 of uncultured Alphaproteobacteria bacterium. Lineage (GTDB taxonomy): Bacteria > Pseudomonadota > Alphaproteobacteria > Rhizobiales > Xanthobacteraceae > Pseudolabrys. The sequence continues at coordinate 336,875 of CAWBLD010000009.1, read as the reverse complement.
CAGAGTGCCGATCGATCTGCCGTGCCTGAAGGTCATGGCCTATGCGCTGTGGGGCTTCATGATGTTCACGCTGGTCCTGGAAGGCGTGGAATTCCTGAGTCTGGTCTATCGCGGGCGTGAGGGCATCGACGTGATCATGGAGTTTGTCAAAGGGCCGCTCGTCGTTCCCTTCTTCATTCTGCAGTTCGGCTGTGGTTCCGTGCTGCCGCTCGCCATCATTACATTCATGATTTGGCGAGGCACCAGCGGAAAAGCGCTGATAATTGGAATTACCGGATGCTCAATCCTTGTTCTGTTCGCGGTGCTGATGATGCGCTATAATGTCGTTATCGGCGGACAGGAGATCTCCAAGACCGCGAAAGGATTGCTGGCTTATCGCCCGCCGATTTTCGGCAGGGAGGGCTTGTTGGCGGCAGGAATTGTTTTGGCCATTCCGATGATTATGTTGTTGGGGGTAGTACGGCTGTTGCCACCCTGGGAAGAGGCGACGGCCTGACCGCGGGTTCCTGCGCCTCGGGCCGGATCGAAGCCGCGGCTAATAGCCAAGGTTCCGCGGCAATCGTGGCGTGCGGCGTCTTGCTGAGGAATTTTGCTTCCCGGCTCCCGCCCCGGCGGCTGTCATTCCCCAATTAGTTCTTTTGGCTAATCCGAAGACGGCGCGACGTTGCGCCTGCGGCAGCATTGCAACAGCAAGTTGTTTTTTGATTTCAATCAAAAAGTCCATAGCCGGCAACGGTTAAGCGGGGGTGGAAAGCGGTCGATTTTTCGATCATGATCGAGGTAGACGTTTGCGAGCGGCCAATCTAAGCAGGACGATCATGACCGAGCCGCACGAAATCAGCGCCGCCAAGGACATTGGCGTCGGGGCACGCATCGCGCGTACCGCGATGTGGGCCGCCGTCGGCCTGGTCTCGTTCATCGCGATTGCCGGTCTATGGGCGTCGGACGCGAGGGCGCAAACCGCCGCGCCCGATAAGGCTGCCCCCAAGCTCACCAGCGAAATGTGCCTCGGCTGTCACGGCCAGGAAGGTTTCGCGCCGGTCACAAAGCCGGCGCCGGGCTCGCCGCCGCCGGTGCTGAAGGACCGCTTCCTCGGCAGCGTGCATGGCAAGCGGCAGTGCGTCGAGTGCCACACCAACATCACCAAGATTCCGCATGAAAAAGTCGAGGTGAAGGTCAGCTGCGTCAATTGCCACGAGAATCTGCTGGAAGCAGCGAAAGACGACAACAAACCGGAACTGGTCGCCAAGCTGACCGGCGTCGTCGACATGATCGGCCGCTACATGAAGTCGATCCACGCGCAGCCCAGCAAGGCGGATCAGTCGCACACCAACGCCACCTGCTACAATTGCCACGACGCCCATTACATCTATCCGAAGGGCACGCCCAACCGGAACTGGTGGCGGCTCAATCTGCCGTATACGTGCGGCGCCTGCCACAAGGCGGAACTTGCGGCTTACAAGACCTCGGTGCACGGCCAGGAAGTCTTGCAGCAAGGCAATCCGAAAGCGGCCGTCTGCTCGGACTGTCACACCACGCACGACGTGCAGGACCCCTTCCTCGACAAGACTCAGCTGTTGATCACCAAGAACTGCGGCAATTGCCATAAAGAGCAGTTGGCGTCCTACCAGGGGACCTACCACGGCCAGGTGAACACGCTCGGCTTCGCCTATACCGCCAAGTGTTTCGACTGCCATGGCTACCACACGATCCAGCGCGTCAACGACCCGCGCTCGACCGTCTATCCGGCCAATCGCCTGCAGACCTGCCAGAAGTGCCATCTCGACGCGACGGCCGGTTTCGTGAAGTTCCAGCCGCACGCCAACGACAAGAATTTTGCACGTTATCCTTACACCTGGCTCGCGTCAAAGTTCATGCTGCTGCTGCTTGGCGGCGTGTTCACCTTTTTCTGGACGCATTCGGCGCTGTGGTATTTCCGCGAACTGCGCGACCATCAGCAGAATAAGCACCGGCCGCATGTGCGCACCGAAGCGCTCAATGGCGCCGACGGCAAGCCGGCCGTTTACTACCGGCGCTGGCCGGCCATCTGGCGCCTCGCGCATCTGTGCTTTGCCATCTGCGTCATTATGCTGGTGCTCACGGGCATGACGCTGCTGTTCGCGGACACGACCTGGGCGCCGATCATCAGCCACCTGTTCGGCGGCCCCCGCGTTACCGGCAACGTGCATCGCTTCTTCGCCGCCAGTTTCGTCGGCATCTTCCTCTGGCATATCATTTACATTTTTACCCGGATCGGACGTAACTGGAAAACCTTCCGCTGGTTCGGCCCCGATTCAATGATCCCCCACTGGGGCGATCTCAACGACGCCATCGGCATGTTCAAATGGTTCTTCGGTCTGGCGCCCAAGCCGCAGCTCGACCGTTGGACCTACTGGGAGAAATTCGACTACTGGGCGCCGTTCTGGGGCGTTGCCATCATCGGCGGCAGCGGCGCCATGCTGTGGTTCAAAGGCTTGACCGCCACATATCTGCCCGGCTGGGTGTTCAATATCGCCACGATTTTCCACGGCGAGGAAGCGGTGCTGGCCGCCGGGTTCCTGTTCACCGTGCACTTCTTCAATAATCACTGGCGGCCGGACAAATTCCCGCTCGATATTCTCATGTTTACCGGCAAGATGCCGCTCGAAGAATTCAAGCGCGAGCATCTTGTGGAGTACAATCGTCTTGTGGCGAGCGGGGAACTGTCGAAATATCTGGTCGACGCGCCGTCGCAGCCGATGACGCGCGCGTCCAAGATTCTGGGTTTCACTTTGATGGGGAGCGGTCTGTTGCTGCTCATCTTGGTGATGAACGGATTCACGCGGCATCTTTTCGGGGCGTAATCACGGAATAACGAGAGAAATACCAATGAATCAAAGCCCGGAGCCTCCCATGAAATACCTCCTGCTCGCTTTGTTCTTGTCGGTGGCGCTGATCGGCTGCTCGGACCAAAGCACGCCCGAGAAGCAAACGGCGGCGGACATTCGCGCGGGCAAAGTCGTGGCCGACAAGGAGTGCAAGGCCTGTCACGGGCTCAACGGCAAGGGAACTGCGCCGGGCATTCCCAATCTGGCCGGCCAGCGCGGGCGCTACATCATGGCCGCGCTGCAGGAATACAAGGATGGCAAGCGCGTGCACGCCGCCTTGCGCACGATCGCGGCCGACTTGAGCGAAGACCAGACCCGCGGTGTCGCCGCCTTCTACGCCAGTCTGCCGCCGATTCCGGCGGCGAAGGGAGCCGTTTTCTCTCCCTATGAGAACGGCAAGAAGGTTGCAGCGGAATGCGCGAGCTGCCACGGCGCCGACGGCAACAGCACGACTCCCGGCACCCCCAATCTCGCCGGTCAGCAGCCGATCTATTTCGTGACGGCCACGCAGGAATATCTCACCGGCAAGCGTGAATCGGCGCCGATGGATCCCATGCTGCGCAAGCTGGGCAGGCTCGATATCGAAAGCGTGGCGCTGTATTTTGCGTCGCAGCAGCCGGCGCCGCGCAGCGCGCCGTCATTCGGCGATCCGGCTGCAGGCGAGCCGAAAACCGCCATATGCGGCGGATGTCACGGTTCGCATGGCGTGAGCACCGATACGGCGACGCCGAGCCTCGCCGCCCAGGATCCGCAATATCTGGTGCACGCCATCAAGGGCTACCACACCACGCGCAAGAACGACACGATGTCGCGCGTCGTCTCCACGCTCAACGATCAGGAAATCAATGACATCGTCGCGTTCTATGCGACGCAAAAATCGAAGCCCGCGGAGGACGGACAAAATCTGCTGAAGGATATTACCGACAAATGCAATCGTTGCCACGCCGGCGACATAGACAATCCGGCGCTGGCGATCCCGCTCATCAATGCGCAGGACAAGGATTACCTGACGCTGGCGTTGCGGGCTTATCGCGACGGCAAGCGTGGAAACTCCCTGATGCACAACATGAGCGTGCCCTACGGCGATTCCATCATCGAGAGCATCGCGTCATATTACGCAACACGGCCGGCGAGGTAGGCATGAATTGGAATTGCTGTAGCACCGATCCGCGCGTAAACGATGGGACCCGATCATGAGTGAAATGCCCCTGCACCGGCACTATCTCCATTACTCGGAGCTGCCGTACAGCCAGCGTGTGCTTTATACGGCGACGATTGTCGTCCTCGGCATCGGTTATCTCGCCGCCTTGCTTAACTTATACTTTACCTACGCGGGACGCGCGGGCGGCAATCCGCACATGCTCACGGTCGAGGATCTGATCGTCGCCTATTCCGGCAGCGGCAAGGGCTCTCGCCTGGAAGGGGCTTTGCGCGGGCCGATGTCGGTCATGCTGCCGGCCGACGATCGCAATGTCGTCCTCGCCTGGGCGGCGGAAGGTGCCGCGCACGCAACATATGATAAGTCGGTCAGGCCATTGCTCGATAAATATTGCATGCAGTGCCATGACGGCAGCAATCCGCACCTGCCCAACCTCAACGGCTACGACAATCTGAAGAAAGTGACGGAGAAAGATACCGGCGCTGCCATCCCCACGCTGGTCCGCGTGTCGCACATTCATCTGTTCGGCATAACCTTCATCTTCTTTATCGTGGGTTCCATGTTCAGCCATGCCTATGTGCGGCCGGTCTGGTTGAAATGCAGCATTGTCGCCTTGCCCTTTGTCGCCATCTTGGTGGATATAGTCTCCTGGTACATCATCAAGCTGTTCCATCCCTTCGTCTATGTGGAAATAACGGCTGGTGCCGTGATGGGCATGTGCTTCGCCTTCATGTGTCTGGTGACCCTCTACCAAACGTGGTTGTCCCCGGCGCCGGAAATGGTGCAGGAACGCGAGCGCAGCGGCTTGTAGGTCAGCGGGTGCACTATCGCTCCGGATTTGCGCCGGTCCGTCAGCGGTGGGCGCCGCACGGTTCCTGGCCGGCGCGCCGGGAAATATCCTGCCGTTCCTGCCAAACGCTTTCAGGCAACAGACAAAGCCCCGGCGCACGGTTTAAAACCGTGCGCCGCCGCTGCTCGGCAATGGCCAAAATTATTTTTCGCGTTGCGCGAAAAAGCGCCGCCGCGCAGCGGCACTTAACCGGCAACATCGAACGCTCCGCCTGCATAGCGGAGGCAATTGTCGGTCAGCGACTTAAACCGACCAAGGAGCCGATCTGTTGCGGCGAATAGTCCGCGAGCGCAGATCTAATGGCTGGCCTTATATTTCTTTCCGTAATCGTTGAGCGTCGGCGGTGCCGTGTGACACTTTGCGCACGGTTGGCCCGTCTTTTTCGCGATGGCCGGGTTCGCCAGTGTCGGCCCCGACGCGAGCACGATTATCGCACCGGCGGTCAACAGCACTGTCCCCGTCGCAGCGGCCTTAACCAAAATTGCACGCACCGTTCGCATCGCCCACCTCCTCGTTAAACCGGGATTCACCCGACATTCCCGAACGGAATGTTTCACAAGAATAGCAGACGGCGAAGCTTCGGAGAAGCGATCGGCCGGCGGCGCAGAGCTCTTGTGCATGCAACGCGTGCCGCAAAAACTCGGGCGTGTGGCCGCGGTGGTATGCGCGCCGCGAGCAGGCGCTACCGCCGTTCGATGATTTGCCTTTGTCGTCAATAAAGTTTCCGGCATGGCGTAGCCGGGTAGGGCATTGGTTTTTTTTGCGCGGCATCCGTCGGCGCATGGACGCCATGCAAGGCGCCGTCACGTGTTGAGACGGAGATTGCCGGCGCCGCGAAGTCTCCCGCCGCACGATCCGATAAAAAAGCTATGCGGTGCCCGCAGCGTACATTCACTTGAAAATGCGAAGCTTTTTCCGCGCGGCCGCCAGAAACAGTATAAAAAAAATGTACTTCGTCCGACCGGCCGCACGCCTCGCCTCGCCCATAAGCATTTGTAATCAAAGAGAAAAACGCGGCGGGCCGCGCTGTGGCACGGCGCTTGCTCAATAGTCGGCAACACCATGACACCAAGCAAGGTGGCTAAGATGACCGACAAAAAAAGAATTCTCATCGTCGATGACGACGAAACGGTGCGCTGGAGCTACCTGCGGTCGCTGGAGAGCATCTCCTGTCAAGTTGCGGCCGCCAGCGATGGCGAGGAGGCGCTGCAGACGATGGAGCAAAACCCCTTCGACGTCGTGTTGCTCGATATCCGTATGCCGGGCCTGGACGGCATGTCGGTGCTGCGCACCATCAAACAGAAATGGCCGGAGAGCGAGGTGGTGATCATCACCGGCTATCCGACCGTGGACAGCGCCAAGGAGGCGGTGCGACTCGGCGCCTTCGACTATGTCGCCAAGCCGGTCGGCCCGCAGGACGTCATCAACGTCACCGACGGCGCCATCACGCGAAAACAATGGGCCATGCATCGCGTGCCGGATACGAGCGGCAGCTACGCGGCCTGAGCAAGAGACAAACCCATTCAGATAGCAACCACGACAGCGACGAAATTCGAAAAGGAGAAGGCCATGACCGCATCACGCAAAGTACTCGTCGTCGACGACGATCCGGCAGTCCGCAAGAGCTTCGACCGGGTTCTTTCCAGCAAGGGCTACGCCGTCATCACCGCCGAGAACGGCGAAGAGGCGATGCGCAAGCTCAACGAGGAAAAATACGACCTCGTCTACACCGACATCCGCATGCCCGGAATGAGCGGGCTTGAGGTGGCCGAGCAGGTTAAGGCGCGCAAGCCGTGGACCCCGGTGGTGATCATTACCGGCTACGGCACCGACGCGGCGGAAACCCGCGCCAAGGCCGCAGGCGTTTCGAGCTTCATGCACAAGCCGCTGTCGCCCGAGATGATCGAAGGCAGCGCCCGCGACGCCCTGGCGGCACCCGCCGCGCAAGTCGTGGCACTGCCGGCGGCCGCCAAAGCGCCGGAGGCCGAAGCGGCCGCCAGCGGCAGCGTGTTGATGAATGTCCTTCTGTTCTTCGCCGCGCCGTTCATCGGCTTGGCCTATATCATCGCCCTTCCGTTAGTCGGCCTCGGCGCCTTCGCGGTTCTGGCGGCGCGCGTCGCAGGCAAGAACGAAACCGTAAAGACGATCCTCGCGTCGCTGAAAACCATCACGATGGTATTCGCCGCGCCGCTGATCGGCCTCGCCTATGTCGTGCTGTTCCCCTTCCTCGGCTTGGCGACATTGGTCTGGCTGGCGGGCAGGGCCATAGCGGCGCGAGCCAAAGATTAGATGCTTCGATGCGAGAATGGCCAACTGGCCTTGCCCGAGCGGCAAGGCCACGGCCGGGGAGCTTCCCCCGGCCGTTTTTTTTATGAACTGCCGGCGCCGACTGTATGGCAAAATTGTGCGCCGCAAAAGTAACCTAAGCTATTGATAATATGTATTTTTTGTCACATGCCGGCGCTGATCGTATAAAAATTTTATACTTCGTCCCCTCGACGAGGCCTGGAAAATAGCACCTCGCGCGTCGAAAATCTTATCTAAGCCATTGAATCGCATTGATTATTAGAGACGGTCGGTTGCTCTGGCACGCTCCATGCAATGTAAAAATCGAGAAAGAGATCCAAACAAAAGGCCTCGCTGAGGTCAAAAAAACAGGAGTTAGCCATGAACGCAGCCCGCAAAATCCTCATCGAGGAAGAGCCCGTTGTCGCCGCCACAGTCGCCCGGGCCCCCGCCAAGCTCTATGTCGTGACCAACAAAGCGCCGGCTGAAGTCGAGGCCCCCGAGGCCGCCGGTGGCACCCTGAAGAACATCGCCCTGTTCTTCGCCGCACCTTTCATCGGCTTGGTCTACATCATTGCATTGCCCTTCGTCGGGCTCGCGGTTCTCGCGGTGCTGGCCGGTCGTGTCGCCGCCCGCTACGAAGCGGTCAACAACGCCGCCGTCGCGCTGAAGAATGTCGGTTTGGCGATCGCCGCGCCGATGCTCGGATTGGTCTATGTCGTCTTCTTCCCGGTCATCGGATTGGCCGTGCTGGCCTGGCTCGGCGGTCGAGCCGCCACCCGCGCCGCATGAGATAGATCAATGAAAATTTTACCGCTATGCGGCAGGTAGCGACAAAGACGTGAAGGACTTCCGGGGGGTTGCAAGACCCCCCGGAACAACGTTGAAAGCGGGCTGCCTTGGGGGCAAACATGAATCGATCCGGCACCTTGCGCAAAATTCTGCCCGTGTTCCTGTACAACAGCTTCGCCACCGCAGCTCTCGCCGCAGCGTTTATCCTGCTGCCCGCCGCCGCGCCGCCGGCATGGGCCGCCGAAAACGCGCCTTCGGCCGCGGACCAGCAGTGCCTTGGCTGTCACGGCACTGCCGGCATGGAGAAGAAGCTGACGGACGGCGATACGCTGCAATTGCACGTGCCGGGGGAGGCCTACGTCAAGTCGGTGCACGGCGCCAACGGCTGCACCAGCTGCCACTCGGACGTCGATCCGGCCAAGCATCCGCCCGAGAAAAACGACATTGCCAGCAAGCGCAGTTTCTCGCTGAGCATGACGCAGGTCTGCCGCACCTGCCATGCCGACAAGTTCCAGCAGTGGCAGACCAGCATCCACGCCGCGCTGGTGCGCGCGGGCAATCCGGCGGCGCCGGTCTGCACCGATTGTCATAATCCGCATGCGGTCATCAAGGGCGCGGCAACCGATATCGAACAGGTCCCCTGCAAGAAGTGCCACAGCGATATCTACACGGCCTATCTCGGCAGCGTGCATGCGAAATCCAAGCTCAGTTCCAAGGACAGCTATGCCCCGGTCTGCTCCGGCTGCCACAGTGCGCATGCCGTGAAGCCGATTTCGATCGGCTCGCTTCAGCAGGGACCGGAGGGCGCCTGTTTCGGCTGCCATGCCGGTGTGCTGGAGTCCCATCAGAAATGGCTGCCCAATGCGGCCTTGCATTTCGAGGCGGTGTCCTGCCCCGCCTGCCATGCGCCGACCGCGAAACGCAAAGTCGATCTCATGCTGATCGACAGCAGCAACATGAAGGCGCGCGGGACCGAGCAAATCGGCGTGCCGCTGTTCGAGGCCAGCACCAGTTCCGGCAGCAAGGGAATCGACGCGCAGACGTTGTGGAACCTGATGCAGACGCTCGACCGCAGCGGCATCGCCGGCAAGACCGTCTTGCGTGGCCGCTTGGAGCCCGCGACCGCACCGCAGATGCATGCGCTCGCCGACAAGAGCAAGGCACTCAGCGACTGCCACACCTGTCACCGCGAGGGATCGCAGGCCTTCCAGAGTGTGACCATCTCACTGGTCGGCCCGGACGGCCGGCGCGTCGGCTACGGCGCCAACGCGGACGTGCTGAACTCGGCGTTCTCGGTCGGTTCGGTGAGCGGCTTCTATGCGATCGGCGGCACCCGCATTTGGCTGCTCGATATCCTGCTCGCGCTCGCCATCTTCGGCGGCCTGAGCATCGCCATCGGCCACGTTTTCCTGGGCTGGATGTTCAAGCGCTTCGGCCTCTATCACCCGCACAACGGACACGGCCATCCGCCGGCCGGCGGCAATGGTCCCAAGGCGGCGTGACGGCGCGCAAGCGGCAGAAGGAACGGCAACATGCACAGACTTTACATTCACCCGCTGCCGGTCCGCATCTGGCACTGGACCAATGCCATCGGCTTCGTGCTGATGATCCTGTCGGGAATGCAGATCCGCTATGTCGGGCTGATCGACGTGGTGTCGTTCCGCACCGCGGTCAGCGTGCATAATTTCGTCGGCTTTGTGTTGATCGCCAATTTCTGCCTGTGGCTGGCCTTCTACATCACGTCCGACCGCATCCGGGCCTATCACTCGGAGCTGAACCTGAAGAAGCATTTCATCGGCAGCTTCCGGCAGGCTTATTTCTACGCCTTCGGCATTTTCCGCGGCGATCCCAATCCGTTCACGCCCACCATCTATCGCAAGTTCAATCCGCTGCAGAGCATGATCTATCAGATCATCATGATGCTGCTGTTCCCGGTGCAGATCTATACCGGCATCCTGTTATGGGACGTGAAACGCTTTCACGCGCAGGTCGATTTCTTCGGCGGCGTGCGCGTGATCGACACCGTGCATGTCCTGGTCTTCATCGCCTTCGTCTTCTACATCCTGGTCCACGTCTATCTCGGCACGCTCGGGCACACCCGCACCGCGCATTTCAAGGCCATGATGACCGGCTACGAGGAGATGGAGGACGAAGAGGGCGCGGCGGAATCCGCGCCGGCTGGCGGCGGCCGTCAGGCCTGACGGGACGGCGCCCGCGGGCTGAACAGCCGATTACGATGCGTCCGGGGCCTCGCTGTCGCCAGCGTCGTGTTCGGTGTCGCGCACGCGGATCGCGTATTTCTTCATTAGCGCCTGGAAGTTCGGGCGTTGCATGCCGGTGTCTTCGGCGCTCTTGGTCACGTTCCAGTCGTTGCGTTTGAGCGCCTCCAGCACGAACTGCTTCTCAATCTCCTCCACTGACTTTTCGCGCGCGGCTTTTTTGACCCGCTTGAGCTCGTCGCCGGTGCGCGGCACCGCAAGGTCGGCCTGCGCCCGCGAAGGATCGACGATGTTGACGAGGTGGGCCTGGCGAATGACGTTGTCGCTGGTCAGGATCGCCGCCCGGTGCATGACGTTTTCAAGTTCGCGCACGTTGCCCGGCCAGTCGTAATTGACCAGCGCTGAGAGCGCGCCTTCGGAAATATCGGTGATCTTTTTCCCCAGTTCCACGCTGAATACCTTGAGGAAATGATAGGCGAGCGGCGCAATATCATCCCTGCGTTCCCGCAGCGCCGGGGCGTGAATCGGAAAAATGTTGATCCGATAAAACAGGTCATCACGGAAAGTGCCGGCGGCCACCATGGCCTTGAGATCCTTGTTGGTGGCGGTGATCAACCGGAAATTGGCAATCAGCGTGCGGGTGTCGCCGACGGCCCGGAATTCCCGTTCCTGCAGGACGCGCAACAGCTTGGCCTGAATCGACATGGAGATGTTGCCGATCTCGTCGAGAAACAGCGTGCCGCTGTCGGCGACTTCGAACATGCCTTTCTTGTTCGTCACCGCGCTGGTGAAAGCGCCCTTGACGTGACCGAACAGTTCGCTTTCCAGCAGGTTTTCACTCAAGGCATTGCAGTCCACCGGAACGAACGGCTTGTCCTTGCGCAGGCTGTTGTAGTGGATGGCGCGGGCGATCAGTTCCTTGCCGGTACCGCTTTCCCCGGTGATCAGGACGGTCGAACTGGTGGGTGCGCATTGCGCGACGAGCCGATAGACCGCCTGCATCTGCGGGCTCGACCCGACGATGTTTTCAAAGCGGTATTTCGATGAGACCTCGCTCTTGAGGGTCAGATTCTCCTGCAGCAGCCGCCGCCGCTCCAGCGCGCGTTGTACCACCAGTTTCAGCTCGTCCGGCTCGAACGGCTTCGAGATATAATCGAAGGCGCCAAGCTTCATGGCCTGCACCGCCGTATCGATCTGCGAAAGCCCGGTGACCATGATGACGTCCACATTGGGATGCGTCTCCTTGACCCGGCGCAGAACTTCGAGGCCGTCGATGTTGGGCATCATGATATCCAGGATCATCACGTCGTAAGGATTTTCCTCGACCTTGCGCAGCGCCTCCCGGCCGTCCTGCACGGCCTCGACCTGGAAGTCGCTACTGTCGAGAATACGCATGCAGCTTCTGATGACGATTTCCTCGTCGTCGACGATCAGAATTCGCGCGCTCATTGAACGCTCCCGCTGGCTTTGCTCTCCGGCTTGGCAGGCGGCGGCGTCAGCGGCAGAAAGACGCGGAACGTCGATCCCTCGCCGACCTTGCTTTGCACTTCGATGAAGCCGCCATGGGCCTCGACAATGCCGTGACTGACGGAAAGTCCCAATCCGGTTCCTTTGCCGACGTCCTTGGAGGTGAAAAACGGATCGAATATCCGCCGCAGGTTCACTTCCGGAATGCCGCAGCCGGTATCGACGATCGATATTTCCACCATCGGCTTGTTCACGGAAGCCGGCGCCCGCGGATCCTGCGCCTGGCGGGTGATGATGGTGATGTTGCCCTTCTCCTCAACGGCGTGCTGGGCGTTGACCAGCATGTTCATGATCACCTGCTTGATCTGATCGGCATCGATCCAGATCGGCGGCAGCGACCGGTCGAGATCCAAGGCAATTTCGATGTCGCGCAGATGCGCAGGCCGCTCGACGATACGCACCGTATCATCGATGACCTGGTTGAGGTCGGTGAATTTCTTCTCCGGTTGTTTTTCGCGGGCAAAATCAAGCAGCCGCTTGATGATCGCCGCACATCGCTTGGTTTCGCGGATCACCAGGTCCATGTCCTCCGCGTCCGTGCTTTTGTCCGGCATTTTCTGCCGCAACAGATGCGAGAAGGTCAGGATGCCGGTCAGAGGATTGTTCAATTCGTGCGCGACGCCCGAGGCCAGCAGTCCGACCGAGGCAAGCTTTTCGCCGCGCATGGTCTCCGCTTGCGCGCGGCGCAGCTCCTGCGTCCGGCTTTCCACCTTTTGCTCGAGCGTGTGCGCCCAATCGCGCAACTGTTCCCGCGAATTGCGCAAGGCGTCGGTCATGCCGTTAAACAGTGAAGCAAGTTTGCCGAATTCGTCGCTGCTGCGGACGGGAATCGGCTGGTCCAGATTCCCGGCCGAGAGTCTTTGCGCCCCGCTTTCGAGATCGCGCAGCGGGATATAGACCAGACGGTGCACGAAGAAGCCGACCAACAACGACGCGAAGGCGATGAAACCCAGCGCAAAGCCGGCGATCCCGAGCGTGCTGGTGCGCAACTTTCGATCGATCTCGTCGAGCGAATAGATGATGTCGAGCACGCCGAGGACGGAGGTTTCCTTCGAGTGCTGATGGCAGGCGGCGTTGTAGCAAGACGGCTCGTTGTGGATGACTTCCATGCTGCCGAGCAGCGACTCGCCGTTGGGGCCTTTGAACGTCCAGGTTCGCTCATTCTTGGGAACTTGCTCGAGCGGTCGCTCGCTTTGGTGGCAACGCGAGCAGGCTTCCGCTTTGCGGTCCACGATCTGGCCGATTTCGGGCGCGTAGGTCGAATGGGTGATCCGTCCGTCTTTGCTCAGGATCCTGACCCGGTCGATTTTTTCCTGATTGGCCACATCGTGGATGATGCGGTCGACATAGGCGGGCTGATTCTGCAGCATCGCGAAGCGGGTACTCTTGGTGATTACTTCGGAGACCTGGATGACCTGATCGGACACCTTGCCGAGTATTTCGGTATACAAAAACCAGGCGACCAGCCCGGTAAACAAAAACATGGCCGCCGAAAGCGCGATCGCAAGGTAAAGCACGACCTTGAACTTCAGGGTTAGCGGCTGCATGGGTGCCGTGTCTTGCCTTCCTGGGCTGGAAAAGGCGGCAAGCATTAAACAGCCTGCCACGACCGGCAAGCTGGCCGGTTCCGCGCAAATCCGCCAATTGCAAAAATAGGTTACCCGCTGCCTCCGGAGCGGCCATTGATACGCATCAAACCGCGCCCCGGCAGAGTGGCCGCCGGCCGTGCGGCGCCACGGGAATTTGCCGTCAAGGCGGTCAAGCGCGCCGCTGCAGCTCGGCAATGCGGGCGGCGAAATCGTCGACCGCTGGCCATGACGTATATTCGACGCAGGTGTCCGGGTCGGTCGGTCCGCCGGTCAGCAACATGATGAAGCGGATGATCTGGCGGTCCCTCCAGCTGTAGCGGCGATAGTCCAGCCGCCCGGCAAAGGCGACCGCGAGTGCCGGCGCCAGCCGGTGGCGCGCGATGGTCTTGCGCAGATAGGCGTTGCCGGCCGCCGTCGTCTTTTCCGGTTTGCGGGCGGTGAGATTGACTGAGGCCAGCGCCAGCGGCGGCGGCGAAGCCAGCGAACTGTAAGCCGCCAGGAAGCGGTCCGTCTCCGGCAAGTGCTTGCCATAACGCACGGCCGCGACCAGCACGATCACCGAGGCGGCGCTCAGGTCTTCCGGCGCCGGCCGCGCCACCGCCAGGTCCTGTGGAGGGCCGAGCGTTTCGCTCGCCGCCAGACGGCGATGAATATGTTCGGCAATGCGCCGTGCATGTCCATCGTGCGTCACGTAATAAAGCGCCGCGCCGCGCTCCCTATTCATTGTCGACATTGCGCGCCCCGTCTGGCCGTCTGCGGTGCGACGGTCGGCCGATCTGATTCCATTTCAAAAAACATTTCCACCGAATCCGATCGCCATCATGACGAGTAGCGCCAGCCCGACGACCACGAGGCCGAAGCCCAAAATCTTGGCGCCGAACGTCAGCGGCCGTGACGGTGCGTCGACCAGATACTGTTGCAGTTGTCCGGTTTGCGCCAAGCGGGCGTATTCGACGCCGTATTCGCGCTTGAACTGTTCGAGCGGCATCGAGCCGGTGAAGATGACGACGTCGAGCGGGAACTTGTCCGGCCGCCAGTGATTCACGAAAAAGTGCACCGTGAACAGATAGGCGGCGGCGAGCAGGGCTTCGTCGCCATGGGCTTCCGTGGCGACATTGAACGCCCATCCCGGAAGATAAGCCGCGGTGAGTGTCTTGAACCACAGCATGGCGCCGGTCGCGGCCAGCATCGCAATACCCCAGAACGGCGCCCAGTAATCGACCTTCTGCTGATAGGTCCAGTGATCGAATGTCGGCCGCGGGCCGCGGCCGAAAAACCATTTGAACATGGCGGCGAAATCTGCCGCATCCTGCCAATTCGGCATCAGCGAATAAGGCCCAAATATTTTGAAAGTCTGCCAGTTCCGCGCGATGTGGATGGCGGCATAGATGATGTGGCCGGCAAAGACCGCGATCATGATCACGGCGCCCACCCGGTGCATGAGCCCGGCGATGGTCGGTCCGCCCATCGCCCGCTCGAGCGGCGGCGCCCAGCCGGCGTTCGGATAGAGCAATGGCAGGCCGGTCACGACCAGCACGATAATGCTGAGCGCGAAGGCGAGGTGTGCCCAGCGCCACAGGAGGCCCCAGCGTTGGACATAGCGGCCTTCCTCGTGCGGCAGCGCCTCCGCCCGCACATGCGGCCGCAGCTTGCGCTGCTGGCGGTCGCGCAATTCGCGGTAGAACCAAAGCGCCGAATGGAACCAGAAGAACCAAAGCACGCTGCCGACCGCCGCGGTCACGAATTTCGAGGCGATCCACACATAGGGATAATCGGCAAGATCGTTGGTGGTGGCGTGTGCCTCGAACGTCGCAAACCCTGCCGTCGCGTCCTGATGGCACTTCCGGCAGGTCTTCAGCAGGTTGGTCCGCGCCACACTCGACGCCGGATCGCTGGCGCGCAGGATCGCGTGACTGCCGTGGCAGTCGAAGCAGGTAGCGACATTGCCATAACCCAGGGCCGCGACCTGGCCGTGATAGGTCTCGGTATAACTCTCCGCGGCTTTCGCATGGCAATTGCCGCAGTTCTTGTTGATGGCGAGCCGCGTCCGCTGCCACTCGACGGGTGTCTTTGACACGCTCTTATGCGGCAGCTCGGTTATTGTCGTATGGCAATCGATGCAGCGCAGCGTCTTGCCGTGCACGCTGTTGGCATAGCGATCTGCCGCCACGAACAGCGAGCGCTTCTGTCCGTCGGCGCGCGCCGCGGCAAATCCCGGCACACCATGACAGCCAAGGCAGGCCCCGTTGGCGAGATTCTCGGCGCCTTGGGCGAGCGCGGTCTGCACGCAGACGAGGATGGCCGTTAGCACGATCGCCGGCAGCGCAATCCTGCTAGCGCGCATAACCCATCCTCCTCTGCGCCCGAAAGACGAACGCGCGGCATCGTGTGCCGCGCGTTCAATATTCGACCCGCAAGCTGTGGCGCGGTTTCACTCAATCGAAAGCAAACATACCGTCGAACGCGACGTCTACGCCGAGCGAGCCAATACAGAACCACTCGATTCGAGGACCGTCATCTATTTGCCGCTACAGCTTGTGGCCATTCGCCTTGAATTTCTCGCCCGCTGGCTTGAGCTTGCCGCCCCCCGCCGGATTTGCGTGACAATATCCGCAGGCTTTTCCGGTCTGCTGAGCGTAGGCCGGTGTGGCGTCGGCCGGCCGAGAAGCGGTCACGGCCAGCGCACCGGCGATCAAAAGCGCGGCCGCCGTTCCGCAGATGAGGACGACGGCATTTTTTGTGTTCAACTGCATATTCGTTTTCTCCGTTGCTGATAAGTCACAGGCTGTTATCCGTGCCGGTAAGCCTGACAAATTCCTTGCCAGTAAGGCACTTAGCGATTTTTGATCACGCGCAGTATAGCCAAATTTTGATCTGCATCAAAGATTGATGAGTCCGATTGGCTATTGCCTCAACATCACAGCGCGTTAATAATCAGTAACATACTGAGGAAGTTGTAGTATTGGAGTAAGGGGCTGGGGTCTAATTCTGAACAACAACTCGTTTAGAGCGGCTGCCTCCCCACTAAATCGGCTGTAATGGCCGGTGTTGCCTCAGTTGAATGGGCGTCCTACGGACGCTTATGGCAGAATTGTTACGTGGCGGCGGGGGATGTTCAGTGAAAAATGGCAGTAGTCTTCTAGTCGAACTTGGTCGCAAAGACGGGTCATCGACGAGCGCTCCGGACAAAACCAAATTTACATTGTGCCGGAAGTTGGTGCTGGCTACGGCGTCGGCATTAATATTTTCGGCAGCCTTTGGTTTGTCGCAATCGGCCCAAGCCGAGGATACATTCACTGTCGCGGGCATCAATTCGATGCTGCCGGCCTGGTCGGCGGGGCCCAGTTCCGATCAGCAGGGCCAGCCGCAACAGCAAGCCACTGACAATTCGGCATTTTCCGCACTGAGCAGCTTTGCTGCGCAGATTGCGGCCGCGCCAGCCGGCACCAAGGCCGCCGATAGCAAATTTAACGATCAGGCCATTGCCGAGCTGCAGGCCTTTGCTCAGCGCATCGGCGCTGGCCAACCTGAATCGATCAAAGACCAGCCGAAATTGGCTGAAGCGGAAACCTTGATGGAACTGCTCCAGGGCAAGGGTTCTGAGGCACCGGCCACCATGGCGCCCAAAGCCGCGAAGGGCAAAAAGTCCAGGGTGCCGGTCGAAGCCCACTTCGTCGGTGGGAAAGTTTGTATGACCTGCCATGCGGCCCAGGCCGCGGAATTCCAAAAGACGCTGATGGGCAAGATCGGCCTGACCCACCAAGGCAAGTTCGAATGCGAGAACTGCCACGGGCCGGGCTCGGCGCATGTGAAAGCCGGCGGCGGCCGCGGTGTCGGCGGCATCCTGTCGTTCGGCAGTGACGATCCGCGCACGGTCGAGGAAAGAAATGGCGTCTGCCTGGGCTGTCACCAGAAGGGCGAGCGCACTTACTGGGCGGGCAGCATTCACGAAACGCGTGGCGTTGCCTGCACCAACTGCCACACCGTGATGAAGGACGTGTCGCGCAAGCACAACCTCAAGACCAAGATCGAGGCCGAGACCTGCTATCAGTGCCACAAGATCAAGCGGGCGCAGATGCAGTACTCGTCCCATATGCCGATTCGCGAGGGCAAGGTGACTTGCACGAACTGCCATAACCCGCATGGCAGCATTACGGAGAAGCTGATCCGCCAGGCTTCGGTGAACGAGAATTGCTACACGTGCCATGCCGAAAAGCGCGGTCCGAAGCTGTGGGAGCACGCGCCGGTGCGTGAGAACTGCCTGAACTGCC
Source organism: uncultured Alphaproteobacteria bacterium (assembly GCA_963789455.1). GTDB lineage: Bacteria > Pseudomonadota > Alphaproteobacteria > Rhizobiales > Xanthobacteraceae > Pseudolabrys. The sequence continues at coordinate 319,315 of CAWBLD010000009.1, read as the reverse complement.
ACCAACCGCACGGCTCGAATTACGAGTTCCTGCTGAAAGTGGCGCGGCCGCGGCTGTGTAACGAATGCCACAGCACCGTTCACAGCCCGACTGCCGGCGGCGGATTCGGTACCCCAAACTCCCCCTATTTGCTGGGTCGTGCTTGCGGTAACTGCCACAGCAACATCCACGGTTCCAATAAACCAAACGGGATGTTCTTCCTGCGATAGGAACGGATATTCGAGAACTGACGATCGTACCAAAGGATTACAGGGTAGGGGCAACGACTATGAAGAAAATGCGGGCTGAGCTCTTAGTCACATGTGCGGCCCTAGTTATCGGCGCGGGCATTGCTTCGCCGGCGCTGGCTGCCGATTTGGTCACGAAGGCGCCGAAGGCGATGCCGGCGGCCGAACCACTGCCGTGGTGGTACGAGGGCTATGCTGAAGTCGGTGGCCGTTTTGACCTTAACCATCCGGATAAGAAGGACTTAGGAAAGTTCTACGAGTATCGCGACCTGCGGCCCGGCGTTTTTGGCAATTTCTACATTGCTGCGCATAGGCGGACCAATGACCCTCTCGATTTCGACGTCTGGGGCAAGAATGTCGGCTGGAATGACCAGGCTTTCGGTCTCGATCTTTCAAAGCCGGGCACATACTATTTGACCCTTGGGTGGGACGAAACTCCGCATGTTTACTCTCAAAACGCCAAAACTCTGTATGACGGCGTCGGCACCAACAACCTGACCGTTCCTGCTAGTGAGAGAACGGCGTTAAACAATTCATTAGTCGAAAGCGGGTCGAACGCCGCGAAAAACCACGCGGTGTTGCCGGGGGCCGCATCGAAGGATCTTGTCGACGAATACAGCCACACAACTGATGTCAAAATTCGTCGCGATACTGGGAGCGTCCAGTTTCGCTGGACTCCCACCGATAATTGGGATGTCAACGTCGACTACTCGCATATGCACCGCGAAGGTACTCAGCCATTATCGGCTGTATCGTTCGCGCCGGGCCTCAATGCCTCCCGTGGTACCGAAACAAGTACTCGCTCGACTTACGAGATGCCGCGGCCGGTCGATGACGTCACCCAGAACGCCCACCTTAAAGGCGAATATTCCGGCTCCACGCCTTGGGGTAAGCCATTCAACATTTCGCTTGGCGGCGCTCTTTCTGATTATAGCAACTCCGTTGATTCACTGAGCTTCCAAAATCCGTGGAATTCCAGTACTGGCACGTGGGCCAACGCTAACTTGTGGCCAATTCAAAACCTGTATTCTTTGGAGCCGAACAATAGGGCGACATCAGCTAATGTATCCGGCGGCGTCGGCCTGCCTTTGAACAGCCGCTATATGGGCACGTTCCAATACACGAAGATGACGGTGGACGACGCGAACCTGCCCTGGACGAACAATCCGGCTTATGGCGCAAGCGCTGATTGGCCGCTGAACTCGTATTTGACGCCGAGCCGTGACGCAAGCACGACGCTGTGGAACAACGTGCTGTTTACGCAGCTAACCCCGACTTTGAAATCGACGCTGAAATACCGCTACTACAAATATGACTCTAAAGATAATACGCCGGCCACGGTTTACGCGGATTGGTACGGAGGAAACCCAGATACAAACGGTTCAAAGGAGACAGAGGACGAATTGCGCTACCCGCGCAACTTCACCAAGCAGAACGCCGATGCCCAACTGGTTTGGCAGGCGGTCAAATGGCTGAGTGTCGGTGCTAGCTATGATTGGGAACGCTGGGATCGCGGTGAATGGCGCGATGCGCCGGTCACCAACGAAAACACCGGCAAGGTCTTCGCCGACGCCAAATGGGGTTGGTCTACTTTGCGGGCGAGCCTGCAGTACGGCGAGCGGCGATACAATGAATATCTAAATCCTCCTGAGGCTGGCGGCGTTACGACTGGCTTCCGGATGCGGGACCTTGCCAACAGGGACCGCACCAAGGGCCAGGCCTCCTGGGCTATCGACGTCACCCACACGGTTACGGTCACGCCATACGGCGGCTTCCTGTATGACGACTATAAGACCGATTTCAATTTATTCACGCCGACCGAAGCCGGCGTAAAAAAAGTCCATTCGTGGAACGCCGGGGCTGATTTAACGTTCAACATGAATTACAGCGTGGCGCTCTTTGTGGCCTACAATTATGAGCGAGGTTATCGTCAGATCTACCAGCAGGGCACCAACGGCGCGTCCGGCGTCGACGACCTGAACATCGAGACGACTGACTACACGAATACCTTCATGGTCGGCGCCAAGACAACACTGATCCCGGACAAGCTGTATGTTGACGGCACCTTCACCTATTCAAAATCGACATCGGAGTGGAGCCTGGGCTGCACGCCGGCCGGCTGCAGATACAGTCCTCTGGCGACGTACCCGGATTCCCACAATACCTTGACCCGCTTAGACGTTCAGGCGAAATACATTCTTGACGACTCCTTCATGCGCCACGCTGGTTGGGCCGGGAAAGCCTATGTGAAGGCCCGCGTGCTATGGGAGAGGAACTCGAACGACGCTTGGCAACCCCTGCAAGATCAGATGGGCTATCTCGTCAACCCCACCAACTCCACGACAGCCTATTCGCTGTGGATGGGTATGGGTAATCCAAATTACGATGCGGTGGTGGGCCAACTGTCCTTCGGCGTGAAGTGGTGAGTTGGCTGTAGCCGAACCGCCTTCCATCAAGTGCAATATTGGGAGCGGCCTGCGGGCCGCTCCTTTCGTTTAAGCCAGCCATCCGAAACCGCAGAGTAGCACAACGCGCTCAATCGCGCCCGGGACCAGGGCCCGTCAAATCCTCGCTGGCGGCCAGCCGCAGGCCGGCGTTTTCCGGGCGGGCGGAGGGAGCCCGGCAAGGCCGGATCGTTGATATCCGTCAAAAGGCGAACATCATTTTATCGTAAAAAGACCATACCGAATGGCGGGGGCCCGGCTATTGTATTACAAAGACAGTGGAATCGAAGGAGACCCTCAATGAAGCGGCAACGTCTTTTGTTCGCAGCGGCGGCTGCGGGGCTGGTCATCGCGGTGGTGGCCGGCATGCAGATCACCACCTCATCGCCTGCTTATTGCGCGCCGAAAGAGCAGCCGAAGCGGGTCTTTCCGCAAACCAGCCAGTCGAAGAAGAGCTTCAAGGAAGACGTCATGCCGATTTTCGTCGGCCGCTGCGTCAGTTGCCATCAGCCGGGCGGCGAGGGGTATAACAAAAGCGGGCTTGATCTCACCAGCTATGCCGGCGTCATGAAGGGCACCAAGTTCGGGCCCATGATCATCCCGGGCGATCCCGAGAGCAGCAATCTGATGCTGCTGCTCGATTGGCGCGCCTCGCCCGAGTTGCGCATGCCGCATGGCAAGAAGCAGCTGAATTCATGTGACCGCAACGACATCCGCGCCTGGATCCGCGAAGGCGCGAAAGACAATTGATCGCCTAATAATTGGGCCAATGCTGGCAACTTTGCCGCGCGGCCTTTTGTGCGCGCCGGCGAGATGCTCAGGCGTCAACCGTGAAGCATTCCGAAGGCAACGAACTGAGAACCCATTGCTAGCCGATACAAGTTGCTATTTGCCGCTCGGATCGAGGGTTGTAGAGTATTAGAGGCTACTGCTGATGAGGGCATAGCCAGCCCAAAAAAGCCAGCATGCTAGCAGTCCCAAAACGCCGCTTTCCGAAACGTTTTTATACGGCCAAGACCCAAATCGGACGATCCATTGTCTGCGAGCACGGCCCCTTTTCAATGAAATTCTAGCGTAAACCCATACGTGATAAGATGATATCCTCACAATAGGGAGGCATCACCATTATTTCGGATATCATGTTGCTTCGCTTGCCGAACGGAGTCAGCCGGGCAAGCGCTATGGCTAAATTTCGAGCTCGAGCGCCTATGTGGCAGGCTAACCCCGACCTCATCCACGAGGCTTTTTTGTACGATGAAGCGCCCCGGCGCGATATTCCCGACTGTCGCCCGAATGGTTCACGGCATTTCGTTGGAAGAATTGAATCGGAAGTAAGTCCTGAGAAATAGCAATGCCCAAAGAAGGTAATTCCCAACCAAAAGCACAGAACCCAGCAGCTGCGGCATTGCAAGCCAAGTTTGAGCAAGCTTTGGCGTTTCAGCAGCAGGGAAGACCGGCTGAAGCGGAGCGCATTTATCGGAAAGTTTTGCGCCAGCAGCCGAACCACTTTGATGCGTTACACCTGCTCGGCGTTATTGCTAAACAAACACGGCGGACGGAAAGGGCGATAGAACTAATCGGCAAGGCGATCCGGCTAAATCCAAACGTGGCCGCCGCACATAACAACCTTGGTAATGCGTTACTAGACCTCAGGCGTCTCGCCGACGCACTGGCGAGCTACGACAAGGCGATTGCGCTAAAGCCTGACTATGCGATGGCGCACAACAACCGAGGGAATGTGTTGCATGAGCTGAAGTGTTTCGCGGATGCGGTGGCGGCCTACGATAAGGCAATCGCACTGAACCCCGACTTTGCGATTACGCACTACAACCGCGCGCTCGCGCTAGAGGATCTAAAGCGTCCCGCGGATGCGCTGGCAAGCTACGACAAGGCAATCGCACTCAAGCCCGACTATGCCGAGGCTTACAACAAGCGCGGCAATGCGTTGCTGGAGATGAAACGCCCTGAGGATGCGCTCGCTAGCTTCGACAAGGCGCTCGCGCTCAACCCCAACTATGCCGAGGCTTATAATGATCGAGGTCGCGGTTTGCTGCTGAATCGTCCCGAGGAAGCGCTAGCGAATTTCGGCAAGGCGATCACACTCAAGCCCAACTTTGCCGAGGCGCACTACAATCGCGGCAATGCGTTGCAGGACCTGAAACGCGCTGACGATGCGCTCGCGAGCTTCGATAAGGCGATTGCGCTGAAGCCCGACTATGCTGCGGCATATTGGAACCAAAGCCTTTGCCTGTTGCTATTGGGGCGTTTTGAACAAGGCTGGCGTCAGTTCGAATGGCGAAAGAAGTGCGACGAACCGATTGCGAACCGCTTTTTTCCGCAACCTCTCTGGCTCGGTGAACAAGATATCGCCGGAAAAACTCTGTTCCTCTGGTGGGAGCAAGGGTTTGGTGACACCATCCAGTTCTGCCGATATGCCAAACTTGCGGAAGCACGGGACACGAAAATCGTTATATCAGTGCAGCAGCCACTGCGGGATCTGCTGAAAGAGATCAGCCCCACAATCCAGATTATCGATCAAGATGCCGTCCCGACCGAATTTGACTTTCACTGTCCGTTGATGAGCCTGCCGCTCGCTTTTGGAACAACGGTCGAGACAATACCGGCAAACATCCCGTATCTAAAAGCTAATGCGGAAAAATCACTTTTTTGGCGGCAAAAGCTTGGTCAAAAAAGCAAACCAAGAGTGGGGCTGGTGTGGTCGGGAGGATTTAGGCCCAATCAGCCTGAACTCTGGTCGGTCAATCGCCGAAAGAGTATCCATCTAGCGAAGCTCGCCGCATTAAAAAATCCAGAAATTGATTTTTATAGTCTACAAAAAGGTAAACCCGTTGAATCGGAACTTGCTGAATTAACACGCGACAATTGGGACGGTCCCCGGATAACGGATTTTACCGGCCTGCTCAACGATTTTTCGGACACAGCGGCGCTGATGGAGAATCTGGATTTGGTGATTTCCGTCGATACCTCAACCGCACACTTGGCTGGCGCTTTGGGTAAGCCCGTTTGGATTCTCACGCCAGATAGCTTTGACATATGCTGGCGCTGGCTTCTAGGGAGAATGGACAGTCCCTGGTATCCAACTGCAAAACTGTACAGGCAAGAGAAGGCTGATGATTGGGATGCCGTCATTGAGCAGGTCAGAACGGACTTGAACGATTTTCAAGGCGCTAGCGGATCTCGATAGTTTTAAATCTCGGAGCCAAATTTAATTTGCTCAATTTTCGACTTTCAGATCTTTAATTATCTCGTCGAGGCGGCGAAGTTTGTCAGGATCGCTGGCGAGCGCCCGCCGCGCATCGCCGGCGGCGGCCTGCGCCTTGTCACGGTCGCCGAGCACCATATAGGCGCGCAGCAGCCGCTCCCATCCCGCCACGTCGGAGCCGTCCTGTTTGAGCCGGTCGGCGAGCCGCGCCACCATGCTGCGGATCATCTCGTTTTGCTGGTCGGGCTTCATCTGCGCCGCCGCCGCGATGTCGGCCGCGCTCGGTCCCGGCGCACCCGCTGTCGGCGCCGCCGCCGGGGCTGCCGGCGCCACGGGCGCGGCTGACGCCGCCGGCGCGGCCGCTGCGGTGCCCTCGGCCAACTGGCGCAGCTTGTCGGGATCGTTCGCCAGCGCGGTGCGGGCATTGGCCATGGCCGCCTGCGCCTTGTCGAACTCTCCGAGCACGCGATAGGAGCGCACCAACTGCACCCAGCCATTGACGTCGGAGCCGTCCTTTTTCAACCGCTCGGCGAGCCGCGCCACCATGGCGTTGACATCGTGCTCGGGCGGAGCTCCAGCCGCGCCCGGACCCGGCGCGCCGGGTGTGGTTGCTGCGGTCGCCGCCGTGCCTGCCGGCGCCGTCCGATTCAACGCGTGGCGGACCATCTCCACCCAGGGAGCGCCCGGCGGCGCCTTGGCCAGCAGGTCGTTCCAGATCTTCTCGGCGTCGGCGCGCCGGCCATCCTGATCGGCCGCCATGCCAAGATAGAAGCGCGCCATCACGTCCTCTTTGTCGAGCGCGAGCGCGCGGTCGAATTGGCTTTTGGCCTCGGCGGTGACGACGCCGTTGGCGGCAAACACCAGCGCCTCGCCGAGATCGGCCTCATGCGCGGCGCTGCTGCCGTTCAGCCTGAGCACGTTGCGCCAGGCCCTGACGGCATTGTCGAAACGGCCGAGGCGCATATAGACCGGCGCCAGCACCTCCCAGGCGCGGCCGTCGTCGGGATTGCGGGCGAGATGGTCCTCCACCTGGGCGATCAGGTTTTCGACCGAGCGGTTCTCATTGGGCGCCTGCAGCCGCGCCGCCAGCGGTTCGCCCGGCAGTTGCGGCGAACCGAGCGCGAGATAGAGCAGGACGGCGCCGACCGGCAGCAGCACGAGAGCGACGATGGCGGTGGCACGGCGGCGCCAGAGCGACGATGTTTCCAGCGCGGGCTTTTCAAATTCCGCGGCATCGGCGGCAGCAATCAGCCGGCGCGACACCTCGACGCGGGCGGCCTCGGCCTCGGCTTCCCCAATCAGGCCGGTGGAACGGTCGCGTTGGATTTCGTCCAGTTGGTCGCGGTAGACGGCGATATCGCTGCCGGTACGCAGGGGCTTGCGCCGCCCGAGCGGCCACAGCACGGCGAAAATCGCCGCCGCCGTCATCAGTGCAAACACGAGCCAAAGTGTCATCGAACCATACTACCCGCTAAATCGTTGGGATTGCTGCCCGAAAAGACGTTTCAGGGCAATAGCGTCGAAATGACGACCATTATGCCGTCAATGCATGTCTGTCAGACGGCAGCCGCCTTAAGCCATTGATGCATATCAAGGCTTCGATCGTTTAACCGGCAAAATATCCAATAAATTCGAAAAGGAGTAGGGCCAATGAAAGCCGCCGATGTCATGGTAACCGACGTTATCACGGTGCACATGGATACGCCTGTGGCGAAGATCGCGGAGGTATTGCTCGCCAACCGCATCAGTGCCGTGCCGGTGGTCAACGATAAAGATGCCATCGTCGGAATCGTCAGCGAAGGCGACCTGATTCATCGGGTGGAAGCCGGCACCGAGCGGCGCCGCTCATGGTGGCTCGAGCTTCTGGCGGGAAAAGAAGCCCTGGCCCAGGAATTCGTCAAATCGCATGCCCGCAAGGCCGCCGACGTGATGACGCGTTCGGTGGTCAGCGTGAAGCCGGATACGCCACTGGGCGACATTGCGTCCCTGCTCGAAAAGCACGGGATCAAACGCGTGCCGGTTGTGAACAACGGAAAGATTGCCGGCATCGTGAGCCGCGCCAATCTTGTCCAGGCGCTGGTGAGCCTCGGTCATGCGAAGACATCCGGCGGGTCGGTTGACGATCGGACCCTGCACCGCAACATACTTGCACAATTACGATCGAAGCCGTGGCTTGATCCGACCACCATCAACGTGGTCGTCAATAGCGGGACCGTCGAGCTATGGGGCATCGTCAACTCCGTGGCCGAGAAGAATGCGATCAGAGTCGCGGTCGAGGTGACGCCCGGCGTGCGGCAGGTCATGGACAAGCTGGTGATCGAACATCGGATGGATGCCGAATAACGGCGTGACCCATCGGTCTGCGGCCGGGCGCCGGGCGCACGGAGAGCATTTTACCCGCCGGACCTATCTGAAAGTCAGCGGCCGGAAAACTTCGGCAGCCGCCGTTCGGCGGTGGCCTTGACGCCTTCCTTGAAGTCATCGGTCTGGCGCAGCCAGGTCTGTTCCTTGAGTTCGTGCTCGGTCGCCGCCCGTACGCGGTCGGCGAGGTCGCCACGCAGGGTGGCGCGCGTCGATAGCAAACCGAGCGGCGAATTCTCGGCGATTTCGGCGGCAAGTTTCATGGCCGCCTCGCGCACCTGATCCTGCGGCACCAGCACGTCGGCAAGGCCCATGGCATAGGCCTCATCGCCGCGCACGCGGCGGCTGGTATAAAACATCATTGCGGCCTTGGTCGCGCCGATCACCCGTGGCAGCGTCACCGTCAAGCCAAATCCCGGGTGAAAGCCGAGCCGGGTGAAGTTGGCGCAGAAGCGCGTTTCCGGGCAGGCCACACGGAAATCCGCCACCATGGCGAGGCCGAGGCCGCCGCCGACCGCCGCGCCATGCACCGCTGCGACGATCGGCTTCTTCGCTTTGAACAGCCGCACCGCTTCCAGATAAAGATGCTGCACCGCCTTTTCGCGGTTGAGCTCGCCGGGGCGCTGGCCTTGGCTGTCGAGCGTGCCGCCGTCGCCGAAATTGGCGCCGGCGCAAAAGGCCTTGCCCTGCGCGGCCAGCACCACCGCGCGGCAAGCGGGATCCTGGTCGAGCGCCTCGAGCGCGCCGGCGATTTCCTGGATCAGCGCAATGTCGAAGAAATTATTTGGCGGCCGGCGGATCTCGATCAACGCCACGTGGCCGGTTGTCTCGACGGCAATATCCTTGAAAGGGCCCACGACATTACTCCTTGTGGTCACTCGGCCGCGCGGTGCTGCGCCGGCTGCGGCTGTTGCTTGATGATCAGGGCGTCCACGATCGAAACGCCTTGCCCCTTGGCATGCACGATTACCGGATTGAGGTCGATCTCCGCGATCGCATCGGCATGATCCGCTGCGAAAAGCGACAGCCGCACGATCAATTCGATCAGCGCTTCGATATCGGCCGGTAGTGCGCCGCGATAAGGGCCGAGCACCGGCGCGCCTTTCAGCCGCCCGAGCAGGGCGCGCGCGGCCGCACGATCCAGCGGCACCGGCGCCAGCGCCACGTCGCCGAGCGCCTCCACCAGCATGCCGCCAAGCCCCGCCATCAGCAGCGGGCCCCATTGCGGATCGCGGTTGATGCCGAGAATGATCTCGCGCCCGGGCGGCGCCATCGGCTGCACCAGCACGCCATCGATGGCCGCGTGCGGCGAATGCTTTTCGGCGGCGGCGAGTATGCGCTCGTAGGCGGCACGCGCGCCGTCGCCGGAAATATTGAGCGCTACCGCGCCGGCTTCGGTCTTGTGCGGAATGTCGGCGGACTGCACCTTCAGCGCTACCGGTCGCGCCATCGCGCGCGCCGCGGCTTCCGCCTCGGCGGCCGAATGCACGAGCTGCCCCGTCTCGTTGCCGCCGATGCCATAGGTTGCCAGCAGCGGCCGCGCCCGCCATTCGCACAGCACCGGCGCGGACGCCGCCAGTAAGGCGCCCGCGGTGGCGCGGTCCGGCGCCGAGCTGCCGACCGCGTCGGCCGGCGGCGGCAACAGGCGCTCGCGCAGCGCCCGGTAATCCGCCATCGCCCGCATGGTGCGCGCGCAACTGTCCGCATTGGTGAACAGCGGATAGCCGGCTTCGTTGAGGATCTCGACGCTGCGCTCGGAGGGCAGCGTGTAGGTCCACATGAACACCGGTTTCTTGGACGTGCGCGCGAGCGCCTGCAGCTTCGGCAGATCGTTCTCCAGAAACGCCGAGCGGCGCGCCGTCACCACCACCATGACACCATCGATCAGCGGCGATTGCGCGGTGAGCCGCGCGAATTCCGCATAGCCGAGCTTGTGCACGCCCTGCGCCGTGCTGTCGATCGGGTTTTGCGAGGTGCCGTAGGACGGCAGATGCACGTCGATCGCCGCGCGCGTGGCGGGATCGAGCTCGGGCACCGCGAGCCCGGCGCGCACGCAAGCGTCCGCCATCCACACGCCGGCGCCGCCCGAGGAGGTGCAAACGCCCATGCGCTTGCCGGCGGGCAGCTTGTCGCCGCAGGCGAGGAAACCAACCGCCAAGTCTATCATCTCGTCGAAATCCTGGCCCTCGATCACGCCATGGTGCTGGAAGATCGCGCGATAGGCGGCATGCGAGCCGGCCAGTGCGGCCGTGTGCGAGGCTACCGCGCGGCGGCCCGGCTCGGTCTGGCCGATCTTGGCGACGATCAGCGGTTTGCCGAGCGCCAAGGCCCTGTCCGCGACACGCCGGAATTTCGCGGGCGTCTTTACATCCTCGAGCAGCAGCAGGAACACGTCGGTCTTGCCTTCGTCGAGCATGAAGTCGAGCAAGTCCGAGGTTTCCAGAAATGCCTCGTTGCCGGTGGTGACGATATGGCGAAACGTCAGATTGCGCCCGCGCGCGCGGTCGAAGAAGGCAAAGCCGAGCCCGCCGCTTTGCGAGATCACCGACACCTGACCGCCGAGCGGCCGCTGCGGCTTGAGCGGGCCGGCGCTCACATCCATCGTCGGGCTGAAGGTCGGGCAGAGCGCGGCGGCGATATTGGCGAAGCCTTCCGAATTGGGCCCGCACACCGCCATGTCGTAGCGCGCCGCGGTGGCGTGGATCGCCTCCTGCATGCGCAGGCCGGCTTCGCCCGGCTCCTCGGCAAATCCCGAACTCAAAATTACCGCGGCTTTGACTCCGGCGCGGCCGCAGCGCTCCAGCTCTTCCGGCACGAATTCCGCCGGAATGATCAGGATGGCGAGATCGGCGGGCTGCGGCAGATCGGCAACGCTGGTATAGGCCCTGCGGCCTTGCACGTCAGCGGCGCTGCGGCTCACCGGATAGATCGTGCCGGCGTAAGGGTGGCTCAACATCACTTCCAGGATGCGGCCGCGCAGGCCTTTGCGGTCGGACGAGGCGCCGACTACGGCCACTGTTTTTGGCCACAACAGCTTTCCAATATCAGGCACCGCGCGCCCCTTCTTTCACCGCAGCCCGAGGCCGCGCGCGATGATGCCGCGCAGGATCTCGGTGGTGCCGCCCTGGATCGTGAGCTTGGGGGCGACCGTCAAGGCGAATGCGATCTGCTCGTCCAGCGTCACCCGGTTGCTGGCGCCGGGCTCGAGAAACGCGCTCAGATCGCGCACGCGCTCGGGCAGCTTCTGCTCCCAGATGGTGCCGACGTCCTTGACGATCGAGGCCTCCACCACCGGCTCCTGGCCGGCCTGCAGCATGCCGGCCACCGACACCGACATCCGCCGTAATGTGTGCAGTTGCGCCACCAGGCGGCCGAGCCCCTCGCTGCTGCGCAGATCGGGATTGGGACCGAGCGCGCGCACCAGTTCGATCAGCACGAAGAAGGTTTCCAGGAAGCGTTCGGGGCCGCTGCGCTCATAGGCGAGTTCGCTGGTCGCCTGTTTCCAGGCGCCGTCGATCTCGCCGAGCAGGTGATCGTCGGGCACGAAGGTGTCGTCGAACACGACTTCGTTGAAATCGTGCTGGCCGGTCATCTGATAGATCGGATTGACCGTGATGCCGGGGGATTTCATGTCCACCAGAAATTGCGTAAGGCCGTGGCGGCGGTTCTCTTTCGTGGGCGGCGAAGTGCGGAACAGCGCCAGCATGTAATCGGCGATATGGGCGTTGCTGGTCCAGATCTTGCTGCCGTTGATGCGCCAGCCGCCGTCCACTTTCGTTGCCTTGGTCTTGGCGGCGAACAGATCGGAGCCGGAGCCCGGCTCGCTCATGCCGATCACGAAGCACAGCTCGCCGCGGCAGATGCGCGGCAGGATGTCCTGTTTGATGTGCTCGGGCGCGTATTTGAGCAGGATCGGGCCGCTCTGCCGGTCGGCGACGAAGTGCAGGCGCACCGGCGCGTTGGCGACGCGGAATTCTTCCGTCACCACATAGCGCTCGAGAAAATTGCGCTCATGCCCACCGTATTTTTTCGGCCAGGTCATGCCGATCCAGCCCTTGGCGCCGACCCGTTTGCTGAACGCGCGATTGTGGGTATCGCCGTGGCCGGGCCGATCCGGGACGAAGGTCCCGGCCGCCACTTCCTCGGCGATGAAGGCGCGCACCTCTTCGCGCAGCTTGTCGCATGCGGGCGGCAGGCGAATCTGATCGAAGCGGAGATCTGAACTCATCGAACCTGATCCTAGCGCGCGGCCAGCATGGGCCAGAACTGATGGGCACCGTGCTTGGCGACCAGCTCGCCGAGCGCCGCCGCCCAGTAGCTTTCGCTGCCGAAGTCGTCGCGCCACGACAGCAAGCGAAGGGTAAAACGATGCAGGACATGCTCGTTGGTGAAGCCGATCGCGCCATGCACCTGATGCGCGATGGCGGAGCCTTCCGCGGCGGCCTCGCCGGTGCGGACCTTCGCCGCGGCGGCCTCGAGCAACACCGTGTCGTCGAATGCCGGCGCTTGCGCGATGGTGTCGGCGGCCGAACCGGCGGCGGCCAGTGCCGCGGCGGTTTCGCCGGCGAGGCGCGCGAGGTTCTGCTGCACGGCCTGGAATTTGCCGATTTTGCGCTCAAAGGCGACGCGCTCATTGGCGTAAGCGACGCTGAGCGACAGGATCGTCTCGAGCGCGCCGGCCGCCTGCACGCTGCGCACGGTGGCGCCCATCAGCATCAGCGCGGTTGCATCGAAACCGGCCGGCGCCGGCGCGTGGTGGATGACCTTGGTGCGCTCGAAGGTCACGGTGTCCGACGCATCGCCGGCGAGATTTTTGCCCGCGCTGATGCGGCAGTCGCCGGTCTTGACCAGGGCGATGCCTGCGCCCTGGCCGCCGGCGGCCGCGACCGCGATGTATTCTGAATCTTGAGCGAAGGGAATTCCGCGGCAAAGTCCGCTCAAGGTCCGGTCGGCATTGAGCGTGACGCGGTCGCGCGGGCGGGCGGGAGCGACGGTCATCGCGCCGGCCGGGGCTTCGAGGCCTGCGCGCGCCAGCAGCCATCCGGCGATCAGCGTTTCCGCCAGCGGCGCCGGCACGGCATAGCGGCCGGCGGCGCCGAGGATGGCGAAGCCCTCGGCCAGGCTGGCGCCGGCGCCGCCCAATTGTTCCGGGACCCAGGCGAGGGTGAGGCCGGCCTCCGACAAGGCGCGCCATAGCGAGTCCTTCCAGCCATTGTCGCGCGCGCGATTGATCGTTTGCGGATCGGCATGGTCGGCAAATATGCGCGCCGCCGTTTCGGCGACGATCTTATCGCTCTCGGTTACCATTGCCGCTCCGGCTTTCTACGCGATGGCGGGCATCCGCATGGGGCTATCGTGCGGTGCGGGGGGAGCGTTGGCAAGCGGCAGCGATTTCGCGCCGAAATGCCACGCGCCGGCTCACTTTTGTCGAGTTGATCGGGGCTACCATACCGGGTAGCGTTATCGACATAACAATCAAAAAATGGGCTGCCGGCCAGCCACGGCCGTATCAGCCTCGCAATAGGGGAGGATATCATGGCAGCAAAATTTGCCGCGCTGGCGGCCGTCGTTCTCACAAGCTTGACAATCTCCACCGCCCAGGCGGCGGAGCCGAAACATGGCGGAATATTGCGCATCTATCATCGCGAAACGCCGCCAAGCCTCTCGATTCACGAGGAGGCGACGTTCTCGGTCAATATCCCGGCGATGGCCATGTTCAATAACCTGGTCATCTACGATCAGCACATTCCACAGAACAGCCTGGACACGATCAGGCCTGAACTGGCGACGAGCTGGGCCTGGAGCAAGGATAACCTTTCGCTCACCTTCAAGCTGCGGCAGGGCGTGAAATGGCACGACGGCGTGCCGTTCACCGCCAAGGACGTCAAATGCACGTTCGACCTGCTGCTAGACAAGGCGAAGGACAAGTTCCGCAAGAACCCGCGCAAGGGCTGGTACTCCGAAGTGTCGGACGTCAGCGTCAACGGCGATTACGAGGTCACTTTCCATCTCAAGCGCCGGCAACCCTCGCTGCTGGCGATGCTCGCCTCCGGCTACACGCCGATCTATTCGTGCCACGTGCCGGCCGCGCAGATGCGTACGCATCCGATCGGCACCGGCCCGTTCAAATTCGTCGAGGAGAAGCAGAACGAGTCGATCAAACTCACGAAGAATACGGACTACTGGAAAAAGGGCCTGCCTTATCTCGACGGCATCGAATACAGCATCATCAAGAATCGCGCGACCGCGGTGCTGGCTTTCGTCGCCAGCAAGGTCGACGTGACCTTCCCGACGCAATTGACGCCGGCGCTGGTCGCCGACATCAAAAAGCAGGATCCGACGGCGATCTGCAAGATCGTACCCATCAATGTCAGCACCAATCTCATCGTCAATCGCGATGCGCCGCCGTTCAATAACGCCGATCTGCGCAAGGCCATGGCTATGTCGCTCGACCGCAAGGCCATCATCGACATCATCCAGCAGGGTCAGGCGGACATGGGCGGTGCGCTGCTGCCGCCGCCGGAAGGCGTCTGGGGCATGCCGCCGGATGTGCTCAAGACCATCCCCGGCTATGGCGATGTGAAGAAAGACCGCGAGACGGCGCGCGCGATCATGAAGAAGCTGGGCTATGGACCGGACAAGCCGCTCACGATCAAGGTGTCGACCCGCAACCTTGCCACCTATCGCGATCCCGCGGTGGTGCTCATCGACCAGCTCAAGGAGATCTACATTAAGGCCGAGCTTGAGCCGGTGGAATCCGGCGCCTGGTTCGCCAAGGTCGCCCGCAAGGATTACTCGGTCGGCCTCAATCTCACCGGCAACGGCATCGACGATCCCGACCAGGCGTTCTACGAGAATTACGCCTGCAACTCGCAGCGCAACTACACCCATTATTGCAACAAGGACCTGGAAAAGCTGTTCGACGAACAGTCGCAGATGACCGACGTCGCCAAGCGCAAGAAGCTGGTGTGGGAGATCGACAAGAAGCTGCAGGAGGACGTGGCACGGCCGATCCTATTCCACGCCCGCAGCGGCACCTGCTGGAAGCCCTTCGTCAAGAACATGACGATCATGAGCAACAGCTCCTATAACGGCTACCGCTACGAAGACATCTGGCTGGATAAGTAAACGCCAGCCCCGGCGCGCCTGGCCAGTAGAGGGGGGCCGGGCGCGCCTTTCCCCGCACACGATGGGAGGTCTTGGTGGGGAGCTACCTGATCAGGCGCTTCTTTTTGATGCTCCTGACGCTGTTCGGAATTTCCGTGCTGGTGTTCGTGATGCTGCGGGTGGTCCCCGGCAACATTGCGGACATCCTGTTCGACTCGGCCGGCATGATCGACACCGCCGAGAAGGGCAAGCTCGAACATGAGCTGGGCCTCGATAAGCCGATCGTGGTGCAATACGCGGCCTGGATCGGCGGGCTGTCGCACGGCGATCTCGGCTATTCCTACGTGTCGGAAAAGCCGGCGGTCGACGAAATCCTGCCGCGCATCCCGATCACCGCCAAGCTTGCCGGGCTAGCGCTGCTGTTCTCGATCGTCTTCGGCGTGCCGCTCGGGGTGATCAGTGCCGTCAAGCAGAACACGCCGCTCGATTACCTATTGCGCGTGGTCAGCCTGAGCGGGCTGTCGATGCCGGCCTTTTGGCTCGGCCTGCTGATTCTGATGGCGTTCGTGCATTATTTCGACACCATCCCGATCTACACCGATCCGCCGAAAGGATTCTGGAATTCGCTTTGGTTGTTCAGCGTGCCGGCGGCGGCGGTGGGCTTCCGCAGTTCCGCGCTGGTCATGCGGCTGACGCGCTCATCCATGCTGGAAGTGCTGCGCCAGGATTACATCCGCACCGCGCGCGCAAAGGGCGCGTCCGACGCCAATGTCAATTATCATCACGCGCTGCGCAACGCGCTGCTGCCGGTGGTGACCGTGATCGGCATCGAAGCCGCCTTCCTGATGGGCGGGCTGATCGTGACGGAAACCGTGTTCAACATTCCGGGCGTCGCCCGCTTCCTGGTGGAGGCGATCCGCTGGCGCGACTATCCGATCGTACAGAACCTGGTGATGTTCATCGCCGTGGTCGCGGTGTTGATCAACTTTCTGGTCGATCTGCTCTACGCGGCGCTCGATCCGCGCATCAAATATTCCTGACGGGCACGATAGGAGAGCGAGCTCATGGCTAGCGTCGATATCGTCCCGGGGTCCGTGACGGACACCGCCCGCGCCGACAGCGTGTGGTCGAGGATCCGTTATCACGCCGCCGCGCATCCGCTCGGCGTGGTCGGCGCCGTTATTATGATCGTGTTCGTGTTCGCTGCGGTCTTTGCCGATTTCATCACGGCCTATAATCCGATCAGCACCAATTCAGCCATCGCGCTGTTGCCGCCGAGCGAGCATCACCTCCTCGGCGCCGATGCCATGGGCCGCGACATCTACAGCCGCATCGTCTACGGCGCCCGCATCTCGCTGGCGGTGGGCTTGGGTTCGACCTTCCTCGGCTGCGTGTTCGGCGTCGTGCTCGGCCTGGCCTCGGGCTATATCGGCGGCTGGGTCGATCTGGTGATCCAGCGCATCGTCGACGTGCTGCAGGCGGTGCCGCTTTTGGTGCTGGCGCTGGTGATGGCGGCGGCGCTCGGGCCGGCGCTCGACAATACCATCGTCGCCATCGCCATCCCGCTGGTGCCCTATACCGCGCGCGTCATCCGCTCCAACACGCTCACCTTGCGCGAGCAGCCGTTCGTCGAGGCGGCGCGCGCCGTTGGCATGAGCGAGTTCCGCATCGCGGTCCGCCATGTGCTGCCCAATACGCTGGCGCCGCTGATCGTGATCGCGACCGCGCAGCTTGGCGCGGCGATCCTGACCGAGGCCTCGCTGTCGTTCTTCGGGCTGGGCGTGCCCGAGCCGCATCCGTCCTGGGGCCGCATGCTGTCGGAATTGGCCGCCGAATATGTGCGCACCGCGCCCTGGCTGGTCATCTTCCCCGGCGTCGCTATCAGCCTGGCGGTGTTCGGCACCAATCTGTTCGGCGACGCGCTGCGCGATATCCTCGATCCGCGGCTGCGCAATTAGCGCATGATCCCGAAAAGTGGGAACCGGTTTTCGGAGAAAGATCATGCGCAAGCAAGAAGCCCGCCGCACGCCATGAACACAACGACCAGCGAACGCGAGAATACGCCGGCGCCGGCCGATATTTCGAACCAGGCGCCGCTGCTCGCGGTCGAAGGCCTGCAGACCTATTTCGACCTGCGGCACGGCTTGGTGAAAGCGGTAGACGGCGTCAGCTTCGCGCTTGCCGCTCATGAGACGCTGGCGATCGTCGGCGAGTTCGGCTGCGGCAAGAGCATCACCGCGCTCTCGCTCATGCGGCTGGTGCCCGATCCGCCCGGGCGCATTGCCGGCGGCACGGTCAAGCTCGCCGGCGTCGATCTGCTGGCGCTCAGCGAGGAGGCCATGCGCGGCGTGCGCGGCAAGGACATCGCGATGATCTTCCAGGAGCCGATGACCTCGCTCAATCCGGTGCTCACCATCGGCAGTCAGATCGCCGAAGTGCTGCTGCTGCACGAGCCGATCAGTCGGCAACAGGCTTGGGAGAAATCAATCGACATGCTGCGGCTGGCCCGCATCCCCGAGCCGGAGCAGCGCGCCAAGGAATACCCGCATCAGTTGTCCGGCGGCATGCGGCAGCGCGCCATGATCGCCATGGCGCTCGCCTGCAATCCGAAGGTGCTGATCGCCGACGAGCCCACCACCGCGCTCGACGTCACCATCCAGGCGCAGATTCTCGACATCATCCTCGATCTGCAGCGCAAGCTTGGCACCGCGGTCATCCTGATCACCCACGACCTCGGCGTGGTGGCCGAGACCGCCCAGCGTGTCATCGTGATGTATGCCGGTCGCAAGGTGGAGGAGGCGCCGGTAGACGAGCTGTTCGCGCGGCCGCAGCATCCGTATACCCACGGGTTGCTGGCCTCGATCCCGCGGCTCGATCTGATGCGCGGCGGCGCCGACAATACCGGAGAGCGTCTGCAGGAAATCCCCGGCATGGTGCCGGCCTTGACCGACCTGCCGGAGGGCTGCGTGTTCGCGCCGCGCTGTGCCTATGCCGAGGAGCGCTGCCGCCGCGCCTATCCCGATTACGAAGAAAAGCGGCCGCGGCATTGGGCGGCGTGCTGGCGGTCCGCTGAGCTGTTCGGTGAGCGCAATGGCTGAAGCGAACGCCAGTCAACGGCTCCGGCGGCCGCCCGGCCGTGCTCGATGTGCGCGACCTCAAGAAGCATTTCCCAATCCACAAAGGGCTGCTGCAGCGCGCCGACGGCACCGTCTATGCCGTCGACGGCGTCAGCTTCTCGATTCGCCCAAGCGAGACGCTCGGCCTGGTCGGCGAATCCGGCTGCGGCAAATCCACCGTCGGGCGCACCATTCTGCGGCTGATCGAGCCGACCGCCGGCAGCATCATGATCGACGGCCGGGATATCACGCGTCTGAGCAAGACGGAGCTGCGGCCTTACCGGCGGCAGATGCAGATCATCTTCCAGGATCCGTTTTCCTCCTTGGATCCGCGCATGTCCGCCGGCGACATCGTGGCCGAGCCGATGCGCGTGCACCGCACCGCCAGGGGAGCGGACGTGAAAAAACGCGTCGCCGAATTGTTCGAGCGGGTCGGCTTGCGCAAGGCGCAGATGGACAATTACCCGCACCAGTTCTCCGGCGGCCAGCGCCAGCGCATCGGCATCGCGCGTGCGCTCGCGCTGCAACCGAAATTGATTATCGGCGACGAGCCGGTGTCGGCGCTCGACGTCTCGATCCAGGCCCAGGTGCTCAATCTGATGATGGATTTGCAGCGCGAAATGGGGCTCGCTTATCTGTTCATCTCGCACAATCTGGCGGTGGTCGAGCACATCAGCCACCACATCGCCGTGATGTATCTCGGCCGTATCGTCGAATATACCGACAAGCGCACGCTGTTCACCAAGGCCTTGCACCCTTATACCGAGTCGCTGCTGCTGGCGGTGCCGGTGCCCGATCCGAGCGTCAAGCGGGCAAAGCGCGTGCTGCAAGGCGATGTGCCGAGCCCGATCAATCCGCCCTCCGGCTGCCACTTCCACACCCGCTGCCCTTATACGGTCGATCGCTGCCGGGCGGAAACGCCACTTTTACGCGAGGTCAAGCCGGGGCAATTGGTGGCGTGTCATTTGCGGTAGCGGGGATTTGAAAGCCTCCGTTCGTCCCCGCGCAAGCGGGGACCCAGGGGCCAAATACGATATGAATGTGTTATAGAACTGGAGTCCCGCTTGCGCGGGAATGAGCGGAATTTGGCTCGACACCCGTAAATAAAATGAGAAAGCAGTTGATGCGCGCTGGCGTCTCCAAGATCAATCCAAACCCGTTCACGACGCGGCCGGAGCTCGACGGCACTTTCGGCGTGGTGGCAACGACCCATTGGATCGCGACCGCGGTCGGCATGGCTACGCTCGAAAAGGGCGGCAACGCCTTCGACGCCGCGGTCGCCACCGCGTTCACCTTGCAGGTGGTCGAACCGCATCTCAACGGGCCGGGCGGCGACGTGCCGGTCATTCTTTATGACGTGAAGCGCGCAAAGCCCGAAGTCATCTGCGGCCAAGGGCAGGCGCCGCAAGCGGCGACCATCGCGCATTACCGCGGGCTCGGCTTGGACATGGTGCCGGGCACCGGATTGCTCGCCGCTTGCGTGCCGGGGACGTTCGATACCTGGCTGCTGCTGTTGCGCGACTACGGCACCATGCGGCTGGCCGACGTGCTTACCCCGGCGATTTCCTACGCGCGCGACGGCCATCCGCTGGTCGAGCGCGCCAGCGCCACCATCGCCATGGTGGAAGACTTGTTTCGCGAGCACTGGCCGAGCTCGGCGGCGATCTATCTGCCGGGCGGCAAGGTACCGGCGCCGGGCGTGCTGTTCAGCAACGCCAAGCTCGCCGAAACCTATACCCGCATCCTGCGCGAAGCCGAAAGCGCAGGGAGCGACCGTATCCAGCAGATTGAGCGCGCCCGCCGGGCATGGTCGCAAGGTTTTGTCGCGGAAGCGATCGACAAGTTCTGCCGCACGCAGGAGGTCATGGATGTCACCGGCGAGCGCCACCGCGGCGTGCTGACCGGCGCCGACATGGCGCGCTGGCAGCCGCAGGTGGAGGCGCCGCTCAGTTACGACTATGGCCGCTACACGGTGTGCAAAGCCGGCGTCTGGAGCCAGGGCCCGGTGCTGTTGCAGCAATTGGCGCTGCTCAAGGGCTTCGATCTCGACGGCCTCGATCCGGCCGGCACCGAATTCATCCATCTCCTGGTCGAGTGCGCCAAGCTTGCGTTTGCCGACCGCGAAAAATTCTACGGCGATCCCGATTTCGTCGAGGTTCCGATCGATGTTCTGCTGTCGGATAAATACAACGCCGAGCGGCGCAAGTTGATCTCGAATGAGGCATCGCTGGAATTGCGGCCCGGCATCGTGGCCGGATTCGGCGGCGAAATTCAGTTGCACCGCGAGGAAGGCCCGCGCGCCGCCGTCGGCAGCCTCGGCGCCGGCGAGCCGACGGTCGGCCGGCTCGGCGAGGTGATCGGCGACACCGTGCACTTCGACATCATCGATTCAGCGGGCAACATGGTGTCGTCCACGCCATCCGGCGGCTGGCTGCAATCTTCGCCGGTGATCCCCGAGCTCGGTTTCTGCCTCGGCACGCGGGCGCAAATGTTCTGGCTCGATGAGAAGCATCCGGCCGCGCTGGTGCCCGGCAAACGCCCGCGCACGACGCTGTCGCCGACCTTGGCACTGCGCGACGGCGAGCCCTATCTCGTCTGGGGCTCGCCCGGCGGCGATCAGCAGGACCAGTGGATCGCGCAATTTTTCCTGCGCCACGTGCACGCCAATATGAATTTGCAGGAAGCGATCGATGCGCCGGCCTGGCACTCCGAGCATTTCCCGATCTCGTTCTGGCCGCGCACCGCGCGGCCCGGCGTGCTGGTGGTCGAGTCACGCGTGCCGGAGGCGACTATCAAAGATTTGCGCGGCGCGCGGCCACGAAGTCGAAGTCGGTCCCGCCTGGTCGGAAGGCCGGCTGACCGCGGCCTCGCGCGTGGGCAATCGCCGCCGGGCGGCGGCCAATCCGCGCGGCATGCAGGGCTACGCCGCCGGCCGCTAGCGCATAATTGTTTGCGATTGATTCGCGGCGTGCCGCAGCTTTCACCTCTCCCATGGGGAGAGGTCGGCGCACGAAGGGCGCCGGGTGAGGGGATATTGCCCATCGAGAGTCACTTGCCCCCTCACCCCCACCCTCTCCCCTCGGGGGAGAGGGTGCACGTCGTACGTGCGGCAATGCTTCAACCTTAAATAAACGGACGTTAGCCGGTGAGCCGTGCTGCGGCCTCCGCTGCGGCGTCCTCCATGGTCATGAACACGGCGCCCTCGTTGCCGAGCCGGTCGACCAGCCCTTCGAGCGCCAGCATGCGGTAGCCGCGTCCGATTACGAACGGGTGCATGGTGTAAGTGAGCACGCCCCAGTCGACTGCCTTCTGCATGTAGAGGAATTCGTCGAGCCAGCTCTCCATCACGGCGCGCGCCGGCTGCAGGCCGGGCATGATGGTCTGCGCCGTGCGCAAAAATTCGAAATGCGGATAATCGTCGAGCGACCAGCTGATCGGCATTTCGATCAGGCCGGTCGGCTCGCCGAAACGGAACGGTTCGCCCAGCCTTGGCGACGTCGCCGCGCCGCGCGCGATAGGGCAGATAGTCGGCGCCCATCAGGCTCGAAGTCGTAACGGAAGCCGTGGTTCAGCAGCAGATCGATGGTGTGCTCGCTCAAGTCCCACGACGGCGAGCGGTAGCCGCGCGCCTTGCGCCCCGTGAGACGTGCGATTGTCTCGTTGGCGCGCACCAGATCGGCTTCCTCCTCGGCGCGGCTCTGGTTTGCCGGCGGAACATGCGCCCAGCTGTGATGCGCCACTTCATGCCCGCCGGCGACCACCGCTTCGCATTGGCGCGGCCAGCTGTCGATGGTGAAGCCGGGAATGAACCAGGTCGCCTTGATGCCGCGCGACTTCAGGAAGCCGAGAATCCGGCCCGAGGCCATGGCGCCGAACTCGCCGCGCGACAGCGGCGTCGGCGTGGTCAGGCCGCGGGCGATGAAGCTGGACTGGGTATCGAAATCGAAGGTGAGGCAGACGATATGGCGGGACACTTGGACACCTGCGTTGCGCGGGGCTGCAGGATCGCATCATACTATGACGGGTCAGAGAGGCCATGGCGGTCAAGGACATCGGTATCATTCTCAACGGCGCCACCGGGCGCATCGGCGCGACCCAGCATCTGGCGAACGCGCTGGCGCCGATCCGCGCCGAAGGCGGGCTCAGCGTAGGCTCCGATCGCATCGTGCCGCGCCTGCTGCTGGTCGGGCGCGATGCCAAGCGGCTCGCGGCAATCGCGCAAAGCCACGGCATCGACGATTGGACCACCGACCTCGATGCGGCGCTGGCCAAGCCGGGCTTCCCGGTGTTCTTCGACGCGGCGGCGACCAAGCAGCGCCTGTCGGCATTGAGCAAGGCGATCGCCGCCGGCAAGCACATTTATAGCGAGAAGCCGGTGGCGCCCTCGGTGGCCGAGGGGCTTGCGCTGTGGCGCGCCGCGCAAGCGCGCGGGCTCAAAGCCGGCGCGGTCGAGGACAAGCTCAACCTGCCCGGGCTGCAGAAACTGCTGGGATTGGCGCAGGACGGATTTTTCGGCCGCGTCACCGGCTTCCGGCTCGATTTCGGCTGGTGGGTGTTCGACGGCGCCGAACAGCCGAGCCAGCGGCCGAGCTGGAACTACCGGCGCAGCGGCGGCGGCGGTTTGACCAGCGACATGGTTCCGCACTGGCGCTACGTGATCGAAGGGATCCTCGGGCCCATCCGCCGGGTGGTGACGGCGGCGGCGACCGCGATCCCCGAACGCGTCGACGAGGAGGGCAAGCGTTTTCAGGTCGATGTCGACGACACCTCGCTGACCCTCGCCGAATTGGCGAGCGGCGCGGTCGGCGCCATCGTCTGCTCCTGGGCGACGCGGGTGCGGCGCGACGATCTCATGACCTTGCAGGTCGACGGCACCGGCGGTTCGGCGTTTGCCGGCTTGCATCGCTGCTGGACGCAAAGCAAGGCCGAAACGCCCACCATCCGGCGCTTTAATCCCGACGTCGATATCGGCGCCGATTATCGCGGCGCAATGGAACGAGGTCGCCGGCGCGGCGGCCTACCGCAATCCCTACCGGGTCGGCTGGGAAAATTTCCTGCGCCACGTTGTTGCCGGCGCGCCGCTAACTTGCGATCTTGCCGCGGGCATCCGCGACGTGCAACTGGCGGAAGCCTGCTATCGCAGCGCCGCCGAACAGAAATGGATCATGCTCGATGACATCGCCGGATAATCCCACCGCCTTCGTCACCGGCGCGTCGACCGGTCTGGGCTACGCCATTGCCTGCGGCGCTGGCGCGCGCGGGCTACGATCTTGCGGTCACCAGCCGCGACACCGGACGGCTCGATGCGCTGTTGCGCGACCCGGCCGTGCAGGGCCGCAAAGTGGTTCCGGTGCGGCTCGATCTGCGCCTCGAGGACGATATCGCGCAAGCCTTCGCCGCCGCGGTCGAAGCCTTCGGCGACATCGATCTTCTGGTCAACAATGCCGGCCGCCCGCTGCTCAAGCCCGCGGTCGAGGTGACCTGGGCGGAATGGGACGACGTCGTCAACACCAATCTCAAGGGCGCCTTTTTCATGTCGCGAAGCTTCGCGGCGCATTGCATCGCCCGCAATCGTCCCGGCTGCATCATCAACCTGGCCTCGACCCATGGTCTTACCGGTTTTGCCGGGCGTTCGATCTACGGAATCTCCAAAGGCGGAATGATCCAGATGACGCGCATGCTGGCGATCGAATGGGTCGGCCACAACATCCGGGTCAATGCGATTGCGCCGGCCACCGTGCTCACCGCCTCGCGCCAGAAGATGCTCGACGCCGCCGCGCGCGAGCGCATGCTCGCCCGCATTCCGAGCGGCCGCTTCATCACGCCGGAGGAAATCGCCGCCGCCGCCGTTTTCCTCGCCAGCCCGGGCGCGGCCTCGATCACCGGCCAGACCCTTGTGCTGGATGGCGGGTTGACGGTGACCTAGCGCATGATCCCGAAAAGTGGGATGCGGTTTTCGCAATAGATCGTGCGCAAATAAAACGCTTCATTCCGTCAGACACAGCCCGTGGTCGGGGTTGAACGACAGAAACACCTTCTGTTGCGGGGCGATCTGTTCGTAATGGTCGAGCTGGATGCCGACCTCATAGCGCCCGACCTTGACCCGGCATTCCAGCAGGCTTCCGAGATAGATGGTATCGACCACCTCGCCCTCGAACAGATTGCCATTGGCGACGCCGGCCGGCCGCTCGAAGTGGATCGCAATGTCTTCCGGCCGCAGGCTCAGCGTGATCTGCTGTCCGGCGACGGCGTTTTCGCCGCCGGCGGCTTGCACGCGCAGCGGCGCGCGGCCTTCGCCGAGGGCGATTTCAACATCGCAATGGCCGTTGCTGCGGCCGAGCAGCACACCCTGCATCAGATTGGCGACGCCGATGAAATTGGCCACGAAGGCATTGGCCGGCCGCGCATAGATCGTTTGCGGATCGCCGATCTGCTGGATCACGCCGTTGTTCATCACCACGACGCGATCGCTCATCACCAGCGCTTCGGACTGATCGTGCGTGACATAGATCGAGGTGATGCCGACTTCCTTCTGCAGCCGCACCAGCTCGACCCGCATTTGCTCCCGGAGCTTGGCGTCGAGATTGGAGAGCGGCTCGTCAAACAGGATAACGCGCGGCTCGTAGACGATGGCGCGCGCCAAGCGCCACGCGCTGGCGCTGGCCGCCGGATAACTTGGTGGCATAGCGGTCGGCGAGGTGCGGCAGGCCGACCAGTTCGAGCGCCTTCGTGGTGCGTTCCTTGATGACGTCGGCCGGCGCGTGCCGAACGCGCAAGCCATAGGCGACATTGTCGAACACGGTCATGTGCGGCCAGACCGCGTAGCTCTGGAACACCATGCCGATATTGCGGTCCTCGGGGTTGAGATAGATGCCGCGCGCCGGTGCCGCGACCACGTCGCCGCCGATGCGGATTTCGCCGCCATCTGGCCGCTCCAGCCCGGCGATGCAGCGCAGCGTCGTGGTCTTGCCGCAGCCGGACGGTCCCAGCAGGGTAACGAATTCGCCTTGCGCGACCGCGAGGTTGACGTCGTTCACCGCCAGTTCGGCGCCGAAATTCTTGCGCAGATGCTCGAGCTCGACCATGACATTCGTGCTCATGGCAGCACCGCCAGCGTGTGCTCGGGGTCAAGCCGCAGATAGACCTTTTCGCCGGTCTTCAGGCCGCTGCGCGGATGCGCCAGGACTTTCCATTCGAACTCGCCCCAGCGCACGCGGCAGTCGACGCTATTGCCGAGGAAGATCGCCTGGATGACTTCACCTTCCAGGCAAGAACCGCCGCCATTTTGGCGCGTGGCCTCGACGTTCTCGGGCCGCACCGAGATCACCGCCTCGGCGCCCGCCGCCATGCCGGCGCCGAGCAGGCACGGCAGTTGAACCGGGCGGCCGTTGCCGGCGATCTCGACCTCGCCGCGGCCCGGCGCGGTGACCGTGACCACGCGCCCCTTGAGCAGATTGGCGACGCCGATGAAGTTGCTGACATAGGCGTTGATCGGCTGGGCGTAGATTTCGCGCGGGCCGCCCTTCTGCTGGATGCGGCCCTTGCTCATCACGATGATCTCGTCGCTCATGACCAGCGCTTCGGCCTGATCGTGCGTCACGTAGATCGACGTGATGCCGACTTCGTGCTGAATGCGCTTGAGCTCGATCCGCATCTGCTCGCGCAGCTTGAGATCGAGATTGGACAACGGCTCGTCGAACAGCAGCAGGCGCGGCCGCGACACGATGGCCCGCGCCAGCGCCGCCCGTTGCTGCTGGCCGCCGGAGAGCTGCGTCGCGAGCTTGTCCGCCATCTGGCCTAAGCCCACCAGCCGCAGCACATCGGCGACGCGGGCGTTGATTTCGGCGCGCTCGACCTTACGGATCTCGAGCGGATAGGCGACGTTCTCGGCCACCGTCATATGCGGCCAGATCGCGTAGCTTTGGAACACCATGCCGATGTCGCGCTTTTCCGGCGGCAGAAAAAGACCCTCGGCGGGCGCCGTGTAGACCACCCCGCCGACGCGGATGACCCCGGCATCGATGGTATGCAGGCCGGCGATGCTCATCAGCGTGGTGGTCTTGCCGCAGCCGGACGGTCCGAGCAGCGTCAGAAACTTCCCCTTCGGGACGCTGAACGAGACATCGTCCACCGCCCGGTCGTTACCGAACAATTTCACCAGGCCCTGGACTTCGACGTACTGGTCGGCCGTGTTCTTGTTTTCCATTGCGCCGAGCGTGCTCCCCGCGATCAAGCCGTTAACGCCTCACGCCCGGCGATGCGCCGGAAGACATAGATGCAGATCAGCAGCACCACGGTCTGCGCCATCGACAGCGCGGAGGTGAGCGTCTCATTTTCGTAATTGGCCAGGTAGTACACGCCGACCGACAGCGTTTCCGTTCCCGAAGTATAAAGGATGATGGAGATCGACAGCTCACGCAGGAAGATGATGAACAGCAACACCCAGCCGGCGAAGATCCCGGGCTTGAGCAACGGAATGGTGATCCGGCGCAGCGTCGTGAACCACGATGCGCCCGCCATGCGCGAGCTCTGGTCGAGCTCTTCCGAAATCGCCAGCATCACCGAGGACACGTTGCGCTGCCCGTAGGGGAAAAAGCGCGTGATGTAGCCGAGCAGGATAATCCAAAGCGTGGCGTAGATCGGCGTCTTGATGTAGGTGACCAGTACGCCCATCGCCAGCACGATGCCGGGAAAGCCGACCGGAACCACGCACAGAAAATCGAGCAGGCGCGCGCCGATCCCCTTGGTGCGGTGGATCATGTAGCTCACCACCAGCGACAGGGTCATGGCGATGGTCGCCCCGACAAAGGCGAGGATGAAGCTGTTGTAGATGCCGTTGGTCGCCGCCGAGATATGATCGGGCGCCCAGAAAAACAGCGTGCGCACATAATTGTGCAGCGTCAGGTCTTTCGGAATGATCTCGGCCTGCCAGACCGGATGCAGGCTCACTACCAGCAGGCAGAGGATCGGCAGCACGACGGCAATCAGCAGGAACGTGACGTTGAAGCCGAGGGCTACCCATTTCCAGCGCCCGAGATCGATGACGTTGGGGCGGAAACCCTTGCCGGTCACGGTGGTGAACGAGCGCGGCGCGATATAGCGCTGCTGAATCCAGATCAGCAGCACGGTGATGATGCCGAGCGCCATGCTCATGGCCGCGCCGAGATAAAGGTTGGCGTCGTCGCCCACCGCCTTGGAGAAGATCTGCGTGGTGAGCGTCTGCCAGCCATAGGGCGCGCTCAGCTTGAACGGCACGCCGAACTCGCCGGCACTGGTGACGAAGACGATGATCGCGCCGGACAAAATCCCGGGCGCGACCAGCGGCAGGGTGACGGTCATGGCGGTGCGCACCAGTCCGGCGCCGGTGGTGCGCGCTGAGTCCTCGAGCGAAGGATCCATGCGCCGCAGCGAGCCGACCACGAACAGATAGACCAGCGGCGCGAAGAATATGCCGGTCACCCAGATCACGCCCCAGATGTTGTCGACATTGAGCACATTGCCGTGCGCGCCGAAATAATCGCGCGCCCAGCTATTGAGCAATCCGGTCTTGCCGCCCGCCAGGTTGTGCCAGGCGATGGCGCCAACGAAGGGGCTGAGGAAGAACGGAATGAGGTTAAAGGGCTCGAGCTTGTCGCGGCCGGGACAATTGGTGCGGGCGTTGATCCAGGCCAGCGACACGCCGAAAAACGTCGCCAGCACGGTGGAGCCGGAGCTGATCATCAGCGTGTTGACGAAGGCCTTCGGAATGACGCGGTCGGTGAAGAGCGTGCGGTAATTGTCGAGCCCCCAGCTGGTGTCGAAGCCGCTGGTGTCGAGCACCCGGAAGCTGCTGATCACCAGGACCAGCAGCGGCAGGATAACCGCGGCCCCGACGATGATGCTGACCACCAGCGTTGCCACGGTTTCCTGAGTGACCATGCTGCGCCACCGGCTTGTAGCCGGCTGCAGGGCGGTTTCCGCCAGCGTCTGCGTGCTCATGGCAATATCCGTCGTCTGCGGTGCACTTAAAGCCGCGCCCACGGCTGCCTGGACGGGCCCCGCTTGATCGACAGCGGGGCCCGCCAGCGTGACGTGGAGTCTACTGGAACTTCGCCTGCCAGTCCGCCCGCAGCTGCTTGAACTTGCCCTGCGCGGCGACCCAGTCCTTCAGTCCTATCATCTTCGTCTTCTTGGTATCGAACAGATAGTGCGCCGCTTCTTTCGGCGGCGTGTAGTCCTTCATAAAGCTGTACATCATTTCGCCGACGACGAAGACGTCGGTGCCTTCCTTGCTCAGCAGGTATTCGATGAACAGCTTGGCGGCGTTTGGATGCGGCGCGCCCTTGATCACGGCGGCCTGGTTGCCGAGCATGACCTGGCCTTCCTTGTAGGTGCCGAATTTGAGCACCTTGATCAGTTCGGGCTTTTTCAGAATATCCTGATAGGCCCGTCCGCTCAGGTTCCACATGTCGAGCGGACGCTGACATGAGACCACCATCTGCATCTTCGGCTCGGTGCGGAACTCGACTAGCGGATCGGTCGCCTTGAGCTTGGTCCACAGATCGTCGAGATTCATGCCGGCTTCTTGCAGCGCCAACGCGGTGTTGGTGTATGTGAAGCTCTTGGTGATATCGGAGGCGATGGTCTTGCCCTTCAGCTCGGGCTTGAGCACGTCGGCATAGGAAGTCGCGTTGAAGTGCTCCATGCCCGGGCAGGATGAGTTCCAGACCGGCTGGAAGGTGTAGGCGAACGGCACGACGACGTAGGGATAATTGGAATACTGGCCGGCGGCCTTGGCGCCTTCCGCGTGGTTCTTCCAATAGCCGCTGTCGAGTTTCTCGAAGGCGCCGCGCTTGGCGGCCTCGTCGAAAAATCCCGGTGCGCTGACGATGAGAATATCGACGGTGTGCTTGCCGGCCTGAATCTCTTGCCGGGTCTGCGCCACCGTCGCCCCGGTGCCCTTGCGCAGATTGTTGAACTTGAAGTTAGGCCCCAGGCCGTACCGCTTGACGAAACCTTCGCCGAGATGCTGGCCGGTCCAATCGCTGAATTGCGGGTTGAGAACGGTGACCGAGCCTTCTTTCTTGGCGGCTTCAATCAGAGCTTTTTCCTGCGGCGTAAAGTCCGCTGCATAAGCCGAGGCGGTGGCGGCAATCATTGCCGCGGCGGCGAACGGCGCTGCGTGAAGTGCTATTTTAGCGAATGCCCGTGCCGAGTGGCGTGAGCCCATGTCTTCCTCCCAATGGCGTTTCCCGCGAAATTCAACTTGCCGGCCAGGGGCCGGCGTCGAACATTTTTTGTCCGGTTCACCCGTCACGCATTTGGTGTATTGCGGCGGCAGGTCAGCCGGGTGCCCATTTAACCGCAAATGGACCGCGCGTGGCAATTTTTGTCGCTCCGCGCGCCGACTTATTGCCGCATACCCCCTCGGCCCGGGCGGCGGTTGCATCAGGGACCATCGCGGCGCTAGCCTGCCGCTGCGCAAAATGTGGGCGGCGCGCACCGACCCAGGGGGCCTTTTCCCCAATTCCTACCCAAACCGCCGTCCAGGAGACTCCGCTTGAAGATTGGAATTCTGCTGGGTGACGACATCGGTCATGAAGTCGTCCCCGAATGCGTCAAGGTCATGAAGGCTGCGGCATCGCGCTCCGGCCTCGCCATCGACTGGCATACATTACCGATTGGTAAGCATGGCCATGACCAGCACGGCCACACCCTGCCGGCCATCACCGAGCAAGCGCTGTGGGGGCTCGACGGCTGGATCATGGGCCCGATCGGCCATGCCGCCTACCCGCGCAACGACTCGACCTGGGTGATGCCGCCGGTGCGCAAGAAATACGAGCTGTTCGCCGCCGTGCGGCCGTCGCGGTCGTATCCGAACATCAAATCGATCCATAAGGGCGTGGATATCGTGTTCGTGCGCGAGACCTCCGAAGGCATGCTCTATTCCGAAACGGTGGTGGCGGGCGCGCCGGAGTTCCGACCGAACGACGATATCACCGTCGCCATGCGCGTCATCACCCGCAAGGGATCAAACCGGGTCGCGCGCGAAGCCTTTGAGATCGCGCGCACGCGGCCGCGCAAGAAGGTCACCGCCGCGCACAAGGAGCCGGTCTATCGCCTCGCCTGCGGCATGTTCGCCGAGGAATGCCGCAAGGTCGCGCGCGACTATCCCGACGTGACGTTCGAAGAGGCGATGATCGACACCATCTCGATGAAACTGGTGATGGCGCCGCAGCAATACGACGTGGTCGTCACCACCAACCAGTTCGGCGACATTTTGACCGACATCGGCGCCGGACTGGTCGGCGGGCTGGGCTTGGCGCCCGGTCTCTGCATCGGCGAGCGCCAGGCCATGGCGCAGGCCACGCATGGTTCGGCGCCCGATATCGCCGGCCGCAATATCGCCAACCCCTACGCCATGATTATGTCGGGGCAAATGCTGTTGGCCTTCCTCGGCCGCAAGCACAACGAACCGAAAGCCACGGCCGCCGCCGGCGCCATGCAGGCGGCGATCGATAAAACCATCACCGAAGCCAAACACTTGACCCCGGATCTGGGCGGCAAAGCCAGCACCCAGGACATGGGCGACGCCATTGTGGCGGCTGTGCTGCAATAGCGCACGACAGCGCAAACTCGAATAGGCAATGACATGTACAATCTTCACCTCAGTCCCGAACAGTTGGAAATCCGCGACACGGTGCGCGACTTCGTCACGCGCGAAATCAAGCCGGTCGCGCTCAAGGCCGAACGGTTGGATGTCTGCGACCGCAGCCTGTTGACGGCGCAGATCGATGCGGCATCGCAGCTGGGCCTGCGCACGCTCGCCTTATCGGAAGCGCTCGGCGGCGCCGGCGCGGATGCGCTGACCTCGTGCATCGTGACCGAGGAGCTGGCCGCGGGCGATGCCGATATCGCCGCCATGCTCTCGGAAACCGCGCGGCTCGCTCATCTCATGTTTGATCTGGCCATGACCGACGCCCAGCGCGACGCTTTCCTGCCGAAATTCCTGAACACCGACCGTTTCCATCTGGCGTTCGCCGCCCACGAAGCGGAGACCGACACCAGGCTTGGCGTGAATTATCATCGCCCGCCGGCAACCGAACCGGCGGTCAAGGCAACTGCCACGAAATCGGGCAACGACTTTATCGTCAACGGCGTCAAGGATTGCGTCGCCAATGCGCCGATCGCCGGGCTGTTCGCTGTGCTGGTCACGATTCCCGGACGCGAAGGTACGAGCGTGCTGCTGGTTCCGGCGGATGCGGGCGGCCTCAGCGTGCGCGCGCAAGAAATGCCCTGGCCGCACGGCTCGTGCGGCGAGGTCACGTTCAAGGACTGCCGGGTGCCGGTCGGCAATCGGCTCGGCGACGATGCGGCGGCGCTCTTGACCGGTACTGCCGCGCCCGGCCGCGGCAATCCGCTGCAACAGGCTCTGAACCTCGGCATCGGCCGCGCCGCTTACGAGGCCGCGCTCGATTATGCGCATCTGCGCGTGCAGGGCAGCCGGCCGCTTATCGAGCATCAGGCGATCGCTACGAAACTGGCCGAGATCGTGATCGGCTTGGAGGTCGCGCGCGCCGCCGTCTGGCAGGCGGCCTGGGCGTCCGATCATCCTGAGGCCATCGCCGACCGCAGCCTGTCCGATCTACCGCTCACGACCATCGCGCAGGTGTTCGCGTCCGAGGCCATCATGAAAGCGACCAAGGACGCGGCCGAGATATTCGGCGCCATGGGCGTGATGCGCGACATGCCGCTGCAGAAATATATCCACGATGCCCGCGTCTGCCTCCACTCCGGCGACGGTAACACCGACGCCAAGCTGCGCATCGCGGAAGAGCTGGCCGGCTACCGCCGTGCCGCTGCCGGCGCGCTGGCGCTGGCCGGCGAATGACCACAACGAACAATTTCAGATGAGGATGCTCCCATGGATTTCAATCTGAGCAACGAACAACGCTCCTGGCAGATGAAGGCGCGCGAATTCGCCGAAAAAGAGATTCGCCCGATCTCGCTCGAACGCGACGCTATTCCGACCGCGCGCGAGACTTGGGATTGGGAGATCATCAAGAAGGGCTCCAAGCTCGGCTTCCGCACCTTGGCGGTGCCGAAGGAATGGGGCGGCCACGGCACCGATTTCGTCACGCAGGCGCTGGTAATGGCGGAGCTCGCCAAGGCCGACAGCGCGATTTCCAAGGCGTTCAGCCAGAACTGGAAATGGAGCCATCTGATCTCGCAGGTCTGCACCGAAGAGCAGAAGAAGCGCTTTCTCCCGGCCTTTATCGCCGACGACACCTATGTACTCGGCAAGGGCATCACCGAGCCGAGCGCCGGCTCCGACAACCGCTTGCCGCCCGACGATCCCAAGGCGGGCCTGAAGCTGAAGGCCGAGCGCAAGGGCGACGAATGGATCCTCAACGGCGAGAAGGCCTTCATCGCCAATGCGCCGGTCGGCAAGCTGTTCTTCATCGACGCGCGCACCGATTCGACGGTGCCGCTCAAGCAGGGCACCACCATGTTCCTGGTGCCGCGCGATACGCCCGGCTTCCGCATCGGCAAGGTGTTCAACAAGAGCGGCTGGCGCTTCTACCAGAACGGCGAGATGATCTTCGAGAACGCGCGCGTGCCGCATGCTAATGTGGTCGGCGACGTCGGCGGCGCCGTGAAGAAGACCGGTGGCCGCGGCGGCGACACCACCGGCGGCGACATCTTCGGCGACCTCGAATTGTGCGCCAACGCGCTCGGTATCTGCGACGACGCCTGCGCGACGGCCATGAAATACGCCAAGACCACGCAACAGGGCGGCCAGGAGCTGTTC
Organism: uncultured Alphaproteobacteria bacterium; assembly: GCA_963789455.1. Lineage (GTDB taxonomy): Bacteria > Pseudomonadota > Alphaproteobacteria > Rhizobiales > Xanthobacteraceae > Pseudolabrys. Next base: position 286,046 of record CAWBLD010000009.1, on the reverse strand, counting down.
GCGCAACAGAGCGTGCAACTGCAGGTTAACAAGATGTTCATGCTGACCGAGGCGCTGCGTTCCTTCGTGATGCGCGTCGCCTGGGAGCACGACGTGAAGATCCATTCCTGCAACGCCGGCCTTGCGATGAACTATTCCACCGATGTGGTGCAGGAGGTGACCGAGCTCTACATGGAGGTGCGCGGCGCCGACGGCTGCCGCATGGACGCGCACGCCGACAAGCTGGTGCGCGACGCCTTCATCTGGAACCACCTCGCCGGCGACAACGTGCAGCGCATGAAAGTGGCGCGCCGGCTGGCGGCGTAGCCATATTCCGCTCATTCCCGCGCAAGCGGGAATCCAACGCGATGATCTCGGTGGCAGCGAATTCCGCACTGGGTCCCTGCTTTCGCGGGGACGAGCGGAGACCAAGAGCGCCAGGCCCCGGACTCATAAGCGAGGGGAAACATGGCGACGCGGCTTCTCCGCCTAATGTCTGCTATAGGGGCAAAGCGGACATAATCTTAGGCATCACGGGATGTCCGCATATGACCCAATAGCGAAATTCTGTCCGAAATCGCGTGAGTAGGGGCAATTTTCATGGTCGAGGCGCGGGTCGAACGGCGGTTAGTCGCCATTCTCGCGGCCGACGTGGTTGGCTATTCACGCCTGATGGGGGCTGACGAGGCGGGTACGCTGGCCGCCCTGAAGCGGCATAGAGAGACCATCTTCGACCCGGCCGTCGCCGCCCACAACGGCCGCATCGTCAAGCTGATGGGCGATGGTGCCATCGTCGAGTTCGGCAGTGTAGTCGATGCTGTGAACTGTGCGCTTTCGGTGCAACGCTCCGGCGCCTCGATGCCGGATGAAAAAGCGTCCCAACCAACCATTGTACTCCGAATTGGCATCAATCTTGGCGATGTCATTATTGAAAACGACGACATTTACGGCGATGGCGTCAATATTGCCGCGCGCCTGGAGCCGCTCGCCGAGCCTGGTGGAATCTGCGTCTCCTCGATCGTCAACGAGAGCGTCGGCAATCGGATCGACGTTCGTTTCACGGATGGCGGCGACATAAATGTCAAAAATATCGACCGCCCGATCCGGATCTGGACGTGGCATCCCGACAAGATCGTTGCCACCGTCAAGCGATCCGCTGCCGCCAATCCAGAGCCTAGGGTCGAGATGCCGTCGATTGCCGTATTGCCGTTCACGAACATGTCGGGCGACGCGGACCAGGAGTACTTCTCCGATGGCATCAGCGAAGACATCATCACCGACTTGTCGAAGGTCTCCGGCCTGATGGTGATTTCGCGCAACTCCACCTTTACCTACAAGGGCAAGGCGATCGACGCGAAGCAGGTCGGCCGCGACCTTGGCGTGCGCTACGTGCTCGAAGGCAGTGTACGTAAGGCGGGCAACCGGGTCAGGATTACCGGCCAGCTCATCGATGCCGTAACCGGCGGGCACCTCTGGGCCGAGCGCTACGACCGGGACCTGACGGACATCTTCGAAATCCAAGACGACGTCACGCGCCGGATCGTCGACGCGCTCAAAGTGACGCTCAGCCCAGCCGAAAATGCGCAGATTGCCCACAGCGGGGCGCACAATATCGATGCTTACGACTATTTTCTTCGCGGCCGCGAGTTCCTGCTTGGGCAGGACAAGAACCGCGAGAAGTTCGAACAGTCGCTAAAGCTCTTCACGAGGGCATTGGAACTCGACCCTAACTATTCGCAAGCCTATGCAGGTCTCAGTTGGGCGTACAATTTCGACTATTCTAATCGTTGGAGCGATAATCCTGATAACTCGCTGCAGGTCGCCAAGCACAATGCGGAACTGGCAATCCAGAAGGACCCGAACGAACCGCTTGCGCGATTTGCCGCATCGATGGCCGCAATGTTCGGAAAGGACCTCGACCGGGCGAAGTCCGAGGCCGAAAACGCGCTTTCCCTTAACCCAAACTTCGCTTTAGCCTACGCCACTCTCGGCACCATTTGTGCCTACTCGGGGCAACCGCTGGCAGCGATTCCGGCGATCGAGCGCGCTATGCGTCTGGACCCGGCTTGGAGTCAACAATATCTCCACTTCCTTGGCACGGCGTACCTGCTTGCTGGCAAGTATGAAACTGCGGCGGCTCTGCTAAGGCAACGCGTTCTCCTCGTGCCGGGGACAGATATGACACGCGCCGTGCTTGCTTCCGCTCTTGGTCATCTCGGTGAGATCGACGAGGCCCGTCGCATTTGGCGCGAACTCCAAGAGATTAATCCAAGATACTCCTTTAGTGAACATTTCGCCCGGCAACCATTCAAGCGGGAAGAAGACGTCCGGCGGATTGCCGAAGGCCTCGCGAAAGCCGGATTGTCGACCTGACAGGCCGATGAGCTATTCAAAATCAATATTTTGATGGCTCAGATGACGCTCCCTAAAGTGCGGCTGAAATGCACACCGCCCGCTCGCCTTAATTCATAAGCACACGCCCTACGCCAACCTCACCGGCGCACCGCTGGCAAGCGAGGCGATCACCGCCTCGAAGGCGCCGATCACGTCGAGCATTTGCTCCGGCCTCACCGGGAACGGCGCCTTGCCCTCGATCGCATCGGCGAAGGCTTCGAGCAGCGTGCGCAGCGAATCGACATGCGGATAGGTGCGTTCCTCCGTCGACCCGGCGATCTTGGCGACGATCAGCGTGTCTTCGCCGCGCGCTTCCGCAGAACCCTCTGTGCCGAACACGTGACAGCGCCAGAACATCGGCGCGGCGCGCACGGTGCCCATCACGCCGGTGACGCCGCCCGCGAACTCCACCAGCACGGCCACCACGTCGCGCGGGTCGGGCGGCGGCTTCTTGGCGATCGAGCGCGCATCGACGTAGGAAATCGGCCCGCCGAGGTTGACGAAGGCGTCGAGCACATGGAGCCCAGCGCCGGTCATGCCGGCGCCCGGCGATTCGGCCGGATCGTCGCGCCAGCCGCCGGACACGCGCGTCGAGTGCTCGTTGGAGTAATGCCCTTCGATATGCAGGACCTTGCCGATTTCGCCTGAGTCCACCACGCGCTTGAGTTCCCTCATCGACGCAAAACAGCGTTTATTGTTGCCGCTGCCGAGCGGGACGCCGGCCGAGCGTACCGCGGCGACCGCGCGTTCGGCCTCCGCGCGGGTCAACGCCAGCGGCTTTTCGCACCAGACCGGCTTGCCGGCGGCGGCCACCATGCGGACCTGCTCGACATGGAGCGAATGCGGCGTCGCCAGCAGGATCGCCTGCACCTCAGGGTCCGCGATGGCATCCTGAAGGTCGGTGGACAGCCGGAAACCATGCTTGCCCGCCAGTTCGCGCGCGAGTTCGGGCTCCTTGGTCACGCCATGCACGATGCGCAGGCGCTCGCTTTTGCCCTGGATTGAACCGAGCACCGTCTGACCCCAGCGGCCGAGGCCGACCATTGCGGCATTGATCATTGTTGTTCCCAAGCTTGACGCGTGTCTTGTCAATGTCGGGCAATCAAGATGACATGACAAGCGCAAGGATGACGGCGGCACGCGCCGCCAGGCTAGCGGGGGGAAATCGCATGAAAGCAATGGTGTTGCGGGGGCCGAACACCCCGTTCGAGCTGGCGCAGGTGCCCGATCCGGTCGCCGGCCCGGGCGAAGCGGTTGCCCGCGTCATCACCTGCGGATCGGGACTGACCATCCAACACGCCAAGGCCGGCCGCCGCAAAATCAAGTTTCCGCGCATCATCGGCCACGAGATTACCGGCGAGATTGTCGCGGTCGGGGCGGGCGTGTCTTCGCTCAAGGCCGGTGATGGCGTCACCGCCTATTTTTATCTCTGCTGCGGCCACTGCCGTTATTGCCTCGCCAATCTCGAGCCGCTCTGCCTCAACACCGGCGGGCAAGTCGGCATGGAATGCGACGGCGGTTATGCCGAATACATTAAATTGCCGGCGCACATCTTCATCAAGTACCCGGAGGGGCTCGATTACAAAGCGCATCCCGCCGAAATGGGCGTCATCACCGACGCGCTGGCGACGCCCTACAAAGTGCTGCGCCGCGCCTCGGTCAAGGCCGGTGAGACAGTGGCGGTGATCGGCGCCGGCGGCGGCCTGGGCATCCACCAGGTGATGATGGCGAAGTGGGCGAGGGCGCGGGTGATCGCGGTCGATGTTGCCGCCGACAAGTTCGATGCCTGCCGCAAGGCCGGCGCCGACGCGGTGGTCAATCCGCGCGATGGCGACGTGGTCGAGGCGCTGCGCGAGCTTACCCATGGCGCCGGCGTCGACGTGGTCATCGACTATGTCGGCGCCACCGCGATGCTGGAGGCCGGCGTCAAGGCGTTGGGCCGGCGCGGCCGGCTGGTCATTCTCAGCGGCGCGTCGCAGCCGTTCCAGGCGCCGGCGCACGCCATGCTCCAGAAAGAGCAGGCGATCCTCGGCAGCCGCTATGTTACGCGCGTCGAAGTTTTGGAGGCTTGCGATCTGGTGGCGCGCGGCGAGGTGTGGCCGCTGGTGACGGTCGTGCGGCCGCTGCAGGAGGCCGAGGCAGTGCACGATCTGGTCGAGCGCGGACAGGTCACCGGGCGGGCCGCCCTGCGTGTTGCCTGAGCGACAGCGCGCTTTCGGGCCGGCGCGAAAGCGAATACGATCCCGGCAATATAAGCTCACGGGAGGAAACCGACCATGACGCAACGCCTGCCGGGAATTTCCGATGCCGACGCCACCGGCGTCGCCAAGGATACGCTCGCCGGCTCGACCCGGCTGCTCGGCCGCTCGTCCAATCTCTTACGCATCCTGTCGGCGCACACGCCATATCTCGCGCGCTGGTTCATCGGTTTCGTCGCCGCCGTGCGTCAGCCCAATGTGGGCGCCGTGTCGGATGTGCGCCTGCGCAACCTCGCCACCGTCAAGACGTCGATGACCAACGAGTGCAAATATTGCGCGACCCACACCTCGATCTACGGGCAGGCGCTCGGCGTCAGCGAGGCGCAGCTCGAAGCGATGCAGGGCGATGCCTGGAAGACCAGCCCGCTGTTCAACGAGCGCGAGAAAGCAACGATCGCCTGGGCCGAAGCGGTGACGCTCAACACCGCCAAAAGCGACAAGATGCTGTGGGACACCATGAAGCGCCTGTTCAGCGACGCCGAGATCGTCGAGATCACGCTGGCTTCGGCGATGTTCAACATGATCAACCGGCTCAACGACACGTTCTGGACCGAACTCGAAACCGTCGAATACAACCGCCGCCAGGGCAACGCCGTCAAAGGCGTCACCGTCGCCGACATCGAGAGCTTCGCCAGCACCTTTGCCGCTTCCGGCGAGGCGCAACGGCGCGGCGCGAGCGCGGTGGCGGCGGAATGATGGGCCGATAGGCGCCGGCGCGGCCGGATCGATCCGATGGACCTCATCGTCCGCGACGCGCGCCTGGCCGGCCGTCTATCCGATGGCCCGTTGGACATCGGCATCGAGAATGGCCGCATCGTCGCGATCGAGCGGGCACTGCGGGCCGACGCCGAAAGTTATGACGCCAAAGGCCGGCTGGCCTGCCCCGGCCTGATCGAGACTCACATTCATCTCGACAAGTCGCGCATCATCGATCGCTGCGCGCCGCAGGCGCGCGCCACGCTCAGTCCGGTGTTCGGCGTCACGCCCGTGAAAAAGGACATGTCGGTCGAGGACGTGCACGCGCGCGCGGCGCGGACGCTCGAGCAATGCATCATGCATGGCGCCACCCGCATGCGCACGCAGGTGGAAGTGGACCCTGGCATCGGCATGCGCGGTTTCGACGGCGTGCAGGCGCTGATCGACGAATACAAATGGGCGATCGACATCGAAATTTGCGTGTTCCCGCAGGAGGGATTGATCAGCTATCCCGGCACCGACGAACTGCTGGTCGAAGGCCTGAAGCGCGGCGCCAAGCTGATCGGCGGCGCGCCGCGCTACGACAAGGACGCCGCCGGCCAGATCATGCGTATTTTCGAACTGGCGCGCGAATTCGACGTCGATATCGATATGCACCTCGACGTCGGCAATACCGCCGAGACCATGGACATCCACCTGGTGCGCGAATTGACCGATCGATACAAACGCGGCGGCCGCGTCGTGGTCGGCCATATGGCCAAGCTGTCGCTGTTGCCGCCGGATCGATTGGCGGTGTTGGCGAAGAGCCTTGCCGACAGCGGCATTGCGGTAACGGTGTTGCCGGCGACCGATCTATTCCTGATGGGGCGCGACCAGGAGCATAGCGTGCGGCGCGGTGTCGCCGATGCGAATTTTCTCACCGCGCACGGCGTGACCTGTTCGCTGTCCACCAACAACGTGCTCAATCCGGCCACGCCCTATGGCGACTGCTCGCTGATCCGCATTGCCAATCTCTACGCCAATGTGCTGCAGGTCGACCGCCCGGCGCAATTATGCGAGTGCTTCGACATGCTGACGCATTCGTCGGCGCGTCTGCTCAATCTGAAGGACTATGGCTTTGCCGCCGGCAATCCGGCCGATGTCGTGGTTTTCGACGCGCAGACGCCCGAACAGGCGGTGGCCGAAATCGCGCAGCCGCTGGCGGTGTTTAAGAACGGCAGGCGGACCGTGGTATGGAATCCGCCGGAGCTGCTGCGGCCGAAATAATTCCCCGGCTTATTTCTTGCGGATGCGGAAGGTGAGAACGCCGTCGGCCTTCGCCTTGCCTTCCAACGTGTCGCCGGTCTCGCGCAGCAGATTGGGAATGTCGATCGCCGCCAGCGGATCGGTGCATTCCGCTACGACCAGGTCGCCCGCATTCAAACCGGACAGCATCTTGCGCACCCGCAGCGCCGGCAGCGGGCATTTCAGGCCGCGCAGGTTCATGATCTTCTCGGTCATAAGGGAAGCGGCACCATCGACAGCTTCGGATCGGCGGCCGGGATATAGGCTTCCGGCAAGCCCAGCTCCTTGCGCACGATATTGGTGCCGCGCGTGAGCGCCACCATCTTGTAGAACGCGTGCATGCGGCTCATCGACTGGCGCCCGAAGCCGCAATCGCTGGTCAGGATCAGCCGCTCCGGCTCGATATATTTCAGCGCGCGCCGGATGAGATCGGCGATCTCCTCCGGCCGCTCGACCTGCAGCGTGCGGTGGCTGATGACGCCGAGCGCGATCTTCTTGCTCTTGGAAATCATCGTGCCGAAATGTTCGAGGTCCAGGCCGCGGTTGAACGCGCCTTCGACCGTGAGCACGTCGCAGTCGAGTTGGTCGAGATAGGGCAGCGCCGCCTTGTAGGATTGATCCGTGCTCGCCACCCGCTGCGCCGCCGGTGAGCCCCAGCAGGTGTGGCACCAGACCTCGCATTTGTCGCGCAGGCCTTTCACCTCGACGTTGAATGCCTCCACCCATTGCTCGGGCCTGATCGGCTGCTTGGGATCGTTGACGATCTGATGGATCGCCGGCTCCTCGATTTGCAGCAAGGGCGCGCCGGCGTCGGCAAGCGCATGGTATTCCTTGTTGAGCGCGGCGGAGAGATCCATCAAGAGATCGAGCCGGTTCTTGTAATGCTCGTTGGCCAGCATCAGCGCCAGGATCTGCGCCGAGATCGAACCGATCTTCACCGGCTTGTCGGTCATCGGCGCGATCGCCTTGTAGGCGCGGTCGAGCTGCAGCTTGGTCTCGCCGATCTTGGCCGTCACCGGCGGCGTCATGCGGGTCTCGATCACCTCCCACATCAGGTCGCCCGGGCCCTTGTCGGCCATGAAGCCCGCCGGCGGCACCTCCACGCGCGGCGTCCCGATGCCGGCGACGCGCTCGGTGACGTAGCTCACCCAGGCTCGCCCGGCGACGTCGTCGTCGAGCCTTGTGTCGCCATCGACGAAAATGTCGATGCCGGCGCGATGCTGGGCCGCCACATGGCAGGCCAGGCAGTCGAAATGCTGCTCGCGATAGGCCAGGCGGGAAAACCCTTGCGCCAGCGGCAGGCCGCGCAGGTTTTCGGTGTACCAGCTCGGCCGGGGCAGCGCCCCGGTGGTGGTGGTCAGCAGTGCCTTGTCCTTTGTGACTGTAAACACGCGGTCTACCCCCGAGTTGATGGCTCGAAATGCTGCGCTGTGCCGGTCGCGTTGTTGAGGTAGACTGAATATTCTGGGCGCAACGAGGTCAAGCACGGCAAAATGGCTGCGGCGACCGACACGATACAGACGATTGCCCGGCTGACGCCGCTCGCCGAGGTGCTGGCCACTATCGCCGCCGAGGTGAAGCCGGTCACCCCGCGCACGCTCGATGTGGCTGCCGCCGCAGGGCGCATACTCGCGGTTGATGCGGTGGCGCCCGCGCGCCCGGATGCGGCGATGGCCTTGCAGGACGGCTGGGCACTCGCCGCGGACGACACTTTGGGCGCCGGCGGTTATGCGCCGGTGCTGCTCATGCGGATGCCGCAGCGCGTCGAGGCCGGACAGCCGATGCCGGCCGGTGCCGACAGCGTGGCGCCATTCGACGCGGTGAAGGTGGGCAGTGGCCGCGCCGAGGCGCTGGTCACCGTCAATCCGGGCGACGGCGTATTGCCGGCTGGCGGCGATTGCGATCCGGGCATTCCGCTGCGCCGCGCCGGCGAGCGGCTGCGCAGCACCGATCTCGCCGCGCTCGATGCTGCCGGCTGCGCGCGCGTCAGCGTGCGCGAGCCGCGCGTTCGCGTATTGCCGCTGCGCGGCAGCGGCAATCGTCAATGCCGCCGCGCGGTTGCTGGCGAGCGATAGCGAGCGCCGCGGCGGCGCGCCGCGGCTGGAGGAAGCCGGCGGCGATCTCGACACCGCGCTGGCGGCGGACGACGCCGACGCCATCGTGGCGATCGGCGGCACCGGCAGCGGCCGCAACGATACCAGCGTGCGGACGCTGGCGCGCGCGGGCCGGCTCGCCGTGCACGGCATCGCGCTCACGCCCGGCGAGACCGCCGCGCTCGGATTTGTCGGAACGCGGCCGGTATTGCTGCTGCCGGGACGGCTGGACGCGGCGCTGAGCGTTTGGCTGGTGGTCGGGCGGCGCATGCTCGATTGCCTTGCCGCGGCCAAGGCCAACGGCCATGAATCGGGCGAGACCTTGACGCTGGCGCGCAAGGTCGCCTCCACGGTGGGCTTGGCCGAACTCGTGCCGGTGCGGCGCAATGGCGATCGGGCGGAGCCGCTGGCGACGAAATATCTGCCGCTGTCGGCGCTGGCGCGTTCCGACGGGTGGATGCTGGTGCCGGCCGACAGCGAGGGCTATGCCGCGGGGACACAGGTTCAGGTAAGGCCGTGGCCATGAGAAAAATCGAATGAGCGAAACACGCAAGGCGCGGCCGGACGCCAATGCCGAACTGCTCGCGCGCGTGCGCGCGGCCGCGCGCCAGGAGCAATTCCTCGAAGTGGTGTCGGCCGACGAGGCGCGCGCCCGCTTCGAGCGCCATCTCGATCTTTCGCCGCTGGCGGCCGAGACCATGCCGCTTTCCGCTGCGCTCACGCGCGTGCTCGCGCACGACGTAGTGGCCGCGGTCGATGCGCCGCCGTTCGACCGCTCGAATGTGGACGGCTTTGCCCTTCGGGCTATTGATACGGTCGGCGCCAACGATGCCGCGCCGAAAATCTTCCGGCTCAATGCCGAGGTGATCGCCTGCGGCGATGCGCCGGTGCTCGACATCAAGCCCGGCACCGCCACGGCCATCGCCACCGGCGGCGTGATTCCGCGCGGCGCCGACGCGGTGGTGATGATCGAGCACACCGAATTGATGGCTGAGCGCGCGCCGGCGATCGAGCTGCGCCGTGCCGCCGCGCCCGGGCAATTCGTGTCCTACGCCGGCTCCGACATCGCGCGCGGCGAGACGCTGCTGCGGCGCGGCACGCGCATCGGCTCGCGCGAGATCGGCATGCTGGCGGCTTGCGGCCTCGCCCAAGTCGACGTGGTGCGGCGGCCCAAGGTGGCGGTGCTTTCCACCGGCGACGAGCTGGTGGCGCCGGGTTCACCGCTCAAGCCGGCGGGTGTCTACGACAGCAACGGCGCCATCATTGCCGCGGCCGTAGCGGAAGCCGGCGGCGAGCCGCTCGCCATGGGCGCGTTTCCCGACGACGCGGCGGTGCTGGAAAAAGCGGTGCGCCAGGCGCTGGCGGGCAGCGACATGGTGGTGCTCTCGGGCGGCACCTCGAAGGGCGCCGGCGATCTGTCGCACGCGATCGTGTCGCGGCTGGGTAAACCCGGCATCCTGGTGCATGGCGTCGCGCTCAAGCCCGGCAAGCCGCTCTGTCTGGGTGTGATCGGCGACAAGCCGATCGTGGTGCTGCCCGGCTTTCCGACCTCGGCGATCTTCACCTTCCACGCCTTTGTCGCGCCGGTGATCCGCGCCCGCGCCGGGCTGCCGCCGGAAGCCGCGCAAACGCTCACCGCGCGCGTGCCGGTGCGCGTGGCGTCGGAGCTCGGCCGCAAGGAATTCGTGCTGGTGTCGCTGATCGACAGCGAGGACGGTCCGATCGCGTTTCCGACCGGCAAAGGCTCCGGTTCGGTGACCAGCTTCTCGCAGGCCGACGGCTTTCTCGAGATCGACGCGCTCGCTTCCGCGCTCGATGCCGGCAGCAACGCCCAAGTGACCCTGATCGGCAGCGCCGCGCGCGCGCCCGATCTGGTCATCATGGGCAGCCACGACGTGGCGCTCGACGTGGTGGTGGGTGCGCTGGCCGAGCGCGGCTTTTCCGCCCGCACGCTGGCCGTGGGCAGTCTCGGCGGCGTGGCGGCGGCCAGCCGCGGCGAATGCGACATCGCCCCGGTGCATCTGATCGATCCGGCGAGCGGACACTATAATGTGCATCTGGCGACGCCCGGCTTGCGCCTGGTGCGTGGCTGGCAACGCATGCAAGGCATTCTGTTCCGCCCCGGCGACCGGCGCTTCGAAGGGCGTGAACCGCGCGACGCCCTCAAGACGGCGCTTGCCGATAGCGCAGCGCTGATGGTCAATCGCAATGCCGGCGCCGGCACCCGCGTGCTGATCGATAATTGCTCGCCGGCAGCAAGCCGCCCGGCTACGCCAATCAGCCGAAGTCGCACAACGCGGTGGCCGCCGCGATCGCGCAAGGCCGCGCCGACTGGGGCGTCGCCATCGAGCCGGTGGCAAAGCTCTACGGCCTCGGCTTCCTGCCGGTCTCGCCGGAACATTACGATTTTCTGCTCGTCGAAAGCCGCAAGGACCGCCCGGCGGTGCAGGCCTTCCTGGCGGCGCTGCGCGATGAAAGCGTGCGCGAACGCATCAGCGTGCTCGGGATGCTGCCCGTCGATTGATGCCACCTTGGCCCGCTGGCGCGCCATGCCGATATCAAACGTGTTCAAAAATCCAATTGCGCGAACACTGCGGAATGATCCGACGCATGGCCGGCGCTGCCGTCCTGCCGGCGGTAGGCGCCGCTGATGACCTGGTAGTCCGCGAGGGCGCCCTTCAGGTCGTCAGAGACCCAGATGTAGTCGATCCGCTCGGAAGCCGGCAACTTCGTCCAATGAATGCACGTTGCTTCTTCATTGCTGCGAAGCCAGGCCGAATCCCGCAGGCCATATTGTTCCAGCAAGAAATGCGGCTGCCTGTTCGGGGTGCTGTTGAAATCGCCCAAGACGATCATCCGTGTCGGCGGCTTCCCTGAAAGGTTGCTCAGCCGATCGATGAGGACTTCTATTTCTTGCTGCTTCACCGCGGGATCGTCTGTATGATCGAGGTGCACGTTGGCGACCAGCAGAGAAGCGTCTGAAAGATGTAACCGCACATAGGTAGCGTGACGGATGCAGATCGAGCCGCCGATTTTCGATTGCTTCTTCCCGTCGCCGCAGATCCAGAATGATCCGCTGCCGGAGACCTTCAGCGTGTTGCGCACGAGGATCGCATCATAAGCATTGTCGGCCTCGTAGAATGCCGGATCGCAAAAAACGGCATGAGATTCCTTTAATCCGTGCCGGATGGCTTGTAGTTGCTCTTCGCTATCTTCCTGCAACGCCAGCACATCGGGATTTGCTTTTCTGATCAGGTCAATGACCGCGTGCCGCCGGAAGCGCCAGTTGTTCCAGATGTCGGTGTTTTCTTCTTCGCGAATGCCCGCGTTGCGAAGATTGTAGGAAAGAAATTTCATTTTGCGGCGAGGCTTCGCGGTTGTGCCAATGCCGCGCCTCTCATTGCGGGTTTGTCGTCAACTTGGCGTACGAGACCGGCAAGCCGGCTGGCGAAGTCGCTCCAACGGAATGCCTGATTCGGTTGTCGGCAAATATGACAACCGCGACCAGAAGTCCGCCGCCAATGAGGTCGACAAAATAATGGCCGCCCATGATCGGCGTGGAGGCGATCATCACAACCGCATACATAATCGACAACGGCTGGAGCAGCCAGATTTTGCGGTAGGAATATGCGATCAGCAGACCGCAGGCTGTGTGGAGCGACGGCATTGCGACCAATCCCGGTAATTCATCAAGATTGAGCACGTGCGGAACATTTGATCGAAGTACGTTTAGATAGGGGATAGGATAAACTCCCGCATCCGGTCCAAAGATGGCCTGCAAATCCGAAGCGGCAAATCGATCCATCGCGGCTTTTGCGGGAATGAACAAACCAATGACCGTTGTCACCAGACCGCTCCAGAAGACGAGACGGACAAATTCCCGGGCGCGATCGATTCTTCTTGCGGCAAATAGGATAGCGAAGACCGCGATGGCGACGAGCGTCAGAGCCGTGTATGAGAGCTGGAATGCCTTTACAACCAGCGGCCGGCCGGCAACCCATTCGGCATAAGCCAGCCAGTTGAATCCCAAGATCGCGTCGAGCTTCGCCAGCCCGTCATCCACATAAGCAAATGGTATGCTCATCGTCAGATGATTCAGGACGCGCAGCGCCATGAAGGCGAGTATAATGAATAAGGCGCCCGCCATTGGAACGTACAGCCGCTGCAGACGGGCTTCAGATCTGGTCAGGCAGTAGTTGCGCAGTATTGCTAGTAGCGCGACGGCCGGCGCGATCGATTGCCCAGACCATGGATCGAGCGACAATCGTTCGCTTATTGCAAACCATATGGCGTCGACTGCGGCAATGGCGGCGAGCGCTGCCCAAAGAATGGGACCCGGAAACAATCTCTCTTGCCGCGTATAATAACGCGGGCGATCGTTCTCTCCGATGCAATCGGTCACGATCGATGTCCTGATGAAACGAAACCATGTCGTACCCCGATTATCGTATAGTATCGGTTAACTCATTGATCGGTATCTGCCTTGACAGAATGGTAGGCATAACAATTCATGTCAGGTCGCAGGCCGGCGGCAACTCGGGCCCTCGCCATGTGCCCTGCTGACGGCTAATTTCCCTCCTAGACCACGGTCATGGCATTTTGGATCAAACGCTGCTGCGTCGCGCTGCTGCTGCTGCCGCTGGGCTTCGGCGTGGCGCAAGCGCAATTGCGCGGCCATGGCGGGCCGGTGCGCGCGCTGGCGATCTCGCCCGACGGCAGCCACGCCGTCTCCGGCAGCTTCGACACCTCGGCGATCCGCTGGTCGCTCACGCGCAACGTCGCCGAGCAGGTGATGCGTTTCCACGACAACGCGGTGAACGCGGTCGCCTGGCTCAAGGACGGTCGCATCATCACCGCCGGCGCCGACGCGCATATCGCGATTTGGACGCAAGGGCAGCCGCAGCCCGACCAAGTGCTCGACGGCCATAGCGGGCCCATTGTCGGTCTAGCGGTGTCGCCGGACGGCAAATTGCTCGCGTCCGCGTCCTGGGATCACAGCGTGCGGCTGTGGCCGCTCGCCGGCGGCACGCCGCGCGTGCTGGAAGGCCACAGTCAGAACGTCAACGGCGTTGCCTTTACGCCGGACGGAAACGCGCTGGTGAGCGCCGGCTACGATGCCAGCTTGCGTATCTGGCAGCTCGATGGCGGCGTGACGGTGCGCAATTTACCGACGCCGCTTAATTCCGTGGCGATCGCGCCCGACGGCGAGATTGTCGCGGCTGGCGCCGACGGCAAAGTCTATTTCCTGTCGCCGCAGGGCGAACTGCGCGCCGAGCTGCAGGCGTCGGCCACTCCCATCATCGCGGTCGCGATCTCGCCCGACGGCAAGCTGGTGGCTGCCGCCGGCATCCGCGGCTCGGTTGCGGTAATCGAGCGCAAGGCGCGCAAGCTCGACCACACGCTGGTCGGCCCCGGCCTGCCGGTGTGGTCGGTGGCGTTCTTTCCCGACAGCCGCACTTTGTTGACCGGCGGCACCGACCGCACCATCCGCCGCTGGGACGCGGTGAGCGGCGAGCCGATCGGCGGCGTGGTGATCGGGGCACCCGACGATCCGCTGGCGGCTTACGCCAATGACCCCGGCGCGCAAGTGTTCCGCGCTTGCGTTGCCTGCCACACGCTCTCGCCCGACGAGGGCAACAAGGCGGGCCCGAGCCTGCACGGAATTTTCGGCCGCAAGATCGCGACGCTGCCGGGCTACCGCTATTCGGACGCGCTCAAGCACATGAATATCGTGTGGACGCCGGAGACGGTTTCGAAAATGTTCGAAGTCGGCCCCATGACCTACACGCCCGGCACCAAGATGCCGGAGCAGAAGATCGGCTCGGCGGAGGACCGCAAGGCGCTGGTGGAGTTTCTGGCAAAGGCGGCGATGAAGAAGTAGCTCCGCCAATCCGATTTGTTTGCTGCGCTCGCGCCCTGGAATGACGGTTAGGAATCGCCTTTCCTCTCCTGCTCCCGCTCGCGCAGATAATCGTCGGTGGTGCGCACCGCCGGGCGCTGCGGCGCGCCGAAGGGATCGAAATTCTCTTCCGTCATCGCCGCGGCGCGGCAGTCGGCGCACATCTTGATGACGTCGAGCCGCTTCTTGGAATCCTTGAACATCCAGTGCCGGCCTTCCAGCTTGGCAACCACGCGCTCGACCGAACTCTTGACGCCGAACGGCTTGCCGCAGCGGATGCATGAATAGGGCTCTTCCTGCTTGATAATGCGGCTCGCCGCGGTGGCGGCGCGGAAATCGATCTGCGGCTTGAGGCTGATCACCTTTTCCGGGCAGGTAGTCTTGCACAATCCGCATTGCACGCAGGCGTCCTCGGCGAAACGCAGCATTGGGCGCTCGGGATCGTCCGACAGCGCGCCGGTCGGGCAGGCCGAAACGCAAGACAGACACAGCGTGCAGCCCTCCACCTTGACCTCGACCGTGCCAAATGGCGCGTCCGGCGGCAGGGCCACGATGTCGGCCGGGGTGGGCGCGACCCCGTGCAGTTCGCGCAAGGCATGCCGCACCGCATCGCGCTTGAGACCAATGGCGGAGAAACTGGCGGGCTTGGCCGCGCCGACCATGGCGGGGATGGCGCGCAAGGCTTGGCCGAGCGCATCCGGGTCGTCGGTCTCGATTGCTGTGACGCGGCTGCCGGCAAAGCCGAGACCGGAAAGAATCGGCTGCGCGAGCGCGATCGTCTTGGCGAGGCCGGCCACATCGTGGCGCGGCTTGGCGCGAATGAGCAAGCGCACCGCGGATGCGCCATAGGCAAAAGCGCCCGCAACCGATTCCAATCCGATTTGCGTGACTTCGTTGACCTGCACCGGCAAAACATTTGCCGGCAAGCCGTCGCCGTGGCGCGCCAGCGCGTCGATCAATGCGCCGCCGTGCTCGGCGTCGTGAAACATCACCACCGCCTGTTGCCCGCCCGCTTCGCGGTAAGCGCCGAGCAGCGCCCGCAATTTGCGCAACAGCGCATCGGACGGCGGCAGGGCATAGGCCGCGGCGCCGGTCGGGCAGGCTGCGGCGCACTGGCCGCAGCCGGCGCAAATTGCCGGGTCGATTGTCACATGATCGCCGTTGGGCGTAATGGCGCCGGTCGGACAGAGATCGAGGCAGCGGCGGCAGCCGACGATCTTGGAGCGCGAATGCGCGCACAGATCATCGGTGAAACTGATGTAGCGCGGCTTGTCGAAGCTGCCGACCAGATCGCGCGCCTTGAGCACGGCGCGCAACACGGCGGCGGGATCGCCGGGTCGGCGCGCAGATAGCCGTCGCGCAGATCGGCGGCCGGGAATAGCGACGGCCCGCCGGACAGATCAACGATAATGTCGCAGCGCGACACCGCGCCCTTGCGTGCGGGACCAAAGTTGAGTTTGCCGCGCGAGGACGGAATGGGCGCGGCATAGTCGTCGACCGTCAGTTCGAAAGCGCCGAGATAGCCTTGGGCCTGCCGGATGGCGCCCTTCACCACCGGAAACTCGGTCACCGGTCGCGGCGGCAGGTCGGCGGACGGCTTGATCAGCACCGTGACGTCGAGATGGTCCTTCAGCAGATTGGCGGCTTCGATTGCCTGTTCGTCCTTGCCGTAGATCAGCGTCACGCCCTCGCTGCTCAGCGGGACGTAAGCGACCTCCGGCACCGGCTCCGCGCTTGCTGCGATCAGCGCCGCCATTTTCGGGCCGGCCAATCGTGCGTCCTTCGACCAGCCGGCAGTCTCGCGGATATTGACGAAAGTAAGCTCGGCTGCGTCCTTGATCTCGCCAGCGACCTCTTCGAACAGCGGCGCTTCCTGCGTGCAGGCCACGGTGATCGGCTCGCCGCCGGCAGCCAGCTTGCGAAAGCGCTCGAGCTCGGCGCGGCAAAGCTGGCGGCCTTCGATGACATCCGCACCGCGGCAGACGCTGCGTACCGCCTCGCCGTCGAGCGGCATCGTGTCGTCGCACGAACAGATCAGGATTTTGCGCGGCCGTTCGGCCATGGGGCTTACTAACCTTTTCGTTGGTCCCCGCTTTTGCACGGCAAAATGCCGCCTCTGGCGCCGCCTTCACGTCAATCCGCGCGGCCGCGGGACTGGCCTCGGGACCTTATGCAGCGTAATTATATGTGTTCAAATAAGAAAGTAACAGCGAGGATCGATGCCGCTGCAGACGCGGGCTCGCCCACTGACGCCGGAACTAACGCTGCCGCCGCCATTCACGCTGGTGCGCCTGCGCGAATTGGGCGACGCCTTCGCGCATGCAATATCGATCGCGCCCGCGCAGGGTGCCGGCACGCTGGTCTATGTCGGGCGTTTCGACCTCGCCGAATTCGCCTTGGTGCTGGAGCCGGAGCAGCCGCTGGCGCAAGCGCGGCGCGCCTTTTATGCCGGCATGGCGGCGCTCACCGATGCGCTCATCGCCCACGCGGAACCGGAAACCGCCATCACCATCGCGTGGCCGGATTCGATCGCGGTCAATCTCGGCCTGGTGGGCGGCGGCCGCCTGGCCTGGCCGGAAGGAATTAAGGAGGACGAAATCCCGCCCTGGCTGGTGTTCGGCGCCATGATCCGCACGGTTTCGATGAGCGGCTCCGAGCCGGGCATGAACCCGCTGGTCACCGCGCTGGCGGAGGAAGGTTTTGCCGGCGTCATGACCGACCGGGTGGTGGAAAGTTTCGCCCGCCATTTCATGGTCGCCATCGACGCCTGGCAGGAGCACGGCTTCGGCGCGGTGGCGCGCGGCTATCTGGAGCGGCTGCCGGTCGAGCAGGGCCTGCGCCGCGACATCGACGAGAACGGCGATCTGCTGGTGCGCCGCATGGGCAAGCCCGAGGTCGAGCGGGAAAAGTTTTTGCCGCGGCTGGCCGCGCAGGCCTGGTTCGATCCGGCGACGAAGGGGCCGCGGGCGTGAAGCTGTTGCGCACCATACGGCTCGATCCGTCGGACACCTTCGTGTTCGAGAAGGCGGCCGAGCCGGGCGAGTGGGCGGTGTCGGGCGCTTTCGCGTTCTGGAACCGCGATGCGTCGGCGCTGGAAGGCAAGACACGCTCGGCGTTCCGTGGCGGATTTCTCGGCGTGGCTTCGCTCGGCTGGTCGACGCTGGCCCAGATCGTGGAGGCGAGCGATGCCGATCGCGCCAATGTGGTGGAACTGCTGGCCCAGCAACTGATGCGGAATTTCGGTGCGCCCGATCTGCCGTCGGCGGCGGCCGCGGCGGA
The DNA here is from genome assembly GCA_963789455.1 of uncultured Alphaproteobacteria bacterium. Classification (GTDB taxonomy): domain Bacteria; phylum Pseudomonadota; class Alphaproteobacteria; order Rhizobiales; family Xanthobacteraceae; genus Pseudolabrys. The sequence goes on along the minus strand of CAWBLD010000009.1, from coordinate 268,164 downwards.
GGACGAGGTTGCCTTCGTCGAGTTGCTGTGCACGCAGCCGCAGGACACCCTGATCGCTGTGCATCGCGTTTTCGAGGATGGCGCGGTGCGCGAACGTTTTCGGACCTTGCGCCCGCGCGAAGGCGCCAAGCCGGCGCGCGCGTTCTCCTTCCTCGAAGTCGAGGGCGATGATGATGCGCCGCCGGACGAGCAGGTCGATCTCATCGCCATGGCCGAACGGGAGCGCAAATGAGTGAAATGTTCGACCGGACGCCGACCTTACCCTCCCCCCGCGAAGCGGCGGGGAGGGTCGGCCCGCGTTGCGTCAGCAATGCGAGCCGGGGTGGGGGGTATTTCAGCATCTTCGATCGAGAATTTTTCCCCCCACCCCCGACCCCTCCCCGCCACTCGCGAGGGCTCGTGGGGGGAGGGGAGATGCGAGGGCGCTGATGAACGATTTCTGGCTCTCCTGCGGCCATCATCTGCTCGACCGCGACGAGGGCGGCGGGCTGCTGGTGACAGACGACTTCCTGAAAGTCTATCTGGCCCGGCCGGAACTGATCCCGCCGCCGGAGGCTTGCGCGGTCGAGCGCACGCTGCATGCCGCGCTGCTTAGCCATCCGCGCATGCCGGTGGCCGCGTCCGACATCGCGGCGATCGCCGATGCCGATGCGCGCGAGAACTGGCAGTTGCTGATCGCGTTCCGCGACCGCCTGCTGCGTCACAAGACGCTGGAAGCCGCCTATGCCGAGCTGGTGCGTACCGGCATCGGCAACACGCCGCCGCTGTTCGTCAATCAACTCGTGCATGTGATCCTGCGCAATGCGCTCGACGGCGTGACCGATGCGCGCGTGGTGCGCGCCGCTGAATTGTTCTTTCGCACTCAGCGCGTCACCATGCATGAAGGTTCGTTGCTGGCGGCCGACGAGGAGACCATCGGCGGCGTCAATACCGCGCCGCTTACGCCGCTGGTCTCGATGCTCGGAATTCCGGCCGAAGCCGAAATCGACATCCTTAATGACGACAACGCCGAAAGTTATTGGCAGCGCAGCGACCGTTTCGATATGGCGCTCGATCTGACCGGCGGCCGTGCCGGGCTGGTTGCGCTCGCCGAGGCGATGCGGCGCTGGATCGCGCATGTGCTCGGCGTCGAGGTTGAGATCGAGCCGCTCACCGAGCTGCGCGATGCGCCGCTCAGCTGGTATGTCGGGCTCGACGCCGATGCCACCCGGATCGGCGATTTATTGTGGAACGAAGGAGCCATCGACGAGACGAGCATGGCGGCGGTGGTCGGATTGTTCGCGCTCACCTTCCGCGATCCGTCGCTCATGCTGGACAAGGTCAAAGGCGAGCCGGTCTATCTGATCCTGGCCATGACCGCCGACAAGACCATCCGCATGAAGCCGCAGAACCTCATCACCGGCCTGCCGATCCGGCACCTGGAGGCGGTCAGTTGAGCGCCGCACCGCGCCGAAACGGTTGATCGGGGCGCGGATTTGACACGCTAACTTGCTGCGATGCAGCAACGCCGATGGCGCCGAACATTACGGAATTGGATTTTGTAGACGCGGCGGCGCATTTGCCGCACGAGTTGCCGTAATGTTGATTGTATTCCATAGTCTTGCGCTATTGACCCGCTCTCCGGCGCGGCGGTAATTTTCTTTCGAACCGATCCAAAGAGAAAGAGTTTGATGCGGGAACCGGGCCTGTCCGAAGCTATTCGCGCCGTCGGCGGCGTTAGCGAGCTTGCACGCCAGATCGGCATTTCCCAACCGTCTGTCTCCAACTGGGTCCGCGTCCCCGCCGAACGGGTGGTTTCGGTCGAAGCCGTCACCGGCGTTGATCGCACCGTTCTGCGGCCGGACCTGTACGGCGCAAAAGCGATGGCCAATGACGTCGACGAAATCGATGCAGCGCGCGCGCAGGAATATGCCCTGATCGCCGCGCTGCTGATGCGCGCGCCGGATGCGCAGTTGCTGGCGAACCTCGCCACGTTGCGCGGCGATGCGAGTCCGCTCGGGCTGGCCCATGCCGCGCTCGCCGATGCCGCCGGTCGCGCCGAGGTCGCCGGCGTCGAGCGTGAGTACTTCAATCTGTTCATCGGCATCGGGCGCGGGGAACTTTTGCCCTATGCTTCGTATTATCTCTCCGGGTTTCTGCAGGATCGCCCGTTGGCGCGGCTGCGGGACGATCTCGCGACCATCGGTATCGCGCGCGCCGAAGGCGTGGTCGAGCCGGAGGATCATGCCGGCATTCTGTGCGAAATCATGTCGGGACTGGCCAGCCGCCGTCTGCCGGCGCCACCCGAATCCGATCGCATGATCTTCGAGAAGCACATGGCGCCCTGGATCGGCCGCTTCTTCAGCGACCTGGAAAACAGCCAGGCAGCGGACTTCTATCGCCGGGTGGGAACGCTCGGCCGCACCTTCATGGACATCGAAACGGAAGCCTTCGATTTGCCGGCCTGAGACCGTGCGAAGCGACTTAACGAATGAATACAAGGAGGATACGGCGATGAAAAAAGATAAAAGCAAACTGGGTCGGCGCGATTTCCTGCGCGCGATGGGTGCGGGCGCGGGTCTCGCGGTGGCCGCCACCGCGACCAGCACGCTCGCCACCACCGCGGCTGCCGCGACCGAGTCGGACGCGGAGAAGAAGAAGGCCCGCTACAATCCGAACGCCGAAGACGTAAAGAACTATTACCGCGTCAACCGTTACTAGAACGCGGGTATCAGGGCGGGCCATAACGACAAGATCGCCCGCCGCCGCCACACCGAGACCGGAGCAGCAGCCGACATGCCGGCCGATGCCGTAATGCCGATCAGCGCCGTCATCGAGCGACGCGCCAGCAATAGCCCGTGGGACGACCACGAGTGGCGGCCGATCGGGATTTTGCCGCATGCCGCGCCGGAGCGCGCCAAATTATTGGCCGAAGGCGACGGCTGGACGCATTACCAGGCCGCAACGCCGGATTTGGAGCTTTTCCGCGGCGAAACGGAAGGTTATCTCACCAATCTGTCGCAAACGTCGCCGGTCGTTTACGTCGTTCTGCGACGCAATGAAGACGCCGACGGCTTGGAATTCGAACCCTTCCTGGCGACGGTCTGCCCCTATGAAGCGATGGGCTATACATCCAGCGGCGATGAAATCGTCGAGGGCGTGCCGATGCCGCCCGAGATTATGGCGTGGGTGCGCGAGTTCGTCGCGCGCCATCACGTCGATCAGCCTTTCTTGAAGCGCAAGAACAAGCGTCACCAGGACGAATACGGCGGCAAGCGGCCGCGTAGCGAGCGTGAAAAAGGCCTCGCATGACGGACGCGCTCGGCGGAAAATTTGCCCGGTGGTCGCAGCGCAAAGCCGCGGCGCGGCGCGGTGGCGCGCTGCCGGTCGAGCAACAAGAAGAAGCGCCTGCGCGTATTCATCCTGACGATGGGCAACCGTCGGCGCGCGAACGGCCAGAAGCCGCGCCCGCCGCGCGCGAAATTGCGAACAATCCCGACGCGGCGCCGGCCACGGCCGAAGATGTCCCGGTGCTGCCGCCGATCGAGGAACTCACGTTCCAATCCGACTTCACGGTGTTCATGGCCAAGAACGTACCGGAAGCCATCAGGCGTGCGGCGCTCCGCAAATTGTGGGTGAGCGATCCCGTGCTCGCCAACCTCGACGGCCTTTGCGACTACAACGAAGACCACCATCTGACCTTTATGGCGATCACGCCCGATCAGACCAGTTATCAGGTGGGCAAAGGCTATCTCGACGAGATCGAGGAGAAACTAGCGGAACTCGACGGCGCGCCGTCCGGTCAAGGCGGCGAGGATTCCCGCAACAGGTTCCGAATCGAGTGCGGACCTGGATGATGGTTCCGCGCGTGAAACAGCGCTGAGCAAAAATGACGCAGGTGTGGGAGAAGACTCCGTCGCGCCGCAGCAGGCGGCTACTGCTGAGCCCGAGGGTGGGACGCCCGAGCTGGGCGAAGACGCTCTGCAAATAACCTCGCTGCCCACTTGTTGCAGTGCAAAATAAATCTGCCGCTTTTAGGCAAATAAACATTTGGTAATGCGCCTAAATCGCATTGTTTATCCATAGGCGCGGGCTATACTTTATAAATGGTTTAAAAAACGCGGTGAAAAACGCGTCAACGAAAATCAAGAAATAGAACAAGCGATTAAGACAAGCGAGTTGTAGGGAGCATAGCGATCAATCCATTTTTGCGGCCGCAAGCCGCCACTGTCGTACGTGCAGCCGTTCGTGCGGCAGCCGAATCATCGGAGGACTGACGATGCGCAAAGAGAAGAAAGAGTTGGGCCAACTCGATCGCCGTCGCTTGCTGAAGGGGGCGGGCCTCGTCATCGGCGCGGCGGGAGCAAGCCTGGCGGCCAATGCCGAGGCGACAAGCATTGCGCGCGACGAGCGCAAACCGCAGCACGCCGGCTATCGCGAAAGCGAGGACGTGCTGACCTACTACAAGCTCGCGCGCTTCTGACCGACACCCAATGTTTTCGCCGCCCGGCGTCAAGCACCGGGCCGAGCGGATCCCACTTCAGGAGGGAAAAATGCTCAGGAAAAAATCCAACGGTACCGCAAGGGCCACTCGTCTGACGCAAGCGCTGGCACCGGCTGCCGGCGGCTCGCTCGACCGCCGCAAATTCCTGGCGCGGTCCGGCCTGCTCAGCGGCGGCGTGGCATTGGCCAGTGTGTTGCCGGTCGGCGCGGTGAGGAAAGCGGATGCCGCCGCCGCCGGGCCGCTGTCGTCTGGCGCGACCCGCGTCAAATCCGTCTGCACCCATTGTTCGGTCGGATGCACGGTCATCGCCGAAGTGAAAAACGGTATCTGGGTCGGCCAGGAGCCGGGCTGGGACAGCCCGTTCAATCACGGTTCGCATTGCGCCAAGGGCGCCTCGGTACGTGAGCATGCGCACAACGAGCGCCGTCTGAAATATCCGCTGAAGCTGGAAGGCGGCCAGTGGAAGAAGGTTTCGTGGCAGCAGGCGATCAACGAAATCGGCGACAAGATGCTGGAGATCCGCAAGGCATCGGGACCGGATTCGGTCTATTGGCTCGGCTCGGCCAAGTTCAGCAACGAGCAGGCCTACCTGTTCCGCAAGTTCTACGGGTTCTGGGGCTCCAACAACGGCGACCACCAGGCGCGCATCTGCCATTCCACCACGGTCGCGGGCGTCGCGAATACCTGGGGCTATGGCGCGATGACCAATTCCTACAACGACATGCACAATTCCAAGGCCATGATCCTGTTCGGCTCGAATCCGGCCGAGGCGCATCCGGTCGCCGTGCAGCACATCCTGCGGGCGAAGGAATTGAACAAGTCGAAGCTGATCGTCTGCGATCCGCGCTTCACGCGCACGGCGGCGCACGCCGACGAATTCGTGCGGTTCCGTCCGGGCACCGACGTCGCCCTGGTCTGGGGCATCCTCTATCACATCCTCAAGAACGGCTGGGAGGACAAGGAATACATCAAGGAGCGCGTCTACGGCCTCGACGAGACCCGCAAGGAGGTCATGAAGTGGACGCCGGAAGAGACCGAGAAGGTCACCGGCGTACCCGGCGCGCAACTCGAACGCGTCGCCAAGATGCTGCACGAGAATTGTCCCGGCACCCTGGTCTGGTGCATGGGCGGCACCCAGCACACCAACGGCAACAACAACACCCGCGCCTATTGCGCGCTGCAACTCGCGCTCGGCAATATCGGCAAAGCCGGCGGCGGCGCCAACATCTTCCGCGGCCACGACAACGTGCAGGGCGCCACCGACATGTGCGTGCTGGCCGACAGCCTGCCCGGCTATTACGGCCTGGCCGCCGGCTCCTGGAAGCATTGGTGCCGGGTCTGGGACGTCGATTACGAATACGTCAAGGGCCGCTTCGCCAGCGAGAAGCTGATGCAGAGCAAGGGCATCCCGGTGTCGCGCTGGATCGACGGCGTGCTCGAGAAGAAAGAGAACATCGACCAGCCCAACAACATCCGGGCCATGGTCTATTGGGGCCATGCGGTCAATTCGCAGACCCGTCTGCCCGAGATGAAGAAGGCGATGGAGAAGCTCGACCTCATGGTCGTGGTCGATCCGGTGCCGACCTTCGCCGCGGTCATTCCCGATCGCAAGGACGGCATCTATCTGCTGCCGTCCACCACGCAGTTCGAGACCTACGGTTCGGTCACCGCCTCGAACCGCTCGCTGCAATGGCGCGACCGCGTGTTCAAGCCGTGGTTCGAGGCCAAGGTCGACCACGAGATCATGTACCTGTTCGCCAAGAAGCTCGGCTTCGACAAGGAAATGTTCAAGCACATCGAGGTCAAGAACAACGAGCCGGTGATCGAGGACATCACCCGCGAATACAACAAGGGCATGTGGACCATCGGCTATACCGGCCAATCGCCGGAGCGGATGAAGCTGCAAATGGCCAATCAGCACACATTCGATCCGACCACGCTGCTCGCCAAGGATGGGCCGTGCAAGGGCGAGTACTACGGCCTGCCCTGGCCGTGCTGGGGCACCGCCGAATTAAAGCATCCCGGCACGCCGATCCTCTACGACACCTCCAAGCCGGTGGCCGAAGGCGGCCTCACCTTCCGCGCCCGCTTCGGCGTCGCGCACAATGGGGTGAGTATCCTGGCCGAAGGCTCCTATTCGGCCGGCTCGGAGATCAAGGACGGTTACCCCGAATTCACCATGGCCATGCTGACCAAGCTCGGCTGGGATGGCGATCTCACCGCCGACGAGAAGGCGGCCATCGCCAAGGTTGGCGGCGACAAGGCCAACTGGAAGGTCGATCTCTCCGGCGGCATCCAGCGGGTCGCCATCAAGCATGGCTGCGCGCCGTTCGGAAATGCCAAGGCGCGCACCATCGTGTGGCAGTTCCCGGATCCGACCCCGCTGCACCGCGAACCGCTCTACACGCCGCGGCGCGATCTGGTGGCGAAGTATCCGACCTATTCCGATCGCAAGGCTTGGCGGCTGCCGACCTTGTACGCGTCGATCCAGAAGGTCGATCACTCCAAGCAGTTCCCCACCATCCTCACCTCCGGCCGTCTGGTCGAATACGAGGGCGGCGGCGACGAGTTCGCGTTCCAACAAGTGGCTCGCCGAACTGCAGCAGGAGATGTTCTGCGAGGTCAATCCGGCCGATGCCGGCAAGATGGGCATCAAGGACGGCGGCAACATGTGGGTGCACAGCCCCGAGGGTGGCAAGGTTTTGGTGAAGGCTTTGGTCACCGAACGCGTCGCCGCCGGGGTCGCATTCATGCCGTTCCATTTTGGCGGTTTCTGGCAAGGCAAGGACCTGCGCTCGAAATATCCGAGTGGCAATGACCCCATTGTGCTGGGCGAAGCTTCGAACATGTGCGGGACCTACGGCTACGATTCGGTCACGCAGATGCAGGAAACCAAGGTCACGCTGTGCCGCATCGAGGCGGCCTAAGGCGCCTGTGAGGGAGAATTGAAATGGCACGTATGAAATTCCTCTGCGACGCCGACCGTTGCATCGAGTGCAACGCTTGCGTCACCGCCTGCAAGAACGAAAACGAGGTGCCCTGGGGCATCAATCGCCGGCGCGTCGTCACGCTCAATGACGGCAAGCCGGGCGAGCGGTCGGTCTCCATGGCCTGCATGCATTGCACCGACGCGCCCTGCGCGGCGGTGTGCCCGACCAACGTCTTCTACACCACGGCGGACGCGGTCGTGCTGCACAACAAGGATCTGTGCATCGGCTGCGGCTATTGCTTCTACGCCTGTCCGTTTGGCGCTCCACAGTATCCGCAGGTCGGCAACTTCGGTTCGCGCGGTAAGATGGACAAGTGCACCTTCTGCGCCGGCGGCCCGGAAGCCGATGGCAGCAAGGAAGAGTTTGAGAAATACGGCGCCAACCGTCTGGCCGAAGGCAAACTGCCGCTGTGCGCCGAGATGTGCTCGACCAAGTCGCTGCTGGCGGGCGATGGCGACGTCATCGCCAAGATCTACAAGGAGCGTGTGGCCAAGCGCGGCTACGGCTCCGGCGCCTGGGGCTGGCAGACCGCCTATCGCGAATCGATCGCGACCTGATTGCATCGCGGCGGCGCGGGAATGAAATCCCGCACCGCCGGTTTCGCCACTGAAGAAGAATTGAATTGAGGGAGAAATGCAATGGCGAAAGTTATTGCGCATATGCGCTTGATCGCCGGCGCGCTCGCACTTGCGTTCATCGTCGCCATGGCGACGCCTGCGCCGGTTTCCGCGCAGGGCGGTCCGACGGCGGCCACCAGCGAGCAGCAGCTCTTGAATCAGCTCCATGACGGCGTGATCGCGGGCCAAGTGAGCATTCCGGACAAGAAGGCCGCAAACCTGATCCACCCGGCCGGCCGCGAGTGGCGCGAATTCCATACCGTCACGCTGCGATGGATCGGCGGCATCGCCATGCTCGGCATTCTGGCCGTGCTCGTCGTCTATTACATGTGGCGCGGGAGCATACGCATCGAGGGCGGCCGTTCGGGACGCACCATGCTGCGTTTCAACGTGTTCGAGCGCTTCGTGCACTGGCTGACCGCGGTCAGTTTCGTCATCCTCGGCGTCACCGGCCTCAATATCACCTTCGGCCGCAGCCTGATCTTGCCGTGGCTGGGCGCGTCGGCGTTCAGCACCTGGTCGGAATGGGCGAAGTTCTCGCATAACTTTGTCAGCTTCGCCTTCACCATCGGCGTCGTGCTGATGTTCCTGATGTGGATCGCCAACAATCTGCCGACGCGCGCCGACCTTGCATGGTTCAAAGGCGGCGGCGGCATGTTCGGCGGCCATGAGCCGCCCGCCTACAAGTTCAACGGCGGCGAAAAGTTCATCTTCTGGCTCTCGATGATCGGCGGCGCGCTGATCATTGTGAGCGGCTTCGTGCTGCTGTTCCCGTTCTACGGCACCAGCGTTTCCGGCATGGAACTGGCGCAGATCGTGCACAGCGTCGTGGCCGTGCTCTATGTCGCCGCCATGTTCACCCACATCTATATGGGCACCATCGGCGTCGAAGGCGCCTTCGAGGCGATGGGCGAGGGCCATGTGGACGTCAATTGGGCCAAGGAGCGCCACAGCCTCTGGTACGAAGAGGAAGCGCAAAGCGGCGCCGTCCAGGGTCAGGCCATGCGGCCCGCCGAATAGACGGCCGCCTCGATCCGCGACAAAAAACGCCCGGCCTTGCGGCCGGGCGTTTTGCTATAAGGAACCCATGCGCATCATCGGTCTCGCCGGCTGGAGTGGGTCGGGCAAAACTACGCTGATCACCAAGCTCATTCCGCGCCTGATCGCGCGCGGCATCACCGTGTCCACGCTCAAGCACGCCCATCACGGCTTCGATCTCGACCAGCCCGGCAAGGACAGCTTCTTCCATCGCGCCGCCGGTGCCACCGAGGTGCTCATCTCATCGGCCAGGCGCTGGGCGATCCTGCATGAGCTGCGCGAGGAGCCGGAATGGGACCTGGCCGTCCTCGTTGGCAAGATGTCGCCGGTCGATCTCGTGCTGGTCGAAGGCTTCAAGCGCGATGCGTTCCCCAAGCTTGAGATCCACAGGGTCGCCAACGGCAAGCCGCTGATCCACCCGGAAGACCCCCATATTATCGCAGTGGCGTGCGACAGCGCGCTGCCGGCCGCCCAAGTGCCGGTGGTCGATCTCAACGACATCGAGCAAATCGCCGATCTCTTGCTCAAGCATGCCGTGCCGATCGGGCCGGGAACCAAGTGAGCGGGTGATGGCGCAACTGACCGACGATTGCTTCGCATTTTCCGGTCCGCTGCTGCCGCTGGACGAGATGGAGCGGCTGATCGGCGAGCGTGTCACGCCGGTCGCCGAGACCGAGCGTGTGCCGTTGCGCGGCGCGTGCGGCCGCGTGGTCGCCGCGGATGTCGCGGCGCCGGTCGATCTGCCGCCGTTCGATAATTCGGCGGTGGACGGCTATGCCGTGCGCCACGCCGATCTCGAGCGCGACGGCGACACCAGGCTCGTTATCGGCGGCCGCCTGACCGCCGGCGCGCGCGCCGGATATGCGCGCTAAAGCCCGGACAAGCCATCCGAATTTTCACCGGCGCGGCGATGCCGGCGGGCGCCGACACGGTGTTCATGCAGGAAGATGTGACGGTGGACGGCGACAGCGTGGTCGTGCCGAAGGGGCTGAAGCTCGGCGCCAACCGGCGGCTCGCCGGCGAGGACGTGCCTGCGGGGCACGTGGTGCTGCCGGCCGGTACGGTATTGGAGCCGCAACATATCGCGCTCGCGGCCGCGCTCGGCATCACCGGCATCGACGTGCGCCGCCGCCTGAAAGTGGCGATCTTCTCCACCGGCGACGAGGTGGTGGAGCCCGGTTCGCCGCGCGCGGGCGCCGCGATCTACGACGCCAATCGTTATCTGCTGAGCGAATTGCTGGCGCGGCTGGGCGCGGTGGTGACCGACCTCGGCATCCTCGCCGACGATCCGGAGCGGCTGGCGCGCGCGCTGCAAGCGGCCGCGGCCGGCCACGATCTGGTCGTCACCTCGGGCGGCGTCTCGACCGGCGAAGCCGATCATGTGCGCGGCGCGGTCGAGCGTATCGGCAGTCTGGTATTCTGGCGCGTCGCCATCAAGCCGGGCCGGCCGGTGGCGATGGGCGTGATCCGCGGCACGCGGTGGCGCGAGCGCCGCCTTCGTCGGGCTGCCGGGCAATCCGGTGGCGGTGTTCGTGACCTTCGTGCGGGTGGTCAAGCCGCTGCTGCGGCGGCTCTCCGGCGCGCGGCCGCAGAAGCTGGTGCCGCTGCCGGTGCGCGCCGCCTTCGCCTACAAGAAGAAGAAGGACCGCCGCGAATATGTGCGGGTGGCGCTGCGGCAAGGCAGTGACGGCGAGATTGAGGCGGTCAAGCATCCGCAGGACGGGGCCGGCATCTTGACGTCGCTGACGGAAACGGACGGCCTTCTGGAATTTCCCGAAGACGTGACGGCGATCGAGCCGGGCGCGCGTGTCGGTTTCCTGTCCTACGCGGCGCTCATCGGGTGATGATAGGCGTGTCCCGGACGCAATGCAGTACTTAGTGCTGCATTGCCGATCCGGGACCCGGCTTATGCTTGCGATGGCCCCCGGCCTGCGGCACGCCGCTCACGCGCTGCGCCGCGCCCGGGGAACGGCGGCGACGCCGTTCGCGGAATATTTGGCGTTCAGCCCAGCCGCACCGCGCTGGTGGCGAACGCCTTCGACGCCGATTCTTGGTAGCTATTGAGCACCACGCCACCGATTACCGCGATGACGACGGCCGCCACGCAGGCGATGATGAATGTCTTCATGCAATTGGCTCCTCTCCCAGACGCCCCATAACTCGCAACTATATCAGATATGGGCGTCACGCGAGGCCGGTCAAGAATTTAGCCAGCGCATGATCCCAAAAAGTGGGAACCGGTTTTTGGACGAGATCATGCGCAAGCGAAGCCTAGTAATGTTGCAGCGCAATGCGTTCCGCGCGCTCGGCATCCTCGGGCGTATTGACGTTGAGAAACGGGTCGACCGGCTCGGCCGGCCAGTCGGCGACGGCGACACCATGCCGCGCCGTCCACACCTCGATCTTGCGCAGGCCCTCCTCGACCAGTGCCTTGCGCAAGCTAGCGCGCAGCGCCAGCGGCCATAGGCCCACCACCGGATGGCGCCACTCGCCGGAGCGGGCGCAAGCAAGCGCCACGCCGGCGCCCATTTTGCGGCGGGCCTGGTGCAGGCGTTCCACCAGGTCGTCCGGCAGGAACGGGCAGTCGGCCGGTACGCTGAGCAGCCATTCGATGCCGTTGTTCTGCTCCGCCAGCCAGTCGAGGCCGGCCAGGATGCCGGCGAGTGGGCCGGGGTAGTCCGGCACATTGTCGGGCACCACCGGGCAGCCGGTGTCGGCAAAGCGTGTGGGGTCGCCATTGGCGTTGATGATGATGCCGACGCATTGGCCCGACAGGCAGGCCAGCACGCGGTCGAGAATGGAAACCCCGCCGATCTCGATGCGCGCCTTGTCGCCGCCGCCCATGCGGCGCGCGAGGCCGCCGGCGAGCACAAGGCCAAGGGTGGGGGGAGGGGACTGCTGCACTAGAGCGCCTTTTCCGCTTCGCCTATTGCTACGCCGATAGCCCACCATTCGTTGTAGTGTTCTCGCGACATCAATAGCGAACGCAATTTTTCTCGGTCTGCTTCAGTTTTTCCGATCTGAATATCTGGATATTTGCTTTCAATTTCGTACTTGCGCGCATGCGCGCTCGTGATCTGAGCTCGAGCTAAATTGAACATAGTTTCCTCTTTGGAGTCTAAGTGGGCGAGCTCGATCCACCGGGGAGAGCGCTAACCACTAACAAATTTAGGTTTGCGAAGTGGCCAAGTCAATAAAGACAAAGTCAACCTTACTCGTCATGCACGGCCGCCTTGCGCCGATGCTTTGCGCTTTCTTCTTCCACAAAAGCGAGGTCCTGATCGAACACGATGCGGTCTTCGCCGGCGAGCGCGACAAAGCGTTTGCCGCGCGCCCGCCCGATCAGCGTCAAATTCGCCTTGCGCGCCAGCTCGACGCCCCAGGCGGTGAAGCCGGAGCGCGAAATCAGGATCGGGATGCCCATGCGCACGGTTTTGATCACCATCTCCGAGGTGAGCCGCCCGGTGGTGTAGAAAATCTTGTCGGCCGCCTTCACCTTCTGCTTGAACATCCAGCCGGCGATCTTGTCGACCGCGTTGTGGCGGCCGACGTCCTCCATATAGACCAGCGGCTGGTCTTCCTTCGCCAGCACGCAGCCGTGAATGGCGCCGGCTTCCAGATAGAGCGAAGGCGTGGTGTTGATCGTGTGCGTCAGCTTGTAAAGCCAGGACGTGCGCAATTCGGCCTTCGGCAACGAGACGTTTTCCAGCGCCTCCATCAGGTCGCCGAACACGGTTCCTTGCGCGCAGCCGGAAGTCTGCACTTTTTTCTTGAGCTTCTTTTCGTAATTGGTCTTGCGCTTGGTGCGCACCACCACAATCGCCAATTCCTCGTCGTAGTCGACGCCGGTGACCACGTCGTCCGGCAACAGCATGTTCTGGTTGAGCAGGTAGCCGAGCCCCAGATATTCCGGGTAATCGCCGATGGTCATGGCGGTGACGATTTCCTGGCCGTTGAGGAAAATCGTCAGTGCGCGCTCGACCGTGACCGAGGTTTCGATTCGAGCGCCGGTCTGGTCGATGCCGCTGACGCGCTCGGTCAGCCGCGGGTCCTGCGGATTGGGCCGGATGATGTAGCCGTCGGTTTTCTTGTTCATGGCGCGACTATAGCAGAGATTTGCCCGTACGTTGAAATCTGCCCACTCAGGTGGGCAATAGCCGCGCATTTGTCCATGCGTGGCGCGGCAAAAAAAGTGCGATTGCAGTTCCCAAACAGCGCACGGCCGACTTAAGATGCTCGGTAACGACAACACACCACCAAGCCCCCGAGGAGACGCCATCCATGCTTCGCGCCACCAAAGACATCATGCTGCCGACCACCATCACCGGCTCGCTGCCGCGGCCGAGTTGGTACACGCAGAACCTCGGCATGCGCAGCTTTCTCGACGCGATGGTCAACAACCAGTTTCGCGAGCAATATGTCGACACCGTCGGCATCTATCTGCACGAGCAGGAAATGGCCGGACTCGACATCGTCACCGACGGCGACGCGCATTTCGACAGCGACGTCGGCGGCCAGAGTTGGACCAATTATCCGCCGCGCCACATGGGTGGCTTCGACAAGAACCCGCAGCCGACCCCGGCCGGCAAGGGCGGCCTGATGTTCCCGCCCGGCCACATCCTGCACGACTATCTGGAAGCGCGCGTGATGCCCGGCATCAACGGGCCGGTCACGCGCGGCGATCTGCAATACACCGCGATGTGGAAGGTGGCGCAGCGCATGACCAAGAAGCCGGTCAAGTTCGGCACCATCGGGCCGGAGCTGGTCGCCTTCGCTGTGCAAGACAGGTATTACAAATCGCTCAAGGATCGCATCCTGGCGATCGCCGACGCCCTGAACGAGGAATTGCACACGCTCGCCGACGCCGGCTGCCCGGTGATCCAGTTCGAGGAGCCGCAAATTCACATGCTGGCGATCCGCAAGGTCGTCGACGAAGTAATCAACCCGGATTTCAGCGTCGAGGTGTTCAATCGCACGGTAAAGGGCTTGCGCGGCAAGACCGAAGTCTGGTGCCACACCTGCTGGGGCAATCCTTCGCAGCAAAGAATGTTCAAGGAAGTGCAGAGCTACAAGAACGCGCTGGAGATGCTGAACAAGGTCGATGCCGACGTGATCACCTTCGAGTTGGTCAGCTCCGGCGGCATGGACCTGGAAGCCTTCGGCAAGGTCATCTCCTCGGACAAGAAGATATGCATCGGCGTCATCGACCATCACTCGCTGCAGGTCGAAAAGCCGGAGGAGATCGCCGACCACATCCGCCGCGCGCTCAAATACATCCCGGCCGAGCGGCTGGTGATCTCGTCCGACTGCGGCATGGGCCGTGAGGGCATGAGTCGCCGCCACGCCTACTACAAGGTCGTATCGCTGGTGCTCGGCACCAACATGGTGCGCAAGGAGCTTGGGTTGCCGCAGGCCGAATGCTTGGCCGCCGACGCACGCTATTCGCTGGTGGTTTCAAGCGCCTGACGGGCGCACAGCGTTACTAAAAGCTGAACGCGTACCCCGATATTTCTCCACGCGCTTTCGCGTGGCTTCAATCAGTTTGTGCTTATTGTGGCATTCGGGAGGAGGGAGAAAGGCGCGCTCGTGAAAGCGCAGATCATCGTGATCGCCCTTGTGCTCGTTGCCGGCGGCGCAAGCCTCTCCGCCCTGCCGCAATGGCCCGCGATCTCCAAACAACAGGTGGCCGCCGCCGAAATCGATTTCACGGTGCTGCACCGGCAGGCCAGCGACGCCCTCGACAATCTTCGTCGGTCGCAGGAAAGCCGGCGGGTCGGCATGAGTCCCGCCGCCTTCTGATCCCACCCGACCGCTCAGTCCGGCAAGAACGCCACCGCGCTTATTTCGCGATCGCCTTGCGGCACGCCTCCCACACCTTGGCGGGCGTCGCCGGCATGTCCAGGTGATCGGCGGCGCCGTTCGGGATCGCATGGGCAATCGCGTTCATCACCGCGGCGATCGCCGCCGTGGTGCCGGACTCGCCGGTGCCCTTGACGCCGAGCGCATTGCTCTTGGCCGGAACGGGGTGCGCCGCTTCGCGCAATTCGATCGGCATGGTGTGCGCATGCGGCATGCCGTAGTCCATGAATGATCCAGTCACCAGTTGCCCGCTCGCCGGATCGTAGACCGCATTTTCCACCAGCGCCTGGCCGAGCCCCTGCGCGATTGAACCCTGCACCTGGCCCTCGACCACGATGGGGTCGAGCATGTTGCCGCAATCGTCCACCGCGGTGTAGGTGACGATATCGACCGCGCCGGTTTCGGGATCGATCTCCACCTCGGCGATATGGCAGCCGTTGGGAAAGGTCAGCGGCGTGTCGAACTTGCCCTTGGTGTCGAGGCTTTCCGGAATCTCGCCGCGCGCCGCCATGTCCTTGGCGCGCCGGGCGGTCTCGAACAGCGAAATCTTGCGGTCGGTGCCGACCACCTCGAAACTTCCCTGCCGGTACTGGATGTCGGACTCAGACGCCTCCAGCAGCGCGGAGGCGATTTTCTTGCCCTTCGCCAGCATCACATCGGCCGTGTGCACGATGGTATTGCCCGTGCACATGGCCGAGCGCGAAGCAACCGAGGCAAATCCGGTCAGACCCAAATTGGTATCGCCGTGGCGGTGCTCGATCTTGCCCGCATCGATGCCGAGCTTATGGGCCAGCAGCCGGCCGAACACGGTGGCGTGGCTCTGCCCGGTCGATTGCACGTTACAGCCGAGGATCAATTTGTCGTCGCCGGGAAAGGCGACCGAGGCCGTCTCTGTGGGCAGCGCGCCGGCGTGCTCCAGCATGCAGGATACGCCGATGCCGCGGTATTTCTTGCGCCGGGCCGCCTCGCGCTTACGCTTGTTGAAATTGTCATAGTCGGCGAGCGCGAGCGCCTGCTCGACGATGCCAGGGAAATCGCCGCTGTCATAGGTGTTGATCGGCGTCTTGAACGGCATGGCCGACGGCGGAATGAGATTTTTCTTGCGCAGCCGCACCGGATCGATGCCGGTGATGCGCGCGGCTTCCTCGACCACGCGTTCGAGCGCGTAGTTCGCCTCCGGGCGGCCAGCGCCGCGATAGGGCCCGATCGGAATCTTGTTGCTGAAATAGCAGGCCGCCGATACGTCGATCTTCGGGATCCGGTACATGCCGGGCAGGCAGCGCGCGAAATTATTGGTGTTGAGGCCGATGCCGGCGGTGCTCACATAGGCGCCCTGGTTGCACAGGTGCCGCACGCGCAGGGCTAAAAATTTTCCCTTCTCATCGAGCGCCAGCTCGACATGGGAGACGGTGTCGCGCGCCTGGATGTCGGTGACGAAGGCTTCCGAGCGCGTGGATTGCCAATGCACCGGGCGGCCGAGCTTGCGCGCCGCGATCAGCAGCGCCGGGTATTCCGGATAAACCGTGGTCTTCATGCCGAAGGCGCCGCCGACATCCTCGGTGATGACGCGCAGCTTCTCATTCGCGATGCCCATGATGGCGGCGCACGTCGTCCGCAGAGAATCGGCGCCCTGCGAGCAGGCGTGCAGCGTGTAGCTCTCGCTCGCGGCGTCGTAGACGCCGGTGGCGCCGCGGGTTTCCAGCGAAGCCACCACCATGCGCTGGTTGGTGACGCTGATGCGCGCCACATGCGGCGCCTTGGCGATGATGTCGGCCACCTCGCGTTCGTTCTGCGCGTCGGCCACCGGCCCCGGCCAGTCGATGCAGAGATTGCCGGGCGCGTCCGGATAGAGCTGCGTCTTGCCCGTCATGGCCGTTTCGAGGTCGACCACCGCCGGCAATTCCTCGTAGTCGACGATGACCAGATCGGCGGCGTCCTGCGCGGCGGCGCGCGTTTCCGCCACCACCATGGCCACCGGTTCGCCGCCATGCATCACATTGTCGCCGGCGAGCGCGGGGCGGAACGGCATGATCATCTTGGCGCCGCCGCGGCCAACCACCGGCGGATGGCGCGACACGCTGCCCATACCGGCCGCCTTCATGTCCTCGGCGGTGAGCACGGCCAGCACCTTTTTGGCCGCGCGCGCCGCCTCGGTCTTGACCGACTTGACGCGGGCATGGGCGTGCGGCGAGCGCACGAAGGCGGCATAGGCCTGGTTCGGCAGCTGCGGGTCGTCCGCGAAGCGGCCATGGCCGCGCACCAGCGCGTCATCCTCGACGCGCGGTTCGTGTTTGCTGCGGGCAGGGCTGGTCGCTGTCATGGGAGGGTCCGGCTCTTGGCTTGCGGGGCGACTTTTATAGCCGAAACCCTAGCGCATGATCCCGAAAAGTGGGAACCGGTTTTCGGATAAGATCATGCGCGAATAAGGACCTGCCCGACAGGGGCTTGCGTCCGTTCTCCGCCTGCGGCACTCAGACGCTTCCAGTCGCAGGCCGCATGCCAGTTTTCAGGGGACGAAATGAGCACAGGGCGAACGATCGATACTCATACCCACATCCTCACGCAGGAAACCGCCGGCCTGTTGAGCAAGGCCGCGCCCAAGGTTCCGGTCACCATCACGCCCACCGACGCGGAGTCGGCGGCGCTGGACGTGGGCGGCACGCTCTACCGGCCATTTCCGACCGGCGGCTTCGACATTGCGCGCCGCCTGCGCGACATGGACGGCGCGGGCGTCGATGTGCACGTGCTCTCGGCGACGCCGCAGACCTATCTGTACAATCAGGAAGCCGCGCTGACCGCGGTCACCGCCGCCATCCAGAACGACCAGATGGCGAAGCACATCGCCGCGCATCCCACGCGCTTCATGGGGATCGCCACCCTGCCGATGCAGGATCCGGTGCGCGCGGCCGACGAGCTCAAGCGCGCCATGACCAAGCTCGGACTGCGCGGCGCCATGATCGGCTCCCATGTCTACGAAAAGAACCTGGACGATCCGGGCTTCGAGCCGCTGTGGACGACGGCCGAGGAACTCGGCGCCTTCATGTTCATCCATCCGGTCCATGTCGCCGGCGCCGACCGGCTGAAGTCCTATTATCTGCAGAACCTGATCGGCAATCCGCTCGACACCACCATTGCGGCGGCTTGCCTGGTGTTCGGCGGCGTGCTGGACCGCCATCCGAAATTGAAAATCATGCTGGCCCATGGCGGCGGCTTCACGCCCTATCAGGCGGCGCGCTGGGAGCACGGCTGGAAGGTGCGCCCCGAGCCGAAAAAGAATGTGCCGGCGCAGCCGAAGAATATCGCCAAGCGCTTCATGTACGACACCATCCTGCATTCCGATAAGACGCTGGAAGCGATGATCGGACTGGTCGGCAGCGACCGCGTGCTGCTTGGCAGCGACTATCCCTACGACATGGCGATGCTCGACTGCGTTGCCCATGTGCGCTCGTTGAAGATTTCCGATGCCGACAAGGCTGCCATCCTCGGCGGCCACGCCGAAACCTTGCTGTCGGGGAAGCCGTCATGAACGTGCAGACTGCGCCCAAGGCCGGCCGGATTTCCGCCGCGGCCGTCAGCGGCCTGATCGTCGACGCCATGATGAAATCCGGCGTGTCGGCGGGCGACGCGGCCAAGATCGCCGAGCTGATGCTGGAAGCCGATCTCATCGGCGCCGACGCGCATGGCGTGTTCCGCTTGCCGCAATACGTGCAGCGCCTGAAACTGGGCTCGACCAATGCGCGCCCTAACATCAAGGTCACCCGCAGCGCGCCGGCCACCGCACTCATCGACGGCGATAACGGCATGGGCCATCTGGTGGTGGCGCGCACGGCGGAGACCGCCATCGAGCTCGCGCGCGAATGCGGTGTGGCTTGGGCCGGCTGCCGCATGTCGGGCCATGCTGGCGCGGCCGGCGTTTACGCCGCGCTGCCGCTGAAAGCCGATATGATCGGCATCTATGCCGCGGTGGCCAATGCCAACCACATGCCGCTCGCCGGCGGCGCGGAGCCGCTGCTCGGCACCAATCCCCTGGCGATCGCGATCCCGGCCGGCGAGGAGCCGCCTTTGGTGCTCGACATCGCAACCTCGATTGTCTCTTACGGCACCATCAAGAACCACAAGCTGCAAAATCGCCCGCTGCGCGATGACTGGATGATCGATCCGAAAACCGGCGAGACGGTGACCGATCCGCAGAAAAGCGGCGAGGCCCTGCTGCTGCCGATGGCCGGCTACAAGGGCGCCGGCCTCGCGCTGATGATCGGCTTGCTCGCCGGCACGCTCAACGGCGCGCTGTTCGGCCGCGATTGCGTCGACTTCAATGCCGCGCCGGATCAGGTCACCAATACCGGCCAGTTCGTGGTGGCGCTCGACCCCAGCCGCTTCCAGCCGCTCGATAAGTTCAAGGCGGAAGTCGATCGCCACATTCGCAGTTTGCGCACGTCCAAGGCGCTGCCGGGCGAGAGCGTGCGGCTGCCCGGCGAGCAGCGCGCGCGAGCGCCGCGCCGACCGATTGGCCAACGGGCTCGCGCTGGCGCCGGAATTGCTGGTGCAGCTCGACAAGCTGGCGGGTGAGTTGTCGATCAAGCCGCTGGCGGCGCGCTAGCGCGCAAACTAATTGCCGGCCGTTGGCGAAATGCGCGGCGCCACTGCAAATCAATGGCATCACATATCTGCCGTATTTGCCGTGCTCAACCGTACAAATCGACTAAAACTTTTTTGCACTTTGCCGCCGAGACGATCGGCGCAGATAGGCTGTTGAATCAAAATGATGAAATGGATCTTAAAGAAATTGTATGTGCTCGGATTGATTGTGTTGGGCAGCGGCATCTTGTCCCTGATGCAAACCCAGAAAGTGGCGAGCGAAAATACCTACGATCGGATTCAAGCCGGTCAGTGGGTTGTCGCGTCGATGTACTGGGAAGACAAAGTGGTTTCGACCGGGAAGAAATTTAATCCGATCGGCTGGCATGCGGCGCATAAGACATTGCCGATCGGAACGTTGATCCGCGTGTCGAATCCCGTAAATAACAGATCAATCAATGTGACGATCAACGACCGTGGGCCGTTTGCGCCGGATCGCGACTTGGATTTAAGCCTCGGAGCCGGAACGCTATTGGGATTTCAGGGCCTCGGCGCCGTCTATATGGAAGTGTTATCGGTCCCGCCGGCGAAAAATATTCGCCGGCCGGTCGTGGAAAATCTGTTTGCCGCAACCGACGCCAACGCCAACTGCGCGGGCCATGGGCCTTGTTAGGCCGATGGCGGCCGTCAGGCGCGCCCGCGTCTGAATTCCATCCGGCGATAAAATAAAGTCAGGCCGCCGCCTTCACTTCGTCCGGGTCGAGCGGCAGCTTCACCGGGGCTTTGCGCTTGGCGGACAGGTCGAGCGCCTTGGTCAGCATCAGATTGCGATGCGCCTCTTCCACCGTCGTCGCCGCGGTCGGTAACCCGAGCGCGACGCGGTTGAGCCAGCTATCGGTCTCCAGCGCCATCGGGCCGCGCAGTTCGCCAAGCGCCATGTCTCCGGGCGGATAGCTGCCCATGAAGTCGACCAGCCGCGAGGAGTCGGGATTGTAACCTTCCGATTGCCCCTTCGACACCGCCAGCACGATATCGCTGTGGGTGTCGTCGATGGTGAGCGCGCCGGTGGTGCCGATAATGCCGACTGCGAGCGAATAGACCGCCGGCGGCCAGGTGATCGGCAGCGCCCATGACATGTTGAGGTGATAGAGCGTGCCGTCGTCGAAAGTGATCATGCCGGCGGTGGCGTCGATGCCCTGGTAGAGCGGGCCAAGCACCTTGTCGATCGAGCGCGCGTAGACCTCGACCGGCGTCTTGCCTTCCAGACACCACATGCAGATGTCGAGCGCGTGGGTGCCGGAGATCACCATCGGCGAGATGGTCGAGGGATCGTCGGTGCGCTTGTAATTGTCGATCGCCACCAGCCGGTTCATAAAGGCGCGCGAGGTCACCAGCGTGACGTCGCCGAGCGCGCCGGTGCGGCATTTCTCCTTGGCCGCCAGCCAGCGCCGGCGGAAGCGCTGGGTATAGCCGACCACGGCGTCGACTTTGGCCTCTTGGATCGCCTTCAGCACCTTAGCGGATTCTTCGAGCCGCGTCGCCAGCGGTTTTTCGATCAGCAGCGGAATACGGCGCTCGAGCGCCACCATGATCGGATCGACGTGCAGATGCTCGTCGGTGGCGATGATGGCGCAGGTCACTTCCGGGCGCTTGAGCAGTTCGACGTGGCTTTGCGTCACGAAATCGGCGCCGATCTTTGACGCCACCTCGCCGGCGCGATTGGGGTTTTTTTCCGCCAGTCCGATCCATTCGACCGACGGATGGCGATTGGCCACCTCGCCGCGGAACAGGCCGACGCGGCCGCCGCCGATGATCGCCAGGCCGATGCCTTTGGCAGATTTTTTCATGCGTTTACTCCAGCCATGTTCTTCTTTTTCAGTTCCGCCACCGCCGAGATGGTTTCGTTCGACAGCGGCAGGTCCACGGGCTCGCCACGCTCCGCCGACAGATCGGCGGCGGTGTAGGTCTCCATCACCATGCGCGCCGATTCCGGCGTCACCATCGGCGGCTTGTCGAGGATGCAGGCCTCGAGGAAATGCAGCGTCTCCGGCCCCATCTGGCCGGCGAACACGTGATCGACCTGCTCGCCCGGCATGGTGGACATCGGAAAGACCTGGCCGGTCGATACCGTGTTGAGCCAATTGTCGCGATGGGTATCGTCGAGCACCAGCGAGCCTTCGGTGCCGAGAATCTCGACCCAGGTGGCGCAATAGTTCGGATAGCTCGGCGGCAGGTTCCAGCCGCCGCCGATGGTAGCGATCAGGCCGTTGTCGAAGGTCACGATCGACCACATCACGTCGTAGGAGCCGTTCACCGGCTTCATGTAGCCGTAGGAGCCCTGGCTGTAGACGCGCACGGGCTTGGCCGGCTCCAGCAGCCAGAATACGAAATCGAGGTCGTGGGTCGATTCCATCACCACCGGCGACAGCCGCACGCGGCTGGCGATCTTCTTGCCGAGGCTGCGCGACAGATGCCGGCTCACCATCACCGAGACCACGTTGCCGAGCGTGCCGTCGGTGATCTTCTTCTTGGCGAAGGCGAACTTGGTGTTGAAGCGCTGTGAATAGCCGATGGTGAATTTCACATTGTTACGCTTGGAAAGTTCGATCAGTTCGTCGGCTTCCCACAGTTCGAGCGCGATCGGCTTTTCCAAAAGCACGTGTTTGCCGGCCCTCAGGCAATCCTTGGCGATCGGGTAGTGGTTGGATTCCGGCGTGGTCGAAATATAGACGACGGAGATATCCGGGTTCTTGACGATGTCCTGGTAATCGAGCGTCGCGGTCGCCGGCCGCGTCAGCTTCTTCACCTCCGCCAGCCGGTCGGGCCGGATTTCGCAGATGTGCAATTTATCCACCAGCGCCGAACGCGACAGCGTTTCCGATCGGATGCCGCCGCACCAGCCGGTGCCGATCACCGCGACTTCAACTCGTTTCACCGGACGTCTTCCTTTTTGATTTTGCGAATGTGAGTGCGCGCGGCCGGACGGCCACGCGGGGCACACTAAGCCAAGTCGGCGCGGCTCCAAAGGGCCTGCCGCCCGCAATATGGAATACCAGCTAAATCGATGAAATCGCTCATTTTTCTCCGCACCTTAGGCGGCTTGGCCGACCCCGAAAACCTGCCGCGCGAACTGCGGGTAGACGTCGGCAAGCTGCGGCGCCACCGCCTCGCGCATGAGCTTGAGCGTGTCGGGCGAAGGCGCCGGCGTTTCCGGCACCGTGGCCGGGCATTCGAAATCGAAGCCGGTGTGCTCGATCACTTCCGCGACGGTGTGGCCGGGATGCACGCTTGTCAGCGTGAAGCGCCCATCCGCGAAGCTGAACAAGCAGCGATTGGTGATGAGCGCGATCGGTCCGCCCGGGCGATAGACGTTTTGCTCGCTCTTGCCCGGCGCGCTGATGAAATCGACCCGCGGCACCAGCGTGCGGCGCGAATGCTCGGTGCGGAACAAAATAACTTTGGGCACCACGTAATAAAGATAGGCCGAGCCGAACGAGCCGGGGAAGCGCACGTTCGGGTGCGCGTAATCGCCCGTGCTCACCAGGTTGACGTTGCCGGCGCCGTCGATCTGCCCGCCCGAGAGGAAGAATACGTCGATGCGGCCTTGCCCGGCGCAGTCGAACAATTCGCGCGCGCCGTCGGTCCAGAATGTATTCTTGGGACTGCCCAGCAACGATACATAGGGCCGCCCGCGCCCGCGCTCGCGCGCCAACAGCGCGGCGGTGGCCGGGATCGGCGAGGCGTTGCCGACCGCGACATGGCGCACGTCGCCGATCAGCCGCGCGATCACGTCGGCGAGCAGTTCCTCGGAGCGGAAATCGATTGAGTCAGTCACGCCGGGACCTCTCCTTCGTCATGGCCGGGCTTGTCCCGGCCATCCACGCCTTTCTAGCTGAGGCGCAGTCAAGACGTGGATGCCCGGCACAAGGCCGGGCATGACGGCTGAGGGGCCGTGCTCATGCCGCTTTCTTCTCATACACATACTTGTCCAGATACTGCGCAAATCCTTCCGCCGTTGCCGCCAGCCTTGCATATTCCGCGAGATGCTCCGCGTCGGTGGCATAATGATCGGGCAATCCGAGCGGCCAGGCGCCGCGCTCGGCCACCGCAATGCTCTCCACATAGAAATCCGGCAGCACGCCGGCGGCGAGTACGGGATGGTCGAGCAGATTGCCGTCGTAGATCTGTTCCACGGTGGCGATGGTTCTCTCCGCCGCATGCGCCATGGTGACCAGTTCGCGCTGGCGGCCGATCCAGACATTGCCGTGCCGGTCGGCCAGCGGCGCATGGATGAGCGCCACATCCGGCTTGATCGCAGGCAGCAGCACGATCGGGTCGGAGTTGCCGAACGGTAAATCGATCACCTTCCAGTCGTCGCGATACTTCAATACGTCGGAGCCGATCAGCCCGCGCAGCGGCATGAACGGCACGCCCTTTTCGGCGGCCTGCAGGCCTGCGTGCAGCGCCGGGCAGGTGGCGTCCATCATCTTGATCGCGCCCGAAGTCACCGCGGCCGTGAAGCGCGGCGCCGGGCCGAATTCGCCCAAGCTCACCGCGCTGGTTTCCAGCGTCGCGATGCAGCCGGCGCCGATCAGCAGATCCGCCTGCAGGCTGGAAGTCGGCAGCGCCACCAGATGCAGACGCTTGACGCCGCGGCGGATCAACGCGCGGGTCGCCGCCATCGGCACGCCCGAGACCTCGCGCGGCACCACCAGCAGGCAGCCGTCGGTCACGGCGGCAAGCGCATCGTCGAGAGATATCGCCGTTTGATACATGCCGGTCCGCCAAGCCCGCCGTTGCGCCAGGGAGGGCCTTTTTCCCACTGTTGTGCTTGCAAGGCCACTGGATTCTGCAGCTTGCGCCACTGCGGACGCCGACGACAAAATGGGTTAGAGTTGGCGCCAACAAGAGCCAAAAGGCTCGCCAGAGAGGGAGGATCTGCATCATGACCATCGCCAAGACGCGGCACATTGCACTTGCCGCCATTATGGCCGCCGCAGCCATCGCCGGACTGGCGGCTCCGGCCTCGGCACAAGAAAAAGTATGGAAGCACGGCCTGATCAAAGCCAAGGCCGATGCCGGCATCTTCTTGATGGTCACCACGCGCGACTTCGCCAAGAAGCAGGGCCTCAAGATCGAAACCTCGGAATTCCGCAACGATCAGCTCGCACTCAAGGCGCTGATCGCGGGCGAGCTCGACAGCTTCGAAGGCGGGCCGCAGGGCGCGTTCTCCGCCAACTCCAAGGGCGCGGACGCCAAAATCCTCGGCTGCCACTGGGTAGTGGTGCCGCACGGCATCTACGCCAAGGACACGATCAAGACGGTCGCCGATCTGAAGGGCAAGCAGATCGCGGTGTCGGCGCCCAACTCCATGCCCGACATGCTGGCGCGCTCGGCGCTGGCGAAATACGGCGTCTCTGACAAGGACGTGAAACTGGCCGCGGTCGGCGGCGATCGTGACCGCTACCAGGCGCTGGTCGGCGGCGTGGTCGACGCCGCGGTGGTGTCGAACGAGGTCGAGCCGGTCATGCCCAAGACACTTCATCTGCTGGTCGCCGGCCGCGACGCGGTGCCGAATTTCCTGCGCGTCTGCATCATTTCCAGCGCCAAGGTTTTGGCGGCGCGCGGCGACGACGCCGTCAAGTTCCTCGCCGCCGAGATGAGCGCGTTGCGTTACGCGCTGTCGCACAAAGCCGAGACTGTCGCGCTGACCGAGAAGATCATTCACAGCAAGCCCGGCGATCCGCGCCCGGCCTTCGTCTTTGACGACGCCGTGAAACACCACGCCGTCGATCCGACATTGCCGCTGCCGGCGGCGAAGTTCGACTGGATCCAGGCGCAACTGGTCAAAGCCGGCAAACTCAAGAAGCCGCTCGATCTTAAAGTCGTCACCGCGCCCGAATATCGCGAGAAGGCTTTGAAACTTGTGAGCGCAGGCCATTAGCTCTCGCGGACGTGGAGTTCATTGAATGGGTGAGGTGAGTTTCGTCGACGTGTCCAAGCGCTTCACCATGCGCGTGGAAAAAGAACTTCATCACGTGCAGGCGCTCGATCGCGTCAGCTTCACCGTGCGCGACGGCGAGATCGTGGCGCTGATCGGGCCGTCCGGCTGCGGCAAGACCACGGCCTTGCGCGTCGCCATGGGGCTCGATCCGGCCAACGGCGGCCGCGTCACGGTGGACGGCCGCGAGGTGCATGGCTGCGGCCACGACCGCGGCATGGTGTTCCAGCACGCCGAACTGCTGCCGTGGCTCTCCGCCATGCAGAACGTCATGTTCGGGCTGGAGATGAAGGGCATGCGCGGCGCGCCGTTGCGCGACACGGCCGAAAAATATCTTGAGCTGGTGGGCCTGACCGACTCGAAGAATCGCCGCCCGCATCAACTGTCCGGCGGCATGAAACAGCGCGTCGGCATCGCGCGCGCTCTCGCCATCGACCCCAAGGTTCTGCTGATGGACGAGCCGTTCGGCGCACTCGACGCGCAGACGCGTGAGAGCCTGCAGGCCGAGCTTCTGGAAATCCACGCCCGCACCAGGAAGACCATCCTGTTCGTCACCCACGACCTCGACGAAGCGGTGCTGATCGCCGACCGCATCGTGGTCATGAGCCATGGCCGCGTGCAGGAAATCCTCAGCGTGCCGTTGACGCGTCCGCGCGCCGACCTGAGCATCGTGCGCGGCCTGCCGGAGTTCAGCGAGACCCGTTACAAGATCTGGCGCATGCTGCACGCCGCGCCGACGGTGCACTAAATTATGGTCGATATCGCCGATACCCAGAACAAGACCGCCGCGGCGCCGGAAGCGGACGCCGCCGAACGGCGCCCGCTGCCGCGCTGGGCGATCACCTGCGCCTCGGTCGCCTGCATGCTGGCGCTGTGGGAGATTTTCGGCCGCGACGTCAATCCGGTGTTCGGCTCCTATCCGTCGGCGATCGCGGTGGCGTTCTGGGATCTCTTGCGCACCGGGCAATTGTGGTCGGCGCTCTACGAATTCCTTGCGGCCGTTCGTGGTCGGCTATGGGCTGGCTATCGTGATCGGCATTCCGGTCGGCCTCGTCATCGGCCGCTTCCGCACGGCGGAGGCGGCGTTCGGCATCTACATCACCGCCGGCTACGCCATGCCGCTGGTCGCGCTGGTGCCGCTCTTGATCCTGTGGCTGGGGCTCGGCTTCAAGGTCAAGGTCGCGGTGGTGTTCCTGATGTCGCTGTTCCCGATCTGCATCAACACCTGGCTTGGCGTCGTCGCGGTGCCGAAGACGCTGATCGAGGTCGGCAAATCGTTCGTGGCACCCAATACCGTGATCCTGCGCCGCATCATCCTGCCGGCGACGCTGCCCTACATCATGGCCGGCATTCGCCTGGCGGTCGGCCGCGCCGTGGTGGCGATGGTGATCGCGGAATTCTTCACCACCATCTCGGGACTGGGCGCGGTGATCATCAATTCCGCCAATAATTTCGACACCGCCACCATGTTCGTGCCGATCATCATCCTGATGGTGATGGCGATCGGCTTGAACGGGCTGATCGGCTGGATCGAACACCGCGTGGCGCCCTGGCAGGCGGAAATCGCCGGGCGGGACCGCGAGTAATCAGACCAGCGCGCGCACCGCCGCGAACAGGTCGCGCACCTGTTGCTCCGAAATATTGCGCGTGATGAACACCA
Organism: uncultured Alphaproteobacteria bacterium; assembly: GCA_963789455.1. Lineage (GTDB taxonomy): Bacteria > Pseudomonadota > Alphaproteobacteria > Rhizobiales > Xanthobacteraceae > Pseudolabrys. Next base: position 240,938 of record CAWBLD010000009.1, on the reverse strand, counting down.
CGCGGCTTTGCCGGTTGCCGTCCGGCCAGGCCGTGAGCTCGACCGGCGGATGCGCAAGGTGCTGCACGAATTGCACCACCACCGGCCCCTGGCAGCCTTCCACGTCGAGGAAACCCTTCACGCGCAGCAGGTCCGGCCCGCGCAGCGCCATCAGCGTGTCCATGGCTTTGGCAAAAGCCGGCCACGGCATCGGTGCGCTTTCCGTCAGCACGAAACTGCCGATGCCATCGGAGTGGGCGGCTTCGGCCACGAAGGCGTTGCGCTGATCCGCGGCGGCTTCCGTCAGCCGGCTGGGATCGAGTTCGCCGTTCACCGCCGTGAGGATTTCCGCGCCCGGATTAAGCGCGCGCAATCGCACGCTTAGCGCCTCGGCGGCGCCTTCGCCGGCGATGTCGGTCTTGGTCACCACCAGCCGGTCGGCCAGGATCACCTGCTTGCGCGCCTCCGACGACCAGGCGAGCGTGTCGCCGCCGGTCTCGGCATCGACCACCGTGACCACCGCCTCGGCATGAAACACCTCGCCGAGCGCGCGGTCGGTGGCGAAGGTCTGCAGGATCGGCGAGGGGTCGGCGAGCCCGCTCGTTTCGATCACGATGCGTTTGAAGTCGGGCAATTCGCCGCGCTCGCGCTCCACCACCATGCGGCGCAGGGCCTGCTGCAGATCGCTGCGCGCGATGCAGCACAGGCAGCCATTGCCGAGCAGTACGGTTTCATCGGCGCTGGAGCGGATCAAGGCGTCGTCGATGCCGGTGGCGCCGAACTCGTTGACCACCACGGCGGTGCCGCGGCCTTCCGGCAGCCTGAGAAAGCGGCGCAGCAGCGTAGTCTTGCCGGCGCCCAGGAAACCGGTGAGCACGGTCACCGGAATGCGATGGCCCCGTTCGCGCTTGAGCCGGCGCCCGAACATCCCGGCGGCTGGGGAGGGGAAGGGAGAGTTCATGACTCGACTATACCGCAATCCCGAACGCTGCTGCGAATGCGGCCTGCTCCCTCTCCCATAGGGAGAGGGGTGGGGTGAGGGGTTACAAACTGTCGAAGCGCTCTAACCCCTCACCCGGATCGCACCCGAACTCGGGTTTATCCGAGTTCGGGAAATTTCATTGGCCGAAGTCGGATAAATCCGACTTCGGCTGCGATCCGACCTCTCCCTATGGGAGAGGTGAAGCGGAACTCGCCGCGCGGCTTTGCCTTAAAAATCCATCTCCAGCGTGTACAGCCCGCCGCTGAAACGATCCATGGTGTAGACGATCTCGCGCTCGTCGACGAACACGTCATTGAGCTGGATGGCGCCCACCGGCGAGCCTTTCGGCGCCGGCGGCACGAAGGCCGCCACTTCCCGCGGCTGATACGGATTGGAGATGTCGTAGGCGCGCAGGCCCCCGTTGAAGAAGGTGCCGAGCAGGATCTGGTCGGAATGCCAGGCGGTCGGCACCGGCGTGTTCTCGAACAGATTATGGGCGCCGAACCGCCCGCCGCGATCTTTGTAGGCGTCGACCGGCGGCATCGGGCAGGTGGCGATCGGCACCAGATTGGTCTCGTCGCGTGCGTCCAGGATCCACACCAGCTTCGGCCAGTCCTTGGCGCTGTTCTCGGTCGACTCGTCGGTGACGATGACGAGATTGCGCTCGAACAGCGGCATCACCGTGTGCATGAAGCCGGTATAGGGCGGCGAATTGGTCCAGTGCGAGACCGGCTTCGGGTGCGCCTTGTCGGAGATGTCCATCACGAACATGCCGCCGTCGATATAGGCGAGATAAAGCCGGTCCGGCCGCTGCTTGTAGACGTTGGTGTTGTGCGCCCGATAGCCCTTGTCGAGCTTGTGGCGCGGCGGCGGCGCGACGTTGTCGCCCTCGCGCGTGCCCGGCATCCACCAGCGGCCGACCTCGACCGGCTTCGATGGATTGCGCACGTCGATGCAGCGGTAGAACTGGTCGTCGAGCGGGTGGCTCGGTTTGAAGTCGGCCGCGCCCGACGCCATGTGGATATATTCGCCGTCGCAGAACCACAGTTGATGCACGCCGCGCGAGGTCGCGCCCGAGCAGTCGAAGAACGAGATCGAGCGCGGCTTCTCCGGCACCGAGACGTCGAATAGTTCGACGCCGGCCGGCTGCAGCCCGGCTTTTTGCGTCTGATAGGCGACCGCCAGGATATCGCCGGACATTTCCAGCGAATTCGAGCGCATATGCGCCTGCGGCAGATCGGTCTGCACCACCACTTTCAGGTTGCGCGGATCGGAAACATCGACGCCGGTGAAGTTCTTCGGCGCGCTTTCGTGCGCCAGCCAGATGATGCGGCGGCCGTCCTTGGCGACCTGCACCGCCATGCCTTCGCCCATGCCGCCGAAGCCGCCGAGATTGTTCTGGGCGAGCAGCTTGAAGTTCCAGGTGATGGGCTCCCCGGTCTGGGTGAGCGGATTGCTTGCGGCGGGCATTCGGATCTCCGGTGCTGGCGGTTTTTCGTGGAAAGGCCGGCGCGGACGCGCCGGCCTTTGTCTATTACAAGAGCGGTTGCCCCGTAAACCCGGGCGCTAGGCCATGGCCTTCTTCATGAATTCCTTGCGGAACGCCTTGCTGAAGTCGGGCAGGGCCTTGATCTTCTTGTTCTTGAGCAAGACTTCGGCGTGGTGCTGCATGTAGGGCCCGAGGTCATCCGGCCAGCCGGGGCCGACTTCCACGTGGCTGAGCGCCTTGGCGAAGGTTTTCTTCGACATCTTGTAGCCCTTCGACGTGTAGAACGAGTAGATCACGTCCGACACCTTGTCGGGATGCTCCTTGAAGTCCTTGCCGCATTCCAGCCAGGCCTTGAGATAGGCGACGATGGTGTCCGGATTCTTGTCCACGAATTCCGGCGTTGCCGCCATGAACACCGGCAGCTTGTCGAATGAGTAGAAGTCCTCGAGCGAGTTGGCGAGGCCTTCGTCTTCCGCGATCGCGTTATAGGGTTCGACATTGACCATGGCGTCCACGGTCTTGGCGGCCATGGCGGCCACCATGTCGTTCACGTTCATGCGGATTTCCTGGTAGTCGCCCTTGTGCAGACCGGCCTTGGTGGCGATCTGGTCGACGAAGATGTTGCCGGTGGACGAGCCGGTCTGGTTGGCGACCTTCTTGCCGCGCAGGTCGGCGACTGTCTTGAGGCCGAGCTCCTTGCGCGCCATCACGCGCGCGGTCTTGCCGACATATTCGATCTTGGCGATGGCGACGAGGCCGCCCTTGCTGTTGCCGATGATGAAGGACGGGCCGGCATAGGTGCCCATGTCGACCTGGCGCGCCACCATCTGCTGCATGGTCAGGTTGCCCGATGGCACGGCGAACTCCTCGAACTTGATGCCGTGCTTCTGCAGCAGGCCCGAGCGCAGCAGGTAATAGGTCGGCATGCCCCACATGTTGGTCTGATAGCCCTGGCGGATCGTCGCCATGGCCGCCATCGACGGTCGCACGCCCAGTCCCGCCGCCAGCACGCCGGCGCCGGTCGCGGCAATCGCCTGACGGCGGGTGATACCCTTCGCAAATTTCGTCATCGTCATCCTCCCTTTATTTGTTTGCGCATGATCTTCGCCGAAAACCGCTCTCCACTTTTCGGGATCATGCGCCTGGCTTCGCTTGTCCGTTGGTCGCTGCTTTCGGCGTCTCGTCTGCACTCGTGCCGTGGCCGAGGTAATGCAACAATTCCTTCTGGCATTCGACAAATTCGACGCTGAGTGGATCGCGCGGGCGCGGCAGCGGGATTGTGATCACGGCTTTCACCGTTCCCGGATGCGGCGTCATCACCACCACGCGATCCGCCAGAAAGGCCGCCTCGGCCACATTGTGAGTTACATAGATGATTGTCTTGCGTGTCTCCCGCCACACCTCCGCCAGAAGCCGCTGCATTTCGTCGCGCGTCAGCGCGTCGAGTGCCGCGAACGGCTCGTCCATCAGCAGCACCGCCGGATTGTAGGCCAGCGCGCGGGCGATGGCGACCCGTTGTTGCATGCCGCCGGAAAGGTGATGCGGGTAAGAGTCGGCGAACTTCTCCAATTTCACCAGGCGCAATTGCTCGCGCGCGATCTCTTCCCGCTCGGCTTTCGGCATGCCCTTCATTTCCAGGCCGAAAGTCACGTTGCCGAGCGCGGTGCGCCAGGGGAAAAGCTGGGCGAAATCCTGGAACACGATGCCGCGGTCCATGCCGTAGCCGGTGACTTGCTTGCCGCCGATCCTGATTTGCCCGCCGGTCGGGGTGAGGAAGCCCGCTATGATGTTGAGCAGCGTCGACTTGCCGCAGCCCGACGGCCCGACCAGGCAAAGGAACTCGGACTGCTCGATCGAAAAGCAGGCGTCCTTGACCCCCTGCACGCGCCCGGCGGGCGTGTCGTAAGCCAGCGAAACGTCGGCGATTTCGATATGGGGCATTCTTGTTTCCGTTTCTAAACTTTGGCTTTGCGCGCCGCATTCCAGCGCGCCGGGCGTTTCTCCCGGAACGCGGCAAATCCTTCCGCGGCCTCGTCCGACTGGCGTTTGGCGGCGTGGCTTTCGATCAACCCGGTGAACGCCGCGTCGTCGAGATGGCTCCAGGCCGAGCGGAGCGCGCAGAGCTTGGTTTGCGCGACCGCCTCGGGCCCGTTGGTCAACAGCTCATCGACAATGCGCTCGCCGGCGGCTTCCAGCTCGCCGAGCGGCACGATCTCGTGCACCAGGCCGATGCGAAGCGCCTCCTTGGCGTCGAAGCGTTCGCCGGTGAGCGCGTAGCGCCGCACCTGGCGCAGGCCGATGGCGTCGTTGAGCTGCGGGATGATGATGGTGCCGGCGACCCCGATGCGCACTTCCGCGATCGAAAATCTGGCGTTGTCGGCGGCGATCACGATGTCGCAGGCGGACACGATGCCGGTGCCGCCGCCGAAGCAGGCGCCCTGCACCAGTGCGATCGTGGGTACCGGCAGCAGATTGAGCCGCTGCACCGCTTCCGCGGTCAGGCGCGAGGCCCGCAGGTTTTCCTCTGGCGAGGAGCGCCGCACCGCGTCGAGCCAGTTGATATCGGCGCCGGCCTGAAAGTTTTTTCCGTTGCCGGCGATCACCACCGCGCGCAGGGATTTGCCGCCGAGCGCGTCGTAAGTCTTGAGCAGCGCCGAGATCAGCTCGCCGTTATAGGCGTTGAAAACTTCCGGACGATTGAGGGTGACGCGCGCGACGCCGCGCGCATCGACGCTGCAGAGCACCGGATCGGTTGCAGGTGTCTCGCTCATCCGCGCTAACCCTTTGCCATCCGCACCATGCCCCAGCGCAGCACCGTCGCGCGCTCGATCGACCCGAACACCACGCGCTCGAACACGAAGCCGATCGCCCCGATCACCACGATCGAAGCCATCATGACGCTGGTCTGCAGGAACTCCTTGGCGTCGAAGATCACCCAGCCCAGGCCCCAGTCGGAGGCCGCGATCATCTCGGCGCCCACCACCGCGATCCAGCAGCGCAAAAAAGCCTGCCGCATGCCGGTGATGATAAAGGGCGACGCGCCGGGGATGATGACCTTCCAGAACAGCTTGTTCTCGTCGGCGCCCATGGCGCCGGCCGCGCGCAGCCACAAAGGATTGACCGAGCGCACCCCCGACCAGGTGTTGAACAGCATCGGAAAGGTCGCGGCATAGAACACGATCAGGATCGTGGTCAGGTTGCCGATGCCGAACCACAGCATGAACAGCGGCACCAGCGAGAACGAGGGGATCGGCATCAGCGCGCTCACCAGCGGCAGAAAGAAATTTTCTATGGGCTTGATAACGCGCCATCAGGATGCCGAGCGGCATCCCGAACGCGATCGCGAGACCGAAGCCGAACAACACCCGGTAGAGCGTGGCGCCGGCGTGTTCGAACATGGTGCCGTCGGCCAGCATGTCTTTCAGCGTGCATCAATATGGACGGGATCGTCGGCATCAACACGCTGCGGGAAGTAGCCGCTGAGCGCGACCGCCTGATAAAGCCCGGCAGCCACCGCCAGCGTGACAACCGCGCGCGTGATCGAGCGCCTGTTCTGCGTCTGCAGGTTCATGCCGCCATCGATCCCATCATGCCCCAGCGCACCACGGTGTAGTCCTCGATCGCCTGAAAGACGTATTTCTCCAGCGTGAGCCCGATCACCGCGATCACCGCGATGCCGGCCATCATGGCATCGGTGTTGAGGAATTCGCGCGCGCCGAAGATCAGCCAGCCCAGCCCCCAGGGCACCGCGGCCAGCATCTCCACCGCCACCAGGATGCGCCAGGCCTGCGCCAGGCCGAGCCGCAGCCCGGTGAGAATGTAGGGCAGCGCGCCCGGCAGGATCACGTAGCGGAACAAGCGCCGCTTGTCGGCGCCCATGGCTTGCGCCGAGCGCACCCAGATCTCCTTCACCGCTTTCACGCCGGTCCAGCTGTTGTAGATGATGGGAAACATCGAGACGAAGGCGACCAGCAGCATGGCGGAGACTTGGCCGGGACCGAACCAGAGCAGGAACAGCGGCGTGTAGGCGAGGCCGGGAATCGGCGCCAGCACGCTGACCAGCGGCAGGCAGATGTCTTCGGCCCGCCGCGAGCGTCCCATCAGCACGCCGATGGTGAGGCCGACGGCCGCCGCCAGCCCGAAGCCGGTGAGCAGGCGGATGACGGTGTCGAGCGCGTGGTGCGGCAGGATGCCGGAAATGGTCAGTTCGACGAAGGAGCGCGCGATTTCCTCCAGCGTCGGAAACAGCTTGTGCGGAAATATGCCGGAGCGGGCGAAGGCTTCCCAGATCGCTCCGACCACCACGAACGGAAAGGCATTGCGCGCGATCAGGCGCAGGCGTTCGCCGCCGCTGCTGGCCGGCGGCGCCGGTGCGCCGGTCGCGGCTATGGTGACCGCATCCTGCATTGGCAGCGGAACGCTCCTCCCTTTACCGCCGGTCTCTTGTCGGGCCTTCGCGCGGCGGCCTTATGGACCGGTTTTCTAAGTGTTCTTGCCGGCAGAATAATGCTCATTGAACCATAATCACAAGCATGCGCGCCCGGCATGGGCCGGGTTTTGGCGCTGGCGAATTGTGTCCAGAACGGCTAAACGCCCGGCACGGCGACCGAATGCCGCGGCGGGCTATTAACGGGAGTTTCGCGATGTCGAAGACTGCACCAAAGATCGGCTGGATCGGGGTTGGCCGCATGGGAACGCCCATGGCGGAACGTCTGCTCAAGGCCGGCCACGACGTGTCGATCTGGAACCGCACCCGCGCCAAAGCCGAGCCGCTGGCCGCCAAGGGCGGCAAGATCGTCGACAAGCCGGCCGAGCTCGCCGGTTGCGAGGTCGTGTTCGCGATCGTCTCCACCGGCAAGGACGTCGAGCAAGTCCTTTTCGGCAAAGACGGCCTGTGCAGCGGCGCCAAACTGCCGCGCATGGTGGTCGACTGCTCGTCGATCTCGGTCGAGGAATCCGCCGCCATCCGCAAGCGCCTGACCGAAAAAGGCGTGAGCTTCCTGGCCGCGCCGGTGTCCGGCAACGCCAAGGTGATCAAGGCCGGCAAGCTGTCGTCCGTGGTGTCCGGACCGGAAGCCGACGCCAAGATCGCGATGCCGCTGATCGAGGTGTTCGCGCCGCGCGGCGTGTCCTATGTGGGCGACGGCGAGCTCGCGCGCATCTGCAAGATCGCGCACAACGTCATGCTCGGCGTGGTGATCGAGAACCTGATCGAGATCACGCTGCTCGCCAACAAGATGGGCGTGCCGCGCCACGCCTTCCTCGCCTTCATGAACAACGGCGTCATGGGCTCGATGTTCACCGCCTACAAGACCCCGGCGCTGGTCAATCTCGACTGGACCACCACCTTCACGCCGGAGCTCCTGCGCAAGGATCTCGATCTCGGGCTCGAACTCGGCCGCGAGTGGGACGTGCCGATGCCGGTTACCGCCGCGACGCGCGAGGTGCTGCAGACGCATTTCGGTGCCGCCATGCTGCAGAAGAATCCGGAAGAATATCTCAACAAGGACTTCGCGGCGCTGGCCGAAACCATGGCGCTCGCCGCCGGCATGAAGCTCACGCCGGAAAATAAGAACGTGCCGACCGGGTTGGAAAGCTAAACAGTGGTTGTCATCGCCCACGAAAGCGGGCGATCCAGTGCGGCATGAATGGTTGAATTAAAAAAAGGGCCGCTTTCGCGACCCTTTGTGCACAAGGTGGAGGATTCACGCCGCCGTTAACAGCCTAAGGGAGGAAACGGCGGCAGCGCACGCGATCCACTCAACCGGTCGCGCATGTTTATCACAAGTAAAATAGCCGTAAATTCCCCGGTGGGCGAATGCCTGGCTCGCCCATCGCCATTGGGCCGGCGGTGTTATGTCGCTTCCAGCACCGCCGCACGCCGAAGGAGCGCCGCCATGACTCCGCAGATTGCCGTGCTGGTCGAGAAAATCCACGCGCTCGAAAGCGAGCTCGATGCCGAACTCGCCAAGCGCCGCGCTGCGCTGCGCATCGGCATGGAACACGGCCGCATAGCGTTCGAGGAAGAACTGTTACGGCGCCACCGTGAATTGCGCCAGAAGCTGTTGCCATATGTGCTCGGCGCCAACCCGCTGGTGATCCTGACCGCGCCGGTGATCTATGCCGGCATCGTGCCGTTTCTGCTGCTCGATCTGTTTGTCAGCGTTTTTCAGGCGGTCTGTTTTCCGATCTATGGCATCGCCAAGGTCAAGCGCGCCGATTACCTGGTGTTCGACCGCCATCATCTTGCTTATCTCAACGCGCTGGAAAAGCTGAACTGCGCCTATTGCTCCTACGCCAACGGGATCGTCGCCTTTGCGCGCGAGGTCGCCGCGCGCACCGAGCAGTACTGGTGCCCGATCAAGCACGCGCGCCGCGTCATCGGCAGCCACGCGCGGTACGTCCAGTTCGACGATTACGGCGACGCCGAGGGTTATCAGGAGCGGCTCGTCAAGCTGCGCCAGGCGCTGGCTAAGGATTAAGGGAAGCGCGCCGCGCACAAGCGCGTGAATGGCGTTGCCGGGTCGCGCCCGATAGTGACAGACTGTCTTGAAATGACAGGGGAATAAGCAATGAGCTTCAAGCTCTATAACGCGCCGCAATCGACCTGCAGCCAGCGGGTTCGCTTTGTGTTCAACGGCAAGGCCATTCCCTTCGACGAGGTGAAGCTCAATCTGCTCGAGGGCGACCAGCTCAAGCCCGACTACCTCAAGCTCAATCCGAACGGGGTGGTGCCCACGCTCGACCACGACGGCGCCATCGTGATCGATTCCACCGTGATCACCGAATATCTCGACGAGGTTGCGCCGCAAGCGAGCTTCACGCCGGAATCCCCGCTCGCGCGCGCCCGCATGCGCGCGCTGATGCATTTCTTCGACGAGATGGCGGCGGCGGCGGTGCGCGTGCCGACCTTCAATCTTGCCTTTCTGCCGCGCTTCCAGAAGATGACCCGCGACGAGTTCGTCGCCTTCGCCGAATCGAAGCCGCTGCGCCGCGAATTCATGCTGGCGATGGGGCAGACCGGTTTCCCCAAAAAGGATATGGACGACGCGCTTGCGCGCCTGCGCCGCACCTATGAGCGCATGGACGCCGAGATCGAGAAGAGCGGCGGGCCGTGGCTGCTGGGCAAGACCATCACGCTCGCCGACGTGACGGTAATGCCGGCGCTGGTGCGCATGAACGATCTGAATATGGCCGAATGGCAGGATCTGCCGCGCATCGTCACCTGGTTCGACAACATCCGCGCCCATCCGGCTTTCAAGCCGACCTATTATCACGGCTCGCTGCTCTCCGAACGCTTCCCGCATTTGCGCGAGAAGACGGCCGCGAGCGCGTAGGACGCCCATCCATGCTCACCGCCGCCCGGAACGACATGCTGACCCGTGTCGGGCCCGGCACGCCGATGGGCAATCTGCTGCGGCGCTACTGGATGCCGATCGCCGGCGCCAGCGAGTTCGACGGCAAGCCGATCAAGCCGGTGCGTTTCTTCGGCGAGGACCTGACGCTCTACAAGGATCTCGGCGGCCGCTTCGGGCTGATCGCGCGCCACTGCCCGCACCGCGGCGCCGACTTGTCCTGCGGCACCGTCGAGGAGCAGGGCATCCGCTGCTTCTATCATGGCTGGAAATTCGACGAGCGCGGACAGTGCCTCGAGCAGCCCTACGAGGACATCGCCAATCCCAATCCGAAAAGCCGCGAGGGCTGCGCCGCCGCTGCCTATCCGGTGCGCGAGCTCGCCGGCCTGCTGTGGGCCTATATGGGCCCCTTGCCGGCGCCCGAATTGCCGGTGTGGGAGCCGTTCACCTTCGGCAACGGCTTTCGCGAGATCGTGCTCGCCGAGGTGCCCTGCAACTGGTTCCAGTGCCAGGAGAACTCCATCGATCCGGTGCATTTCGAATGGATGCATGAGAATTGGAGCGCGCATCTGCGCGGGCAGGAGGCGCGTGCCGCCCGTCATCTGAAAATCGCCTATGACGAATTCGAGCACGGCTTCATCTACCGCCGCATCCGCGAGGGCCAGGCCGAGAGCCGATCCCAACTGGTCGGTCGGCCGCGTGGCGCTATGGCCGAACGGCTTCTATCTCGGCATGCATTTCGAATGGCGGGTGCCGGTCGACGACGAGAACACGCTCAGCGTTGCCTGGTTCTTCATGCGCGTGCCCAAGGGCCGCGAGCCCTATGTGCAGCCAAGCGTGCCGGCCTGGGTGAGCCCGATCCGCGATGAACGCGGGCAATGGATCGTCAGCCACGTCATCAACCAGGACATTGTCGGCTGGGTCGGGCAGGGCGCGATCGCCGACCGCACCAAGGAACACCTGCGCTCGAGCGACATCGGCATCACATGATGCGCAAGCGCTTCTTCGACGATCTCGACCGGCTCGCGAATGGCCAGGACCCTTCCGGCATCGTGCGCGATCCCGCCGCCGCCCGTTGCATCGCGCTGCCCGATGTGATGCGCAAATACAATGTCGACGGGCGTGCCGCTCGCCGACTACGACAAACATCCGCTGCTGCGCGAGCGTCTCGCCGGCTTCCGCCATCATTACGGCCAGCCGCTCGAAGTCCGCCGCGCCTTCGAGCAGGCGATGGGGATTGCAGGCGGCCGATGACGGCGTAGGCTGAGCCCGCGAGGCTTGAAGCTGGCCCGTACCAACATCGGCGCCGCCGACGGCGCGTTTGCGCCGTTACTGCAACCCGGGAGTTCCTGCCATGAATCCCATCACCGCGCTCGTCACCGTCGTGTTCGCGCTCATTGGCGCCGCCCTGTTCACGGGCGGTCTGCCGCTTCCCGGCCTCGGCTTCGGCGTGCTCGCCGTGCTCACGCTGTTCTCGCTCAAGATGGCGAACAACTGGGAGCGCTTCGTGATCCTGCGCGCCGGCAAATTGTCGAGCGTGAAGGGGCCGGGCCTGTTCCTGATCATCCCGATCGTCGATGCCATCACCGCCGTCATCGACGAGCGCATCCAGACCACCCAGTTCAACGCCGAACAGGCGCTCACCCGCGACACGGTGCCGGTCAATGTCGATGCCGTCATCTTCTGGCACGTGCACGACGCCCAGCGCGCCGCGCTCAACATCACCGACTATCGCCTGGCCATCGACCGGGTGGCGCAGACCAGTTTGCGCGAAATGATCGGCGCCTCGCATCTCACGGCGCTGTTGTCCGAACGCAAGGCGGCGGACGAGGTGCTGCGCGCCGAGATCGCGCAGAAAACCGCCGACTGGGGCATTTCGGTCAATTCGGTGGAGATCCGCGACGTCGCCATTCCGGTCGGCCTGCAGGACGCCATGTCGCGCCAGGCGCAGGCCGAGCGCGAGAAGGAAGCGCGCGTGATCCTGGGGTGCGCCGAAGCGGCGATCGCGGCGAAATTCGTCGAAGCGGCGAACACCTATGGCAGCAACGCCGCCGCGCTGCACCTGCGGGCGATGAACATCATCTACGAGACCACCAAGGAGCGCGGCGCCACCATCCTGATGCCGACCTCGATGGTGGATTCCATGAGCGTCGCGCTGCCGGCGGCGATGATGGCGCAGAAGGACACGATGGCACCGAAGGACATTGTGCCACCGTGGGACATGGCCGCGAAGGGCGGCGGCTAGTTCACGCCGCCACCAGCTTGATCAGCCACAAGACCGGAAAGCCGAAGGTCGCATCCAGCCTGATGGTGACACCGCTCAGCCATAGTGGTGCCTGGTCGCTGTAGCCGAACATGACCAGCACGACCACGGCCGGGATCGCCACCGCGGTCCAATACAGCCAGGCGCGGATGCGGGCGCGGTTCTCCGCGCGTTCCTTGGGCGAGACGTAGCGCGGGAAGTTGGGGAGCATGAGATTGCGCCACCTCGATCTGCGCCATCGCACACGATCTCAGGTGTCCCGGTCGGCGCTTGGCCGGCCATCACGCTCGGGACGCATGCGCTTCGACGATCGCTCGCTCGGCGATGACGGCCGATTGAAGCTCACTCAATACTTCGCGCTGATCGGCAATTCCTCCGCCGGGAACAGCGAGATCAACTTGCAGCCCTTGTCGGTGACCACCACCTCTTCCTCGATGCGCGCGGCGGAATAGCCGTCGGTCGCCGGCGCCCAGGTCTCGATCGCGAACACCATGCCTTCCTTGATCTCGGTCGGGTGATCCATCGACACCACGCGCGAGATGATCGGCCGCTCGTGCAGGTTCAGCCCGAGGCCGTGCGCGAATTGCAGGCCGAAGGCCATCATCTCGTCGGGGAAGCCGAACTCTTCCGCCTTCGGGAACACCTCGCAGATATGCGCGGTGCTGGCGCCCGGCTTGATGCGCTCGATGGCGTTGTCCAGCCACTCGCGCGCCTTGCGGTAGGAATCGTGCTGCGCCGGCGTCGCGCGCACGACGTTGAAGGTGCGGTAGTAGCAGGTGCGGTAGCCCATGAACGACTGCAGGATGTCGAAGAAGGCCTGGTCGCCGGGGCGGATCATGCGGTCGGTGAAATTGTGCGGATGCGGATTGCAGCGCTCGCCGGAGATGGCGTTCACCGCCTCCACATCGTCGGAGCCGTGGGTGTAGAGGAATTTGTTGACCTCGGCGACGATATCGTTCTCGCGGATGCCCGGACGCAGGATTTCGTTGACCAGGTCGTAAGCGCCGTCGACCATGGCGGCGGCGCGGTTGAGCAGCGCGATCTCGTCGGACGATTTGATTTCGCGCGCACTCAGCATTACCTGCTGACCGTCCTTGATCGTCAGCCCGGCTTTCTGCAGTTCGAACATCATCGGTGGTTCTATGATGTCCACACCGAGCGGCATCTTGGCGACGCCGGCGGCTTTTAAGATCGAGACCATCTCGTCGGCATGACGCTTCATCAGGCCGAAGGCCGGATCGACGGTGCCGCGCAAGCCCACCAGGCCGGCCTTGCAGTTCTCTTGCGGCAGCCAGGGCGCATAGAGCTTGTGATGCACGGCGGCCGAGCCGAAGTCCCACAGGATGGGATCCTGGCCACGGATCAGCAGCGCAAAGCGCGACATCTTATCGCGCGCCCATTCGCCGATCTTGGTCGAGGTGACGTAGCGGATGTTGTTGTCGTCGAACAAGAGCAGCGCGCCGAGGTCGGATTTCTCGAGCGCCGCCTGCGCGCGGCCGAGTCGATAGCGGTGCATGCGCCGGTAGTCGACGCGCTCCTCGAAATCGACGCCCATGGTGCCGAGCACCGGCAGGGCGCGACCCCAATTGTAGCGTGGGTTGATATCCTCGGCCGTGATCTTGATGGGTTCGCGTGTTCTCTCGTCCATGGGTGTTCTCCCTTAATCAAATGAGCTGGCGGTTGGGGCAATGGATGGCGGCATTATAGGCAATGCCGGCGGCGCTGTCGGCCCTTTGTCGCCTGGCACCATATCCCCGCTTGCCCCGCGCCCGCATTGACAAATTTCAAGCTAGGAATATTAATCCGCTAATCGGGTCCGCCGCGGGTGCTGCATGAGGCGCCTTGAAGCGGGATCGGTTGCGCTCCATTCCCCTTTGGGGAAGCGGAAAAAGGGAAGCCGGCGCACCCCGCGCCGTCAAAAGAATAGGTGCGACGGAGCGTTGGCTGTATCCGCCTCATCCTGAGGAGGGCGCGGAGCGCCCGTCTCGAAGGATGAAGGCGGCTACCGGGCCGCATGGTTCGAGACGCGCCGCTTCGCGGCGCTCCTCACCATGAGGGTCTACGCCACCTTTCGTCCCCACAGCCGGGCCGAGGCAATATCGGCGCCTTCGCGGATCGCGCGCAGCTTCAGCCACACCGCCGGCTCGATCACCCACTCGCGGTTGGTGAATGTGCCGAAGCCGCAGTCGGTGGAGGCGATCACCCGCTCGCGCTCGCCGACCGCGCGCACCGCTTCTTCGATGCGGCGCGCCACCACCTCGGGGTGCTCGACGAAATTGCTGGTGGTCTCCACCACGCCCGGAATTAGCAGCATGTCCTTGGGCAACGGATGTTTCTTGAACGCGGCGTATTCGTGCGCATGGCGCGGATTGGAGAACTCGATCGACAGCGCACCGACCTGCGCCTGGTAGAGCGCGGGCAAAATCTTCTCCAGCGGCACGTCATGGATGTGCGGGCCTTCCCAATTGCCGTAACAAACGTGCAGCCGCACGCGTTCGCGCGGAATGCCGTCGATGCCGGCATTGATCGCCGCCACATGGCGTTCCACCGCCTTGACGAACTCGGCGTCCGATAAATCGCGGTACAGCATGGTGCGGTCCATGGCGAGATCGGGCGCGTCGATCTGCAGGATCAGCCCGGCCTGATGAATCGCCTGGTATTCGTTTTTCATCTCGCGTGCGAGCGCGGCGAGATATTTGTCCTGACTGCCGTAATAGGCATCGAGCATGGTCGACGAGATGATGCCCGGCGAGGGCGCGGTCATGAACTGCTCGGCGAACTTGCCTTCGGCGATCTTCTTGAAGCGCGCGATCTCGCTCTCGATCGGCTTGATATCGAGATATTTCAATTCGCCCTGGCATTCCGGCGCGTTCTGCTGCTTGCTGACATGCGGGAAGCGGCGCAGCACGCTCGCCACCAGCTCGGGAAATTCCTCGAATTCGCGCCCGCGCCGGCGCTTGGAGATACCGCCGAAGCCGCTCATGCGCTGCGGCACATAGGTCTGAAAGCCGACCCGCTGCTGTTCGCCGTCATTGCCGATATCGATGCCGGCCGAGGCTTGTTTTTCCACCACATGGCCCACCGCCTTGTCCATTTCGGCGGCCAGTTCCTTGGAATCGAGCTTTTCGCCCGCCTCCCGGCGCACCAGCAGCTCGGATAGCTTCTCGTTGCGCGGCAGGCTGCCGACATGGGTGGTCAGAATGCGGTCCCGGCTAAACAGCATGCGCTTGAACTCCCGTAGCTTTGAGGATTGACATTTGTCATGGCCGGCCACCGGCGTATCATGACAATGCTAAAGACACCCGATATTGCGGCGTTCCGTCCGCGCCGCATCATACGGGCATCCCGGGGGGAAAAACATGGCTGATGCGCAAACCCGCGCGCCGAAAGCCGACGCGGCCGAGCCGGTGGGATCGATCCCACGCGATTACAACTTCGCCGCCGATGTGCTGCAACGCAATCTCGTTGCCGGCCGCGCCGACAAGCCGGCCTTTATCGACGGCCAGCGCACACTCAGCTACCGCCAGCTCGCCGACCGGGTCGCGCGCTTTGGCGCCGCGTTGCGCGGCCTGGGTGTCCGCCGCGAAGAACGCGTCTTAATGGCGATGCTCGACACCGTCGATTGGCCGACGGCGTTTCTCGGTTGTCTCAAGGCCGGCATCATCGCCGTGCCGGTCAACACCCTGCTGACCGAGGATGATTACCGCTTCATGCTTGCCGACAGCCGGGCGAAATGCCTGGTGGTGTCGGAGGCGCTGTTTCCAAGATTTGAGCGGCCCATCAAGGACTGCCCGGACCTTGAGCACGTCATCGTCTCCGGCGACAACCCGCACGGCTACCGGCTGTTCGAGGATCTCATCGGCGCCGACGAGCCGGAACCCTATACCGCGCCGACCACCTGCGACGACATGGCGTTCTGGCTCTACACCTCCGGCTCCACCGGCAAGCCGAAGGGCGCCGTGCACGTGCATGCGAGCCTCAAGCTCACCGACGACCTTTATGCCGTGCCCTTCATCGGCCTGAAGGAAAGCGACGTGGTCCATTCGGTGGCCAAGCTGTTCTTCGCCTATGGGCTCGGCAATGCCATGACCTTCCCGCTGTCGGCCGGCGCCACCATCGTGCTCAATCCCGACCGGCCGACGCCGGACGGGGTGGCCGCGCTGTTGCGCAAATATCCGGTCACGGTGTTCTTCGGCGTGCCGACTTTCTACGCCGCTTTCCTCGCCAGCCCGGCGGCGCCCAAGCGCGCAGAAGTCAAGCTGCGCTGTGCCATTTCGGCCGGCGAAGCGCTGCCCGCCGATGTCGCGCGGCGCTGGAAAGAGAATTACGGCGTGGAAATCTTCGATGGCCTGGGCTCGACCGAGATGCTGCACATCTATCTGTCGAACGGCCCGCACGGTCTGAAATACGGCACCACCGGCAAGGCGGTGCCGGGCTATGAGATCAATCTGATCGGCGAGGACGGCCATCCGGTCAAGCAAGGCGAGATGGGCGAACTGCATGTGCGCGGGCCCACAGCTGCGATCATGTACTGGAACAACCGCGAGAAGTCGCGCTCGACCTTCCTGGGCGAGTGGACGCGCTCGGGCGACAAATACCTCGAGGATGCCGACGGCTATTACATCTGCTGCGGCCGTCAGGACGACATGCTGAAAGTGTCGGGCATTTATGTCTCGCCGTTCGAGGTGGAGGCCGCGCTGTCGTCGCATCCCGACGTGCTGGAAGCCGCCGTGATCGGCTGGTTCGACGAGCAGCGGCTGATCAAGCCAAAAGCCTATGTCGTGCTCAAATTGCCCGACAAGGCGAGCGAAGAACTCGTTCGCGTGCTGCAGGAGCACGTCAAGCAGAAGCTGGCGCCCTACAAATATCCGCGTTGGATCGAGTTCCGTGCCGAACTGCCGAAGACGGCGACGGGCAAGATCCAGCGCTTCAAGCTCAGGGCGGAGGCGGATTTCTAGTAATTTCCTGTCATCACCGGGCCGGCTGAATAATCTCGGCTGTCATCGTCCGCGAAAGCGGACGATCCGGTATCCACAATCGATGGTATTAGATCGCATGGCCAGCGGTTACTGGATGCCCCGCTTTCGCGGGGCATGACAGCTATATAAAAATAGGCCGACGTGGAGAATTATTGGAATGACGCTTTCGGACTCCGGCTTTCTCTCCCTCGGCTCGCAACGCCTGGAATACCGCATGATCGGCCCGCGGCCGGATCAAGCGCCGACGCTTGTCATGCTGCACGAGGGCCTCGGCTGCGTCGGGCTGTGGGGCGATTTCCCCGACCGACTGCAAAAAGCGACCGGCTGCGGCGTGTTCGTCTATTCGCGCGCCGGCTACGGCCAATCGAGCCCGGTCACGCTGCCGCGTCCCTTGAGCTATATGCACGACGAGGCGCGCGACGTGCTGCCGCGCCTGCTCGATGCGATCGGCTTTCAGCGCGGCCTGTTGATCGGCCACAGCGATGGCGCTTCCATCGCCGCGATTTACGCCGGCAGCCATCAGGATCACCGCGTCGGCGGCCTGGTGCTGATCGCGCCGCATTTCTTCACCGAGGATCCCGGCATCGCCTCCATCGTCGAGGCGCGCCAGGCTTACGAGACCGGCGACTTGCGGCAGCGTCTCGCGCGCTGGCATGCCGACGTCGACAACGCTTTCAAGGGTTGGAACGGCGCCTGGCTCGATCCCGAATTTCGCCAGTGGGATATCACCGAGTTTCTCCCCTATATCCGCGTGCCGGCGCTGATCGTGCAGGGCGAGGACGATCAATACGGCACGGTCAAGCAGATCGAGATCGCGCAGCAGGAGTGTTATTGCCCGGTCGAGGTGGCGTTGCTGCCAAAGGCCAGGCATTCGCCGCAGCGCGACGCGCCCGAGGCGACGCTTGCGGCGATCGCCGACTTCGTCGGCCGCGTGCTGGCGATGAATAATTGGGTGAAGGCGGTGTAATGCTCCCTGTCGTCGCCGGGCTTAGCCCGGCGATCCCACTTACGAGCACAGTGCGTCCCTAAACGAGATGGCGCGGGTACGGGTCCCGGCCTCGCGCTATGCGTCTTGGCGAATAATATTGCGAACGAATTACTCCGCCGCCTGCTTCGCGGCGCCGCCATGCGCAGAGGTCGAGATAATCGATCGCCGCCTGCGCGCCGCCCTTCTTGTGCGGAATGCCGGCGAGCGACAGCGCCATTTCGGTGATGCCGAGCGCGCCGACCAGCGTGCCGTCGTTGATGTCGCCGAGATGGCCGATGCGGAAATACTTGCCGGCATAGGCGCCGAAGCTGGCGCCGTAGGAGATGTTGAAGATTTCAAGCGCCAGCGCGCGGAACTTGTCGGCGTCGTGGCCCTCCGGCAGCAGCACCGCGGTGATCGTCGGTGAATATTGACTGGCGTTCTTGTTGAGGTTTTCCAGTCCCCAGGCCTTGATCGCGCGCCGGGTGGCTTCCGCCAGCCGCGCATGACGCGCGAACACGTTGTCGAGCCCTTCCTCGTGCAGCATCTCGATACCGACCGCGAGGCCCTGGATCATCTGCGTCGCCGGCGTATAGGGGAAGAAGCCGAGCTTGTTCATGGTCAGCATGTCGTCCCAGGCGAAGAACGACTTCGGCATCGTGGCGGTCTTATTGGCGGCCAGCGCCTTGTCGCTGATGGCGTTGAACGACATGCCGGGCGGCAGCATCAAGCCCTTCTGCGCGCCGCCGACGGAGACATCGACGCCCCACTCGTCGTGCCGGTAATCGGTGGAGGCGAGCGAGGAGATGGTGTCGACCATGAACAGCGCCGGATGGCCGGCGGCGTCGATCGCCTTGCGGATCTCGGCGATCGGGGTCAACGCGCCGGTCGAGGTCTCGTTATGCAGAACGCAGACCGCCTTGATCTCCTTGTTCTTGTCCTCGCGCAGCTTGGCTTCGATCGCCTTGGGATCGGCGCCCTGGCGCCAGTCGGAGCCGATGAATTCCGGCTTCAAGCCGATGCGCTCGGCCATCTTCTTCCACAGCGTGGCGAACTGGCCGGTCTCCACCATCAGCACCTTGTCGCCGGGCGACAGGGTGTTGGTCAGCGCCGATTCCCAGGCGCCGGTGCCGGTGGCGGTGTAGATGATCACCGGATTGCTGGTCTTGAAGATGGTCTTGATGCCTTCCAGGCACTTCTTGGTCAGCTTGGCGAATTCCGGCCCGCGGTGGTCGATGATGGGGGTATCCATCGCCCGCAACACGCGGTCGGGAATTGGGGTCGGCCCCGGAATGTGAAGAAAATGACGCCCCACCGCACGCGCTGAATTCTTAGCCATTGGGATTCGCTCCTAAACCGCAGCTTTTCATGGATTTTCGTGGCCTGACCACGGGCGCGGCCCGGCCAGGGCGCGGCGCTTGTGGCGTTGAACTATGAATGTAACATTGCGGTCAAGCGGTTTTCCGCGACTAGCAAGCAAGTCCGCCATGGATAGGCCGAACGAAGCCCAACAAGGAAAAATGCCGTGGCGGTCGTAATGCCCGGCCTGGAACGGCGGCTGAAGGCCGAGTTGAGCGGGGAAGTGCAGTTCGACCGCTTCACCCGCGGCCGCTATGCCACCGACGCCTCGCATTACCAGATCATGCCGGTCGGCGTGGTCGCCCCGCGCACGATCGAGGAAGCCGAACGGGCGATCAGGCTTGCCCGCGCCGAGGGCGTGAGCGTGCTGGCGCGCGGCGGCGGAACGTCGCAGGCCGGGCAGACGGTCGGCGAAGCGCTGGTGGTGGACTGCTCCAAATATCTCACCCGCATCCTCGATCTCGACCTCAAGGGCGCGCGCTGCACGGTCGAGCCCGGCATCGTGCTCGACGATCTCAACCGCCAGCTCAAGCCGCACGGGCTGTGGTTCCCGGTCGATATCTCGACCGCCTCGCGCGCCACGATCGGCGGCATGGCCGGCAACAATTCCTGCGGCGGACGCTCGATGCGTTACGGCACCATGCGCGACAATGTGCTGGCGATCGAGGCCGTGCTGGCGGACGGCACGCTCGCGCATTTCGGACCGCTGGGCGGCAGTCTCGCCGATCTGCCGGCGCCGCTGCGGCCGCTCGCCAAGGATCTGCTGGCGATCGGCGCGCGCGAGGCCGGCGAGGTCGCCGCGCGCTTCCCCAAGGTGCAGCGCCGCGTCGGCGGCTACAATCTCGACGCGCTGGTGCCCGGCAAGAACGACATCAATCTTGCCCATGTGCTGGTCGGCTCCGAGGGCACGCTCGGCTTTTCCACGCGTATCGAATTGAAATTGTCGCCGCTGCTCGGCCGCCGCGCGGTCGGCGCCTGCCATTTCGGCAGCTTCCGCGAAGCGATGGAAGCCACCCGGCAGATCGTGCACCTGATGCCGATCGCGGTGGAGTTGGTCGACGCCACCATGATCGAGCTGGCGCGCGAGATACCGATCTTTCGGCCCACACTCGATAAATTCGTGCGCGGGACGCCCGCCGCGATCCTGCTGGTCGAGTTCGGCGAGGATAATCACGAAGAAAATCTGCGCCGGCTGCGGCGGCTCAAGGACCTGATCGGCGATCTCGGCTTTAGTTGGAACAAGCGCGGCAACAAATGGGGCGGCATGATCGAGGTGCTCAACGCCGATCTGCAGGCGGCGATCACCGACCTGCGCACGTCCGGCCTCAACATCATGATGTCGATGAAGGAGGAGGGCAAACCGGTCTCCTTCGTCGAAGACTGCGCGGTGCCGCTCGAGCATCTCGCCGACTACACCAGCCGGCTCACGCGAATCTTCGACAAGCACGGCACGCGCGGCACCTGGTACGCGCATGCCGGCGCCGGCTGCCTGCATGTGCGGCCGGTGCTTAATCTGCGGCTGGAAAAAGACGTGCATGCCATGCGCGAGATCGCCGAGGAGGCGTTCGCCATGGTGCGCGCATACAAGGGCTCGCATTCCGGCGAACACGGCGATGGGCTGGTGCGCTCGGAATTCAACGAGCCGATGTTCGGCGCAAGGCTGGCGCGCGCGTTCGAGGAGGTCAAAGACCGCTTCGATCCGAACGGGCTGTTCAATCCCGGCAAGGTCGTGCGGCCGCCGAAATTCGACGATCGCAGCCTGTTCCGCTACGCGCGCGGCTATCACGGCAAGCCGGTCGCCACCCATCTCGACTGGTCGGGCTATCCGGGCAGTCCCGGCCGCGGATTCCAGGGCGCGATCGAGATGTGCAACAACAACGGCGCCTGCCGCAAGCTCGCCGGCGGCGCCATGTGCCCGAGCTATCGCGTCACCCGCGACGAGCGCGATGTCACGCGCGGGCGCGCCAATACGCTGCGGCTCGCGGTCACCGGCCAGCTCGGGCCCGACGCGCTCACCTCCGACGAGATGGCCGAGACGCTCAAGCTGTGCGTCTCCTGCAAGGCCTGCCGGCGCGAATGCCCGACCGGCGTCGACATGGCGCGCATGAAGATCGAGGTGCTGGCCGCGCGCGCCGCCAAGCGCGGCCCGTCGCTGCACGACCGGCTGGTCGGCTGGCTGCCCCGCTATGCGCCCTATGCGGCGCAATGGCCGTGGCTCATGAATATGCGCGACGGCAGTCGCGTGCTGCGATCCCTGTCCGAACTCGTCAGCGGTTTCTCGGCGCGGCGTAGCCTGCCGAAATGGCGGCGTGACACGTTTCGCGATCGTTCCGATTGGGCCTACGACGCCGCGACGACGGCTGAGCCGATGCGCGAGGTCGTGCTGTTCGCCGATACCTTCAACCGTTATTTCGAGCGCGAAAATCTCGATGCGGCGTTGAGTGTGCTGGTGGCGGGCGGCTATCGCGTGCATGCGATGTTGCCGACCGACGGCGACGCGCGTCCGCTCTGCTGCGGCCGCACCTTTCTCTCGGTCGGCCAGGTCAATCAGGCGAAGCGCGAGATGGAGCGCACGCTCGCGGCGCTGACGCCCTATATCATGCGCGGCGTGCCGGTGATCGGGCTCGAGCCGAGCTGCCTGCTCAGTTTCCGCGACGAGTTGCCGGCCTTGCTCAAGGGCGATGCGGTCGACGCGCTGGCCGGGCAGGCGTTGCTGCTGGAGGAATTCCTCGCCCGTGAGCAGAAGGAAGGCCGGCTGAAACTGCCGCTCGGGCCGCTTCCTAAGAAGGCGTTATTGCACGGCCATTGCCACCAGAAGGCCTTCGACGCCATGGGCGCGGTCGAGAGCGTGTTGAAGATGATCCCGGATCTCGCGGTCGAAACCGTGGAATCGAGCTGTTGCGGCATGGCGGGCAGTTTCGGCTATGACGCCGGTACCATCGACGTCTCGCTCAAGATGGGCGAACTGTCATTGCTGCCGGCAGTGCGTAAGGCGCCCGCCGACGCCTTGATCGTGGCCGACGGCACTTCGTGCCGGCACCAGATCCACGACGGCAGCGGGCGGCAAGCCGCCCACGTCGCCCGCGTGCTGGCGATGAGCGTTGAAGCCGCGCTCCATCAGGTGCCGTAGAACAGCCTGATCAGCACCAGCGAGAACCACGGCACGTAGCTGCACAGCATCAAGACGCCGACCAGCACGCCGATGAAGCCGAGATTGGCCTTGCTGGTCTCCCAGATGTCGGACTTGGCGATCGAGCACGAGGCGATCAGCACCGAAGCAACCGGCGGTGTCTGCTGGCCGATGGCGAGGTTGAGCGTCAGCACCAGGCCGAAATGAATCGGGTCGATGCCGACCTGGTGCACCAGCGGCATGACGATCGGCACGGTCAGGATGATGGCCGCCGCCGAATGCAGGAACATGCCGAGGATCAGGAAGAACACGTTGAGCAGCAGCAGCACCAGATACGGGTTGCTGGTGATGCCGACGATCGATTTGGCGAGCGTCTGCGGCAACTGGCTTTCGGTCAGGAATACGCCGACCAGCGCGGAGGCCGCCACCAGCAGCATCACCACCGCGGTCTGCAACGCCGAATCGACCAGCGCCCGGTAGAACGACTTGAAGCTGATGTCGCGATAGATGAACACCGAAATGAACAGCGCCGCGCATACCGCGAGGCCGGCGCCTTCGGTGGCGGTGACGAAGCCGCCGAAAATGCCGCCCAGGATGATCACCGGCAGCGACAGCGCCCAGGCCGCTTCGCGCGTCGCCTGAATCAATTTGTTGAGCGAGAAACGCTGCTCGACCGGGAAATTGTTTTTCCAGGCGTAGTAGTAGCACAGCGCCATCAGCGACAACCCGCCGAGGGCGCCCGGAATGAAGCCGGCGACGAACATCTTCACCACCGATTCCTCCGCCATGGCGGCGTACAGGATCATCGGAATCGACGGCGGGATGATGATGGCGAGGCTGGCGGCCGACGACGAGATCGCGGCGGCGAATTCCTTCGAATAGCCGCGCGCCTTCATCGCCGGGATCAGCAGAGTGCCGAGTGCGGCGACGCCGGCCACCGCCGAGCCGGAGATCTCGGCGAAGAACATGGAGGCGCCAACCGTCACCATCGCCAGCCCGCCGCGGATGAAACCGAGCAGGGCGGTCGCCAGATTGATCAGCCGGCGCGAAATGGTCGAGGCGTTCATGATGCCGCCGGCGAAAATAAACAGCGGCACCGCCAGCAGCGGGAAATCGGTGGCGCCCTGGAACATGACCAGCGCCACGTTGGGCAGCATGGTCGGTCCCTTGCGCGATCCAGATCGCGGCGACCGCGACCACGGCGAGCGCGACCGCGACCGGTACGTTGATCAGCACCAGCGCGAACATCCCGAGCAGCATCAGGCCGATGGTCATGACGGCCGCGCCTTTTCGGTTGCTTCCGCGCACGTCGATGCCGACCGTCTCAAGCATTTCCTTGATTTCGTGATCGACCAGCAGTCCGCGGCGGGCATCGCGCAAGGCGACGGGCAGGCGGATCAGTTCGGCGATGACGAACAGCACGGCGGCAATCGGAATCACCGACTGCGTGATCTGTTGCGAAACCTCCGGCAAGGACACGAGTACGTCGCCGTGCAGGATTTGCACGACCTGGGTGCCGGTCACCGCCAGCAGGCCGAAGAAGAAAATGGTGATGGCCGAGGCCAGCAGCGTCACGGCGACGCGCCAATTTGGCGGCAGCGCGTTGACCAAGCCTGGGAAGCCGATATGGGCGCCGCGCAGCGCGGCCAGTGCGCCGGCGTAATAGGTCAGCCAGCAAAGCGATATCGACGCGATCTCGTCATACCAGGAGAGCGAGTGGCCGGCCCAGCGGGCGACGAAGCCGACGACGATGATCAGCGTGACGATGCCCATCATCACGGCTGCGACCGCCTCGAGCACGCGGTCGTAGAGGCGGTGGATAGTGGACAAGTTCATGGAAGGCGCCGGCTGGGCGGGGAGCGCGCGAGACTAGCAACGATGTGCCGGGCCCATAAGGGCCCGGCACGTAAATTGTTGTTTATGATCCCGCCGCCAGACTGAGACACTTGTCGATCAGGCCCTTGCCGGCCGGCACTTCCTTGGAGAACTCGGCATAGATGCCCTTGCTGGCGGCGACGAAGGCCGGCTTGTCGGCTTCGTTCACCTTGATGCCGGACTTCTTCATCTTGGCGAGCAGTTCGTCGTCGAGCTTGGCGGCAAGCTTGAGCACGTCGGGCTCAACCTCCTTGGCGGTGTCGGCGAGGATCTTCTGCACGTCGGGTGGCAGCCGCGCGAAGCTCGCGCCGGCGGTGATATAGGCCGGCGTGTAGACGTGGCCGGTCATCGACAGATATTTCTGCACTTCCTGGAACTTCTGCGAATAGATCTGGGTGAGCGGATTTTCCTGGCCGTCCATCACGCCGGTCTGCAGCGCGACGAAGACTTCCTTGAGCGACATCGGGCTCGGATTGGCGCCATAGGCCTGGAACATCTTCACCCGCCACACGCCCTTCGGCACGCGCAGCTTGATGCCCTGCAGGTCAGCGGGCTTCACGATCGGATGCTTGTTGTTGGTGATCTGGCGGAAGCCGTTTTCCCACACGCCGAGGATATGATAGCCGGCTTTCGCCGCCACCGGCACGAGCATCGGCCGTACCACCGCGTTGGCGATGCGCGCGGCATGAGCGCGGTCGCGCACCAGATAGGGCATTTCGAATACGCCGAATTCAGGCGCCACCGAGGTCATCACCGTGGACGGCAGCGCCAGATCGACGGTGCCGAGCTTTAGTTTCTTCAATAGTTCCGAATCGCCGCCGAGCTGGCTCGAGCCATAGACCACGACCTTGGCCTTGGTACCGAGCTTGGCGTTGGCGCGTGCGGCGAACAGTTCGGCGGATTGCGCGAACAGCGAGCCGGGCGCGCCGACATGACCGAACTTGATTTCGGTCTGCGCACTGGCGGTGCCCGCGAGCACCGCGGCGAAAGCGAGCGAAAGCAGGGCTTTGACGAGCGACATGATTTCCTCCCGAATGATACTTGAGTTGCGCCGCTTTGCGGCCGGCGATGCATCTTGTTTTGATCATCAATGCAAATCGGGGCGGCCAAGGCAAGGCGCCGATGGTCGCGCCGCGTTCAAAAAACAACCGCCCGGGCGGCACTGGCACCGACCGCATCCAGGCCGGCGGGGCGGTCGTTGCTGGCCGCGTCGTCATGGGGTCCGCACACTCCGCGAACGGTTCAAGGGGTTTGGGGCCACCGCTTGCCGGATTGGGCCCGGCAATGACAGAGTGAGCGGATGATGAGATTTGCTGCGATTTTATGGGCCGTTGCCGCGGCCCTGGGGGCGGCCCAGGCGCAGCCGCTCGACGAGGTCCGCTTCGGCACCAATTGGGTGGCGGAGGCCGAGCATGGCGGCTTCTATCAGGCGCTCGCCGACGGCACCTACAAGAAATACGGTCTCGACGTCACCATCGTGCCGGGCGGGCCGAACGTGAACAACCGCATCCTGCTGCCGGTCGGCAAGCTCGACTTCTTCATGAGCGCCAACTCGCTGCAGTCCTTCGACGCGGTCGAGCACAAGATTCCGACCATCACGGTCGCGGCGAGCTTCCAGAAAGACCCGCAGGTGCTGATCGCGCATCCGGACGTTGAGAAATTCGCTGACCTCAAGACGCGCACGCTGTTCGTTTCCAAGGAGGGCATGGCCAGCTATTTCCAGTGGCTGAAGGCCGACTACGGGTTCAACGAACGGAAAGTAAAGCCGTACACTTTCAACCCGCAGCCATTCCTCGCCGACAAGAATTCGGCGATGCAGGGCTACGTCACCTCCGAGCCATTCGCGATCGAGAAACGGGCGGGCTTCAAGCCGAAACTGTTCCTGATCGCGGACTACGGCTTCAACAGCTATTCGACGCTGATCGAGACGCGGCGCGACCTGGTGGAAAAGAAGCCCGACCTGGTGCAGCGTTTCGTCGATGCCTCGGCCATCGGCTGGTACCATTATATTTACGGCGACAGCCGGCCCGGAAACGAACTGATCAAGAAGCAGAATCCGGAAATGACCGACGCGCTGCTTGCCTATTCCATCGCCAAGATGAAGGAATTCGGCATTGTCGATTCCGGCGATTCGATCAAGCTCGGCATCGGCGCGATGACCGACGCGCGCATGAAAAGCTTCTTCGACAAGATGGTGCGCGCCGGCGTGGTCAAGCCCGGCCTCGACGTCAAGCGCGCCTACACGCTGCGCTTCGTCAACAAGGGCGTCGGCGTGGAGTTGCGGCCGAAGAACTAGCCAACGCCTTCGGCCGCTCGGTCGGACCTTGTTATTCCGCCGGCACGGCGGATGTGCGCATGGCGGCCTCGGTCCGCTCCCGGCGCAGCACCAGCCAGCCGAACAGCAGCATATCGGCGAACACGATCAGCGATCCGACCGCGGCAATCGGGTCGCCGATGGGATGGCCGGTATGCACGAGGCCGACGCCGATGGTCAGGATGATCGTGGTGACGATCCACACCCAGACCTGCACCAGCGCCGTACGGCTGCGGTCGAGCGCCGGATGCAGGTGGTAGAAGATCCCGAACAGGAACAGGCAAACCCAGCCCAGCAGGTTGAGGTGCGCGTGCGCGGGCATGGCCGAGTGATCATCCGAGATGGCCATGATGATGCCCCAGATCATGCCAGCCAGCACCATCAGGACGGCAACAGGGAAACAGACGGACGAAGCTTTCATATCGGTCTCCGTGAGGACGGGCTTGCAGCCCTTTAAATGGATACACAAGGCTGTATAATGAAATCAGATTGGCCTGTCAATATGAATGCACTATAGTGTGCAGCGATTCGTCATGGCACGCACCTATACCCTGAAGCGGCGGGCGGAGCGCCAAGCGCAAACGCGCCGGCGCATCGTCGAAGCGACCGTGGACCTGCATTCCACGCTGGGCCCCGCGCGCACCACGATCAGCGACGTGGCCGAGCGCGCGGGGGTGCAGCGGCATACGGTCTATGCGCATTTCCCGACCGAGCGCGATCTCTTCTACGCCTGTTCCGGGCTCGCGCTGGAGCGCGACCCCTTGCCGGACGACAAACCTGGCGCCGGATCGGCGATCCCGAACAACGGCTGCGCCGCGCTCTGGCCGAGATCTACGGCTGGTTTGCGCGCAATTCCGAGTTGGCGGCGTGCGTGCTGCGCGACGCCGAGGTCGACCCGCTGACGCGCGACATCGTGCAAATGCGCATCGGCGCGCGGACGGAGGAATTCCGCCAGGTGTTGAGCCAGGGCTTTCCGCCGAGCCGCAAGTTGCGGGCGGCATTGCGGCTTGCGCTCAGCTTCCCGACCTGGCGTTCTCTGGTCGAGGAAGGCGGATTGAGCCGCGACGGCGCTGTGGATTTGATGGTGAGTGCGATACGCTGCGCCGTCGACAAGCGATGATTCTCAACGGCCTTTGCGACAAGGCTTGCCATTGCCCGCTGCATCACCGACCGACCGCATACCGTCCGGCGCTCCGATCGTTGCCTTGTCCGGTGTCGGCAAGACATTCGAGAGCGGCACGCTCGCGCTCGACGGCTTCAGTCTTACCGTAGCGCGACGGTGAATTCGTCGCGCTGCTGGGGCCGTCCGGCTGCGGCAAGTCGACCGCGCTGCGCATCATCGCGGACTTGAGCGCGCCGTCCGCGGGCGCGGTCGAATGGCCGGCCGGCAGCGGTCAGATCGGCTTTGTGTTCCAGGAGCCGACCTTGATGCCCTGGGCCGACATTGCCGCCAATGTGCGGCTGCCGCTCAAGCTCGCCCATATGGAAGAGGCGCAATCGCGCGCCGCCGCGGCGCGGACGCTGGCCCGCGTCGGGCTCGCCGATTTCGCCAAAGCCTACCCACGCGAACTGTCGGGCGGCATGAAGATGCGCGCCTCGATCGCGCGCGCGCTGGTGACCGAGCCGCAATTGCTGCTGATGGACGAGCCGTTCGCCGCGCTCGACGAAATCACCCGCTTCAAGCTCAACAACGAGTTGCTGACGCTGTGGCAGGAACTGCGCCGCACGGTGATCTTCGTCACCCATTCGGTGTTCGAGTCGGTGTACCTGTCGCAGCGCATCGTGGTGATGACGCCGCGCCCGGGCCGGGTATTCGCCGAAATCGCGATTCCCGCAGCCTATCCGCGCGATGAGCGCTTCCGCACGTCGGCCGATTACGCCGGCTATTGCCGGCAGGTTGCCGAGGCGCTGGCGCAGGCGATGGGCGGCGCGCCATGAGCGATCGCGCGTTGCGCATTGCCTTGCCCGTTCTGGTGCTCGCGCTTGGCGTGTTGGGCTGGCACCTGGTGGTGCGCATATTCGCCATTCCACCCTATGTGCTGCCGGGGCCGGGCCTGGTGCTGAGCACATTGATCTCCGATGCCGGCCTGCTGTGGCATTCGCTGCTGGTGACGCTGCTCACCACCTTCGAGGGCTTCCTGCTCGCCGCCGTCGGCGGCATCGGCCTCGCCGTCCTGTTCAGCCAGTCGCGGCTGCTCGAATACTCGCTCTATCCGTATGCGGTGATCCTGCAGGTGACGCCGATCGTCGCCATCGCGCCGCTGCTGCTGATCTATCTGCCGCAGCCCTTGGCGGTGCTGGCCTGCGCCTGGATCGTGGCGTTCTTCCCGGTGCTCGCCAACACCACGCTCGGCCTCGCTTCGGTCGACCACAATCTGCTGGCGTTGTTCGAACTCTACAAGGCGTCGCGCTGGCAGTTGCTGTGGAACCTGAAGTTGCCCTCGGCGCTGCCGCAGATGCTCGCCGGTTTGCGCATCGCCGGCGGACTGTCGCTGATCGGCGCGGTGGTGGCCGAGATCGCCGCCGGCTCCGCCGGCGCCGGCTCGGGGCTCGCCTACCGCATCGCGGAGTCGGGCTACCGGCTCAACATCCCGCGCATGTTCGCGGCGTTGTTATTGCTGTCGGCTGCCGGCGTCGCGATCTTTTTCGCGCTATCGGCGCTCTCGCACCTCGCGCTGCGCCGCTGGCACGAGAGCGCGGTCAAACGCGAGCGTTAGCCGTCGCGCGCATCAGAATGAGTATTGCGTGACAATCCCCAGCAGCGCCATGACGGCGATGACTTCGATCAGGCTGCGGTGGAAACGGAATGTCAGCAGTGCCGCGGTCACCGCCAGCACCGCAACATGGCGATCGAGCGCAGCCGGATCGAAGGCATACCAGCGCAGCGGCCCGGCATGCATTTCGGTTACGCGGCCGAACAGCACATGCAGCGCGAACCAGACCGACAGGTTCAGGATCACGCCGACCACCGCCGCGGTGATGGCGGCCAGCGCGCCGGCCAGTTTCCGGTTGCCGCGCAGTTCCTCGATGAACGGCGCGCCGGCGAAGATCCACAGCATCGACGGCACGAAGGTGACCCAGGTGGTCAGCCCGGCGCCGAGCAGGCCGGCGGTGAGCGGCGTGAACGGCGCCGCTTCGCGGAACGCGGCCAGGAAGCCGACGAATTGCGTCACCAGGATCAGCGGCCCCGGCGTGGTCTCGGCGAGGCCGAGGCCGTCGACCATTTCGGGCGCGGTCAGCCAGCCATGCGTCTCCACCGCCTGCTGCGCCATATAGGCCATCAGCGCATAGGCGCCGCCGAACGACACCACCGCCAACTTGGAAAAGAACACGCCGATCGCCACCAGCACGTGGCCGCCGCCGAGCAGCACGAAGGCGAGCAGCACCGGCGCCCACCACAACGCGAGCCCGATGAGCAAAGACAAGATAAATTGCCGCCAGCGCCCCGCGCGCGCGGGCGTTGCAATGGTGCCGGTGTCCGTCAAGGCGAGTTGCTCGGGCGCGCGGGCGGCGACCAAGAATCCGATCAGCGCCGCCGTCACCACGATCAGCGGGAACGGCAATGCGAAAAAGAAGATGCCGATGAAGCCGAGCGCGGCGAGCGCGACCAGCAACTGGCTTTTCAGCGAACGGCGGCCGATGCGGATGAGCGCCTCGACCACGATCACCAGCACGGCGGCCTTGATGCCGAACAGCGCGCCATCGACCGGGCCCAAGCCTCGCCCATAGGCATAGAGCAGGCTCAAGGCCAGCATCACGAGGGCGCCCGGCACCACGAATAGGATGCCGGCAACGAGCCCGCCGCGTACGCCGTGCAGCAGCCAGCCGGCATAAGTCGCGAGCTGCGTTGCTTCCGGCCCCGGCAGCAGCATGGAGAAATTAAGCGCGTGCAGGAAGCGCGCCTCCGGCAGCCACTTCTTCTCGTCCACCACGATCCGGTGCATCAACGCGATCTGCCCGGCCGGCCCGCCGAACGACAGGCAACCGATCTTGAACCAGACCTTGAGTGCTTCGGCGAAGGTCGGCGCGGGCGTAGGTGCGTCCATATCAATTATGCCGCCTTGGCGGGCCAATTATGCCGTTCGTCGGCGGCGAAGCGCAGCCAGGCGAACAGGGCATCGTAGACCAAGAAACCGCGTTGCAGCAGGCCGTGGTCATCGTCGCCGGCGAGCGCCGACAAACCGAGCGAGACAGCGTGCAGGCCCGCCGCTTCGGGTGCAAGGTCGGGCCGTGCGGTGTCGGCGCCGCGCACGATTAAGGCGAGGCGTGCGAGCGACGGTTCGCCTTCCAGGCCGAACAGTTTGAGCATGGTGTCGAATGTGCAGCGTTCGCCGTCGTGGCTGAGTTCGACGTTCTTGATGTCGAACGGCACGGCACCCGTCTCGCGCGCGACATTCTGTACCTGATCGGGATCGACGAACAGAATGCGTGCTTCCGCATCGAGGAAGCGGTGGATCAGCCAGGGGCAGGCGACGCGGTCGAGTTTCGGGCGTCGCCGCGTCACCCACAGGCTCGGCCGCATCGGCGCAATGCGGTCAAGCGCGGGCTTTGCGACGAGTGGCAGACCGGCGTCTTTCCAGGCGGCATACCCGCCCGTTAACGAACTCGCTCGGATGCCGTTTCCGCGCAGATGCGCGGCGACCGCCTGGCTGAAGTCATGGCCTTCCTTGCAGGCGGCCACTATTGGCTGGTCGTCACCGAGCGCGCCGGCCCAAAAGGAAACGCCGCCGGCCGCGCGCCAGCGCGCGGTAGGTATAAGATCGCGCGCGCTGTCATAGATGTCGCGGCGGCGTACATCGAGGATGACTGGCGCGTTGCCGCTGCCGATTGTGTGCCAGAGATCCTGCGGGGTGATGAAGAAGTCGGAACCAAGCATGGGTCCCCTCCGTGAACGAAGGAGACGGTGCTTGGGCTCGCAAGCCTTCAAGGGAGCGGGGCGACCGCCGCTGGCCCCACGCATCGATGTTTAGATCATATCGCGCCGGCTTTCAATGGCGCCTTTGTTATTTCTGCTCCGCGTTATCGGCCCTCGCTAGCGTGCGTTCGTTTCGATAATGAAAAGCCGGCAATAACCGGCTCACCATGACCGACCTCGCGCAGCAGCGGCGCCAGCGCCTCACCGGCATCGCCTTGATGTGCGGGGCGGTGGCGCTGTTCGCCTGCCTCGATACCACGGCGAAATATCTCAATACGCAGATGAATTCGCTGGAGATCGCCTGGGCGCGCTACACCAGCGCCTTCGTGCTCACGCTGTTCGTCTCCAATCCGCTGACGCACGCGGGGCTGCTGCGCTCCAAGCGGCTGGGGCTGCAGATCACGCGCTCGGTCCTGCTCGCCGGCTCGAGCGTGCTGAATTTTCTGGCGCTGCGCTGGCTGCAGCTCGACGAGGCGCTGTCGATCATTTTCACCTTTCCGTTCATCGTCGCCATCGTGTCCGGGCCGATGCTGGGCGAATGGATTGGCTGGCGGCGCTGGGCCGCGATTTGTATCGGCTTTGCCGGCGTGCTGCTGATCACGCGGCCCGGCTTCGGCGGCATGCATCCGGCCGCCTTCATTTCGCTGGCGGCGACCATCGCCTACGGCTTCTATGCGGTGATCACGCGCATCGTATCGCGGGTCGATTCCAATCAGACCTCGCTGTTCTATACGAATTTCGTCGGCGCGCTGATACTGCTGCCGGTCATCCCGTTCGTGTGGACCGCGCCAAAAAATTGGCTGGTCGCGCTGATGCTGATGGGAACCGGCGTGCTCGGCAGCGCCGGGCATTTTTTGCTGATCGCCGGCCACCGGATTGCCCCGGCCTCAGTGCTCTCGCCCTTCGTTTATACCCAGCTTATCTGGGTAGTGATCCTCGGTTATCTGGTGTTCGACCACGTGCCCACCGCCTGGACCATGGCGGGGGCGGCCGTCGTCATCAGCTCGGGGCTTTATCTGCTGTACCGGGAGCGCAAGTTGGGCAAGACCACCACCAGCGAGGGGGTGGTCGAAGGCCCACTCGAATAGGCGGCCTGAACCCATATCCAGTCTATGTGTCGCGCTTCCGGCCTCATTCGCCACGCGCGCGGCCCGGCATGGCGGGATTAATAATGGAGAGTTGCGAGGCCGCATTCATAGGGGCTAGGTTGCCGCCGACCAACACGGATATTGACCTTTCGGGGATCATTTATGGCTACGGCAAAGGACCGGACGCAGGCTAAGGCCGGCTCCGGCTTGAACGACGATATCGGCGAGGACAAACGCCTGGCGCTGTACCGGACGCAGGTGGTGATCCGCGAAGCCGAGCAGCGCGCCTACGATCTGTTCCTGCAAAACCTAGTCAAGGGCACCAGCCATTTGTCGCTCGGCCAGGAGGCGGTGGCGGCTGGCTTTGCCGGCGCCATGCAGCCGGGCGACCTCTCGTTTTGCACCTATCGCGGCCACGCCCATACGCTCGCGCGCGGCGTTTCCGTGGAGAAGGTGCTGGGCGAGCTGATGCAGCGCGACAACGGCCTGATGCGCGGCAAGGGCGGCTCGATGCATCTCACCTCGGTCGATCACGGCGTGATGGGCTCCTACGCCATCATCGGCGCGCATCTTCCCATCGCCTGTGGCGCCGCCTGGCGCGCGCAGTACAAGGGCGCCAAGGATGTCTCGGTCTGCTTCTTCGGCGACGGCACCACCAATATCGGCGCCTTCCACGAGGCGCTCAATTTCGCCGCGGTCTGGAAGCTGCCGGTGGTCTTCTGCTGCGAGAACAATCTCTACATGGAATACACCCCGATCGCCGACGTGACGGCGGTGCCGCAGCCGGCCGCCGACCGCGCGGCCTCCTACGGGCTGGAGCGCATCGTGATCGACGGCAACGACGCCGACGTGGTCTATCGCACCGCGCAGGCCGCTTACGAAAAAGCGCGCGCTGGCGCGGGGCCCTCGCTGATCGAATGCCTGACCTATCGCTACAGCGGCCATTCGCGCGCCGATCCGGCGAAATACCGGCCCGAGGGCGAACTGGATCGCTGGAAGCTGCGTGACCCGATCAAGATCTATCGCGAACGGTTGCTGCAATTCGGCGTCGCCGAAAAAACGATCGCCGATATCGACGCCAGCGTGCGCAAGATCGTCGACGACGCCACCGAGGCCTGCAAGGCCGCGCCCAACCCGCCGCTCGATCTCATCTTCACCGACGTCTACGCCGATGGAGGCTGGGCATGGCGGAACTGACCTATCGCGACGCGGTCATCCGCGGCATCGCGCAGGAAATGGCGCGCGATCCCGACGTGGTGTTCCTCGGTGAGGACGTGGCGAAAGCCGGCGGCGTGTTCAAGGCGACCGTCGGTCTCTACGAACAGTTCGGCCCTTTGCGCGTGCGCGACACGCCGATTTCCGAGCAGGCGATCATGGGCGCCGCCATGGGCGCGGCGATGACGGGTCTCAAGCCGATCGCCGAGATCATGTTCTCCGACTTCTTCGCGGTCTGCTTCGACTACATCGCCAACGAGTTCCCGAAAAGCCGCTACATGTCCAACGGCCAGGTGAAATGCCCGCTGGTGGTGCGCACCGGCAACGGCGGCGGTGCCCGCTTCGGCGCGCAGCACAGCCAGAGCGTCGAGAACTGGTGCATGATGATTCCGGGGCTGAAGGTGGTGGCGCCTTCGACGCCGCGCGACGTCATCGGCCTGCTGGCGGCGGCCGTGCGCGATCCCGATCCGGTGATCTTCCTCGAGCACAAATCGCTCTATGCGACCAAGGGCGAGGTGCCCGACGGCGAGATCGTCGACACGCTGGGTACCGCCAAGATCGTGCGGCCCGGCAATGATGCCACCATCATTGCGCTGGCGCTGATGGTGCCGCGCGCGCTGGAAGCCGCCGAGAAGCTCAAGAGCGAACACGGCATCGACGCGGAAGTCATCGATGTGCGCTCGCTGGTGCCGCTCGATACGCAGACGATTCTCGGTTCGGTGGCGAAAACCCATCGTCTGTTCACCGTGGAGGAGAATCCTCGGCTGTGCGGCTGGGGCGCGGAAATCGTGTCGATCGCCGTAGATGAGGGCTTCTACGACCATGACGGCCCGCCGGTACGAATAACAACGCCGCATATTCCGCTGCCGGCCGCCGACATTTTGGAAGACGCCGTGTTGCCGACCCCGGACCGGATCGCCGACACGGTGCGGCGGAGTTTGGGGAGTTAGAGGCTTGATTGGTGAGTGAGTTTCCGCTCGTCCCCGCGCTAAGCGGGGACCCAGTGCTCACTTGGAGTACGCTTATAAAAAGTACTGGATTCCCGCTTGCGCGGGAATGAGCGGAGGGTGACGAGAGTCAAAGGATACATCCCATGTACGAAAATCTGCTTGCCAACGTCCCGACCGATCTGTGGATCGGCGGAAAATGGCGCAAATCATCCGACAACGCCCGATTCGACGTGATCGATCCGGCCACCGAGCGCAAGATCGCCTCGGTGGCGAGCGCGACGGTCGACGATGCCATAGCCGCGGTCGATGCCGCACAGGACGCTTTCGAAGGCTGGGCCAAGCGCAAGCCGCGCGAACGCGGCGAAATTCTGCGCAAGTGTCACGAACTGATCATGCGCGACGCCGAGCGCTTCGCCAAGCTGATCACGCTGGAGAACGGCAAGGCGCTGCCGGATTCGCGCGGCGAGGTGGCCTATGCCGCCGAATTCTTCCGCTGGTACGCCGAAGAAGCCGTGCGCAATATCGGTCAAATCTCGACGGCGCCGGCCTCCGGCGCGCGCATCATCGCGCAGCACAAGCCGGCCGGCGTCGCCGTGCTGGTGACGCCGTGGAATTTCCCGGCCGCCATGGCCACGCGCAAGATCGGCCCGGCGCTCGCCGCCGGCTGCCCGGTGGTGCTCAAGCCCGCCTCCGATACGCCGCTTACCATGCTCGCCTTGATGCCGGTGCTGGAGGAAGCGGGTGTGCCGGCCGGCGTGGTCAATGTGGTGCCGTCGCGCCGCTCCGGTCCGGTGGTGAGCGCCATGCTGCACGACCGCCGAGTGCGCGTGCTCTCGTTCACCGGCTCGACCGAAGTCGGCCGCAAGCTGCTGCATGAGGCCGCCGACAACGTGCTCAAGCCGTCGATGGAACTGGGCGGCAACGCGCCGTTCCTGGTGTTCGAAGACGCCGATATCGACGCCGCGATCGAAGGCGCCATGATCGCGAAGATGCGCAACATGGGCGAGGCCTGCACGGCCGCCAACCGCTTCTACGTGCACGAGAAGGTGCACGACGAATTCGCCAAGAAGCTCACCGCCAAGATGGGCTCGCTGAAAATGGGCAACGGCCTCGACGACGGCATCAATCTCGGGCCGCTGGTCAACAAGGACGGCCGCGACAAGGTGATCGAACTGGTCGACGATGCGGTGAAGAAAGGCGCCAAGGTGCTGGTCGGCGGCAAGACGCCGGACGGCCCCGGCTTTTTCTATCCGGCTACCGTGCTCACCAATGTTTCAAACGACGCCAAGATGCTGAACGAGGAAATCTTCGGCCCGGTGGCCTCGATCCAGACCTTCAAGTCCGAAGACGAAGCGATCAAGCGCGCCAACGACACCGAATACGGCCTGATCGCCTATCTCTACACCAAGGACTTGAGCCGCGGGCTGCGCGTGTCCGAGAAGCTCGACTACGGCATGATCGGCTTGAACCGGGGTATCGTGTCCGATCCGGCGGCGCCGTTCGGCGGCACCAAGCAGTCCGGCCTTGGCCGCGAAGGCGCGGCGGAGGGGATGAAGGAATTTCTCGAAACGCAATATGTGTCGGTGACGTGGTAATTCGCTTTCGCCGTCCCGGCCGAGCGCAGCGAGGGCCGGGACCCATACTCCGCAGCCTATCGAGACTGCACACGTATGGGTCACCCGCTTCCGCGGGGACGACAGCATAGACAGTCCCGAGTGAACGAGGCAAGTCGCATGGACGTCCTGATGCCGCAACTCGGTGAGACCGTCACCGAGGGCAAGATCGTGAAATGGTTCAAGTCGGCCGGCGACGCCGTCAAGCCGGGCGACAACCTGTTCGAGATCGAGACCGACAAGACCTCGATGGAAGTTCCCTCGACGGTCGGCGGCACGCTGAACGTGATCAATTTCCAGGTTGGCGACGTGGCGAAAGTCGGCGCCGTGGTGGCGGTGATCGCCGGCGCGGGCGAGGCGGCAAAGCCCAAAGCTACCGAGGCTCCGAAGAGTTCGCCACCTACTCCGGTCATTCCCGCGCAAGCGGGAATCCAGAGCCCAGCATCCCTGGGTCCCCGCACGCACGGGGACGAGCGGGTTGGAAATGCATCGTTCGCCTATCCGCAGATGGAACCTTTCCGCGAAGTGCGCACGCCCGAGCGCAATTTCGGGCCCGCGAAACTTCCGAGCGGCACATTCACCACGCCGCTGGCGCGGCGGCTGGCCGGCGAACGCGGCATCGACCTGTCGCGCATCAGCGGCTCAGGCCCGCACGGGCGCATCGTCGCGCGCGACGTCGAAAAGGCAGGGCCTGCCGCGCCCGCGCTGGCCACCGGCGCCAGCGCCGCGCAGGTCAAGGCGCTGTACGAGGGCACGCCTTACGAGGAAGTGCCGCTCGACTCCATGCGCCGCACCATCGCCAGGCGGCTGGTCGAGGCCAAGCAGACCATCCCGCATTTCTACCTCACCGCCGACATGGAGGTCGGCCGCCTCATGGCCATGCGCGAGGAGGCCAATGCCGCAGCGCAAGTCGGCGCGGACGGCCAGCCGGCGTTCAAGCTCTCGCTCAACGATTTCATCATCAAGGCCTGGGCGGCGGCGCTGCAACGTGTTCCTGCCGCCAATGCGGTATGGGCGGAGGACCGCCTGTTGCGTTTCACGCATTCCGATATTGGCGTTGCGGTGGCGATCGACGGCGGCCTGATCGTGCCGGTGATCCGTCATGCCGAGGCGAAATTGCTCACCGCCATTTCCGCCGAAATGCGCGATCTCGCCGCGCGTGCGCGCGCCAGGAAGCTGCAGCCCAATGAGTATCAAGGCGGAGCGAGCGCGATTTCCAATCTCGGCATGTACGGCGTGCGCGAGTTCTCGGCCATCATCAATCCGCCGCACTCAACCATCCTGGCGGTCGGCTCAACACGCCGCGCCCCGATCGAGAGCGAGGACGGCAGCGTCAAATTCGTCAGCCAGATGACCGTCACGCTGTCCTGCGACCATCGTGTGGTCGATGGTGCGCTCGGCGCCGAGTTGCTGGCGGCGTTGAAGGGCTTCGTCGAATTGCCGGTCACCGCTTTGGTGTAACAGGAGAGCGAAAATGGCTGGCGAAAAGCCGGATGTATTGCTGGTCGGACATAAAAAACCGGTCATCGTCGGCGGGCTGGAGGGGAAGGTCACGCTGCATAAGCTGATCGACGCGCCGGATAAGGAAGCGTTTCTCAAGTCCATTGCCGACAAAGTGCGCGCCATCGCGGTGGCCTACACCAACGAGCGCATCGGTCCGGAATTCATGCAGCGCTTTCCCAAGCTCGAGCAGATCTCGAGTTTCGGCGTCGGCTACGACCACGTCGATGCCAAATGGGCGGGCGCGCACGGCATCATCGTCACCAACACGCCGGAAGTGCTGAACGAGGAAGTCGCCGACACCGCGCTTGGACTGCTGCTCTGCACGGTGCGCGAGTTCCCGCAGGCCGAGCGCTATCTGCGCGCCGGCAAATGGCCGCAGGCGCAATACCCGCTGACCAAAGCGACCCTGCGCAACCGCACCGTCGGCATGGTTGGCATGGGGCGCATCGGCAAAGCAATCGCGCGCCGGCTGGACGCCTTCGGCGTGCCGGTGGTCTATCACAGCCGCAATCCGCAAGCCGGCGTGAGCTACAAGTATTACCCCAAGCTCATCGACATGGCGCGCGACGTCGACACTCTGATGGTGATCGTGCCGGGCGGGCCGGCGACGCAGAATATGATCAATGCCGAGGTGCTCAAGGCGCTCGGCCCGAACGGCATCCTCATCAATATGGCGCGCGGCTCGGTGGTGGACGAGCCGGCGCTGATCGAAGCGCTGAAAAATCGCACGATCTATTCCGCCGGCCTCGACGTCTTCGCCAAGGAACCGCACGTTCCGAAGGAACTCATCGAGATGGATCACATCGTGCTGTTTCCGCATCTCGGCTCCTCCACCGAGGTGACGCGCGCGGCGATGGACCAGCTCGTGGTCGACAACATCCTGGCCTGGGCGGCGGGCAAGCCGCCACTCACGCCGGTTCCGGAAACGCCGTATCCGCCGAAACGGTAGAGAATGTCCCGCTTGCGCGATTCACATTCCGCTCATTCCCGCGTAAGCGGGAATCCAGGGTCGCGGTCGCAGCGTCAGCAGATTACTCTCCTGGGTCCCCGCTTGCGCGGGGACGAGCGGATGCACGGCCGATGTCGCAAAAATGGGATCGGCTCTAAGATTTCAATCTTGAAACGTCCCATCCTCGTTTGCATTGCCTCGCTCTGCTTTGCCGGAATAGCGCTGGCGCAGACGCCGCCGACGCTTGGCGAGTCCGCCAAGGCGGCGATCGGCACCTGGGAATTCTCCAATGCCGATCGCGACAAGATTTGCACGGCCGTGTTCACGGGCGAGCGAACCGCGGTCGGCTTCAAGGTCGAGTTCGATAAGAACTGCGGCAGCCTGTTTCCGCTGGTGAACGACGTCGCCGGCTGGACCTATCCCGAAAACGATCTGCTCAACCTGCTCAATGCCGACGGCAAGGCGCTGGTCGAGTTCAGCGAAGTGGAGGACGGCATCTTCGAGGCGCCGACGCCGGGCGTCGGCGTGCTGTTCCTGCAGAATCCCGCCGCCATCGGGCCGCCGCCGAAGCCGCCGGAACAGCTGGCCGGCGACTGGGCGATCGTGCGTGGCAACGGCACGCCGTTGTGCGTCGTCACCTTGGCGGCGACCGCCGTGCAGGACGGCCTGGCGATCACGATCAAGCCGGGCTGCGACCCGGCCATCGCGCGCTTGAATTGGACGTTGTGGCGCATTGATCGCGACGAATTGATGTTGGTCTCGGCGCGCGGCGATCCGTGGCGCTTCGAGGAGGTCGACGGCAATAGCTGGCGCCGCGTTCCCGAGAGCGCCGATGCCGTGATGCTGGTGCGGCAGTGACTCCGACTAGATCAACCTCAGCCCCTTGAAGCTGGCGTGGCCTTCCTTGCCGACGATGATGTGGTCGTGCACGGAAATGCCCAACGGGCTTCGCCACCTCGATGATCGCCTGCGTCATCTGGATGTCCGCGCGCGACGGCGTCGGATCGCCGGAAGGGTGATTGTGCACCAGGATCAGCGCGGTGGCCGACAATTCGAGCGCGCGCTTGACCACCTCGCGCGGATAGACCGGCGTATGGTCGACGGTGCCGACCTGCTGCAATTCGTCGGCGATGAGTTGATTGCGCTTGTCGAGGAACAGCACGCGGAACTGCTCCTTGTCGGCGAAGGCCATCGCCGTGCGGCAATAGTCGAGCACGCTCGACCAGGATGACAGCACCGGCCGCTTCTGCACCTGGCCGCGCGCCAGCCGGCTCGCCGCGGCATGCACGATCTTGAGTTCGGTGATGGCGGCATCGCCCATGCCCTTGACCTCGGCGAGGCGCGCCGCTGGCGCCGCCACCACCTCGGCGAAGGAGCCGAATTTGCTGATCAGGTCCTTGGCCAGCGGCTTGACGTCGCGTTGCGGGATGGCGCGGAACAGCACCAATTCGAGCAGCTCGTAATCGCTCACCGCCTCGGCTCCGGCCTCGCGGAAGCGTCCGCGCAACCGTTCGCGGTGGCCATGATAGTGCGGGGAAGCCTCGGAAAGACCGGCCTTGCGCCCGCCGCCGCTACGCTTTGCCGCCATGATTAATTGAGCCCACGCCCCGGATGGCGTGATTGTAGTTCAGCCGCGCGCAATCGACGAGAGAGGACTCACGGCTTACTTCGCTCATTCCCGCGCAAGCGGGAATCCGGCCTGGGTCCCCGCTTGCGCGGGGACGAGCGGAATTACTTTTTATACGGCGGCTTATGCAGGCCGGCCGGCGAAAAGGTGAACACCTCGACGCCTTTGTCGGTGACGCCGACGGTGTGCTCGAACTGCGCCGACAGCGAGCGGTCGCGCGTTACCGCGGTCCAGCCGTCGGACAGCACTTTCACATGCGGGCGGCCGAGATTGATCATCGGCTCCACGGTGAAGAACATGCCCGGCTTGAGCACGATGCCTTCGCCCACGCGCCCGACATGCACGATGTTCGGTTCGTCGTGGAACAGGCGGCCGAGACCGTGGCCGCAAAAGTCGCGCACCACGCTCATGTGCTGGGCCTCGACATAGCTCTGGATTGCGGCGCCGATGTCGCCGGTGGTCGAGCCGGGCCGGATGGTGGCGATGCCGCGCATCATGGCCTCGTGCGTCACCTCGATCAGCCGCTCGGCGCGGCGCGGAATTTCGCCGATCGCGAACATGCGGCTCGAATCGCCGTGCCAGCCGTCGAGGATCAGCGTCACGTCGATATTGACGATGTCGCCGTCCTTGAGCGGCTTGTCGCCGGGAATGCCATGGCAGACCACGTGATTGAGCGAGGTGCAGGTCGACTTCTTGTAGCCGCGATACATCAGCGTCGCCGGCAGCGCGCCGTGATCCATCGCATAGTCGAACACCAGCCGGTCGATCTTTTCGGTCGGCACACCCGGCCCGACATGCTCGGTCAGCATGTCGAGG
Organism: uncultured Alphaproteobacteria bacterium; assembly: GCA_963789455.1. Taxonomy (GTDB): domain Bacteria; phylum Pseudomonadota; class Alphaproteobacteria; order Rhizobiales; family Xanthobacteraceae; genus Pseudolabrys. The sequence goes on along the minus strand of CAWBLD010000009.1, from coordinate 199,570 downwards.
CAGCGCGCCACGAGCTGGCCGGCCTTGCGCATGCCCTCGAAGGCGGCGGGGCCGTGAATCTTGATCTGGCCGGTCTTGCGGAGGGGGGCGACGGTAGCGTCGACGTAGGTCATAGGACCCAATGTAAGGATTGGCGCGCGCGGTGCAAGCTTGCGCTCAAGCGACGACCGGAATCGGGCTCGCCACCTCGATGCCATCGCGTGAAATGGCGCACTTCCACGCCGCGGCGCCGACGCCCAATTTTCGGGCACGGTCGAAAGCCTTGCCATACGCGGGATCGATATCGCGGGCGAGCGAAAAGCGTTCCGCCGAGCCGATTTGGACGACGAACAGCATCGTGGCGTGGGCGCCGGCCGCCGCCATGGCGGCGAGTTCGTCGAGATGCTTGGCGCCGCGGGCGGTGACGCAGTCGGGAAACTCGGCAAGGCCCGCGCGCCGCATCAGATGCACGTTCTTGACCTCGACATAGCAGGGCGGCGCGCCGGGCCGCTCCAGCAGGAAATCGATGCGGGAGTTTTTCCCGTACTTCACCTCGCGCCGCACCGAGGCATAGCCGGCAAGATCGGGGATCGCTTTTGCCGCCAGCGCTTCGGCCACCAGCAGGTTCGGATGACCGGTGTTGACGCCGGCAAGTTCAGGCCCGCTGCCGAAGTCGACTTCCACCAGTTCCCAGGAATAGGGCAGCTTGCGCGTCGTGCTCGCCGATTTCGACAGCCACACGCGCGCGCCGGGTTCCGCCAGCCCGGTCATCGCGCCGGGATTGGCGACGTGCACGGTGATCTCTTCGCCGGAGGCGAGCCGCACGTCGGCGAGAAAACGTTTGTAGCGGCGGATCAGCGTTGCCGGGATCAACGGGGAGGGGAAGCGCATCAGCTCGCAATCCTGCCGCCCAGTTCGTCCGCGATATGCGCGCGGATAATGTCGTCGAAGGTCTTCTCGACCGTGAAGCCGAGCGCCACGGCGCGCCGCGCATCGAAGCGGCGCGGCCAGCCGGCAACGATGCGTTCGACCAATTCGTCCGGCGCGCGGCGGATACGGGCGGCGACCTTGTCGCCGGCCACGCGCTTGAGCGCTTCGATCTGTTCGCCGACCGTGCAGCACACGCCCGGCATGGTGAGGTTGATGCGGTCGCTCAATTGCGCGCGCGTCAGGCCGGCGGCGTGGATGAGAAATCCGACCGCCGAGCGTGGGCTGGCGTGCCAATGCAGCACGCTGTCGGCCACCGGCAGGATCGCTTCCTGTCCCGCCAGCGGCTCGCGGATGATGCCGGAAAAAAAGCCCGACGCTGCCTTATTCGGCTTGCCTGGCCGCACCACGATCGACGGCAGCCGGATGCCGACGCCTTCCAGAAAGCCGCGCCGGGTGTAGTCGGCGAGCAGCAATTCGCAGATCGCCTTTTGGGTGCCGTAGGAGGTGAGCGGCGTGAGATGGAAGTCGTCGGCGATCGCTTCCGGGAACGGCGCGCCGAACACCGCAATCGACGAGGTGAACACGAATTTTGGCTTATAGCCGCCGCCGGCCAGGCGCACCGCTTCCAAGAGTGCACGGGTGCCGCCGAGATTGACGCGATAGCCTTTCTCGAAATCGGTCTCCGCTTCGCCCGACACCACGCCGGCCAGATGGAAGATTACGTCCGGCCGCTCCGCGATCGCCTTTTCCGCAACGCCCGGCGCGGCGAGATCGGCGGCCCGGGTCTTGACGTGATCGGAAAAGCCCGCGGGCCGCACCGGCGCGACAATGTCGATCAACGTCAATTTATCGATCAGTTGGTCGCCGAGCGCCCGGTCGATGACCAGCCGCTCCGTGAGCTTGCGCCCGATCATGCCCGCCGCGCCGGTGATCAGAATGTGCATTCAGGCATCCTTTGATTTGCGCGTGATCTTTTCCGAAAACCGGTCCCGCTTTTCGGGATCACGCGCTCGTTTCGTCTTTGTCGGCCGGCTCGAAGCGGTCGATGCGGCGCAGACCAGGGAACAATAGCATCCAGATGCCGGCGATCAGCAGCGACCCGAACCCGCCGATCAGCACCGAGGACACCGCACCCAGCCAGGCCGCGACCGTGCCGGATTCGAACTCGCCCAGCGTATTCGACGAGCCGACGAACAGGTAGTTGATCGCGCTCACGCGCCCGCGCTTTTCGTCGGGCGTTTCGATCTGCACCAGCGAAAAGCGGATCACAACGCTCAGTGCGTCGGCGGCGCCGAGCGTCGCGAGGGCCATCAGCGAGAGCGGAAACCATGACGACAAGCCAAAGACGATGGTCGCCACGCCATAAATCGCCACCACGGCGAACATCTTGGGGCCGATATAGCGCTCGACCGGATAGCGCGAAAGCGCAACCGCGGTGATCAGCGCGCCCGCCGCCGGCGCGGAGCGCAACAGGCCGAGGCCTATGGGGCCCGCCGCCAGAATGTCGCGCGCGAAGATCGGCAGCAATGCCGTGACGCCGCCGAGCAGCACCACGAACAGGTCGAGCGTAATGACGCCCAGGAGCCGGCGGTTGGTGCGGATAAATTCAAGGCCGGCCAGCACCGACGTGAAGGTCGGCGGCTCGCGTGCCGGCGCCGTTCCCTTGACCACAATCAAGCTGACCAGAGTGATGGAGGTTGCGAAGAACACGACGCAGAGCGCGGTGACCGCGATCGGGCTTGCGGCATAGATCAGCCCGCCAAGCGCCGGCCCGCAGATCACCGCGACCTGATTGGCCGACGTCCAGCCGCCGACCGCCCGGGTAATCAGCGGGGCCGGCACCAGGGCCGGCACCAGCGCGCTTCCCGTCGGCACTTCAAAGGCGCGCGCGGAGCCGATCAGGAATACGACGCCGAACAGGATGTCGCGGCTCAGCACGCCGGCGATCAGCGCGGCGGTGACCAACACGGCTGCCAGCGCATAGGTCGCCTGCGCCGCGCGGATAATGAGCCGGCGATCGTAGCGGTCCGCGACGTGCCCGATCAGCAGCGTCAGGATCACCGCCGGCACGAACTGGATCAATCCGACCAGGCCAAGATCGAACGCACTGTTGGTGAGCTGATAAAGCTGCCAGCCGATCACCAGCGCCAGCATCTGATAGCCGATCGTCGTTGAGACGCGCGCCAGCCAGAACAGCACGAAGGGCCGTTGCCGCAGGAGACCGCCGGAAGACGACGCACCGGGATTGCTCATGCCATCACGCCGTTCAGCGCGCTCAGGCTCGCCTTCTGCCGCCCGCCGGAGTTGAAATTGTCAGGCGCCAGCCAGCGCTCGAAGTTCGCCCTGCGCGCCGGCCATTCGCCGTCGAGCATCGAGAGCCAGGCGGTGTCGCGGTTGCGGCCCTTGCCGATCATGTGCTGGCGGAAAATGCCTTCCAAGGTGAAACCGTAGCGCAGCGCCGCCTTGCGCGAGGCAGCGTTGAGCGCGTCGCATTTCCACTCGTAGCGCCGGTAGCCGAGCGTCTCGAAGGCATAGCGTGCCAGCAGATATTGCGCCTCGGTGGCAAGCGGTGTGCGCTGGAGCGCGGGTGCATAGATCACGTGGCCGACTTCGATCACGCGATGTTCCGGGCGGATCGCCATCAGCGCGAGGACGCCCTGTGCGCGGCCGGCGCGGTCGACGACGGCGTAGCAATAGGGATCGTCGGCCGCGGCCCGCGCCGTAGTCCAGGCCGAGAAGGCTGCGGCATCGGCGAACGGCCCGTAGTTCGGCATATAGGTCCAAAGCGCGTCGTGGCCTTTGACCGCGTTCCATAACGAGCTTGCATGCGCGGCATTGAGTTTCTCCACGCGGCCGTAGCGGCCTTGCAATGTCACCGACCCGGGACGTTTGGCAGGCGTCGTATCAACCGGCAAACCGACCGGCTGACCGGTTTGCGGGTGGGGTTGCGAGCTTGTCATGACAGTGAACGTTTTGTGCGCTCGTCGTTGAAAAACGCGTTGAGCTCGGCGTTCGACATCACGCCGGCGAAACTGTCGAATTTCCCGTTTTGGGCGAGGTTACTCGCGGATTTGATGAAGGCCTGCATGGCGATGCGGGCCAGCGTGCCGCCGATGCTGATGCGCCGTATGCCCAGCTCCGCAATGTCCTTGACGGTGAGCCCGGTCGGCGCCGACATCAACAGATTGACCGGCAGCGGCGCGACCGCTTGCACCACGGTTTCGATCTGTTCGCGCGTCCGGATGCCCGGCGGATAGAGGCAGTCGGCGCCCGCGTCGGCGAAGGCCTTGAGCCGGCGGATGGTCTCGGCCATGTCGGGCCGTTGCTTGATGAAGCCTTCGGTGCGGGCGGTGAACACCACGTCGCCGCCGGCCTTGTCGATCGCATCGCGCGCGGCCCGCACGCGCTTGACCGCAAGCGCGAAGTCGTAGAGCGGATCGGCGTCGTCGCCGGTGAAATCCTCGATCGATAATCCCGCCACGCCGGTTTCCACGCACAGCCGCACGTTTTCCGCGACGTCGGCAGGGTCGTGGGCATAGCCGCCCTCGAAGTCGGCATTCACCGGCACGTCGGCTGCTCGCGCGAGCTCGCGGCAGTGTGCGAGCATCATGTCGCGCGTCACGTCGCCGTCTGCGAGGCCCTGCGAATGGGCATAGCCCGAGCTGGTGGTCGCCAGCGCTTTGAAGCCGAGGCCCTGCAGATAGTGGGCGGTGCCGATGTTCCACGGATTGGGCATGACGAAACAGCCGCTCTCATGGAGCTTGCGAAAGATTTGGCGTTTTTCGGCCGGGGAGGGGCTGGTCATGGACGATCCCTGCGGGATGCGGGCGCGCAACGTGTCACGATTGCGTACCCAAGGACAATGCCAATCCTTGATACCTGCATTTGCGCCGTTCATATCTGCCGCGGGGTGCTGGCGGAAGATCGTGCGCTGGGCCAGACTTTGCGCTCTTGACGATGTCAACCGAGCCGGAGGAAATCCGTGGACAGTGTCGATTTCGATGCGCTCGAGGAGCAGGCGCGCGCGAAAATGCCGCCGGCTTCGTTTGCCTTCTGTGCCGCCGGCGCCGACGATGAAATCAGCGCGGCGGAGAATGTGACAGCCTGGCGGCGCTTAAGGCTGCGGCCGCGGGTACTGCGCGATATCGCCCAGGTCGATACCCGCGTTACGCTGCTCGGCAACGAAATCCCGTTCCCGATCCTGGTGGCGCCGACCGGCCGGCATAAATTGTTCAATCCGGAAGGTGAGGCTGCCAGCGCGCGTGGCGCCGCGGCCGCCGGTGTGCCTTATGTGATGGCGACCAACGCCAATGTGACGATCGAGGCGGTGGCGGCGGAGCGGCGCAGCGCACCGCAGTGGTTTCAGCTCTACTATTGGCCGAACCGCGCCGAGGTGGAAGCGCTGATCGATCGCATCGCGGCGGCCGGCTTTGGTGCGCTGGTGCTGACCGTGGATGCGCCGGTCCCGGGCTGGAGCCCGCGCGCCGCGCGCCTGCAGCACGAGCCTTCGCCCGAGATCCGCAACATCAACATGCCCGGCTCGCCGATGGCGCGCACCGCCTATCATCCCGACTTCGCCGGCAAGGTCATGTATCCGGCGACCTGGCGCGAATTGGAATGGCTGGTCAAGCGTGCGCCGATGCCGGTGATGGTCAAGGGCGTGCTGCGCGCCGATGACGCCGCCGCTTGCGTCGAATGCGGCGCGCGCGCCGTCATCGTGTCCAATCACGGCGGCCGTCATCTCGACACCACGGTGACGACCGCCGCCGTGGTCGGCGAGGTGGCATCGGCATTGGCCGGCAAGGCCGAAGTTTACGTCGATGGCGGCATCCGGCGCGGCACCGATATCCTCAAGGCGCTGGCGCTCGGCGCCCGCGCCGTGCTGATCGGTCGGCCTGTCCTCTGGGGCTTGAGCGTGTACGGCGCTGATGGGGTCAAGATGGTGCTGGAGCATCTGCGCACCGAACTGATGCATGCCATGCAGCTCACCGGTACGGCGCGCTTGGCCGAGGCCACGCCCGATCTGGTGGCGCCTGATTGATTTTCGCCAGGCAATCGGGTGAACTGCGCGCAAAATCGAGATCGCGCAGCCGCTGCCGGGGAGTGATGCCATGCTGAAGACCATCGCGGCTTTCGACCGCATCGGCGAGGAAAACGCCTTCGCGGTGCTCGCCCGCGCCAACGCGCTGATCGCGCAAGGCCGCGACGTCATCAATCTCGGCATCGGGCAGCCCGATTTCCGCACGCCCGACTTCATCGTCGAGGCGGCGGTCAAGGCGCTGCGCGAGGGCCATCACGGCTACACGCCGGCGAACGGCATCCCGCCCTTACGCGAGGCGGTAGCCGCCGACCTGCACAAGCGTTTCAACGTCGAGGTCTCGCCCGACTCAGTGATGATCATGCCCGGCGGCAAGCCGACCATGTTCATGTCGATCCTGATGTTCGGCGAGCCGGGCGCCGAGATTTTGTATCCCGATCCCGGCTTTCCGATCTATCGGTCGATGATCGAGTTCACCGGCGCCGAACCGGTGCCGGTGCCGATCCGTGAGGAGAACGGCTTTGCCTTCTCGGCGGAGGAAACGCTCAAGCTGATCACGCCAAAGACGCGGCTCTTGATCCTCAACTCGCCGGCCAATCCGACCGGCGGCGTCACCGGCAAGGCGGAAGTCGACAAGCTCGTCGCCGGTCTGGAGAAATGGCCGGACGTCGCGATCATGTCGGACGAGATCTACGATCATATGGTCTACGACGGCGAGGTGCATGTCTGCCTGCTGTCTTATCCGTCGATCCGCGACCGGCTCATCCTGCTCAACGGCTGGTCGAAGACCTACGCCATGACCGGCTGGCGGCTCGGCTATGCGGTGTGGCCCGGCAAGCTCTACGATTATGCGCGCAAGCTGGCGGTCAACCTGCATTCCTGCGTCAACGCTTCGGCGCAATATGCCGGGCTGGCGGCGCTCAAAGGTCCGCAGGACGAAGTGTGGAAGATGGTCGCCGAATTCGACAAGCGCCGAAAGGTCGTGGTCGAAGGCCTGAACAAATTGCCCGGCGTGTCGTGCGCCACCCCGAAGGGCGCCTTCTACGCCTTCCCCAACATCAAGCGCACCGGCTGGAAGGCCAAGGCGCTCGCGTCCGCGCTGTTGGAAGACGCCGGCGTTGCCATCATCGGCGGGCCGGACTTTGGCATTCTCGGCGAGGGCTATGTGCGGCTGTCCTACGCCAACTCGACCGAAAACATCCTGAAGGCGCTCGCCCGCATGGGCGAGTTTCTGGCGAACCGCAAGGCGGCGTGAATTATTTGGCGCCGCCCTCGCGCTCGACCACAACCCGGAACGGCGCGCGCGGATTGAGATCGCGCTGCGGGAACGGAATCTCGATACCCTCACGCTTGAAGGCATCCCACAATGCGAGCAGCACCTGGCCGCGCACATTGGTGAGGCCGTCGACCGGATCGCGGATCCAGAAGCGCAGAACAAAATCGACCGAGGAGTTGCCGAAGGCCTTGAGGTGGCAGACTGGCGGCGGCGTGGGCAGGATGCGCGGCAGCGATTTGACGGCTTCCAGCGCGAGCGCGATCACTTTGTGCGGATCGGAGGCGTAGGCCACGCCGAATTCGACATCGAGGCGAACTTCGTCGTTGGAATAGGACCAGTTGATGACGCGCTGGGTGACGAAGTCCTCATTGGGAATGAGAAACTCGCGGCCGTCGCGGGTGACCACCGACGTATAACGCGCACCCATGGACCCGACCCAGCCGAAGCTGTCGCCGACCGTGATCACGTCGCCCGGCTTGATCGACTTGTCGGCGAGCAGGATGATTCCGCTGACCAGATTGGATACGATTTTCTGCAGGCCGAAGCCGAGGCCGACGCCGACCGCGCCGGAGAAGAAGGCGAGCGCGGAGAAATCGATACCGACCGTCGACAGCGCGATCAGGATCGCGAAGGTGATCAGCAGCATGCGGATCAGCTTGCCGATCAGCACCTGGATCGACGGCGTCAGGTCGGCCGCGCTGCGCACGCGCCGGTCGAGGAAATCGCTGGCCGCGTTCGCCGCCCACAGGGTGAGCATCAGCAGCACCGAGGTCTTGATCACCAGGAGCGGCGTCACGCGCAGGCCGCCGATCACGATCGCGACCGAGTTCGAGCGCCGTCATGGCCGGCTGCAGCAGGCCGAGGATGCTCAGCGCCGCGATCGACCAGGCCGACAGGGCCACCAGCCGATAGAAAAACTGGTTGCGGATGAGCCCTGCGACCAGCGCGATTACGACCCATGCGGTGGCGAGGCTCGCGGCGACCCCGAGCAGGTAGGATCGGCTCGGCCAGGTCAGCGCTTCCATCGTCGCGCGCATCACCGCTACGACCAGTACGAAGACGATGGTGGCGAGATTGGCGAGCACGTGGCGGCTGAACTGGTGCAGCAGCGGCGGCCAGCCCATGGCCTGCGTGGTGAGATCGACGCGGCGGCGGACCAGCGTTGCCGTCAATGTTCCAACGCCGGCGGCGAGCAAAATCAGAACGACCTGGAGCAGCAGCCAGGGCGAAACAAGCGCTTGCCCGACGCTGTGCAGGGCGTCTCTGACGGTGCCGGTCAGCTGCTCGAGGTTGTCCATTTTGCGCTCCCGCTCGCGCCCCCGTGGAAATTTCTTGCGATCCGGACCAATATCAGATCGTGTTCGCGCCCGGCATCCGCCGCGCAAGGCAGTCAGGGGTTATGCACATGTACGAACGGGGTTTGTCCGAAGAGCAACGGATGATGCGGCAGAGCTGCCGCGACTTCATCGATGACGTGGTCCTGCCCTTTATCAAGCAGAACTGGCAGCGCGAATGGTCGATGGTGCCGGAAGACCGGCTGCCGATCAGCATTCTGGAAGGCGCCGAGAAGGTCGGCATCCGCACTTTGGGCGTGCCGGAAGAATACGGCGGCGTGGAGCTGGAAAAGGGCACCGAGGTCAAGACCTTCGCCCTGGTCGCCGAGGAAATCGCGCGCGGCGATTTAGGGTTGGCCGACAAGCTGGTGCAGAACTGGAAAGTCTCGGTGCTGCTGCGCCAGTTCGCGCCCAAGCATTTGCAGGAAAAATGGTTCAAGCGGCTGGTCGCGGAACCGCAATTCCTGATGGCGCATTGCCTGACCGAGCCGCGCGGCGCTTCCGACCGCTGGCTGCCCTACAACGTGCCGGAAGCGGCGATGCAGACCAAGGCGGTCAAGACCAATGGCGGCTGGGTGATCAATGGCCGCAAGCAGTTCATCTCCAACGGCTATGACGCCAGCCTCTACGTCGTCTACGCCAATACCAACCCCAAGGTCGGCATGATGCAGGGGACGTCATCGTTCCTGGTGCCGCGCGAGACCAAGGGCTTCACGGTGGCGCGCTGCAACGAGACGCTCGGCTGCCGCTTCATGAACAACGGCGAGATGGTGTTCGAGGACATGTTCGTGCCGGACGACCATCTGCTGGTGCAGGACAGCGCCATGGGCTCGGCCGGTATCTATTTCCGTCCCGGCAAGATCATCCAGGCGGCGAAGAATCTGGGCGTCGGCGTGCGCGCCTTCGAGGCCACGGCGGAATACGTGCAGAACTACGTGCAGGGCGGCCGCATCCTGATCAAGCATCAGGCGGTGGCGCTGCGGCTTGCCGAAATGGCGACCAAGATCGAGGCGGTGCGCGCGCTGCTCGAGCGCGCCGCGCAGGCCGTCGACGAGAATGCGCCGGAGGCCGAGACGCTGGTCAACATGGCCAAGATGTTCGCCTCGGAAGAAATCATGAAGGTCGCCCAGCACGCGGTCGAATTGCACGGCGGCAACGGCATCATGCTCGACTTCGGCATCGAGAAGGTGCTGCGCGACGCGGTGATCTTCATGCACATGGACGCCACCGTGGACATCTCGAAATTCAAGATCATCAAGAACATGTTCCCGCAGACCGCGGGAAAATACGCCGGGCCGGAGTAAGCAAGCTGTCATGGCCGGGCTCGTCCCGGCCATCTCGATCAGGGACGCAAGTGCCTTCCTAAGCGGGATGCGCGGGTCAAGCCCGCGCATGACGGTGGATAGGTTATCGCAGCGCGAAGCGGAACCCGATCACCACGATCACCAGGCCGATCAGCTGCGGGACGCTCGGGATCACGCCGAGCGCGAGATAGCCGATGATCAGCGAGAAGCCCGGTACCAGCGCGGGGAATGTCGCCGCGCGCCCGGCGCCGAGCAGGATCACGGCGCGCGCGAACAAATAGATCGGCAGCATGCCGGCAAGAATGCCCTGCACGACCATCTGCAACAGGTTCTCAGCCAGACCCATGCGCAGGATGTTGTCATAGCCGACGAACAGCCCGTGCAGTGGCGCGAACACCACGACCGACAACGCGCCGACCGCCGCGACGGCGCGCGTGCCTGACACGTGCCAATAGCGCAGGAGGGTGCCGAAGATCGCCCAGAACAGGCCGGCGGTGGCGAACAAAAGGTCGCCGCCGACGCCATGACTGCCGATGGAGGTGAGCGATTCGTAGCCGAACACCAACAGGCCGGCGATGATCGTCAGGCCGCCGATGATGCGCTGCCCGGTCAGCCGCTCGCCCAGGACCAGCGTGGCGAGGATCAGCCCCGACAGCGCCGCGCAGGCCGGCTGGATGGTGGTGCCGTGGCCGAGCGGCACCAGCATGAAGCCGGTATAGGCGATGATCGCCTGCGGCGGCCCCGAGAGCACGCTCATCACCAGCCCGCGGCCCCAGCCGATGCCGCCGAGGTCCGCGATGCCGTCACGCAGCACGAGCGGCATCAGCAGCAGTCCGGACCATAAAAAGCGGTGCAGGGCCAGATCGGCCGGCGAAAAGCCGATGGCGACGCCGTGCTTGGCCGCGACGAACCCGGCCGCCCAGCCGAGCGCGGCGGCGATGCCGCATAACGCCCCGATCAGGATGCCGGAAAACCGTGGCGCCTTTGGTTGAGCCTTTCCGTCCACGGCCATGGCTCCAGCGCATGAGCCCGAAAAGCTTGTCCCGGACTTGCAATGGGACGGTAGCGGTTTTCGGAACAGATCATGCGCAAGTGAAAGGGTGACTTGAGGAGGGCTGATACTCTAGGATCACGGCCCAAGTCCAATCGCGAAAACAAAACTCACAATTCACCGGGATGGAAAGCTCATGGCGAAGTCGCGCAAAGTCATCATTACCTGTGCCGTTACCGGCTCGATCCACACCCCCTCGATGTCGCCGCACATTCCGGTGACCGCCCAGCAGATCGCCGATGCCGCGATCGGGGCGGCCGAAGCGGGGGCGGCCATCGTCCATTTGCATGCGCGCAACCCGCAGGACGGCCGTCCCGACCAGTCGCCGGAGGCGTTCGCGCCGTTCCTCAAGGTGATCAAGCAGCGCTCCAACGTGGTCGTGAACATCACCACCGGAGGCGCGCCGACCATGACCGCCGAGGAGCGCGTGCGGCCGGCCGCGACCTTCAAGCCGGAAGTCGCTTCCCTCAACATGGGCACGATGAATTTCGGGCTCTACCCGATGATCCCCCGCTACAAGGGCAAGTTCAAATACGATTGGGAAGAGCCGTATCTGGAAGGCTCGCGCAAGGGCATGTTCAAGAACACCTTTGCCGACATCGAATACATCCTGAAGACTTGCTCCGAAAACAACACCCGTTTCGAGATCGAGTGCTACGACATCGGCCATCTTTATACGCTGCGGCACTTCCTCGACCGCGGCGTGATCAAGCCGCCGCTGTTCGTGCAGTCGGTGTTCGGCATCCTCGGCGGCATCGGAACGCATCCCGAGGACGTCATCATGATGAAGCGCACCGCCGACCGGCTGCTCGGCGACAATTACTGCTGGTCGGTGCTCGGCGCCGGCGGCAACCAGATGCGGGTGGCGGCGCAGGCCGCGGCCATGGGCGGCAATGTGCGGGTCGGCATGGAGGACTCGCTCTGGATCGGCGCCGGCAAGCTGGCCGAATCCAACGCCCAGCAGGTCACGCAGGTGCGCAAGATTCTCGAGGGCCTCGGGCTGGAAATCGCGTCCTCGGATGAAGCGCGCGAAATCCTCTCGCTCAAGGGCGGCGACAAGGTTGCGTTCTAAGCGCGCCGCGTTCGCCGCCCGCTTCGCGGTCTAGGCACCCTCTTGGAAGTGTGCGAGACTTTGCGCGCCAAAGCCTGAAGCTTTCGCCATACGAAATGTCCATCAAGGACATCGATAAAGGGAGGATACAAAATGTTTGGAAAGCGCATCGCGCTGGCCGCCGTGCTGTCAGCGCTGTCGCTTGGGGCGGCAAGTTTTGTTTCGGCCGCTCAAGCGGAAACATTCACCTTGCGTATCGCGACCGGCCATCCCCCGGGGGTCGTCTATGCCGGTCTGATGAAAAACTTCTTCGAGCCCGAACTCAAGAAGCGCGTGGAAGCGCGCACCAAGCACAAGATCAATTGGGTCGAGGGCTATAGCGGCTCGATCGTCAAGGTGACCGAGACGCTGGAAGGCGTCGAGAACGGCATCATTGACATCGGCGGCTTCTGCTTCTGCTTCGAGCCCGCCAAGCTGCCGCTGCACGCGTTCCAGGTCATGCTGCCGTTCGGCACCATGGACCCGACGGTCAGCCTCGCCATTGCGCAGGACGTCTACAAGCAGGTGCCGTATCTCACCGAAGTGTTCGAGAAGAAATACAATCAGAAGCTCTTGGCGCACATCGCCGACGGCGGCTACAACCTCGGCACCTCGTTCGACTGGAATAAGGTCTCCGACCTCAAAGGCATCAAGATCGCCGGCGCCGGCCTCAATCTGAACTGGCTGAAATATGCCGGTGTCACGCCGGTGCAGGGCTCGCTGCCGGAGGCCTATACCGGCATGAAGACCCACGTCTACGAAGGCTGGATCATGTTCCCGAGCGCTTGGGTCAACCTCAAGCTCTACGAGCCCGGCCCCTACTACACCATGATCGGCTTCGGCTCGATCACTTGGCACGGCCTCACCATCAACCTGAACACCTGGAAGAAGTTGCCGCCGGAAGTGCAGAAGATCGTGCTCGAAGTCTCGCACGATTTCGAACAGCTCACCGGCTCCAACAACAAGGAGCGTTATGGCAGCGACGTCGAGAAGCTCAAGAAGCTGATCCACGTGAAGACGCTGCCCGACGCGGTGCGCAAGGAATGGGCCGAGTCGCTGAAGGACTGGCCGCAGCAGCATGCCGACGCGCTGGAGAAGCAGGGCCTGCCGGCGGTGGAGGTGCTCAACCTGACGCTCGCGGCTGCCGAGAAGCACGGCTACAAGTGGCCGGTGCGCTACAAGATCGTGAAGCACTAGGGTCCGCCGCTTGACGCGAAAACCGGCCGGAACGGTTTGTTCCGGCCGGCGATTTCACGCAGCGGAGCAAAGGCGCGAAACCCCCATGTCGATCGTCCAGCTCTCGGACAGGATTGCGAAGACTCTGATGGTCTTGGCGGCGGCTTGGGCCTTCGTGCTCACCTTCATCATCATCGCCGACATCACCAGCCGCGGCCTGTTCAACGATCCCCTCAATGGCACGCGCGAGATCGTCGCCAATTCGATCGTCATGATTGTGTTCCTGCAGGCCGGCTATGCCATCCGCAGCCGCTCCATGCTGTGCGCCGACTTCCTGGTCGAGCGGCTGCCGCTGCGGGTTCGCCGCATCGTGCTTGCGATCGGCTATCTGCTCGGCGCCGCCTTCTTCCTCATCATCATTTTTGGTGGCTGGAGGTTGGCCATAGATTCCTGGACCGGCGGCGAGTTCGAGGGCGAGGGCGCCTTGCACATCCCCTCCTGGCCGACCCGCTTCATGATCCTGATCGGCTCCGGTCTGGCCGTGATGAACTATCTGGTGCTGGCTTATCTCGATGTGTTCGGGCCGGCATTCCGAGAAGCCCAAGATCATCGACTTGGAAGGCGGCCTGCCGCTCTGACGCGCGGCCGCGCGGGAAAAGGGAACTAAAGTCCGTGTTTGATGTCGACGTCGCCGTCGTGTTGATCGTCACCCTGCTGGTGCTGGTGGCCTTCGGCGTGCATATCGCCATCGCGCTCGGCATCGCCAGCGCGATCGGCATCTATATGGTGACCGGCAGCTTCCACGTGGTCACCAGCATGCTGGGCTCGACCGCCTATGAGGCGCTGCGCGACTACGTGTTCGCGGTTATTCCGCTGTTCATGCTGATGGGCGAGTTCATCGGCCGCTCCGGCGCGGTGACCGACGTCTACAAGGGCATCAACCGCGGCCTGCGCCATATTCCGGGGCGGCTGGCGATCGCCACCATTCTGGGCAATGCGCTGTTTTCCTTTGTCACCGGCGTGAGCATCGCCAGCGCTGCGGCGTTCTCGCGCATTTCCTATCCGGAAATGAAGCGCCACGGCTACCACCGCGGCTTCGCGCTCGGCACGGTGGCCGGCTCCTCCTGCCTCGGCATGCTGATCCCGCCGAGCGTGCTGATGATCGTGTGGGGTATCCTCACCGAAAAATCGATCGGCCAGATTTTCCTCGCCGGCGTGCTGCCCGGCCTCATGATTGCCGGCCTCTATTGCCTCTACGTGCTGGTGGTCGCCATCATCCGGCCGGACATCGTCGGCGCCGCGCCGGCGCGCGCGGGCGCGATGTCCACGGTCGGCGCCGCGCAGGTCGGCGTTGTGGAGGAAGAGCCGGAAAGCACGCGGCTGCAGGCCTGGGGCAGCGGCGGCGGCATCGCCCTGGTCGTGGTGGCGGTGCTCGGCGGCATCTGGTTCGGCGTGTTCACGCCGACCGAGGGGGCCGGCGCCGGCGCCTTCATCGGCCTGATCATGGCGATCCTCAAAGGCATGCGGTTGCGCGGCATCATCGATTCCATCCTGTCGGTCGGCCGCACCTCGGCGCCGATCCTGGTGTTGCTGGTAACGGCCCAGCTTTATTCCCGCACGCTGGCGATGACCGGCGTCACCAATGCCATCCAGGATTTCTTCCTCAGCAGCGGGCTCGCGGCGAGCTTTATCCTGCTCGCCATGGTCGGCGTCTGGTTCGTGCTGGGCATGGTCATCGACTCAATTTCAATCATGCTGCTCACCGTGACGATCTTCGAGCCGATCGCGGTAAAAATTGGCTATGACCCGATCGCCTTCGCCATCATCGGCATTCTGGCGATCGAGGCTGGGCTGCTGACACCGCCGTTCGGGCTCATCGTCTTTACCGTCAAGGCGGCGGTCGATGACGACGACATCACGGTCTGGGAGATATTCAAAAGCTCGACGCCCTATTGGGTGATCATGCTGATTGGGGTGCTGCTGCTCGTTCTGTTCCCGAAGATCGCTACCTGGCTGCCCAGTCTGGCGTTCTGAACCCCGCATGACCGTGCCGGACGCGGTCGCGGCTCGCAGGCGATCCGGACATGCGGCGTGCTTTTGTTGCCTGCGACGCAATTCTCATTGCCCTTGGCCACGCGAATGCCTCCAATAGACGTGGAGGATTCGAAAGGCGGCCATGGGTTCGCTCGACACCATCAGCATTGCAATCCTGCTCGGCAGCCTGCTGGTCCTGGCCGGCATCCTGTCGAGCCTGGTCGCGCTGCGCTTCGGCGCGCCTTTGCTGCTGGTGTTCCTGCTGCTCGGCGTGCTGGCCGGCGAGGGCGGGCCGGGCGGCCTCAAGTTCCGCGATGTCGGCACCGCCTATACCGTCGGCTCGATCGCCCTGGCGCTGATCCTGTTCGACGGCGGCTTGCGCACGCGGCTCGCCACCTTCCGCAACGTGCTGGCGCCGGCGGCGATGCTGGCGACTGCCGGTGTCCTCATCACCACCTTGCTGATCGCGCCGGTCGCCAAGCTGGCGCTGGGCATCGGCTGGCTGCAGGCTTTGCTGGTCGGCGCCGTGGTGGCCTCCACCGACGCGGCGGCGGTATTCCTGCTGATCAACTCGCGCGGCCTGCGCTTGCGCCCGCGCGTGCGCGCGACGCTGGAGGTCGAATCCGGCACCAACGATCCGTTCGCGGTGTTTCTCACGTTGCTGCTGGTGGAGTTCCTGCTGGCCGGCGACCGCAGCTGGTCGCATGCGCTGGTAACCTTCCTGCGCGATACGGTGCTCGGCTGCGTCATCGGCGTGGCCGGCGGGCGGATCATCACGCTGGTGCTCAACCGCCTCGCTTTGCCGCAGGGCTTGCACGCGCCCTTCGTGGCGGTGAGCGCGCTGGTCGTCTTCGCATCCGCCAATACGGCGCATTCGTCCGGCTTCCTCGCGGTTTATCTGGCCGGGCTGGTAGTGGGGAACCGGCAGACGCGCGCGCATAATTCCGTCGTCGTGTTCCTCGATGCGGTGACCTGGCTGGCGCAGATCGTGATGTTCGTGCTGCTTGGCCTTTTGGTGTGGCCGCAACGCTTAAGCGACAGCCTGGTCGGGGCCGTTGTGGTCGCGCTGGTGCTGATGCTGGTGGCGCGGCCGGTCGCCGTGTTCCTATGCCTGGCGCCGTTCGGCTTCCAATGGCGCGAGAAGCTGTTCGTGTCCTGGGTCGGCTTGCGCGGCGCGGTGGCGATTTTTCTCGCCTCGATTCCACTGCTGGTCGGTTTGCCGGCCGCCTATCTGTTCTTCGACGTGGCCTTCGTGGTCGTGCTGTCGTCGCTGCTGGTGCAAGGCTGGACGGTGGCCTTCGCGGCCCGCAAGCTCGACATCTCGTTCGCACGCAGCGATCCGCTGCCACGCCGGGTCGAGCTCGATCTGCCCGGCCAGTTGACGCGCGAAATCGTCGGCTATCCGGTTCCGGCCAACAGCCCGTTCCTGCGCCGCGGGCTGATCCCGAACTGGGCGCGGCCGACGCTCATCGTGCGCAACGAGGAAATTCTCACCCCGGCGGAAGCCCATCCGGTGCGCGAGGGCGATTATGTCTATCTGCTGGCGCCGCCGGAAAAGGCGCAGGCGCTCGACCGTTTTTTCGTCAACATGCCGCCGCCGGCATCGCCCGATCCGCGGCTGCTCGGCGATTTCTTTGTGCCCGGCGACGCGACGCTCGGCGCGCTGGCCGACATCTACGGCCTACAAGTCGCCGGCGACCATTTCGAGTTGGCGCTCGCCGACTTCTTCACCGAGCATCTCGGCCGTGCGGCCAAGACCGGCGACATCGTGCAACTCGGCCCGATCGCGCTGCTGGCGCACACAGTCGCCAATGGCCGCGTGACCACCGTCGGCCTCAGGCTAGCCGAGCCGGAAGAGGCGGCCGACTTGCCCGGCCGCCTCAAGCTGTTGTGGAAGCGGATTCAGAACTGGATCGGCTAGCGCGTGATCCCGAAAAGTGGGAACCGGTTTTCGGATAAGATCACGCGCAAAATTTAGAGTTTCAACGCGCGCGACCTGCCAGCATCGCCCCGTTCTGGATGGCCCAAGCGCTGCCGAATAACACCGCGGTCCAGAACAGATCGCCAGCCACTGTATTTTGCAGGAATGGCAGCGCGGCGACGTAGCACTGGGTCAGGCCCGCGACGTCGAGGCTGTACATCCCGCTAAAGGCCCAGACCGCGAAATTCGAGATGGCGAAGAAGGCGAGCGAGCAGGACACCATGACGCCAGCGGTTGCCGCAATGCCGGGCCAGCGCCGCGATACGATGCCGACGAGAGCCGGCAGTGAAATCGCCAAGGTGATGACGAGCGAAATGCGCCAATCGTCCGGACCAAGCGCCAATGCGCTGAGCACCATGGCGGCAATCGGCACCACCGGTGCTATCACTGGCATGCGCAGCATGCGGCCGGCAAACAGCGCGCCGGCGGCGATCGGCATGAAACCGGGCGCATGCGGCACCAGCCTGGCCACCACGTCGAATGCGACGAGGAAGGCCACCAGTCCCAGATCCATCCACAGGTCGGTGCGGGCTTTGTTCGGCTGCATAGCGGTCAGGTCCTTTTGCGTCAGGTTGTCTCATTCATAGCACGATTTTCGGCCCATCCGGCAATGAATTTGATCTCGCGCTAGCCACGGTGGCGACCGCCGGAACCTGGGCAAAGCTGGGGCGAGCCCGGCCATTGACCGATCACGATTGCAACGGTGCGACGCTCCGCCGCCAGGCGCTATGCGGCACGCGCACTCAATAACGCGGCTCGTAAACATGCGATTTGATAAACGCGAGCATATTCTTCGGCTCGCGCCCCGCCGCCAAGCCGCGTTTGTAGGCGATCTTGGCAACCGCCGCCGCGATGTGCGCGGATACTTCGCGAATGCGTGGCAGCGCCGGGTACAGGCTACCCTGTTTCAGATCGGCGTCGGTCACCAGCTTGGCCAGCGTGCGTGCCGCCGCCATGAACATTTCGTCGGTGACCAGCCGGGCGCCGCTGGCGATCGCGCCGAGGCCGACGCCGGGGAAAATGTAGGAATTGTTGCCCTGACGCGGCACGAAGGTTTTGCCCTCGATCGTCACCGGGTCGTAGGGGCTGCCGCAGGCGAACAACGCGCGCGCGCCGGTGTGGCGATAAGCTTCCTCGGCCGAGCATTCCGCCTTCGAGGTCGGATTGGAGAGCGCGAACACGATCGGCTGTTCGTTGATCTCCGCCATGGTGCGCAGCACGTCGGGCGTGAACGTGCCGCCGACCGCGGCAACGCCGATAATGGCCGTCGGTTTCAGCGTATTGATCGCGCTCAGGAAGTCGCCGACCGGCGGGTGCTCGTGCGCGTAGGGCAGCTTGTGCTCGGTGAGGCCTTCGCGGCCCTTCACCACCAGGCCGCGCGAATCGACCAGCCAGGTACGCCGCCGCGCCTCGGCCTGGGTCTGGCCTTCCGCCATCATGGCGGAGACCACGAGGTCGGCAATGCCGGTCGCCGCCTCGCCGGCGCCGAGGAACAGAATGGCCTGCTCGGAGAGCTTGCCGCCGGTCACGCGCAACGCCGACAACAGGCCGGCGAGTGCGACCGCCGCTGTGCCTTGGATGTCGTCGTTGAAGACGCAATACTTGTCGCGATACTTGTGCAGCAGCCGGAACGCCGAGTGATTGGCAAAATCTTCGAACTGGATCAGCACGCCGGGAAAGGTCTTGCGCGCGGCGGTGATGAATTCGTCGACCAGATTGTCGTAAGCCGCGCCGGTCAGGCGTTTGCGGCGCAGTCCGACATAATACGGGTCCTTCAACAGCTCTTCGTTGTTGGTGCCGACGTCCAGCATCACCGGCAGGCACAGGTTCGGGTGCACCCCGGCGCAGGCGGAATAGAGCGAAAGCTTGCCGACCGGAATGCCCATGCCGTTGGCGCCGAGATCGCCCAAGCCCAGAATGCGCTCGCCGTCGGTGACGACGATGAGTTTGGCCGGATAGGGCCAATTGGCCAGCAGCTTGGCGATGCGGCCGCGATCGTTGGCGCTGATGAAAAGCCCGCGCGGCCGTTGGAAAATATGGCCGAACTTTTGACAGGCTAAGCCCGACCGTCGGCGTGTAAATGAGCGGCTGAATCTCGTCGATGTGGTCGCAGACGACGCGGAAGAACAGCGCCTCATTGCGATCGTGCAAGGCGTTGAGCGCCACGTATTTTTCGAGATCGTTGGGCAGACGGCGCAGATTGGTCATCACGCGCGTGGCTTGCGCCTCCATCGACAGCACGTGGGCGGGCAGCAGGCCGCGCAAGCCGAGGGCGTCGCGTTCCTTCTCGCTGAAACCGGTTCCCTTGTTGAGCATCGGATCGCGCAACAACGCGATGCCGCGCGGCGGTTTGACGGCGGTCGAACGGGCGCGTGCCCGGGCACGGGATTTCATGTGATGTTCCCCAGCAAAAACGTTCATTGAATTGCGCGCAGAGTCCACAAAACGACCCGGCGCGCGTTGACGGAGATCAAACCAGCAGCCCGCATATCAGGGTTGCGCGATCATATCGCGGCTGTGTCCGTGCGTCATCATACTGACTCGCCGTTTTGGCTGGCATGGGGTATCAATTCGAGGCCATGCCGCAGTCAAATCCGATCGAGGGCGAGTTCGACTACATCGTAGTGGGCGCGGGTTCGGCCGGCTGCGTGCTGGCCAACCGGCTGTCGGCCGACCCCACCAAACGCGTGTTGCTGCTGGAGGCGGGCGGCAACGACAACTGGATCTGGTTCCACATTCCGGTCGGCTATCTGTTCGCCATCGGCAATCCGCGCTCGGACTGGATGTTCAAGACGGAAGCCGAGCCCGGTCTCAATGGCCGCAGCCTCAATTATCCGCGCGGCAAGGTGATCGGCGGCTCCTCGGCGATCAACGCCATGGTCTATATGCGCGGGCAGGCCGGCGACTACGATCACTGGCGCCAGCTCGGCTTGCCGGGCTGGTCGTGGGACGAGGTGCTGCCGTATTTCAAGAAGCACGAAGACAGTTTCCTCGGGGCGAACGAGTATCATGGCGTCGGCGGCGAGTGGCGCGTCGAGTTTCCGCGCCTGCGCTGGGACATCATCGACGTCTGGCGCGAGGCGGCGGCGCAATATGGCATTCCGCCGATTGCAGACTTCAACACCGGCGACAACGAGGGTTCCTGCTATTTCCACGTCAACCAGAAGCGCGGCCGGCGCTGGTCGGCGGCACGCGGCTTCCTCAAGCCGGTGTTGAACCGGCAGAATTTGCGTCTGGAAACCGGCTGCCTGGTCGAAGGCCTGATCATCGAGGGAAAACGCTGCGTTGGTGTGCGCTGGCGGCAGGATGGCGTCGAGCGTTCGGCGCGCTGCCGCGGCGAGATTGTCATGGCGGCCGGCTCGATCGGCTCGCCGCAAATCATGATGCTGTCGGGCATCGGGCCGGCGGCGCAGCTTGCGCAATTCGGCATTCCCGTCGTGCTCGACAAACCGGGCGTCGGCGCCAACCTGCACGATCATCTGCAATTGCGGTTGATCTACAAGGTGACCGGCATCAAGACGCTGAATGAGATGTATTCATCCTTGCTGGCGCGGGCATGGATGGGAATCAACTACGGCTTGTTCAGGCGCGGACCTTTGACGATGGCGCCATCGCAGCTCGGCGCCTTCGCCAAATCCGATTCCACGCAGGATCGCGCCAATCTCCAGTATCACATCCAGCCGCTGTCGCTCGATAAGTTCGGCGACCCGCTGCATTCGTTCCCGGCTTTTACCGTCAGCGTCACCAATGTGCGGCCGACGAGCCGCGGCGCGCTCACGCTTAAATCCGCCGATCCGCGGGTGCCGCCGGCCATCAAGCCGAACTATCTGGCGACGCCGGAAGACCGCCGCGTCGCTGCCGACTCGATCCGCGTCACCCGCAAGATTGTGGCGCAGCCGGCGCTGCAAAAATATTCCCCGGTCGAATATCTGCCGGGCGCGCAGGTTGCCGATGACGACGAGGCCGCGCTGGAAAAGGCTGCCGGCGATATCGGCACCACCATTTTTCACCCCGTCGGCACCGCCCGCATGGGGCGCGACGACGACTCGCGCGCGGTGGTCGATGCGCGCCTCAAGGTGATCGGCATCGATGGGCTGCGCGTCGCCGACGCTTCGGTCATGCCATCAATCACCTCGGGCAACACCAATTCGCCGACCATCATGATCGCCGAGAAGGGCGCGGCGATGATCCTGGAAGATGCCAGGCGTTGAACGTCATGGTGCCGATCGAAAGCAGGGTGAAATGAATCTCGTCGAGCGCGTCAAGGCGATCCTGCAAAACCCGAAATCCGAATGGTTGGTGATCGAAGGAGAGCGGCACAGCGCCGGCTACTTGTTCACTCATTATGTCGCGATTCTCGCCGCCATCCCGCCGGCCGCAGGCTTCGTCGGTGCCGCGGTAACGGGCTATGTCGGTTACCGGGTGGACGTCAGGAGCGCCCTGGTTTGGGCCTTGATCGTCTATGGCTTGACGCTGGTCAGCGTTTTTCTCTCGGCTTACCTCATCGATTTCCTCGCCGGCGTGTTCGGCGGGCGGCGGAATTTCGATGGCGCCATGAAAGTGGCGGCCTATGCGCCGACCGCCGCCTGGGTCGCCAGCGTCTTCGATGTCCAGCCGGCGATCGCTTTTCTGTCGCTCATGGGGCTCTACAGCTTCTATCTGCTCTACACCGGCCTTGCGGCCCTCATGAAGCCGGCAGCCGAGAAACTGCTGCTCTACACCATCGCCGTCGTGCTCGGCGCGGGCGCGATCTGGCTGGTGGTTTTAGCCATAGCGGCGATGACGTTCGGACCGCGGATGCTGGTCTAGCCGCGCCCTAAGGCAGCGCTTTCAAATGCCTGATCGGCCGGCCGGGCGCGATCGCCTGCGCCGCCGCGACAATGGCGTTGGTGTCGATGCCGTAGTGCCGGTAGAGGTCGGCGAGCGAGCCGGTCTGGCCGAAATGCTCGACGCCGAGCGCACGCGTGCGGTGGCCGGCGACCGCGCCGAGCCAGGCTAGCGTCGCCGGGTGGCCGTCGAGCACGCTGACGATGCCGCAATGGGCCGGTACGCCGGCGAGCAGCCGCTCAATATGGGAGCGCGCATGCACCAGGCCGCGCTCGCGCGCGCGTTGCGCGGCGGTCCAGCCGGCATTGAGCCGGTCGGCCGAGGTGACGGCGAGCAGACCGACGTCGCGGCGGTCCTCGGCCATCAAGCCGACGGCGGCGATCGCTTCCGGCGCAACCGCGCCGGTGAAGGCCACCATCACCTGCGCGTTCGGCCCCGGTTTGCGCAGCCAATAGGCGCCGTCGACGATCTGCTGGGCCAGCTCCGCCGTCATCGTGCGCTCGATCTGCTCGACCGGGCGCGTCGACAGCCGCAGATAGACCGAGCCGCCGGTCTCGTCGCGCAGCCAGTTCGTTTCCGAAGGCGCGGCATCGCCGTCCTTCTGGATATAGGCGAAGGCCCAGCGCAGGATCACCGCCAGTTCGTCGACATAGGCCGGCTCGAAGGCGGCGAGGCCGTCCTGCGCGAGCCCGATCAAAGGCTCGGCGATCGATTGGTGCGCGCCGCCTTCGCCGGCGAGCGTGATGCCCGACGGCGTCGCCACCAGAATGAAGCGGGCGTCCTGGTAGCAGGCGTAATTGAGCGCATCGAGCCCGCGCGCGATGAAGGGGTCGTACAGCGTGCCGATCGGCAAAAGCCGCTCGCCATTGATCGAATGCGACAGCCCGAGCGCCGACAGCAGGATGAACAGGTTCATCTCGGCGATGCCAAGCTCTATGTGCTGGCCCTTGGGCGAGAATTCCCAATTGAAGGTCGACGGAATGTGTTCGCTTTTAAAGGTATCGGCCATCGCCTGGCGCGCGAACAATCCGCGCCGGTTCACCCAAGGGCCGAGATTGGTGGAGACGGTCACGTCCGGCGAGGTGGTGACGATGCGCTGGGCGAAGTCGCTCTCGCCGCGGCCGATTTCATTGAGCAGCGCGCCGAAGCCGGTCTGCGTTGCCATTGTGGGCTGGATGGCGATCGGCAAAGTCTCCGGCACCGCGATGGCCGGCGCGCTGAGACGGCGCGCGGTGCCGGCGGCGAACGGCACACGGCTAAGGAAGCTCTGCAATTTCTCCGCCGGCAGTTTGAGGCCTTCGAACTTGTCCCATTCGTGGCCGGGGCGCACCGCCATGGCCTGGCGGAACACCTCCATCTGCGCCGGCGTCATCAGCCCGGCGTGATTGTCCTTGTGGCCGGCGAAGGGCAGGCCGAAGCCTTTGACGGTGTAGGAGATGAAGCAGGTCGGCCGGTCATTGTCGGCCTTGTGGAACGCGTCCAGCAGTGACGGCAGGTCGTGTCCGCCGAGATTGTTCATCAAGGCGGCGAGCTCGTCGTCGGAGCGTTTCTCGATCAGCCGGCTGACGTCGCCCTGATCGCCGATCTCGTCATTGAGCCGCTTGCGCCAGGCGGCGCCGCCGGCAAACACCAGCGCCGAGTAGAGCGGGTTGGGGCAGCGGTCGATCCACTGCCGCAAGCGCTCGCCGCCCGGCTCCTTGAACGCGGCCTGTTGCAGCGAGCCGTATTTCAGGATCACCACGTCCCAGCCGAAATTCTTGAACAAATGCTCGTAACGCTCCCACAGGCCCTCGCGCACCACGGCGTCGAGGCTCTGCCGGTTGTAGTCGATGATCCACCAGCAATTGCGCAGGCCCTGCTTCCAGCCTTCCAGCAGCGCCTCGAAGATGTTGCCCTCGTCGAGCTCGGCATCGCCGACCAGCGCGACCATGCGCCCCTCGGGCCGGTTCGTGCCCCAGCCGTGCGCGCGCACATAGTCCTGCACCAGCGAGGAGAACAGCGTCTGCGCCACGCCCAAGCCGACCGAGCCGGTGGAGAAATCGACGTCGTCGGCGTCCTTGGTGCGGGAAGGGTAGCTCTGCGCGCCCTTGTAGCCGCGGAAGCTTTCCAGCCTTCGCTGAGTCTGCTTGCCGAGCAGGTATTGGATGGCGTGGAAGATCGGCGCGGCGTGCGGCTTCACCGCCACGCGGTCGGCGGGCTTGAGCACGTCGAGGTAAAGCGCGGTCATGATGGTGGCGAGCGAGGCGCATGAGGCCTGATGGCCGCCGACTTTCAGGCCGTCGCTATTCTCGCGCAGATGATTGGCGTTGTGGATGGTCCAGCTCGCCAGCCAGAGAATCTTCTTTTCCAATTGGCGTAAGGTTTCGATGTCGTCGGCCATAGCGGCAGTCTAACGCGATCCCAGCGCGTCAGGAACACTGGCTCGATCGGCGTCCGCCGCTTTCGGATTGGCCGGCGCGTCCAGCACCTTTTTGCAGGCGGGCGGCAGGTCGGCGAGCGTAATCGGCTTTGCCGGTTTAGCCGGCTTCGGCGACGGCCTCGGATGCAGGATGGAGTCCTTGAACCAGAAGGCCAGTTCCTTGTCGCCGCAGCCTTCGCCGCCCGGCACCGGCGGCTGGTGGCGGCAGTTCGGCGAATTGGGCGGACATTTCAGCCGCACATGGATGTGGTCGGCGTGGCCGTACCAGGGGCGCACCTTGGACAGCCAGCCGTCATGTTTCTTATCCACGACGCGGCACAATTCCTTCTTGATCGCCGCGTTGACCAGCACGCGCTCGACCTCGGGCTGCTCGGCCGCCGTCTTGATGAAGGCGACGTCCGATGGCGTCCAGGTTTGCGGACTGACGTGTTTGCCGTCGGGCGCGACCAGATTGCTCGCCGCAATGTCCTCGCGTTCTTTCTTGCTGAGTTCGTGATCCGGCATCGGCATGAACCAGATGTCGACATCGAGGCCGATCTGATGGCTCATGTGTCCGAACGGCAGCGGCCCGCCGCGCGGCTGCGCCATGTCGCCGACCAGGATGCCCTTCCAGCCGGTGGCCTTGGCGGCGAGCGGGGCAAACCGCTCCAGGAATTTCACCAGTTCCGGATGGCCCCAATTGCGATTGCGCGATAGCCGCATCACCTGCCAATTGAGGCCGTCGACCGGCAATTCGACCCCGCCTTGCAGACAGCCGCGCGGGTAGTAGCCGATGGCCATCGCCTTGCCGAGGCTCGGCAGCTTCTTTTCCGAGAACAGCAGCTTGGCCGGTAATTTTGCCTCCGAGATCACAGGTTTCGGCGGCGGCATCGGCGTCGGCACGATGGCGGCTGAGGCCGGCGTCTGCGCCACGCTGGCGCGCTCGGCGGCGGCACCGGCGACGGCGAGCGACAATCCGAACAAAATCATAAAGCGGGCGCGCATGCTTTACGATCTAGCGATTCTGTTTGCGTCTGTCAGGTTAAATGCGCGGAAAATAGGCAGCGAGGCCGCAGAAGCCGCTCAGATTGCGGGATTTTAGGCAAATTTCATCAATTCTCGCCATGATGATGGTACCATCGCGCCATCGGGAGACGACATCATGCCGCGCTTGATGATTGCCGTTATCGCCGCCGCCGCCTTGCTGGGCGCGCTTGCGCGCGCCGAGGCCGGCATCGTGGTTACCGTGGACAAGACGGCGCAGCGCCTGTCGGTCGCGGTCGATGGCTTTCCCCGCTACGAATGGCCGGTGTCGACCGCGCGCTGGGGCTATCGCACGCCGAACGGCACCTATCGGCCGCAATGGCTGGCGCGCAAATGGTTCTCGCGCAAATACGACTGGTCGCCGATGCCCTATTCGATCTTCTTCGACGGCGGCTACGCCATCCACGGCTCTTACGAGATCTCGCATCTCGGCCGCCCGGCCTCGCACGGCTGCATCCGCCTGCATCCGGAGAACGCCGCCGTCCTGTTCGCATTGGTGCGGGAGAACATGAAGGACACCCAGATCGTCGTCACCGGCGAGCGGCCGGAACGGCAGCCGGAAGTGCGCGAGCGGCGGCGCGGCGAGCGCACCGCCAAGCGCCACAGGGCGCGGCCGGCGCGGCATGTCCAAGAGGTGCATCGCGGCTTCTTCGACATTTTCAACTTCAATGCGGCGCCGGACGCGGACTGAGGCGGCCCGTGCGTATCGGCGCACTGACTGAAGTTCACGCGCAGATATAATCCTCTCCGCTCATGCCCGCGTAAGCGGGCATCCAGTGATTATTTTGTAAGGTCCTGGGTCCCCGCTTGCGCGGGGACGAGCGGGATGTGTTGCGCGTTCACACCAATCACCGATTTAGATTTCAAACAGCCAAGCACCATCGCCCCTATTCTTGGATGCGCGGGGTGCGCATGTTTCCCTTTTTCCGTCCCTCGCATGAGGGAATGGAGCGCCGGGAGGCGCCAGGGGCTTGGCGAAAGCCCCTTTGGCGGGGTGGTGGACCCGCCGCGCGCCCACGGCCGAGTCCGGTTACCCGGGTCAGCCGCTTCGGGGGCGCGCGCCCCCATTGACGGAGGGGGCTGCGCCTCCCGGCGCTCCACTTACGGCCCGCGTTGTCGGCGCACCGCACCTTGTTCCGTCATCGCAAGCGTCACTCGAGATGACGCCCTCTGCGAACAAGGCGGGCTGAATATAAGGGCGGTTCGGAGAGCGGGGATAAGTTTTTTTTGAAAGGCGTATGTGTGGTTGAAGCGGTGCTTTATTTCTCCGTTCGTGCCCGCGCAAGCGGGCATCCAGTTCTTTGGCTAAAGCGCTGGGTCCCCGCTTGCGCGGGGACGAACGGTGAGGAAGCCGCGACTTACACATCCACCTTCAACGCGGCAATAAACGCCTCCTGCGGAATGTCGACCTTGCCGAACTGCCGCATGCGTTTCTTGCCTTCCTTCTGCTTGTCGAGCAGCTTGCGCTTGCGCGTGGCGTCGCCGCCGTAGCATTTGGCGGTGACGTCCTTGCGGAAGGCGCGCACGGTCTCGCGCGCGATGATCTTGCCGCCGATCGCGGCCTGGATCGGCACCTGGAACATGTGCGGCGGGATCAGCTCCTTCAGCTTCTCCGCCATGGCGCGGCCGCGCGTCTCGGCGCGGGTGCGGTGCACCAGCATGGCGAGCGCATCGACCGGCTCGCCGTTGACCAGCATCTGCAGCTTGACCAGATCGGCTTCCTTGTAGTCGGTCAGGTGATAGTCGAACGAGGCGTAGCCGCGCGACACCGACTTCAGCCGGTCGTAGAAATCGAACACCACCTCGTTGAGCGGCAGGTCGTAGCGCACCATGGCGCGGTTGCCGACATAGGTGAGTTCTTTCTGCTCGCCGCGGCGGTCCTGGCACAGCTTGAGCACCGAGCCGAGATACTCGTCCGGCGTCAGAATGGTCGCCTCGATCCACGGCTCGCGCATCTCCAGAATCTGCGTCGGGTCCGGCATGTCGACCGGATTGTGCAGTTCGATCTCGCGGCCGTCGCGCAGCTTCATCTTGTAGATCACCGAGGGCGCGGTCGCGATCAGGTCGAGATTGAACTCGCGCGACAGCCGCTCCTGGATGATCTCCAGGTGCAACAGGCCGAGAAAGCCGCAGCGGAAGCCGAAGCCGAGCGCGGCGATGTCTCCATCTCGTAGGAGAAGCTGGCGTCGTTGAGCCGCAGCTTGCCCATGGCGGCGCGCAAGTCCTCGAACTGCGCGGCATCGACCGGAAACAGGCCGCAGAACACCACCGGGATCGCCGGGCGGAAGCCGGGCAGCATTTCGCTCACCGGCTTGCGGTCGTCGGTGATGGTGTCGCCGACGCGGGTGTCGGCGACCTCCTTGATCGAGGCGGTGATGGCGCCGATCTCGCCGGGCCCCAGTTCCTCGACCGGCGTCAGCTTGGGCGTGAACACGCCGATGCGGTCGACGTCGTAGGCCGCGTTGGTGCCCATCATGCGGATGCGCTGGCCCTTCTTCAGGATGCCGTCGACGATGCGCACCAGCACGACCACGCCGAGATAGGCGTCGTACCAGGAGTCGACCAGCAGCGCCTTGAGCGGCGCCTCGCGGTCGCCCTTGGGCGGCGGCAGGCGGGTGACGATCGCCTCCAGCACCTCGGGCACGTTCTGCCCGGTCTTGGCGGAAATCTCGATCGCGTTGGAGGCATCGAGCCCGATCACGTCCTCGATCTGCTGCTTGATCGCGGCGGGATCGGCGGCCGGCAGATCGACCTTGTTGAGCACCGGCACGATTTCGTGGCCGGCGTCGATGGCGTGATAGACATTGGCGAGCGTCTGCGCCTCGACGCCCTGGCTGGCGTCGACCACCAGCAGCGAGCCCTCGCAGGCGGCGAGCGAACGGTTGACCTCATAGGCGAAGTCGACATGGCCGGGGGTGTCGATCAGGTTGAGGATGTAGTCCTTGCCGTCGCGGGCGCGGTATTTCAGGCGCACGGTCTGCGCCTTGATGGTGATGCCGCGCTCGCGCTCGATATCCATGGAATTGAGCACCTGCTCCTTCATCTCGCGCAGCTCCAGCCCGCCGGTGAGCTGGATCAGCCGGTCGGCGAGCGTCGACTTGCCGTGGTCGATATGCGCGACGATGGAGAAGTTGCGGATATTCTGGATCGGGACCGCCGTCATGGCGCGGCAGATAACACTCGGGGTGCGCTCCTACAAGCGTGGCTTCTCCACCGTCATTCCCGCGAAAGCGGGAATCCAGCTAAAGTGCTTAGTCCCGTGCTTATGGCTTTAGCTGGGTCCCCGCTTCCGCGGGGACGAACGGGGTAGAGCGATCGAGCCAGCCAATGCGCATGCTTGAGCCCATCGACCGCCTGCACGGCGCGCTCACCGATCCGGCGGGCGCCGAGCGCAACGTCGTGCTGGCGCTCGCGGTCTATGCGGTGCTGTGGACGCTCTACGGCACCATCGCCAAGAGCGGCCAGGGCCTGCATCCCGACATGACCGAATTGCTCGACTGGTCGCGCCATCTCGCCTGGGGCTACAAGCATCCGCCGCTCGCCGCCGCGCTGGTCTGGCTCTGGTTCAAGGTTTTTCCGGTCGCCGCCTGGTCCTATTACCTGCTGGCGATGCTGATGCCGGCGGTCACGCTGTGGATCGTGTGGCGGCTGTCGGCCGACTATCTCGACATCGAAAAGCGGCGTGTTCGGCCTCGCGCTGCTCACGCTGGTGCCGTTCTTCAATTTCCATGCGCTGAAGTTCAACGTGAACACCGTGCTGATGCCGCTGTGGGCGGCGGCGACGTTCTGGTTCCTGCGCGCCTATACGACGCGCAGCGCGCTCTATGCCGCACTCGCCGGCGTCGGCGCCGCCGCCTGCATGCTGGGCAAATACTGGTCGATCTTCCTGATCGCCGGGCTCGTCGTCGCCGCGCTGATCGACAAACGCCGCGCGCATTTATTTCCGCTCGGCGGCGCCCTGGATCACCGTCGCTGGCCGGCGCGATCGTGCTGGCGCCGCATCTGGTCTGGCTTTATCAGCACGACTTCGCGCCGTTCGCCTATGCGGTCGGCATCCACGGCGACAAGCCGTTCTCCGAGACCGTCGTCGCCGCGCTCGGCTATCTGGCCGGCTCGGCCGGCTATGTGGCGGTGCCGGTGATCATCGCGCTGGTCGGCGGCGCGCCCCAACCGCGCCGCGCTCGCCGATATGGTGTGGCCCGCCGATCCCGACCGCCGGCTGGCGGCGGCGGCATTCTGGGCGCCGCTGCTGCTGCCGGTCGTGGGCGCGCTGGCCAGCGGCACCGACATCACCTCGCTGTGGTCGATGTCGGCCTGGACGCTGTTGCCGGTGCTGCTGCTGTCGCCGAAGGCGATGACGATCTCGAGCCGTGGACACGCGCCGCCTGCTCGCCTTCGCGGTGGCGCTGCCGCTGGTCATGGTGATCGTGTCGCCGGCGATCCTGCAGTTCCTGCCGCGACGCTAGGCGACCGTTCCAGCAGTTCGTCATGGCCGGGCTTGTCCCGGCCATCTACGCCTTGGACTGAGCTCAAAGACGTGGATGCCCGGCACAAGGTTTATGCTCGGACCGGCCGAAGGCCGGACCCGAGTGCCGGGCATGACACCGAGGCAAAACTGGCAGCCTCAATACCGGTAATGATCGCTCTTGAACGGGCCTTCCTGCGGCACGCCGATATAGGTCGACTGCTTGTCGGAGAGCTTGGTCAGCTTGACGCCGATCTTGTCGAGATGCAGCCGCGCGACCTTCTCGTCGAGGTGCTTGGGCAGCGTGTAGACCTGGTTCTTGTACTTGCCGGGATTGGTCCACAGTTCGATCTGCGCCAGCGTCTGGTTGGTGAACGACGACGACATCACGAAGCTCGGATGCCCCATGGCGTTGCCGAGATTCACCAGCCGGCCTTCCGACAACAGAATGATGCGGTGGCCGTCGGGGAAGGCGATCTCGTCCACCTGCGGCTTGATGTTGTTCCACTTCAGGTTCTTCAGCGCGTGCACCTGGATCTCGCTGTCGAAGTGGCCGATGTTGCAGACCACGGCGCGGTCCTTCATCTTGCGCATGTGCTCGATGGTGATCACGTCGACATTGCCGGTGGCGGTGACGAAGATGTCGGCGCGCGGCGCCGCGTCTTCCATGGTGGTCGACCTCGTAGCCTTCCATCGCCGCCTGCAGCGCGCAGATCGGATCGACCTCGGACACCATCACGCGGCAGCCGGCCTGGCGCAAGCTAGGCGGCCGAGCCCTTGCCGACGTCGCCGAAGCCCGCGACCATCGCCACCTTGCCCGCCATCATCACGTCGGTGCCGCGGCGGATGCCGTCGACCAGCGACTCGCGGCAGCCGTAGAGATTGTCGAATTTCGACTTGGTCACGCTGTCGTTGACGTTGATCGCCGGGAACAGCAGGCGGCCTTCCTTGGCCATCTGATAGAGCCGGTGCACGCCGGTGGTGGTCTCCTCGGTGACGCCGCGCACTTCCTTGGCGAGTTTGGTGTACCAGCCGGGCTGCTCCTTGATCCGCTTCTTGATGGCGGCGAACAGCACTTCCTCTTCCTCGTTGCCGGGATGATTGAGCACCGCCGGCATTGCTTTCCGCCTGCATGCCGAGATGGAGCAGCAGGGTGGCGTCGCCGCCGTCGTCGAGGATCATGTTAGGGAAGCCGCCGTCGTGCCATTCGAAGATGCGATGGGTGTAATCCCAATAGTCGACCAGGCTTTCGCCCTTGACCGCGAACACCGGCACGCCGCCGGCCGCGATCGCCGCAGCGGCGTGGTCCTGGGTCGAATAGATGTTGCACGAGGCCCAGCGCACGTCGGCGCCGAGCGCGGTCAGCGTCTCGATCAGCACCGCGGTCTGGATGGTCATGTGCAGCGAGCCGGCGATGCGGGCGCCGCGCAGCGGCTGCTCGGGCCCGTATTCCTCGCGCGTGGCCATCAGGCCGGGCATTTCGGTCTCGGCGAGGCTGATCTCGTTGCGGCCCCAGGGCGCGAGCGCGATGTCCTTGACGACGTAGTCGCCGGCTTTGGCTTTGGGCTTGGCGGAAGCGGTCATGACGGTCCTATGCAACACGCGTGAAAAGGCCGGATTGGCTGGCGGTGGCTATAACAGGCCGCCGCCGGACCCGCAACGCATATATAAAGATTTCTTTATGTCATGTTTTCCGTCATGGCCGGGCTTGTCCCGGCCATCCACGCCTTGTTTCGTTGGGCGAAAGACGTGGATGCCCGGCGCAAGGCCGGGCATGACGAGGCGGGTGCCTAATCCTCTTCGCCGAACCGGGTCGCGATGAGACTGCACAGCGCATCCACCGCCGCCGCCGCTTCGCGGCCGGTGGCTTGGATGGTGATGGTGACGCCGGGCCCCGCCGCCAGCATCATCAAACCCATGATCGAGGTGCCGCCGACGCTTTCGTGACCGCGGGTGACGACGATGGCGGCATCGAATTGTTCGGCGCATTGCACGAATTTGGCCGAGGCGCGGGCGTGCAGGCCCTTCTTGTTGACGATCTCGATCTCGCGCACGACCGCGGCGGAACTGTCCTGGCGGGAATTGCCGTCCGCTTGAACGGGACCGTTCATTTACCGGTGAGCACCCGGCTGGCAATCGTGCAGTACTTGCGCCCGGCTTCCTGGGCAGCGGCCACCGCCTGTTCGAGCGGGCAGGTCTCGCGCACCTTGGCGAGCTTGATCAGCATCGGCAGATTGATGCCGGCCAGCACTTCGACCTTGGGCTGGCTCATCACCGAAATGGCGAGATTGGAGGGCGTGCCGCCGAACATATCGGTGAGGATGGCGACCCCGTCGCCGCTATCCACGCGCTTGACCGCATCGAGAATATTCCTGCGGCACTGCTCGACGTCGTCGTCGGGGCCAATGGTAACCGCCTCGATCTGGCGCTGGGGGCCGACCACATGCTCCAGCGCTGAGCGGAACTCAATGGCGAGCCGCCCGTGGGTCACAAGTACGAGGCCGATCATCCCGAACTCCTCGCGGGCGCTACGCTGCGCCGCACGAATGGGGGCACATTCAGTCCCATTCGAAGGCCCGTTGCAAGGGCCTATGTCGCTATATAGGCGTTCTGCTGCACTGCGAAAAGATGGGGCCAAAGGGGAGCTCGCAAGTGTCCGTTTTCGGCGGCGGCGATCCTAAGTCCGTTATGGTTAATTTTTTCAACCGGATGGCGGGCGCTGGGGTTAGCCCAGATGCGGGCCCAAGGTCAATTGCCGGCTGGGGACGGCTTGAGGAAAGCCAGCACAATCGGCAGGGCGGGCATGCCGGCTGCGACCGCAAGCCGCGGCAGGCTGACCCCGCTGATGGCGGTTGTTGCGGCCTCCAGGCCCGGATGGCGGGCGGCGTCTTCCGCCGCCAAATCGACCACCAGCCCGACCGCCGCCAGCGGCTCGCTGGCCAGGCGCTTGATGCCGAAGCCGCGGATTTCGAGCATTCCGGCCAGCGCCGGGGCCGGGCGCACCAGCAATCGGCCGGCGCACGCCTCGACATGGGCGCGGTCGTCCGCCACCAGCCGGGCGAAGGGCAGGGCGCCTTGCGCCGCCGCCTGCAGCAGATCCCAAACCAGTTGCGATTTGCCGGAGCCCGCCGGCCCGCGGATCAGCGCCGCCTTCGGTCCGACCAGAACGGCGGAAGCGTGGATGGTAGAATTTTCAGTCACCGACGTGTGCCCTCAATCCGTTCATTCCCGCAAAAGCGGGAATCCAGCCTTAGCCTGGGTCCCCGCTTTCGCGGGGATGAGCGGGTATTGAAAGCTCATCACATCGCCGGCAGCCGCACCACGAAGCGCGCGCCGAGCACGCGCGGCTCCTGGCCGGCGGCGGCGACGCTGTTGCGGTTCTCGACCCGGATGCTGCCGCCGTGGGCTTCGATGATCTGCTTGGAGATCGACAGGCCGAGTCCGGAATTCTGCCCGAAGCCCTGATGCGGCCGGTCGGTGTAGAAGCGTTCGAAGATCTTATCGAGGGCCTCCGGGCGGATGCCGGGACCGTCGTCGTCGACCACGATCTCGATCTCGCTCTTAAGCCGCCGGCAGGTGATGCGCACGGTGCCGCCGGGCGGCGAGAACGAGCGCGCATTGTCGATCAGATTGCTGATCACCTGGCCGAGCCGCGAGTCGTGGCCGGGCACCGTGAAGGCTGCCGGGCTGCCGCCTTCGAAAGTGAGCGTCACGCTGACATCGCCGCTGCGCACCTCGTTGGCGGCGGTCACCAGCGCGTCGAGCAGTTTGGTGAAATCGACCGTGCCGGCTTCCTGACGCTGTAGTTCGGCGTCGAGACGGCTGGCGTCGGAAATATCCGAGATCAGGCGATCGAGCCGCTTGACGTCATGCTCGATCACCTCGAGCAGCCGGCGGCGACTGTCGTCGGTCTTGGCCAGCGGCAGCGTTTCGACCGCCGAGCGCAGCGAGGTGAGCGGATTGCGCAATTCATGCGCGACGTCGGCGGCGAAGCTTTCGATCGCCTCGATGCGGGTGTAGAGCGCGTTGGTCATTTCGCGCAGCGCGCCCGACAATTCGCCGATCTCGTCGCGCCGGCGGGTGAAATCGGGAATCTCGACGCGGCTGCGGATGCGCCGGCGCACGTGCTCGGCGCTGGCGGCGAGCCGGCGCACCGGGCCGGCGATGGTGCCGGCGAGCAGCATCGAGAGCACCACCATGACGGCGGCGGCGACCAGGAACACCTTGACGATGGCGAGCCGCTCGGCCTCCACCATGTCGTCGATGTCGGCGCCTTGCGTGGACAGCATCAGCGCGCCGCGCACCGCGCGAAAGCGCTGCACCGGCACCGCGACCGAGACGATGACCTCGCCGCGATCGTTGACCCGCACCATGCTGGCATGCAGCCCGTTGAGCGCCTGCTCGACTTCCGGGTAGCTCTTGCCGTTCTCCGGCCCGTACTCCTTGTAAAGCGGCAGGTCGCCGCGGCCGAACCAGCGGCGCACCGCAATGAAGGCGCGCTCCATGATGCCCGGATTTTCCGCGTCCGGCGGCGGCAGGTCGAAACGCAGCACGTCGCCGCGGCCGTACAGATTGCGGCTGTCGAGGATCAGCACGCCGTCGCGGTCATAGATGCGCGCGCGGGTCTTGGTCGGCGACACCAGCCGGCGCAGCACCGGCGCCACCCGTTCCGGATTGATCGGGAATTCGATGCCCGATTGCGAATCGTCGGACGGCCCGTAGCTTTCGCCGGCCTGCAATTCCAAGAGCCGCTCGGGATCGATGGTGATGGCGTCGGTTTCCACCGTCGCCGATGCCGCGATCGCGCTGGCGATGATCTCGCTCTGCACCAGCAGGCTCTGCACGCGCGCGTCGATCAGACCGGCGCGGAACTGCGAGAGATAGAGCACGCCGGTGACCAGCGCGACCAGGCCGGCGAGATTGAGGAAGACGATGCGGCGGGTGAGGCTGGAAAAACTTTGCGAGACGAAGAAGGCCCAAGCCGACCGCAGCGGCCGCCGTATGGCGTCGAAGCGCTTGCGCTCGGGACGCAGAATTTTCTCGCCGAGCCGTTCGGCTTCGGCGTTCTGCGCTAGAATTTCCGCGGTTCGATCGAGCACGTCGTTCAATCCAGCCGGGTTGCTGCCCCCGAGAGTTTACCGCAAAATTGCAGCTTCCGCTCATTCCCGCGCACGCGGGAATCCAGATTTAAAGGCGCGGAGTCGGCTTAATTTCACACTGGGTCCCCGCTTGCACGGGGATAAGCGGAATGGCTGATCCGCGCAACCGCTCGCCCCTCACGTCTCCTTGAAGCGGTAACCGACCCCGTAAAGCGTCTCAATCATTTCGAAGTCGTCGTCGACGGCTTTGAACTTCTTGCGCAGCCGCTTGATATGGCTGTCGATGGTGCGGTCATCGACATAGACCTGATCGTCATAGGCCGCGTCCATCAGCGCGTTGCGGCTCTTCACGACGCCGGGACGGGTGGCGAGCGCCTGCAGGATGAGGAATTCGGTGACCGTCAGGGTGACGGGATCGTTCTTCCAGGTGCAGGTGTGGCGCTCCGGATCCATGCGCAACTGGCCGCGCTCGAGCGCCTTGGCGTCGGCGTCCTTTTGGCTGGTGACGTCCTTCGGCGCGGCGCGGCGCAGCACCGCCTTCACGCGCTCGACCAGCAGGCGCTGTGAAAACGGTTTGCGGATGAAGTCGTCCGCCCCCATCTTGAGGCCGAACATCTCGTCGATCTCCTCGTCCTTGGAGGTGAGGAAGATGACCGGGATGTCGCTCTTTTGGCGGAGCCGGCGCAGGGTTTCCATGCCGTCCATGCGCGGCATCTTGATGTCGAGGATGGCGAGATCGGGCGGCGAGGTCTTGAAACCGTCGAGCGCGGAGGCGCCGTCGGTATAGGTCATGATCCGATAGCCCTCGGCTTCGAGCGCCATGGATACGGAGGTAAGGATATTGCGGTCGTCGTCAACGAGAGCGATTGTCGGCATGAGCCCCTCTTGGCGTGACGTTCCCGCGTGTTTTGAAGCCCATAAACCGGGTCTGAAATGTGGCCTCTTTGCAACAACTATGTGATTCGGTCGCGAATACAAGGTCATTTGCCGGAAGATCGGGTCCCGGCCGCGATATCGTTAACCCGTGAGAGGCATCTCGCGCAGCCCGGACCCGCCCTGGGAGGACAAGGATGAGCAAAGCCAACGCCAATCCACCGCTTCCTGGCGCCATGCCGGGCCGCATCCCGGAGGACGCCCAGCCGCCAGCCGATTTCATGCCGGTGGACGTGGCCAAGGCCCTGCTTGCGCGCTACCCGCGCCGGCACGCTGGCGACGCTCGACCGCAACACCGGCCATCCGTTCGCCTCGCTGGTCAATGTCGCGACCGATGTCGACGGCGCGCCGCTGATCCTGGTGTCGCGGCTGGCCACCCATACCGCCAATCTGGAGCGCGACGGCCGCGCCTCGCTGCTGCTGGCCGAAACCGGCAAGGGCGACGCTCTGGCGCATCCTCGCCTCACCGTGCTGGGCGCGTTTGCGCCGGTCGCCGCAGACAGCGCCGATGAGCCGCGCATCCGCCGCCGGTTTCTGTCCCGCCATCCGAAATCGGAGCTCTACGCCGACTTCGGCGACTTTGCGTTCTGGCGCATGGCCGTCGTTTCGGCGCATCTCAATGGCGGCTTTGCCCGCGCCGCCGACCTCGCCGCGGCCGACGTGCTGACCGATCTCAGCGGCGCGCAGACATTGATCGAAGCCGAGGAGGACGCCATCGCGCATATGAATGCCGACCATGCCGAGGCTTGCCGGCTTTACGCCACCAAGCTCCTGGGCGCGCATGACGGCGCCTGGCGCTGCGTCGGCCTCGATCCCGATGGCATCGAGTTGCAAATCGGCCAGACCGCACTGCGGCTGGCGTTTCCGCAGCGCATCACCGCACCCGGCCCGTTGCGCGCGGCGCTGAAGCAATTCGCCGAACAAGCGCGGGTGCGCTGAGGTTTGCCGCTGTGGTTAACGTGATAACTGCAACGGTCGGTTTCGGCTGAATTGAGCGGCCGCTTGATTGCTCAGACATCAGCATCGTTTGCGCCGGCGGCGTTGGGCTTGGCGTATTGATGCATTGCACCGTCGTGCGGCCGTCGTGCCGGGCATTTTTTCTTGGCTTTAAGTTTGTTCGTGACTATGGTCGCGCGCCTCGCAACGAGGGGCTATATTAATTTTGTGCAAGACCGCGGCTGGCCCGGCAAGTGGGTCAGGGAGCGGCCCGCTCGTAAGGGAGGATCTCGCGTGCAAGAAACGGGTGTGCGGAACAGTGCCTATGGCGCCGACAAATTCGGTTTCAGTGGGCTTGCCGCGGTGCGCTGGAATCTGGCCGAACCGGCGCTCTACGAGCATGCCATCGCGGCCAATGAGGCCACGCTGGTCGAAGGCGGCGCGCTCTGCGCCGAGACCGGCCATCACACCGGCCGCAGCCCGAAGGACAAGCACACGGTCGTCGATGCGCTCACCGAGAATTCGGTGTGGTGGGACGGCAACCGCAAAATGTCGCAGCAGAACTTCGATAATCTGCTCGCCGATTTTCAGGCGCATGCCAAGGGCAAGAGTCTGTTCGCGCAGGATCTCTACGGCGGCGCCGATCCGAAATACCGGATCAGGACCCGCGTGTTCACGGAACTCGCCTGGCATTCGCTGTTCATCCGGCAATTGCTGATCCGTCCTGAGCGCGCCGAACTTGCGAGCTTCGTGCCCGAACTCACCATCGTCGATCTGCCGTCGTTCAGGCCGGATGCCAAGCGTCACGGCGGACGCGAGGGCTCCGACACCATGGTGGCGATCGATTTCACCCGCAAGATCGTGCTGATCTGCGGCTCCTCTTACGCCGGCGAGATGAAGAAGTCGGTGTTCACCACGCTTAATTTCTATCTGCCGGCCGAGAACGTCGTGCCGATGCACTGCTCGGCCAATGTCGGCCCGAACGGCGACTCGGCGCTGTTCTTCGGGCTCTCCGGCACCGGCAAGACCACGCTCTCCGCCGATCCGCATCGCACGCTGATCGGCGATGACGAGCACGGCTGGGGCCCGGACGGCATCTTCAATTTCGAGGGCGGCTGCTACGCCAAATGCATCAAGCTCTCGAAGGAGGCGGAACCGCAGATTTGGGCGGCCACCAACCGCTTCGGCGCCGTGCTGGAAAACGTGGTGTTCGACCCGGAAACCCGCATTCCCGATTACGACGACGGCTCCAAGACCGAGAACACGCGCTCGGCCTATCCGCTCGACTTCATTCCGAATGCCTCGCGCACGGGGCGCGCCGGCCACCCGAAGAACATCATCTTCCTGACCGCCGATGCTTACGGGGTGATGCCGCCGATCGCCAAGCTCTCGGCCACGCAGGCGATGTACCACTTCCTCTCCGGCTATACCGCCAAGGTTGCCGGCACCGAGAAGGGCCTGATCGGCGTGCAGCCGGAATTCTCCACCTGCTTCGGCGCGCCGTTCCTGCCGCGGCATCCGTCGGTCTATGCCGACCTGCTGCGCGACTACATCAACAAGCACAAGGCGGATTGCTGGCTGGTCAATTCCGGCTGGACCGGCGGCAAGTACGGCGAAGGCCGCCGCATGCCGATCAAGGCGACGCGCACGCTGCTCACCGCCGCGCTCAACGGCTCGCTCAAGGATGCCGATTTCCGCACCGATCCCTATTTCGGCTTCGCGGTGCCGACCTCCGTGCACGGCGTCGAGCCGCATCTCTTGAATCCGTTCAAGACCTGGAAGGACAAAGCGGAGTTCGACAAGACCGCGCGCCTGTTGGTCGGCATGTTCCAGAAGAACTTCACCAAGTTCGAAAGCCACGTCACGCCCGACATCAAGGCGGCGGCGCCGGAGGTGCGCATCGCGGCGGAGTAGTTCAAGGCCGCTCGTCCCCGCGAAAGCGGCGAGCCAGTGCTGGATTCCCGCTTACGCGGGATTGAGCGGAGGGTTAGATCAAAATGGGCGGCCCTTGCGGCCGCCCATTTCATTTATAATTCCTCCATGACGTTCGCCGCCGGAGAGGGCCGATGCAAAAAGTTCGTCTGGGAGACACCGAAGTTTCCCGCCTCGGCCTCGGCTGCATGGCGATGTCCGGCGGCTATGGCCCGCCCGACGACGCCGAAAGCATCGCCACCATCCACGCCGCGCTCGAGGCCGGCATTACGCTCATCGACACGGGCGATTTCTACGGCATGGGCCACAACGAGATGCTGCTGCGCGAGGCGCTTAAAGGAGGAAAACGCGAGCGCGTCTTCATCTGCGTCAAATTCGGCGCCCTGCGCGGTCCCGATGGCGCCTGGCTCGGCTATGATCTGCGCCCGGCCGCGGTGAAAAATTTCCTGGCCTATACGCTGCGCCGGCTCGGCACCGATCATATCGATCTCTATCAGCCGGCGCGGGTCGACGATCCGGCGGTGCCGATCGAGGAGACCATCGGCGCCATCGCCGACCTGATCAAAGCCGGTACCGTGCGCCATGTCGGCCTTTCGGAGGCCTCGGCGCCGACCATCCGCCGCGCCCACGCCGTGCACCGAATTGCCGCGCTGCAGATCGAATATTCCCTGGCCAGCCGCGGCATCGAAAAGGCGATCCTGCCGGCGGCGCGCGAACTGAAGATTCCGGTGGTGGCCTACAGCGTGCTTTCGCGCGGGCTGCTCGCCGGCCAGATTCTTTCCGGGACGCCGGTCACCGGCGCGATCCGCGCGCGCATGCCGCGCTTTCAGGGCGACAACCTCGCGCGCAACCGTGCTTTGGTCGAAGCGCTTGCTGCCATCGCGCGCGAGAAGGGCGTGAGCGTCGCGCAACTCGCTTTCGCCTGGGTGCTCTCGCGCGGGCCGGATATTATTCCGCTGATTGGCGCGCGCCGGCGCGACCAACTGGTCGACAGTCTCGGCGCGCTCGCCGTCACGCTGTCGGACGACGAGCTTGCGCGCATCGAGCGCGCGGTGCCGCCCGAAGCGATTGCCGGCGAGCGTTACGGGTCGGCGCAGATGGCGCACCTCGACAGCGAGCAGAGGCAGTCAGCGGTTTGATCTGCCGGCGCGGCCGCCGCTCAGCGCCTCGATCAATTCGGCGGTCGGGTAGGAATCCGCCGGCAGGCCGGCTTTCATCTGCGCCTTCTTGACCGCAGCGCGGGTGCCGGAGCCGACCTTGCCGTCCACTTCGCCGATATCGTAGCCGTGCTTGATCAGCAGGCGCTGCAATTCCATGACCTGCGGCGTCGACAGCGGCTGCACGCGCTTGCCGCCCTCGTGGTTGACGGTCGGCGCGCCGGCCAGCCGGGTGGCGAAATAAGCGACCGTCGTGGAATACACATAGGCCGAATTCCAACCGAGGAAGGCCTGGAAGTTGGGATAGGCGAGAAACGCCGGGCCGTGGCGGCCCATGGGTAGGATCATCGAGGCCGGCAGATTGTCGGCCGGCAGCGTGCCGTGCGCCGCGCGCACGCCCCAGGCCACCCATTGCGAGCGCGGATGCGTGATCGTCAGATCGGCCTGATCCCAGGGAAGATTGGGCGGCACGCGCACCTCTTGCAGCCAGGGCTGGCCGCGCTGCCAGCCGAGGCTGACCAGGAAATTGGCGCCGGAGGCGAGCGTGTCGGGCACGCTGTGGATCAGATCGCGGCGGCCGTCGCCGTCGAAGTCGACCGCGTTTTTGAGATAGTCGGACGCGGTAAACTGCAAGCCGCCGAATTCGCCGGCCCAGTCGCCGATCATCTCGTCGACGCGCTGGTCGCCGCGCTCGATGATACGCAGCGCATCGAACAACTGTTGGCGGAAGAAGTCGGGGCGCCGGCAATCATAGGCGAGCGTCGCCAGCGCGCCGAGGATTTTGTAATTGCCGAAATTGGCGCCGAAGTCGCTCTCCAGGCCCCAGAAGGCAACGAGCACCGGCGCCGGCACGCCGTATTGCTTTTCGATGCGCGCGAACAAGGCGGCGTGCTGCTTGATTTTCTTGAGGCCGTTCGGAATACGGGCGCCGCCCACCATGCGATCGGAGAATTGCAGGAAAGTCTGGTTGAACACGGACTGGCCGTGGTCGCGGCGCACGATCGCCGGGTCGAAGGTCATGGACGGCGAGGCTTCGGCAATCACGCGCGGCGAAATGCCCTGTGCGGCGGCGTCTCTCTTGAACGCCTCCAGCCAGCGCTGGTAGCTGCCGGTATTGTGGCAGGAGGCGGCGAGTGCCGGTCCCGCCAATATGATTCCGAGCGCGAGAGCCGCCCATTTCAACGCCGTTTTCCGCATCGTCCGGTCCGCCATGTGTGAGGGATTTCCGCGCGAATTTGCCTGAGCCGCGTGCCTGGTCAAGGTCCTATGCCGACAGGTGCTAAAGGCGATTCTTGTGCAAATGATGGTTTAATGGCAGTTCCATGCCTTGCTTCCCGCCAACGGCGTCAAAACAGCACACTGCATGCAAGTCCTGGTGATCGGAGCCGGCGTAGTCGGTCTGGCGGTGGCGCGCGCGGCCGCGCGCAAGGGCCATGAGGTGGTGGTGGCCGAGGCGGCCAATGCCATCGGCACCGGCATTTCCTCGCGCAACAGCGAGGTCATCCATGGCGGCATGTATTACACCACCGGCACCCTGCGCGGGCGCCACTGTGTGCGCGGGCGGCGCATGCTGTACGAGTATTGCGCCTCGCACGGCGTGCCGCATCGCAAATGCGGCAAGCTGATCGTCGCCACCAATGCGGCGGAACTCGACAAAATCCACGCCATCGAGGTGCAAGGCGGCATCAACGGCGTCGAAGGCTTGGCGCTGATCGGCGCCAATGCGGCGCGCGCCATGGAGCCGGAACTCGCCTGCATCGGCGCGCTGCATTCCCCGGAAACCGGCATCGTCGACGGCCATGCGTTTATGCTCGCGCTGCGCGGCGATCTCGAGGACGCCGGCGGGGCCATCGCGTTCAACACGCCGGTCATAGGCGCGGCGCGCAAGAACGGACAATGGCAGGTCGCCTTCGGCGGCAGCGGCGGCGAATTCGCCTTCGACGCGATGGTCAATTGCGCGGGGCTTGGCGCACAGTCCGTGGCGCGCGCCATGCAAGACTATCCGGCGGCACGGGTGCCGCGGCTGGTGCTGGCCAAGGGCAATTATTTCGCGTTTGCGGGCAAGCCGGCGTTCACGCGGCTGATCTATCCGACGCCGATCGTCGGCGGGCTCGGCGTGCATGTCACACTCGATCTCGCCGGCCGCATGCGCTTCGGGCCGGACGTGGAATGGGTCGAACGCGAGAACTACGACGTCGATCCGGCGCGTGCCGCCTTGTTCTATGAGCGCATCCGCACCTACTGGCCCGGCCTGCCGGACGGCTCGCTGGCGCCGGACTATTCCGGCATCCGGCCCAAGCTCACCGGCCCGAAAGAACCGCAGGCGGATTTCCTGATCGATACGCCGGCCCAGCACGGTCTGCCGGGACTGGTGCAGATGTTCGGGATCGAGTCGCCCGGGCTGACCTCATCGCTGTCGCTGGGCGAGGAAGTCGCCGACTATCTCGCGAGCTAGAAGTAGCGCCACCACACATAGACGTTACAGATCGCCACCGACACCACCATCATCGGGAAGGCGTACAGCGTGTAGGTGATGAACTTGAACGGCACCTTGTTGCGCTCGCCGATGCCGGCGACCGTCAGGTTGGCGGAGGCGCCGATCAGCGTGCCGTTGCCGCCGAGGCAGGCGCCGAGCGACAGGCACCACCACAGCGGCTCGATGTGATCGGCGCCGCCGAAGGCCGGCGCCATGTTCTTGATTAACGGGATCATGGTGGCGACGA
The DNA here is from genome assembly GCA_963789455.1 of uncultured Alphaproteobacteria bacterium. Lineage (GTDB taxonomy): Bacteria > Pseudomonadota > Alphaproteobacteria > Rhizobiales > Xanthobacteraceae > Pseudolabrys. Next base: position 156,863 of record CAWBLD010000009.1, on the reverse strand, counting down.
ACGGAATATTGTCGACGATCGCCGACAGCACCGCCGAGGCCCATAAAATGGCGTAGCCAGCGGTCGAGAGGTGGCCGCCGGTCGCGGCCACCAGCTTTTTGGCGAGCAGCGCGAGCAGACCGCCGACATCGACGCCGTGCACCACCACGAACAGGCCGATGAAGAAGAAGATGGTGATCCACTCCACGTCGCCGAAGGTCTGGTGGATATTGTGCGCGGCCTTCTCGGCATGGTGCGACCAGTTGTCGAGCAGCATCAGCACGGCGGCGCCGGACAGCGCGATGGTGGCCGGCTCCAGGTGCAGCGGCCGCGCCAGCACGAAGGTGATCATTACCAGCGTGAGAATGGCGAGCGCCTGCTTGAGCAGCCTCCAGTCCTCGATCGAATCCGCGGGATTCATCGCCATCACCCGCGCCTCGGCGTCATGGGACGCCTTGAGTTCCTTGCCCCAGAGGAAATGAATGATCAGCGCCTGCACCACCATGACGACGAGGATCACCGGCGTGAGGTGATAGACGAAATCGTTGAAGGCGAGGCCGACCTGCGAGCCGATCAGGATGTTGGGCGGATCGCCGATCAGGGTGGCGGTGCCTCCGATATTGGAGGCCAGGATTTCGGCAAACAGATAAGGGTAGGCGGGGACTTTCAGCGTGCCGCAGATGGCCAGCGTCACCGGAACGATCAGCAGCACCGTGGTCACGTTGTCGAGGAAGGCCGACAGCACGGCGGTGGTGATCTGCAATATGAACAAGATGCCGGCGGGGTGCGCCTTGGCCGCCTTGGCCGACCACACCGCGAGATACTGAAACATGCCGGAGCGGCGCGAGATCGACACCAGGATCATCATGCCGGTCAAAAGGCCGATGGTGTTCCAGTCGATGCCGTGGATGGCCTCTTCCTGGTCGAGCACGCCGACCAGGATCATCACGCCGGCGCCGACCAGCGCGACGATCGCGCGGTTGACCTTCTCCGACATGATGATGGCGTAGGTAAGCGCGAGGATGCAGGTCGACACCCACATCGCATTCAGGCCGAAAAATACGTGAGACACCGCATGCGCGGTCATTGCCGAGCTCCCCCCGATCCGTGGGCGCCCGGCCTTATGCGGCCCGATGCACCCTGCACCCCGGCGGGAAGCTCAGGCAACGGCGCTGGTGAGTCAATATGGCTTTCCGGCTGACCTCAGAAATACCGCCACCAGACATAAACATTGCATATCGCGATCGAGACCAGCGTCATCGGCGCGGCATAGAACGTGTAGGTGAGAAAGCGGAACGGTACGCCGTTGCGCTCGGATATGCCGGCCACCGTCAGATTGGCCGAAGCGCCGACCAGCGTGCCGTTGCCGCCGAGGCAGGCGCCGAGCGACAGGCACCACCACAGCGGCTGGATATGCTCGGGCCCGCCGAAGGCCGGCGCCATGTTCTTGATCAGCGGGATCATGGTGGCGACGAACGGAATATTGTCGACAATCGCCGACAGGAACGCCGACGCCCACAGGATGGCGTAGCCGGCATGGGCCATGTTGCCGCCGGTCGCTTCCACCAGCTTGGTGGCGAGCAGGTGCAGCAGGCCGCCGACCTCGACCCCGTGCACCACAATGAACAGGCCGAGGAAAAAGAAGATGGTGATCCATTCCACGTCGCCGAAGGTGGCGTGAATGTTGTGCGCGGCCTTCTCGGAATGATGCGCCCAGTTGTCGAGCAGCATCAGCACGGCGGCGCCGGTGAGCGCGATGGTGGCGGGCTCAAGATGCAGCGGGCGCGCCAGCACGAAAATCACCATCACGATGGTGAGCACGGCGAGCGCCTGCTTGAGCAGCAGCCAGTCCTTGATCGATTCGGTCGGGCGCATGGCCATGATCGCCGCCTGCGCCTCCGGCGTCGCCTTCAGGTCGCGGCCCCACAGCAGGTGGATCATAATGGTCTGTACCACCAGAACGATCACGATGATCGGCGCCAGGTGATAGACGAAATCGTTGAAGTCGAGCCCGACCTGCGAGCCGATGATGATATTGGGCGGATCGCCGATCAGGGTGGCGGTGCCGCCGATGTTCGAGGCCATGATCTCGGCGAACAGGAACGGGTAGGGCGGCACCTTCAGCGTGCGCGTGATGGCGAGCGTGACCGGCACGATCAGCAGCACGGTGGTGACGTTGTCGAGAAACGCGGAGAGCACGGCGGTGGCGACTTGCAGCAGCAGCATGATGCCGGCGGGATGCGCCTTGGCAACGCGCGCCGACCACACCGCCACGAATTCGAACATGCCGGAGCGGCGCGATACCGACACCAGGATCATCATGCCGGTGAGCAGGCCGAGCGTGTTCCAGTCGACGCCCTTGATCGCTTCTTCCTGCTCGAGCACGCCGATCACGATCATGACGCCGGCGCCGACCAGCGCGACAATGGCGCGGTTGACCTGCTCCGACATGATGACGGCATAAGTGGTGGCCAGGATGCAGGTGGACACCCACATCGCATCGAGGCCAAAATAAACGTGAGACGCCGCGTGCGCGGTCATGGTGCAGTGCCCCCAAGGAGCGAGCACGCTCATGCATGCGCAAGCCCCTGTCAACGCGGGCGCCCGCGACGTAAATTCGCACCGCCTCGTTGAAGGGCGAACAGGGAGGACTGCAATGGCTGCCAATGTCCGCTTCAGCAATCCGAAAACCATGGCCAAGCCGCCGGGCTACACCAATGTGGTCGAGGCGACCGGGCCGAACCGGCTGATCTACATCGCGGGCCAGCTTGGCCTCGATCTGGACAACCAACTGGTCGGCGGTCCCGGCGACTTTCGGGCGCAGGCTTTCAGGGCGTTCCAGAATCTCAAATTCGCTCTGGAATTGGCCGGCGCCGGCTTCAAGGACGTGGTGAAGATCAACAATTACCTCGTCGACATGTCGCACATCGGAATTTTCCGCGAGGTGCGCGACGAATTCCTCAACATGGCCGCGCCGCCGGCCTCGACCACGGTGGCGATTTCGCAACTGGCGCGGCCGGGTGCGCTGTTCGAGATCGAGGCGATCGCGGTGCTGCCCGCGAAAGCGGCGAAGCCCGCTGCCGCCAAGCGCGGCAAGCGCAAGGTCAAGGCTGCCAAACGGAAAGCCAAGTAAGCAGGCCGAGCACCGGCGGCAGCACGGCGAACGGCCACAGCATGTAGTCGAAGAAGCTCGGCATCTTGACGCCGCGCTCCTCGGCGATGGCATAGACCATGAAATCGGTTGCGTTGCCGAGGAAAGCCGCAAGCAAGTTGGCGGCGACGACTGCGGCACGTAAGGAGGCTGGCGGATGCGCTGCCGCGCGGATATGAACAGCATGCGGCGCGCGGCTGCCGCCGCATGCGGGAGATAGCGCAATGGCCGGCAAACCCTACGCGAACGACGATGCGAAAGCAGCTGCATCGCTCAGCGCGTTCGGCGACTTCTTCAAGCACGAGGCGGCCGGCGGCGTGGTGCTCGGTATTGCGACGATTGCCGCGCTTGCGATCAGCAATTCGCCGTGGCGTGACGTCTATACCGCATTCACGCGCATCTCCGGTACCGTCGATATCGGCGGGCTTGTCGTCATCAGCAAGCCGCTGGTGCTCTGGGTCAATGATCTCTGGATGGCGGTGTTTTTCTTTGTTGTCGGTTTGGAGATCAAACGCGAATTCGTCGAGGGCGAGTTGGCGTCACCGCGCCAGGCCGTTCTTCCGGCGGCCGCCGCGCTCGGCGGCATGCTGGTTCCGGCCGGCATCTATGTTCTCATCAACGCCGGTGACGCCGGTGGCGCTGCGCGGCTGGGCCATTCCGGCGGCGACCGACATCGCCTTCGCCCTCGGCATCGTCATGCTGCTCGGTTCGCGCGTGCCGCCGTCGCTGAAGGTCTTTCTTACCGCTGTTGCGATCATCGACGACCTGGGCGCTATCGTGGTGATCGCTGTATTTTACACCGCCGATCTGTCGCTCATCGCCTTGGGCCTGGCCGCCGCCGGGGCGGCATGTCTGTTCATCCTCAACCGCGCCGGCGTGCGCCGCGCGGATCTCTATATCGTCGTCGGCCTGGCGATTTGGGTCTGCGTGTTGAAGTCGGGCGTGCACGCGACATTGGCTGGAGTGCTGACAGCACTGGCAATCCCGATGAGGAATTGTGACGGCATGCCGCTGGCCGGCGCGCTCGAGCATGGGCTGCACCCGTGGGTCGCGTTCGTGGTGCTGCCGATGTTCGCATTTGCCAATGCCGGCGTGTCGCTGACGGGGATTTCGCCGTCCAGTCTGCTCGCGGCCATCCCGCTCGGCATTGCCGGCGGCCTCGTCGTCGGCAAGACGGTCGGCATCTTCGGGACGTGCTGGATCATGATCCGCAGCGGGCTTGCGGCGGCGCCGGACGGCGCATCGTCCCGTCAACTGTTCGGAGTCAGCGTCGTCTGCGGCATCGGCTTCACGATGAGCCTGTTCATCGGTGCGCTCGCGTTCGAGGGCATGGAGACCGGCTATGAGACGCAGCTCAAGCTCGGCGTGCTCGCCGGCTCGCTGATTGCCGGCATCCTGGGGACGCTGATCCTGCGGCGCGGTTAGCGCAGCGGGCTAATGCGCCTCGTCCCAATTGTCGGCGGCGCGGGCGTCGACCTGCAGCGGCACTTCGAGTTTTACCGCCGGCTCAGGCGCTTTTTCCATCACGCGCTTGATCACCGGGATGGTCTTGGCCACTTCGCCGTCCGGTACTTCGAAGATCAGTTCGTCGTGCACTTGCAGCAACATCTGCGCGCCGAGCCTCTCCTTGGCGAGCTCGCCCTCCATGCGGATCATGGCGCGGCGAATGATGTCGGCGGCCGAGCCTTGCAGGCGCGCGTTGATCGCCGCGCGTTCGTTGAACGAGCGGATCGACGGATTTGGATTCTTGATTTCCGGGTAATGGCACTTGCGGCCGAACACGGTTTTAACATAACCGTCCCTGCGGCACTCCTCTTTGGTCTGTTCCATGTAGGCGCGAATGCCGGGGAAGCGCTCGAAATATTTCTTGATATAGGCGCCGGCCTCGTTCTTATCGATGCCGAGCTGCGCGGCGAGGCCAAAGGCCGAGATGCCGTAGATGATGCCGAAATTGATCGCCTTGGCGCGCCGGCGGATTTCCGGTGTCATCTTGTCGAGCGGCACATCGAACATTTCCGACGCGGTCATCGCGTGGATGTCGATGCCATCGTTAAAGGCTTTCTCGAGCTCTTTGATTTTTGCGATCTCGGCGAGCAGGCGCAGCTCGATTTGCGAGTAGTCAGCCGACAATAATTTCATGCCGGGCGCGGCGACGAAGGCGCGCCTAATTTTGCGGCCGTCCTCGGTGCGCACCGGAATGTTCTGCAAATTCGGCTCCGACGACGACAGCCGCCCGGTCGAGGTGGCGGCGAGCGCGTAAGAAGTGTGCACGCGGTGGGTGGTCGGGTTGACGTAAGTGGGCAGCGCCTCGGTATAGGTCGAGCGCAGCTTCGACACCTGCCGCCAGTCGAGGATCTTGCGCGGCAGCGCGTGGCCTTGTTCGGCGAGATCCTCCAATTCGCGCGCGCCGGTCGACCATTGTCCGGTCTTGGTCTTGCTGCCGCCGGGCAGACCCATCTTGCCGAACAGGATGTCGCCGATCTGCTTGGGCGAGCCCGGATTGAGCGGCTCGCCGGCGATCTGCTTGATCTCGTCTTCCAGCGCGCCCTGCTTCTGGGCGAATTCGCCGGACAGCCGCGAGAGCACTTGCCGGTCGATGGATATGCCGCGCCGCTCCATGCGCGCCAGCACCGTCGGCATGGCGCGCTCCAGCGTCTCGTAGACGGTGGCGACGTGTTCGGCGGGCAGCCGCGCCTTCAGCGCGTTCCACAGCCGCAGCGTTACGTCGGCGTCTTCGGCGGCGTATTCGGTGGCCTTGTCGATGGCGACGCAATCGAAGGTGATCTGCGATTTGCCGGAACCGGCGACGTGATGGAAATGAATGGTGTCGTGGTCGAGCCAGCGCTTGGCGAGATCGTCCATGCCGTGGCCGCCCTTGCCGGCATCGAGCACGTAGGAAATCAGCATGGTGTCGTCATAGCTGGCAATTTCAATGCCGCGCTGCGCGAACACCAGCCAGTCGTATTTCATGTTCTGCGCGATTTTGAGGATGCTCCCGTCTTCGAGCAGCGGCTTGAGCACTTTCAGCGCGGCTTCTTCCTCGATCTGGTTGGCTTCGAGCCCGGCGTCGAACAGCCCTTCACCGCCCCCGTTCTTGCGGTGGGCGAGCGGCACGTAGCAGGCTTCATTGGGCGCGACGCGAAGCGAAAAGCCGCACAGACCGGCCTGCATGGCATCGAGACTGGTGGTCTCGGTGTCGACCGCCACCACGCCGGTCTCGTGCGCGCGCGCGATCCATGCTTTCAGCCGATCAAGCGTGCGCACACATTCGTATTTGCTGCGGTCGATCTTCTGCTTGCGCGCGGCTTCCGCGCGCGCGGCGGCGAGCGAGATCGGGGTGAGAGCGCCGTTCTTTTCTTTCATCCCTCCCCCTGAAGGGGGAGGGTGGCCGCCGCAGGCGGCCGGGTGGGGGTCGCTTGCGGGAAACCCCACCTGGCGCCGCTGGCGCGGCGCCACCCTCTCCCACAGGGGGAGAGGGAAAAGCGAGCCCGCCGCCAGCTTCGCGTCCGCCTCCACCGCGCTCGCGTCGATGCCGCTCTTCTCGGCAATACGGCGGGTGATGGTGTTGAACTCCATCGCCTTGAGGAAGGCGATCAGGTGCTTGTAGTCGGGCTCGTGCACGGCGAGCTGGTCCACCGGCACGTCGAGCGGCACGTTCTGGTCGAGCGTGACCAGCCGTTTCGAGATGCGCGCGATCTCGGCATTGTCGATCAGCGACTGCCGGCGTTTGTCCTGTTTGATTTCCATGGCGCGCTTGAGCAGCGTTTCCAGATCGCCGTATTCGCCGATCAGCTGCGCCGCGGTTTTCACGCCGATGCCGGGCACCCCCGGCACGTTGTCGGATGAATTGCCAATCAGCGCCTGCACCTCGATCACCTTTTCGGGGCCGACGCCGAATTTCTCGATCACCTCGGCCGGGCCGATGCGCTTATCCTTCATGGTGTCGTACATGGTGACGCCATTGCCGACGAGTTGCATCAGGTCCTTGTCGGAGGAGACGATCGTCGTTGTCGCCTTGGCTTTGCTGGCGAGCCGCGCGTAGGTGGCGATCAGGTCGTCGGCTTCGTAGCCGGCCTGCTCCAGGCAGGGAATTTCGAAGGCGTGCACCGCTTCGCGGATGAGCGGGAACTGCGGAATGAGGTCGGCCGGCGCGTCCGGCCGGTGCGCCTTGTATTCGGGATAGAACTCGGTGCGGAAGGTCTTTTCCGACTTGTCGAACACCACCGCGAGATGGGTCGGCTTGTCGTCCTTCATCTCGGCCAAGAGCTTCCACAGCATGTTGCAGAAGCCGAGCACGGCATTGACCTGCAGGCCGTCCGATTTGCGGGTGAGCGGCGGCAGCGCGTGATAGGCGCGGAAGATGTAGCCGGAGCCGTCCACCAGGAACAGGTGGTCGCCCTTTTTCAGCGGGCGCGCCGCCGGGTTGTAGGGCACGGGCGCGTCGTGCGCGGGCTTGGTCTTCGGTTTGGATTTGGCGCTTTTCGGCATGGCCCGAATGTGGGCTGTCTGCCGGGCTTTATCAATCCGCCGATGACGCCTGTGGACTTATTCGGCCGGCTGCAACGCCATGCGCGGCTTGGCGGCGGACTTCGGCAGCCAGCCAGAAGCGCGCCGGACGCTCGAACAGGAATTTCGCCCAAGTTTCCCGCACCGCCCAGAACAGGACCAGCGAACCGACGACGCCCGCGGCCGTGACGAGCGCGGACCTGGTGCCGATGTCGGCGATCCAGCCGGTCTCGGCCAGAAGCTGGCGCGTCGCCGCCATCGGCAGGAAAAAGGCGAGATAGATGACGATCGAATTACGCCCGCAGTAGCGCAGCGGCTTGAACAGGTCGCTTTTCGCCATCAGCGACGAGGTGGTCATCACCGCCGCCGCTCCGAGCAGGCCGAGCGCGAGCGAGATGAACGGAAGCCGTTCATAGCCGGCCTGCACCAGCGCGCCATTGGCGAAACCCCAGATCAACAGGCCGGCGATCGCCAGCAACGGCTGGCCTTGCGCGCGCGCGGTGAGCGCGAAAATCGGCTTGGCCATGATGTAGCCCGTGTAGCAATAGACGAAGCGGGCGGCGAATTCGTCGGGCACCATCCAGCCGGTGTTGACATGGGCGATTTCGAGCGCCGCGCCGAACAGCCAGACGAGCGGCATCGGCACCCGGCGCGTCAGCTTGATGAAGACGAAGAACACCGGCAGCAGATAGATGAACCACAGCGTGCCGAACGGGTCGATCAGCGACAACAGATAAAGCCGCGCCAGTTCGACCGGCCCGCCTCCGGCCGCGAGACCGTGCGCCTTGAACAGGAACTGGATGGTCATCCACAGCAGATAGAAATAGGCGAAGTGAACGACCTTGCGGTCGAGGTATTGGCGCCAGGGACGGTCGATGACGTTGGCGAGGAACAGCCCCGAGATCATGAAAAAGTCGGGCATGCGGAACGGCAAGGCAAAGGCGACGGCCGGATGCAGCCAGCCATTGCCGCCGGCGGCGGCTTCCACGCCCAGCGTCGAGTGCATCATCACCACGAAGATGATGCAGAAGCCCTTGGCGTAGTCGACCCAGTCGACCCGTCCGTCATGGATTTGGACGCTGTTCATGATGCCAATATGACGGTGCCCGGTTTCATTCTCATTTACGCGATCGCAGAAAGCGCGGCCGCAAAGGGCGGCTCTCGCCTCCCGGTATCGCCTCTGCTATGCAGACGCCATCGGCATTGGCCGTAAAGGTTAACCAGCTTCGCGGGCGGAATACGAAATGCGCGTTGCCATGATCGGCACCGGCTATGTCGGCCTCGTTTCCGGGGCCTGTTTCGCCGACTTCGGCCACGAGGTGACCTGCGTCGACAAGGACGCCAGGCAAATCGCCGCGCTAACGCGCGGAGAGGTCCCAATCTATGAGCCGGGGCTGAACGAGCTGATCGCGGCCAATGCGCGCGCCGGGCGGTTAAAATTTACCAATAATCTGGCCGGCGCGGTGAAGGCCGCCGACGCGGTGTTCATCGCCGTCGGCACGCCCTCGCGGCGCGGCGACGGCCATGCCGATCTGACCTTCGTCTATGACGCCGCGCGCGAGATCGCCGCGGCGGTCGACGGCTTTACCGTGGTGATCACCAAGTCGACCGTGCCGGTCGGCACCGGCGACGAAGTCGAGCGCATCATCCGCGAAGCGCGCGCCGATGCGGACGTTGCGGTGGTGTCGAATCCGGAATTCCTGCGCGAAGGCGCCGCCATCCGCGACTTCAAGCATCCCGACCGCATCGTGGTCGGCAGCGAGGACGCCCGCGCGCGCGAGGTGATAACCGAGCTTTATCGTCCGCTCTACCTCAACCGTTCGCCGATCCTGTTCACCGACCGGCGCACCGCCGAACTGATCAAATACGCCGCCAACGCTTTCCTCGCCACCAAGATCACCTTCATCAACGAGATCGCGGATCTGGCGGAAAAAGTCGGCGCCGACGTGCAGGAGGTCGCGCGCGGCATCGGGCTCGATAACCGGATCGGCGCGAAATTTCTGCATGCCGGTCCGGGCTTCGGCGGCTCCTGCTTTCCCAAGGACGCGGTGGCGCTGCTCAAGACCGGTCAGGATCACGAGGCGCCGCTGCGCATCGTCGAGGCGGTGGTGGCGGTCAACGATGCGCGCAAGCGCGCGATGGCGCGCAAGGTATCGGCCGCGCTCGGCGGCGAACTGCGCGGCAAGACGATTGCCGTGCTCGGCCTCACCTTCAAGCCGAACACCGACGACATGCGCGAGGCGCCGTCGATTCCGCTGATCACCGCGCTGCAGGACATGGGCGCCAAGGTGCGCGCCTACGACCCGACCGGGATGGAGCAGGCCAAGCCGCTGCTCGACAATGTCGTGTTTTGCGACGACGCCTATTCTTGCGCCGAGGGTGCCTCCGCGCTGGTGATCGTGACCGAATGGGAGCAGTTCCGCGCGCTCGATTTCGCGCGGCTGAAGACGGTCATGGAACGCCCGGTGCTGATCGATCTGCGCAACATCTACCGGCCCGAGGAAGTCGCGCGCCACGGCTTCGTCTATGAGAGCGTCGGGCGGGCGAGGAAATGATTTTCACTGAATTTATGCACAATAGAAGTTGTCGTCCCCCGCGCAGGCGGGGGACCCAGTAAACACCGACATTGATTTAATAACCCCCGCTTGTGATTACTGGATCACCCGCTTTCGCGGGTGATGACAGCTGAAAAATAATGCGAAGCTTCAACTCACCTCTGCCCATTGATGCTGCGCTGCCGGAATTGACCGGCGCGCTCGCGGCGAACAACGCCGCCGTGCTGGTGGCGCCGCCCGGCGCCGGCAAGACCACGCGCGTGCCGCTGGTACTGCTCGACGAGCCGTGGACGAAGGATAAAAAAATCCTGGTGCTGGAGCCGCGCCGGCTTGCCGCGCGCGCCGCCGCCGCGCGCATGGCGTCCACCTTAGGCGAACAGGTCGGCGACACCGTGGGCCTGCGCGTGCGTTTCGGCTCCAAGGTTTCCAGGCGCACGCGCATCGAAGTCATCACCGAAGGCGTATTCACGCGGCTGATCCTCGACGATCCGTCGCTCGACGGCGTTGCCGCCGTGCTGTTCGACGAATTTCACGAGCGGTCTTTGGATGCCGATCTCGGCCTCGCGCTGGCGCGCGACGTGCAACTGGCCTTGCGCGATGATCTGAAAATCCTGGTGATGTCGGCGACGCTCGACGGCGCCCGCGTGGCGGCGCTGCTCGGCAACGCTTCCGTGGTCGCCAGCGAAGGCCGCGCCTTTGCAGTGGAGACGCGCTATCTCGGCCGCGATCCGCGCGCGCGGATCGAGAACCAGGTGGCCGACGCCGTGCAACGCGCGCTGCGCGCCGATGCGGGCTCGGCTCTGGTGTTCCTGCCGGGCGCCGCCGAAATCCGCCGCACCGAGGCGCTGCTCAAGGAGCGCGTCGACGGCGCCAATGTGGATATCGTGGCGCTGTTCGGTGCGCTCGATGCGCGCGAGCAGGACCGCGCCATATCGCCGGCGCCACCGGGCCGCCGTAAGGTGGTGCTGGCGACCTCGATCGCGGAAACCTCGCTCACCATCGAGGGCGTGCGCATCGTCATCGACGGCGGACTGTCGCGGGTACCGCGCTATGAGCCGGATGTTGGCCTGACCCGGCTGGAAACGGTGCGGGTGTCGCGCGCCGCCGCCGACCAGCGGCGCGGCCGCGCCGGGCGCACCGAGCCGGGCGTCTGCTACCGGCTGTGGGACGAGCCGCAGACCGGTTCGTTGGAGCCATATACGCGGCCGGAAATCCTGTCGGCCGACCTGTCGTCGTTCGTGCTCGACCTGGCGCAATGGGGCGCCGGCGATCCGCAAAAGCTTGCTTTCCTCGATCCGCCGCCGCTGCCCGCGCTCAGCGAAGCCAGGGCGCTGCTGAGCGAGCTTGGCGCCATCGACGCGCAAGGCCGCATCACCGAGGAAGGCCGTAAGCTGCGCGCGCTGCCGCTGCCGCCGCGGCTGGCGCGCATGGTGGTCGACGCCGCTGCCGCAGGCGCCGGCGCGCAGGCGGCGGCGATCGCCGCGGTACTTACCGAACGCGGGCTCGGCGGCGACGACGTCGATCTGCGCCACCGGCTCGACCAGTTCCGCCGCGACCGCTCGCGCCGCGCCGAGGATGCGCGCGCGATGGTGAAACGGTGGGCGGACCTTTCTTATCCCTCCCCTGAAAGGGGAGGGTCGACCGCCACGCAAGTCGCATATACGCGACTTGCGCAGTCAATTGAGCCGAACTCGGTCAGGCCCGAGTTCGGTGGCGGTCGGGGTGGGGTCAGGGCTACGCATCCAGCGACCCCCACCCGGCGCGCCGCGCGCGCCGACCTCCCCCTTGCAGGGGGAGGTATGGAAAGTGCCGGCTCCCTGCTCGCGCTCGCCTATCCCGACCGCATCGCGAAAAATCGCGGCGGCGGCGCGGGCGCCTTCCTGCTCGCCAATGGCCGCGGCGGCAACGTCGATCCCGCTTCGCCGCTCGCGCGCGAGCCGTTTTTGGCCGTGGCGGAATTGACCGGCGCGGCAGCGGCCGAGCCGCATCGTTCTGGCGGCGCCGATCACGCTCGCCGAAATCGAGGCGCGCTTCGCCGACAAAATCGAGGACCGCGAGGCGGTGAGCTTTCGATGCCGGTTCCGCATCGCTACGCGCGCGCCGCACGCGCCGGCTCGGCGCGCTGGTGCTGGCCGAACAGATCAAGCCGGTCGAAGCCAATAGCGAAAGCGCGAGGCTGCTGGCGCAGGGGATCGCGTCGCTTGGCATCGGCAAATTGCCGTGGAGCAAGGCGCAGCTGCAACTGCGCGATCGGGTGCAATTCCTGCGCAAGGCGGAAGGCGGCGAATGGCCCGATCTCTCCGACGATGCGCTGGCGCGCAACGCGGCCGATTGGCTGGCGCCGTTCCTGAGCGGCAAAACGGCACTGACGCAGATCGGCGCCGACGATCTGTCCGCCGCTCTCGATGCCCTGTTGCCATGGTCATTGCGCAAACGGCTCGACGCCGAGGCGCCGACGCACTTCACCGCGCCGACCGGCTCCAACGTGCCGATCGACTACGAGGCGGAGCAAGGCCCGACCGTCTCGATCCGCGTGCAGGAACTGTTCGGGCTCGCCCGGCATCCCAGCATCGCCGGCGGCCGCGTGCCGCTCACGATCGAGCTGTTGTCACCGGCGCACCGGCCGGTGCAGGTGACGCGCGATCTGCCCGGCTTCTGGCGCGGCAGCTACGCCGACGTGAAGGCGGAGATGCGCGGGCGCTATCCGAAGCATCCCTGGCCCGACGATCCGCTGTCGGCGCCCGCCACCCGCCGCGCCAAGCGCCGCGGCGAGTAAAATTGTTGTCATTCGTTTAACCGGCGGCTCACCATCGCGAAAGCACGCCATGCCTTGCGGCGCGGCGTTAAGGCGGCTTTTGGCAGGCCCATGCGACTGTCGGGCGCAACCATCGGGCCTTGCCGCATGCGTCAGATCCTCCTCCTCGCCGCCGCCGTGCTCGTCGCCGGCAGCTATCTCGCGCGCTTTGCCGATAAAGCGGTGACAGCGCAGCCACCGTCGCAGGCGGCGGCGGTGCAGCCGGTCGAACAGCCGGCACAGGTCTCGGTCGGCCAGCACAAGATGGAGTTGGCGAGCGGCCGCGACGGCCATTTCCACGTCGATGCCCGCGTCGACGGACGGCATATCGATTTCATGGTCGACACCGGCGCCTCGCTGGTGGTCATACGCGAGACCGACGCCGCCGATATCGGCATTCATCCCATGCCGCGCGACTACACCGCGGTCATCTCCACCGCCAACGGCCGGATCAAGGCCGCGCGCGCCAAGCTCAGCCGCATCGAAGTCGGCGACATCACCGTCTTCGACGTGCCGGCGCTGGTACTGCCCGACGAGGCGCTGTCGCAAAACCTGCTCGGCGTCGCATTCCTGTCGCGGCTGCGGCGCTACGAATTCGCCGACGGCCGCATGCTGCTGGAGCAGTAAGATTCGCGCCCTAATTCCCTTTCGAGTGAAGCATCGAATGGAACGCTTTGCGCCGTTGCAGCGTTGAGGTAAGCACATGAATGTCGTCCCGTCCCGATTTGAGGCCTTGATGTTTCCCACGCCGAAATCCGCGCTCACGCCCAATACCTACGCCTATGAGTCGTCGCCGCTGGTGAAGCCGACCGGCTTTCGCGAATACGACGCGCGCTGGCTGCTGGAAAAAGAAATCAACCTGATGGGCGTGCAGGCCCTCGGCATCGGGCTCGGCACCCTGATCAAGGAACTGGGCGTCAAACAGGAGATCGTCACCGGCCACGACTTCCGCAGCTATTCGGCGGCGGTGAAGATGGCGCTGGTTTCCGGCCTGATGGCGTCGGGCTGCAAGGTGCACGATATCGGGCTGGCGATCACGCCGATGGCCTATTTCGCGCAGTTTGCGCTCGACGTGCCCTGCGTCGCCATGGTCACCGCTTCGCACAATGACAACGGCTGGACCGGCGTGAAGATGGGCGCCAACCGGCCGCTCACCTTCGGGCCGGTGGAGATGAAACGGTTGAAGGAGATCGTGCTGGGCGCCCAGTTCGATCTCAAGGGCGGCGGCAGTTATGTCTTCGTCGAGAATTTCCCCGACCGCTACATCGCCGACGTGACCAGGCGGCCCAAAATCAAGCGCAAGCTGAAGGTCGTCGCCGCCTGCGGCAACGGCACCGCCGGCGCCTTCGCGCCGCGCGTGCTGGAGGCGATCGGCTGCGAGGTGGTGCCGCTCGATTGCGAGCTTGATCACACCTTCCCGCGCTACAATCCGAATACCGAAGACATGAAGATGCTGCACGCCATGCGCGACGCGGTGCTGGAGAACCGCGCCGACGTGGCGCTCGGCTTCGACGGCGACGGCGACCGCTGCGGCGTGGTCGACAACGAGGGCGAGGAGATTTTCGCCGACAAGGTCGGCGTCATGCTGGCGCGCGATATGTCGAGCCTGCACAAGAATGCGACCTTCGTGGTCGACGTGAAATCGACCGGCCTGTTCCTCACCGATCCGGTGCTCAAGGCCAACGGCGTCAAAGTCGATTACTGGAAGACCGGCCACTCTTATATCAAGCGCCGCGTCAACGAACTGGGTGCGCTCGCCGGCTTCGAGAAGTCCGGCCATTTCTTCTTCAACAAGCCGTTCGGCCGCGGCTATGACGACGGCATGATCTTCGCGCTTGCGGTGTGCGACATGCTCGACCGCAATCCGGGAAAGAGCATGGCCGATCTGCGCAAGGCGCTGCCGAAGACCTGGGGCTCGCCCACCATGTCGCCGCATTGCGACGACGAGAAGAAATACGCCGTGGTCGACGCGGTGGTAAAGCATTTCGAGGACGCCAAGGCGCAGGGCGGCAAGGTGGCCGGCCAGCCGATCCGCGATCTGGTCACCGTCAACGGCGTGCGCGTCACCGTGGAGGACGGCACCTGGGGCCTGGTGCGCGCCTCGTCCAACAAGCCGGAGCTGGTGGTGGTGGTGGAAAGCCCGGTGTCGGAAGCCCGCATGCGCGAGATGTTCAAGGCGGTCGACGGCGTGCTGCGCACGCATCCGGAAGTCGGCGAATACAATCAGACGATTTGAAATCGTCCTTCACCCCTCCCCATGGGAGAGAGAGTTTCGCAGCATCCGCGGCTTGACCTACCCCCAGAACCGCCCCGTCCCGCCGATCACGACCACGATGAGGCCGAGTGGCAGGTTGATCATGATGATGGCGCGGATGCGGTTGAGCTGCGCGCCCGCCACCGGCCAGTTCTCGGCGTCCACCGCGCGCTTGAACTTGAGCCAGGCCCCGTGGAACAGCCAGACGAACAGCACGACCATCATGAGGCCGAGCGTCTGCATCAAATTGATGTAGAGCGGCGCGCCGGCAAAGCCGCCGAAACTGGTCAGCAGCATCCAGTAGCCGCTTAACGAGCAGCAGCACGACCGAGACCCACACCCAGGGGAAAAACTTGGCGAAGAATCGCCGCCATAGCGCCAGCCGCTGCGGCGCCTCCAGGGCGCCGGCGGCCGGGCGCAGGCAGACATAGGCGGCGAACATGCCGCCGACCCAGACGACGGCGCCGAGGACATGCAAGGTGAGGGCGAGGGCGGTGGCGAGCATCGGGTCCTCCGTAACGGCTGTGCGTTGACTTTAAGCCGTCATGGCCGGGCTTGTCCCGGCCATCCACGCCTTACTTAGATTTTTTGCAAGAAAGGCGTGGATGCCCGGCACAAGGGCCGGGCATGACGACGGATGTATGCTGCGCTACATACAAATTCATGCGCATTGCCATTCTCGGTGCCGGCCCGGCCGGGCTTTATCTCAGCCTATCTGCTCAAGCGCCGGCGGCCGCGACGCCGACGTGACGCTGGTCGAGCAGAACCCCGCCGACGCCACCTTCGGCTTTGGCGTGGTGTTCTCCGACCGCGCGCTCGAATTCCTGCGCGAGGACGACGCGGAGACCTACGCGGCGATCACGCCGCAGATGGAATCCTGGGACGACATGACGCTCGTGCACCGCAACGAGCGCATCGTCATCGACGGCGTCGGCTTTGCCGCCATCGGCCGGCTGAAGCTCCTGCAATTGCTGCAACAGCGCGTGCGTTCGGTCGGCGTCGCGCCGGTGTTCTCGCGCCCGGTGGCTTCGCTCGCCGAATTCGGCGATGCCGATCTGGTGGTCGGCGCCGATGGCGTCAATTCGCTGGTGCGGAAGACCTTCGCGGAGCAATTCGGCGCCAGTGTTACTTATCTCGCCAACCATTTTGCCTGGTTCGGCACCGGCCAAGTGTACGACACCCTGACGCAGACCTTTCGCCACACGCCGATCGGCGATTTCAACGCGCATCATTACCGCTACGCGCCCGGGCGCAGCACCTTCATCGTGGAAACCGACGAGGCGACCTTTGCGCGCGCCGGCTTCGAGCGCATGGCGGACATGGAATCGCGCGGCATTTGCCAGAAGATTTTCGCCGACGCGCTCGGCGGCCACCCGCTGATTTCCAACAATTCGATCTGGCGGCGGTTTCCGCAGGTGCACAACGAGCGCTGGCAGCACGGCAAATACGTGCTGATCGGCGACGCGCTGCGCACCGCGCATTTTTCCATCGGCTCCGGCACGCGGCTCGCCATGGAGGACGCCATCGCGCTCGACCGCGCCTTGGCCGAGCATGGCGACGACATTGCCGCGGCATTGCCGGCGTTCGAGGCGGCGCGGCGGCCGATCGTGGACAAGATCGTCGCCGGCGCCAGTGCGAGCGCGGCCTGGTACGAGCATTTCGCCGAGCATATGCAGCTTAAGCCGGCCGAATTCGCGATGAACTACATCACGCGCTCGGGCCGCGTCGATCTCGAGCGCCTGCGCAAGCTGTCGCCGCGCTTTGTGGAACGCTACGAGAAGGAGCGGAAATAATCTCCGTTCATTCCCGCGCAAGCGGGGACGAACGGGAAAATAATGCTCAGCTATTCCGCTTTTCCGCGCGCAGCGTCGGCAGGCCGATGCCGGTCGAATCGAAGCCGCCGTCGACCGCGAGCGTCTGCCCGGTGATGTAGCTCGCGCGTTCGCTGCACAGGAAATAGATCGCTTCCGCCAATTCCGTCTCCAGGCCGTAACGGTTGAGCGGCATGTGGTCGTGGTAATCCTGGCGGATTTCCGGCGTGTGCACGGCTTTCGCCATGGCGGTGTCGACCGGCCCGGGCGCCACCGCATTGACGCGGATGCCGAGGGTGGCGAGTTCGGCGGCCTGCTGTTTGGTCAGATGCGCCAGGCCGGCCTTGCTGGTGCCGTAGGCGGTGCGCAAGGTGGACGCGCGCAGGCCGGAGATGGACGTAATATTGACGATAGCGCCGCCGCCCGAGTCGCGCATCAGGGGCGCGGCCGCCTGCGTGCACAAAAACGGGCCGGTCAAATTGACCGCCAGCACGCGCGACCAGTCCTCATAGCTGACCTCCAGGATCGGCTTGAAGATCGCGATGCCGGCATTGTTGACCAGCGCGTCGAGCCGGCCGAAACGTTTTGCGATTGCTTGGATTGCGTTGGCCGCGGTCTTGGGGTCCGCCACGTCGCCGGTAATCGCCAGCGTCGCGTCAGGCTTGCCGATCGCCGCGTAAGTGCGCTTTAGGTTTTCGCCGTCGATGTCGAGCAGCGCCACGCGCCAGCCGTCGGCGAGAAAGCGCTTGGCGGTGGCGAGCCCGATGCCGCGCGCGGCGCCGGTGACGAGGGCGACTTTCTGTGGCTCTGAACTCATGCCCGCCTCGCGCCCTGACCGCTCAATCCTTCTCTTCCTTGAACGTGTCGCGGAACGGATGCGCCGCATAGACGCCGAGCATGGTCAGTTCCTTGGAGAAGAAGGCGAGCTCCTCGAGCGCGAACACCAGCGCGCGGTCGTCCGGGTGGCCCTCGACGTCGGCATAGAATTGGGTGGCGAAGAAATTGCCGCCGACCATGTAGCTCTCGAGCTTGGTCATGTTGACGCCGTTGGTGGCGAAGCCGCCGAGCGCCTTGTAGAGCGCGGCCGGCACGTTGCGCACCCGGAACACGAAGGTGGTGACGATCTTGCCCTTGCCTGGCTTTGCCCATTTCTTCTCGGGCGAGAGCACGATGAAGCGCGTGGTCGAATTGGTTTCGTCCTCGACGTTCTCGCGCAGGATATTGAGGCCGTAGATTTCCGCGGCCAGCCGCGAGGCGATGGCGGCGCGCGTGATATCCTTGCTTTCGGCCACTTCGCGCGCGGAGCCCGCGGTGTCGGCGGCGACCACCGGCTTGAGTTTCAACTCGCGGATGATCTTGCGGCACTGGCCGAGCGCCATCACGTGGCTTTCCACCGACTTGATGGTTTTCAAGGATCGCGCCCTGCGGCGCCATCAATTGATTGCGGATCGGCAGAAACCATTCGGCGATAATGTGCAGCTTCGACGTCGGCATCAAGTGATGGATGTCGGCGACGCGGCCGGCGACCGAATTCTCGATCGGGATCATGCCGAGGTCGACATCGCCGCCGGTAAGCGCGGAGAAGCAGTCCTCGAAGGTCGGGCAGGGCACCGGCTCGTGATCCGGATAGGCTTCGCGGCAGGCGAGATGCGAATTCGCGCCCGGTTCGCCCTGGAAGATGATCTTCTTCTTGGCCATAACACACTGCCTCAAAAACGATCCGTACGCAGACCTTCAGCTTCAAGTCAACCGGCGAGCATCTTGCGCGCTTTCGCCAGTTCCTCCGGCGTATCGACGCCGAGCGGAACGCTTTTGACCACCGCCACGTCGATGCGCATGCCGGCATCGAGCGCGCGCAACTGCTCGAGCTTTTCGCGCAGCTCGTTGGCGGACGGCGGCAGCTTGACGAAGCGCTCCAGCGCCGCGCGCCGATAGGCGTAAAGCCCGATGTGGTGATAGTGCGGGCCCGGCCCGGTGGCAGTCGGCGCGGGTGAAGCTGACGGCGCGCAAGCGGCCGGGCGCGATCGCGTGGCCCTCGACCTTGACCACGTTCGGATTGCTGCGCTCGGCCGGATCGGTGATCACCGCCGCGAGCGTTGCGATATCGACGGCGGGGTCGGCGAGCGGATCCAGCGCGGCGCGAATGTCGGCGGGATCGATGGTCGGCAGGTCGCCCTGCACATTGACCACGATGCCGATGCGGCGCTCGGGATCGAGCGCTTGCAACGCCTCGTAAATGCGGTCGGAGCCGGAGACGTGATCGGCCCGCGTCATGACCGCGCGGCCACCGGCTTTTTCCACCGCGGCGGCGACCGCCGGGGAATTGGTTGCCACCACCGCCTCGCCGATTTTGGCGGCCGCGCGCGCGGCGCAGCACGTGCACGATCATCGGCTGCCCGGCGATATCGGCCAGCGGCTTGCCGGGCAGGCGGGTGGACGCCATGCGGGCGGGGATGAGGATGATGGTGTCGGGCATGGGTTTGGCCACCGGCGTCATTTGGCCTGATCCGAACGAATGTCGATAGTGCCGCGGCGCTTATACGGGTTGCCAGACCCCGGGCAAAACGGTATCTGTCCGCCGCCGTCGGCGACCCCGGTGGCCGATCCGTTCCCTGCCGTCTCGCGCCCCTTTCGGGAGCCTCATTTCGATGAATTCCTTCGAACTCAACAAGATCCTGGGCGCCATCCTCGGCACCTGCCTGATCACGCTCGCGCTCAATATCGGGGCCGGCGCCATTTTCGCGCCCGAAAAGCCGGCCAAGCCCGGCTACGCGATCGCCGTCAAGGAACTGGGCGCCGCGCCGAGCGCGGCCAAGAAGAGCCCGAGCAGCCGATCGAGACGCTGCTCGCTTCGGCGTCGGTCGAGAAGGGCAAGGCCACCGCCAAGCAGTGCCAGGCCTGCCACACCTTCGAAAAGGGCGGCCCCAACCGGGTCGGTCCCAATCTCTGGGGCATCGTCGGCGACGGCCGCGGCAACGAGGCGGGGCTTCAATTTCTCCGCCGCCATGAAGGCCAAGGGCGGCAACTGGACCTTCGAGGAGCTCAACAAGTTCCTGACCAATCCGCGCGGCTATATCCCCGGCACCGCCATGACCTTTGCCGGCCTGTCGCGTCGACCAGCAGCGCGCCGACGTGATCGACTATCCTGCACACGCTGTCGGACAGCCCGGTGCCGCTGCCGAAAGCGGCGGAGAACGCGCCGGCGGCTGCGGCTCTGCCGCAAAACCGGCCGAGCCGCCCAAGGCTGAAGCGGCGCCGGCAGCACCGGCGGCACCCGCTGCACCGCAGCGCCGGCGAAATAGTCCAAGCGGCAACGCAACCGCGATACGGCCGGGCCACGCCCGGCCGTTTTGTTTGAGGATACGCGGCATGTCGGTCCGCTGGTAGCGGACCGAAAAACCGACATAATCGCCCGCGATTGCGTGGAGACAGCGCCTCGCGCGCCGGAGCATTGGCCATGAGCTTGACCCGCCGTTCCGTCATCTGCGCGCACCGCCGCCGCCGTGGCCGCGCCGGCCTTGAGCGCGCTCGGTGGCGTGCTCGGCGCCGGATCGCTTGCGCGCCCGGCCGCGGCGCAGGCGCGGCGTGGAAACACGGCCTCTCGCTGTTCGGCGAGCCGCACTATCCGGCCGGCTTCAAGCATTTCGACTACGTCAATCCGGCGGCGCCGCAAGGCGGCACGGTGCGGCAGATCGCGTTCGGCACCTTCGACAATTTCAACCAGGTGGTGTCGCGGCGTGAAGGGCAACCTCGCCTTGGGCATCGAATCTGTTCACCGAATCGCTGACGACGCCGGCGCTCGACGAGGTGTCCACCGAATACGGCCTGCTGGCGGAATCAGTCAGCCATCCGGACGACCATTCCTCGGTCACCTATCGCCTGCGCGCCAATGCGCGCTGGCATGACGGCAAGCCGGTAACGCCGGAAGACGTGGTCTTCTCGTTCGACACCTTCAAGCAGAACAGCCCGCAGCTCGCCGCCTATTACCGGCATGTCACGAAGGCCGAGAAAATCCGGCGAGCGCGACGTCACCTTCACCTTCGACGGGCCGGGCAATCGCGAATTGCCGCAGATCGTCGGCCAGTTGCCGGTGCTGCCGAAGCATTGGTGGGAAGGCACCGACAAGCCGGCCACAAGCGCGACGTCACCGCAGACGACGCTGGAGCCGCCGCTCGGCTCGGGGCCTTACCGGCTCAAGGAATTTTCACCCGGCCGCACGATCGTCTACGAGAAGGTCGCCGACTATTGGGGCAAGGACCTCAATGTGAATGTCGGCACCAATAATTTCGCGCAAATCCGCTACGAATATTTCCGCGATTCCACCGTCGCGCTTGGAGGCGTTCAAGGGCGATCAGGTCGATTGGCGCACCGAGAACAGCGCCAAGAACTGGGCGACGGCCTACGATTTCCCCGCCGTGCGCGACAAGAAAGTGGTGCAAGGAGGAATTCCCGATCCGCAATTTCGGCATCATGCAGGCTTTCGCCTTCAATATCCGGCGCGACAAGTTCAAGGATGCGCGCGTGCGCCGCGCCTTCAACTTCGCCTTCGACTTCGAGGAGATGAACAAGCAGATCTTCTTCGGCCAGTACAAGCGCATCGACAGCTATTTCGAAGGCACCGAGCTTGCCTCGTCCGGGGTTGCCGCAGGGCAAGGAACTGGAAATCCTGGAAACGCGTGCAGGACAAGGTGCCGGCGGAACTGTTCAGCAAGCCCTACACCAATCCGGTCGGCGGCAATCAGCAGGCGGTGCGCAACAATTTGCGCGAGGCGCTCAAGCTGCTGCACGAAGCCGGCTACGAAATCCGCAACACCAAGCTCATCAACGCCAAGACCGGCGAACCGTTTCAGCGTCGAATTTCTGGTGGACGAGCCGGCCTTCGAGCGCGTCGTGTTGTTCTACAAGCCGTCGCTCGAGCGCATCGGCATGACCGTGTCGGTCCGCATCGTCGATTCACGCGCAATATGAGAACCGGCTGCGGCAGTGGGATTACGACATCATCGTCGCGTCCTGGGGCGAGTCGCTGTCGCCCGGCAACGAGCAGCGCGGCTTCTGGAGCTCGCAGGCCGCCGACATGCCGGGCTCGCGCAATCTGATCGGCATCAAGAATCCGGCGATCGACGCATTGATCGAGCGCGTGATCTTCGCCAAGGACCGCGACGAACTGGTGGCCGCCACCAAGGCGCTCGACCGCGTGCTGTTGTGGAATTTCTACGTCGTGCCGCAATGGACCTACGGCAAGCAGCGCACCGCGCGCTGGGACCGCTTCAGCCATCCCGGACAATATGCCGAAATACGGCCGTCGCGCGTTCCCGACGATCTGGTGGTGGGACGCGGACAAGGCGGCCAAGGTGCCGCAGCGGTCGTGATCACCCGTCGGCAGCACGCTTGTGCTATCGGCGGGTGCGATCGCCGCGGCGAAATTCATGCCGCGGGCGGCCGCGCAAGACGCCGAGCGTCACGGCATGTCGGCTTTCGGCGATCTCGCGCTATCCGGCCGATTTCACGCATTTCAACTACGTCAATCCGGACGCGCCCAAGGGCGGCGTGTTTTCGCAGATCGGACCGAACCGCGCAATTCAATCAGTCGTTCCTGACCTTCAATTCGCTCAACAGCTACATTCTCAAAGGCGACGGCGCGCAGGGCATGGAACTGACCTTCGCCACCTTGATGGCGCGTGTCGGGCGACGAGCCCGACGCCATGTACGGGCTCGCCGCGCGCGGCGTTCGCATCTCCGACAACGGGCTGACCTACACGTTCCTGCTGCGCCCCGAGGCGAAATTCCACGACGGCACGCCGCTGACGGCGCATGACGTGGTCTTCTCGCTCGCGACGCTGAAGGAAAAGGGCCATCCGATCATCAGCCAGCTCGCTGCGCGATTTCAAAGGCGCCGAGGCCACCGACGATCATACCGTGGTGGCGCGCTTTGCCGCCAAGCGCGGGCGCGACGTGCCGCTGTTCGTTGCCGGCCTGCCGATTTTCTCGAAGGCCTATTATGCCAAGCAGCCGTTCGACCAGTCGACGCTGGAAATTCCGCTCGGCAGTGGCGCCTACAAGGTCGGCCGCTTCGAGGTCGGCCATTTCATCGAATTCGAGCGCGTCAAGGACTGGTGGGGCGCCGATCTGCCGGTGGCGAAGGGTCAGAACAATTTCGACGTGGTGCGGTTCGAATATTACCGCGACCGCGAGGTCGGCTTCGAAGGCTTCACCGCCGGGAACTATCTGTTCCGCGAGGAGTTCACCTCGCGCACCTGGGCGACGCGCTACGATTTTCCCGCCTTCAAGGACGGCCGCGTCAAGCGCGCGGAGCTGCCCGACGACACGCCGTCCGGCGCGCAGGGCTGGTTCATCAATACCCGGCGCGCGCAGTTCAAGGACCGCCGGCTGCGCGAGGCGCTGATCGACGCCTTCGATTTCGAATGGACCAACAAGAACATCATGTACGGCGCCTATGACCGCACGGTGTCGGTGTTTCAGAATTCGCCGATGATGGCGCAGGGCAAGCCCGATGCCGCCGAACTGGCGCTGCTTGAGCCGTTCCGCGGCAAGCTGCCGGACGAAGTGTTCGGCGAGCCCTATGTGCCGCCGGTGACCGACGGTTCCGGCCACGATCGCCGCTGGCTGCGGCGCGGCGCGCAACTTGCTCGCCGCCGCCGGCTTTGCGCTCAAGGACGGCAAGCGGGTGATGCCGAACGGCAAGCCGATCACCATCGAATTCCTGCATCGACGAGCCGACCTTCACGCCGCACCATCTGCCCTACATCAAGAACCTCGCCACGCTCGGCATCGACGCCCGGTTGCGCATCGTCGACCCGGTGCAATACCGCGCCCGCGTCGACGACTTCGACTTCGACATCACGGTGGAGCGTTTCAGCTTTTCGGCGACGCCGGGCGATTCGCTGCGTACCTATTTTTCGTCGCAAGCCGCGGCAACCAAGGGCGCGCAGAATCTCGCCGGCATCGCCGATCCGGCGGTCGACGCGCTGGTCGACCGCATCATCGCCGCCAACACGCGCCCTGCGCTCATTACCGCCTGCAAGGCGCTCGACCGCGTCATCCGCGCCGGACGCTATTGGATCCCGCACTGGTACAAAGCGTCGCACTGGATCGCCTATTGGGACGTGTTCGGCCATCCCGTCGCCAAACCGCGATATTTCCGTGGTATTCCGGAAACCTGGTGGACCGACCGTGACAAGGCGGCCAAGCTGGGGAAGTCTAAATAGTGGCCGCCATTTCAGTGCTTTCACCCCACGCCGCGGAATGACATATTGAGAGGCCTATGAGCGCCTATATCATCCGCCGCCTGTTGTTCATGGTGCCGACGATGTTCGGCATCATGCTGGTCGCGTTCGTCGTGGTGCAGTTCGCGCCCGGCGGCCCGGTCGAGCAGGTGATCGCCAAACTCACCGGCGCCGACACCGGCGCCACCTCGCGCATTTCCGGCTCGCCCGGCGGCGACTTCGGCAGCCGCGGCATGGCGCAGGGCGGATCGGGCGTCGACGCCGTCACCTCCAAATATCGCGGCGCGCAGGGGCTCGACCCGGAATTCATCAAGAAGCTGGAAAAGCAGTTCGGCTTCGACAAGCCGGCCTATGAGCGCTTCGGCTTGATGCTGTGGAACTATATCCGCTTCGATTTCGGCAAGAGCTATTTCCGCGACGTCACCGTGATGCAGCTGGTCAAGGAAAAGCTGCCGGTGTCGATGTCGCTCGGCCTCTGGATGACGCTGCTCACCTATCTGATCTCGATTCCGCTCGGTATCCGCAAGGCGGTCGACGACGGCTCGCGCTTCGACGTGTGGACGTCGAGCGTGATCATCATCGGCTACACCATTCCCGGCTTCCTGTTCGCGATCCTGCTGATCATCCTGTTCGCCGGCGGCTCGTTCTTCGACATTTTCCCGCTGCGCGGGCTGATATCGGAGAATTTCTGGCAACTGCCGTGGTACGCCAAGATCGGCGATTACTTCTGGCATCTGACGCTGCCGATCGTCTCGATGGCGCTGTCGGCCTTCGCCACCATGACGCTGCTGACGAAAAATTCGTTCCTGGAGGAAATCCGCAAGCAATACGTGCTCACCGCCCGCGCCAAGGGCTGCGCCCGCAACCAGGTGCTGTATGGCCACGTGTTCCGCAACGCCATGCTGATCGTCATTGCCGGATTTCCTTCCGCCTTCGTGCATGCTTTCTTCACCGGCTCGCTGCTGATCGAAACGATTTTCTCGCTCGACGGCCTCGGCCTGCTCGGTTTTGAAAGCGTGCTCAACCGCGATTATCCGGTGGTGTTCGCCACGCTCTACATCTTCTCGCTCATCGGCGTGGTGGTGAATCTGATCTCCGATCTCACCTATACGTGGATCGATCCGCGCATCGATTTCGAGACGAGGGAGGTCTGAGGTGGACGCGCGCGCCGGGATCGAATCGCCCGATACCACCGCCGTCGGCACGATGGGCCTCGACGTGCCGCCGGAAAAGCACTGGATCGCGATCTCGCCCATCAACCGGCGGCGTTGGGAAAACTTCAAGACCAACCGGCGCGGCTATTGGGCGTTGTGGATTTTTCTCGCGCTGTTCCTGATCTCGCTATTCGCGGAATTCATCGCCAACGACAAGCCGATCTACATCCACGTCAACGGCCATTCCTATTTGCCGGCGGTGTTTACCTATCCGGATACGGCGTTTGCCAAGACGCCCGATCCCAATCTGTTCGGCACCGCGGCCGATTACCGCGACGACTATCTGATGGGCCTCATCAACAAGGAAGGCGGCACGGTGGTCTGGCCGCTGATCCGCTTCTCCTACAACACGCAGGTCAGCAAGCCGCCGTCGCCGTTCCCGTCCAAGCCGACCTGGTTGCTGACCGAGAAGGATTGCGAATTTGCCGCCACCCACGGCTTCGCCAAATGCGGCGATCTCGAATACAACTGGCTCGGCACCGACGACGGCGGCCGCGATGTGGTGGCGCGGCTGATCTACGGCTTCCGCATCTCGGTGCTGTTCGGCCTGGCGCTGACCATCGTGTCCTCGCTGATCGGCGTCGCCGCCGGCGCGGTGCAGGGCTATTTCGGCGGCTGGACCGATCTGTTGTTCCAGCGCTTCATCGAAATCTGGACCTCGATCCCGTCGCTCTATTTGCTGCTGATCATCTCGTCGGTGCTGGTGCCGGGCTTCTTCGTGCTGCTCGGTATTCTGCTGCTGTTCTCCTGGGTGTCGCTGGTCGGCCTGGTGCGCGCCGAATTCCTGCGCGGACGCAACTTCGAATACATCATGGCCGCGCGCGCGCTTGGCGTGTCGAACGCGGTTATCATTTTCCGCCACCTGCTGCCGAACGCGATGGTGGCGACCATGACCTTCCTGCCGTTCATCCTGTCGTCGTCGGTGATGACACTGACCGCGCTCGACTTCCTCGGCTTCGGCCTGCCGCCCGGCTCGCCCTCGCTCGGCGAATTGCTGAGCCAAGGCAAAGCCAATGTGCAGGCGCCCTGGCTCGGCCTCACCGGCTTCTTCTCGATTGCCATCATGCTCTCGCTGCTGATCTTCGTCGGTGAAGCCGTGCGCAACGCCTTCGATCCGAGGAAGACGTTCCGATGAACGCGCCCGCCGATAAGATCCTTTCCGTCCGCGACCTCTCGATCGCTTTTGGCGCGGGCGCGCGCGAGGTGCTGGCGGTCGACCGGGTGTCGTTCGACATCGGCAAGGGCGAGACCGTGGCGCTGGTCGGTAAATCCGGCTCCGGCAAGTCGGCCACCGCGCTGTCGATAATGAAGCTGCTGCCCTATCCGGCGGCGCATCATCCATCCGGCTCGATCGTATTTCAGGGCCGCGAACTGCTGACCATGGCCGAGGAAGAAATCCGCCACGTGCGCGGCAACGACATCACCATCATCTTCCAGGAGCCGATGACCTCGCTCAATCCGCTGCACACGATCGAGAAGCAGATCGGCGAAATATTATTGCTGCATCAAGGGCTTACCGGCGCGGCGGCGCGCGCCCGCATCGTCGATTTGCTGGGCCAGGTCGGCATCCGGGACCCGAAGGGACGG
The DNA here is from genome assembly GCA_963789455.1 of uncultured Alphaproteobacteria bacterium. GTDB lineage: Bacteria > Pseudomonadota > Alphaproteobacteria > Rhizobiales > Xanthobacteraceae > Pseudolabrys. The sequence continues at coordinate 129,768 of CAWBLD010000009.1, read as the reverse complement.
CTGGCGAGCTATCCGCACCAGCTTTCCGGCGGGCAGCGCCAGCGCGTGATGATCGCGATGGCGCTGGCCAATGAGCCCGACCTCTTGATCGCCGACGAGCCGACCACCGCGCTCGACGTGACCGTGCAGGCGCAAATCCTCAAGCTGCTCAAGGACACGCAAAAGCGGCTCGGCATGTCGGTGCTGTTCATCACCCATGACCTCGGCATCGTGCGCAAGCTCGCCGACCGGGTTTGCGTGATGAGCCAGGGCAAGATCGTCGAGCAGGGCGGGGTCGAGCGCGTGTTCACCGCGCCCGAGCATCCCTACACCAAGGCGCTGCTCGCCGCCGAACCGAAGCCCGATCCGGCGCCGCCGCGCCCCACCGCGCCGGTGGTGGTATCCACCGACAATCTGAAGGTGTGGTTTCCGATCAAGCGCGGCGTGCTGCGCAAGGTGGTCGGCCACATCAAGGCGGTGGACGGCATCAGCATCGAGGTGCGCAAAGGCGAAACGCTCGGCGTGGTCGGCGAGAGCGGCTCGGGCAAGACCACGCTTGGCCTCGCGATCTTGAGGCTAATCTCGTCCGACGGTCCGGTGGTGTTCATGGGCAACACCATCCAGGGCCTTAAGTTCAAGGAGATGCGGCCTTATCGCCGCAACATGCAGATCGTGTTTCAGGACCCTTACGGCTCGCTCTCCCCGCGCATGTCGGTGTCCGATATCATCGAGGAGGGCCTGTGGGTGCATCACCCGCATTTGACGAGGGCTGAGTGCAAGCAGCGCGTGGTGGCCGCGCTCACCGATGTCGGGCTCGATCCGGAGACGCGTTTCCGCTACCCGCACGAATTTTCCGGCGGGCAGCGCCAGCGCATCGCCGTGGCGCGCGCCTTGGCGCTGGAGCCGACCTTCATCATGCTCGACGAGCCGACCAGCGCGCTCGACATGCTGATCCAGGCGCAGATGGTCGATCTGTTGCGCGACCTGCAGAAGCGGCATGACCTGACCTACATGTTCATCTCGCACGACCTGCGGGTGGTGGCGGCGCTGGCGAGCAAGCTTCTGGTGCTACGCCACGGCAAGGTGGTCGAGGAGGGTGCCGCGGCGGATTTGTTCAAAGCGCCGAAGAGCGACTACACGCGCGCGCTGCTCGCCGCCGCCTTCAAGCTGGAAACCGCGCCCGAGGGTGTGGTGGAACAATAGCCGGACATGCGCGACCGCGAACTCGCCGATCTCGCCGTCAATGTCACGCTGTCGCAACCCGAATTGCTCGCCCGCGGCTACCTCGATTACCAGCGCTATCGGCTGACGCTGATGGGCGTGGATGGTGCGCCGGTGGCGCAAGTGCGTGACGTATTGCGCGCCGGCAAGGTGGTGGCGGTGCTGCCGATCGACTTGGGGCGTGACGAGATCGTGCTGATCCGGCAGTTCCGGCTGCCGGCCCACCTCGGCAATGGCCGCGGCGCCCTGGTGGAAGCGGTTGCCGGACGGGTCGAGCCGGGCGAGTCGCTCAACGAAACGGCGCGCCGGGAATGCACGGAAGAGATCGCCGTCGCACCAACCGCGCTGGCCGAGCTGTTCAGTTTTCTCACCTCGCCAGGATTGACCGACGAGGAGGTCACCGTTTTTCTTGCCGCCGTCGATGCTTCGCGGCTCCCGGAACGTTCGGGAATGGTTTCAGAGGGCGAGCAGATTCAGCCTTTTCGCGTCTCCATCGACGCGGCAATTGCCGCGCTCGACGCAGGCACGATGCGCAACGGCCCGCTCATCATCGCGCTGCAATGGCTGGCGCTCAATCGCGGCCGCATCGGCGCGCTGCTGGGCGTGAGCGGCCGCGCCCGCTGAAATCCCGTCACGTATTCGTGATTCGCTATGCAACACAGCGATCGGGCATGACCCCAGTTCCCCGCCCGAGGCAGGCTCAGCCAGCAAGAATAACCATGCCCCTGTTCAAACGCCTGATCGCCATCCTCATTGTCATTGCGCCATTTGCCGCCCAGGCCGACGAGGGCCGCTACCCGATCAGGGCCGACGACGGCAGCATGGTCGCCAATCACCGGGTGTCGGCCGAGATCGAAAGCCGCATCGAGAAATTGCCCGGCATCGTTATCGCTGGCAATCCGCACGGCAAAGTGACGCTCGCCGAATTCTATGACGTCAACTGCCCTTATTGCCGTGCAGCCTCCGCCGCCATCGACGCGCTTCTGCACGACTATCCGGAGCTGCGCCTGGTGCTGGTGCCGTTTCCGGTGCTCGGCATTCCTTCGATCCAGGGCACCCGGGTCGAATTGGCGGTGGCGCGGCTGGTGCCGGCGCTGAAATTCTACGCGTTTCATCGCCAGCTCGATGCCACGCGCGGTGTGGTCGACGGCAACCGCGCCCTCGCGGCGGCCAAGGCCATGGGGCTGAATATTGCCGAGGTTTTAAAGATCGCCAACGAGGATTCGCTCGCCGAAGTGATGACGGCGCATTTGCATGTCGGCGACGCACTCGCCATCGAGGCCACGCCCGGCTTTGTCATCAAGGGCGTCGTGATCGTCGGCTACCCCGGCGCCAAAGCCTTGGCGAAGGTGATCCAGTCGGCACTGCGCTGTGGCAATGTCGTTTGTCCGGCCACGCCGCGCTAGATCCGTTTCACGCTGGTGACATCGCTGCCCGCCGCCTTGCTGCGCGCGATGGTCTGTTCCGCGGGCTCGATCGCCACCGCCATGGCATGCGCATTGGCGTGCAGCAAGGTCTCGCTATCGTGCGCGATCGCAACATGGCCCTTCCAGAACACCAGATCGCCGCGCCGCAGTTCGCCGAGCGACGACAATTTGCCGAGCGCCAGTTCCTGCATGTCGCTGTCGCGCGGGCAGGCATGGCCGGCAGCTTGCAGCGAAACCTGCACCAGTCCCGAGCAGTCCAGCCCGAGCGACGTCTTGCCACCCCAGAGATAGGGCGCGTGGAGAAATTCTTCGGCGATGGCGACGAAATCAGGCTGCCTCGCCTTGATCGGTGTCAGATGCACGACCGGCAGATGCCAGCCGTTGGCGGTGACCGCGAAACGCTCGTCCTGCTGCGCGATGACGAGCCGCGCACCCATCGGCAGCGCCACCGCCGGCGGCAGCTTGATGTCCGGCCCCGGAAAACCGAGCGTGCGCGGCACCGCAACCTTGTGGGTCGCCGCCCGCCCGGTTTTCGCGAGTGCGTTCGCCGACAGCCAGCCGACATAGCCGTCGGTCTCCAACTGGCCCCAGGCCCAGCCTTCGTCGGTCGTCTCGTAGACGATAACGCGCTCGCCCATGAGCGCCTGGGTCACGAGCCGCGCCTCGTGCGACGGCGTGCGGAACAGGCCGGCGGCCGGCTCGACTATTTCGTGGCGCGCGCCTTCGACGAAGCGCGCGGCCTCGACCTGACCCTGCAGATATTTCGCCGCGAGCTCGGGGCGGAACGGATTGATGCGAGGATCGAGCGCGACCATCAGATTCCTTCGTGACGCATGATCTTATCCGAAAGCCGGTGTCCACTTTTCGGGATCATGCGCTAGGAATAACGCGCGCAGAGCAACGCATAAAGCGCGCGCGCCGACTGCAATTCGGCGCCTTCCGGCCGGCCCGGTTTGGCCGCGGGCGTCCAGGCGAAAATGTCGAGATGCAGCCAGGACTTCGCGGTCACGAATTTGCGCAGAAACAGCGCCGCGGTGATGGCGCCACCTTGACCGCCCGTGCTGACGTTATTGGTGTCCGCCACTTTGGAATCGAGCATTTGCTCGTAGGGCCGCCACAGCGGCATGCGCCAGAGCGGATCGTTCTCGGAGATCGCGCAGCGCGCGAGCTCGCCAGCGAGCGCATCGTCATCGGTGAAGAACGGCGGCACTTCGGGTCCGAGCGCCACCCGCGCGGCGCCGGTAAGCGTGGCGAAGTCGGCGACCAGCGCCGGCGCGTCCTCGTCGGCGAGTGTGAGCGCATCGGCCAGCACCAGCCGGCCTTCCGCGTCGGTGTTGCCGATCTCGACGCTGATGCCTTTGCGCGATTTGTAGATGTCGCGCGGGCGGAAGGCGGTGCCGGAGATGGAATTTTCCACCGCCGGGACGATCACGCGCAGCCGCACCTTCAGCTTGCGCGCCATGATCATGTGCGCGAGCCCCAAGGCGGTGGCGCCGCCGGCCATGTCCTTCTTCATGTTGAGCATGCCGGTGTCGGGCTTGATGTCGAGCCCGCCGGTGTCGAAACACACGCCCTTGCCCACCAGCGTGATCTTCGGGTCGCCGTCCTTGCCCCAGGTGAGATCGATCAGCCGGGGGGCGCGCGCCGAGCCGGCGCCGACCGCGTGAACAAGCGGGAATTGCTTGGCAAGCGCCTCGCCGTCGGTGACGTGGACTGCCGCGCCATGTTGCTGGGCAAGCGCGCGGGCGGCCTGCTCCAGCTCGGCCGGGCCCATGTCGTTGGACGGTGTATTGATGAGGTCGCGCGCCAGCGTCACGCCCTCGACGATGCGGGTGAGATCGTCGCCGTTGACGCCATCGGGCAGCACCAGCCGCGCATCGCGCGCTTCCGCTTTGCGGTAGCGGGTGAATTGATAGGCGCCAAGCGCGAAGGCCAGTGCGGCGAGCCGCGCATCATGCGGCGCGTTGGCGAAGCGGTATGTGCCCGCCGGCAGCAGGCCGGACAATTGGCCGGGCCGGAACAGGTCCTTCACCGGCTCGTCGGCATTTTCCAGGCCGAACAGAATGCCGGCCAGTTTGCCGTCCGCCGCCGGCACGGCGAGATAGCGCCCGGGCTTGGGTTCGTATCCGGCGGCGCGCACAAATGTGCGCTCGCGGTCGTCGACATTCTCGAGTATGTGGTCGAAATTGGCGGCGGTTATGAACAGGACCGGCACCGACGGCTCGCCGGGTCTCGCGAAGATCGGATGCATGATCACTCCGCGGCGTCGCGCATGGATGGTTTCGCCGCATAGCCGTCGCGTCTCTGCGGCAGCTTCCAGCCCAGCATCTTCCCGGCGACCAGGGTGCGCAGCACCTGTGCGGTGCCGCCGCCGATGGTGAACATGCGCACGTCGCGCGCCATGCGTTCGAGCGGCAGCTCGCGCGAATAGCCGCGCGCGCCGAAAATTTGCAGCGCGTCGTTGACGATTCTGATCGCGCTTTCGGAAGCGAAGATTTTCGCCTGCGCCGCCAGCATCGGGTCGGGGAAGGCGCTGCCATCGGGCCCGCGCGAGCGCGCCGCCGCATAGAGCATCAGGCGCGCGGCGGTGAGCTGGGTCTGCATGTCGGCCAGCATCCATTGCAGGCCCTGGAATTCGCCGACCGGGCGGCCGAACTGCTCGCGCGTCTTCGCCCATTCCAATGCGAGGTCGAGCGCGCCGCCGGCGACGCCCATGGCCACGGTGCCGGCACCGACCCGCTGGCTGTTGTAGGCGTTCATCAAATCGGCAAAGCCGCGCCGGAAGCCGGATGGCGGCACTACCGCCATGGCGGCCGGCACTTCGAGGTCCTCGAACGTGAGCTCGCCTTCCGGCATGCCGCGCAAACCCATGGTCTGCTCGCGCTTGGTCACGCGCAGGCCCAAGTTCGGTCCATTGCCCTCGTCGCGCACGGCCAGGAAGCCGCCGATGCCGAGCTCCTGCCCGCGTTCGTCGAACACGCGCGCGAAAATCAGATGCAGGCGCGAAACCCCGGCGCCGGTGATCCAGTGCTTCTTGCCGTTGATCACGTAGACGTCGCCGCGCTTGTCGGCGCGGGTGGTCATCGCCAGCGCGTCGCTGCCGGCGTCCGGCTCGGTGATGCAGATGGCCGGCTTGTCGCCCGCCAGCACCAGCCGCGCGGCGAGTTCTTTCTGCGCCTGGCTGCCATAGGCCATCACCGTCGAGATCGCGCCCATATTGGTCTCGACCACGATGCGCGCGGTGACCGTGCAGGATTTCGCCATTTCCTCGATCACCAGCACGGCGTCGAGGAAGGAGCGGCCCTGTCCGCCGAGCGCCTTCGGCATGGTCATGCCGAGGAAACCGGCCTCGGCCAGCGCTTTTACGATGTCAAAAGGGTACTGCTCGTCGCGGTCGATGGCCGCGGCGCGCGGGCGCACGACAGTCTGCGAAAAGGCGCGGGCACGCGCCTGCAACGCGATTTCGTCCGGGGAGAGGCCGATATCCATGGGGGCCGATCATATACGTCATTTCGGGGCGCCGCGAAGCGGCGAACCGGAAATCCAGGTGGAAACGTGGCATTTGCGTCTGGATTCCGGGTCGGCATCCCCGGCGCGTCCCGGAATGACGGAGCCGGTTAACCAGTCGTTAGGGTTAACGTTTTATTGCTCGGGAAATGCCGCTGGAACGCCAACCTCCGGAAACCCATGCGTCCTAGAACGGCCCGTGCCGCCCGCCTGCTTGCCTCGGCCGCTATTATCGCCGGGCTCGCCCTGTCCGTCGCCGGCTGCAAGACGACCGGCAACGACATCACCGGTTCGATCCGCGCCAGCGATGCGCCGCGCACCGACGCCGATTGGCGGCGCTCGCTCGAACTCTGGGCTGCCCGCTATCGTGAAAATCCCAATGATGCCGATGTGGCCATAGGCTATGCCCGGGCCCTGCGCGCCACCGAGCAGCGCGCCCAGGCCGTGGCCGTTCTGGAGCAGGCCACGATCCGCAATCCGCACAATATGCCGTTGCTGGGCGCTTATGGCCGCGCGCTGGCCGAGGCCGGCGATTACAACCAGGCGCTCGGCGTATTAAGCCGGGCGCATACGCCGGACCAGCCGGACTGGCGCATTCTCAATGCGCAAGGCGCGGTGCTCGACCAGCTTGGCCGGCACGCCGAGGCGCAGCGGCATTATTCGGCCGCGCTCAAAATCGCGCCGAACGACCCATCGGTCTTGTCCAATCTCGGCCTGTCCTACGCGCTGACGAAGGACCTGGGACGCGCCGAGGCCACGCTGCGGCAGGCGGTGGCGCGCCCCAACGCGTCGCCCAAGGTGCGGCAGAATCTTGCGCTGGTGGTCGGGCTGCAAGGCCGCTTCGCGGAAGCCGAGAAAATCGCCAGCGCCGATCTGCCGCCGGACGAAGCCGCCGCCAATGTCAGCTATCTGCGGCAGATGCTGGCGCACCGGAACGATTGGACGAAAAAAGGCGGGCGGCCTCGCCTGTCCCAACTTAATAGCGGCAGCTGACCGCGATCTTCAAACGCTAACGATCTTTTGATGGCGTGATCGCCGCTCCACCGCCGGAGTCAGCGGATCGCCATGACCTTGATCGCGGCCGGGCCAAGAATCACGATGAACAGCACCGGCAGGAAGAACAGGATCATCGGCACCGTCAGTTTTGGCGGCAGGGCGGCAGCCTTCTTCTCGGCCTCCGCCATGCGCATGTCGCGGTTTTCCTGCGCCATCACGCGCAACATATTCGCCAGCGGCGTGCCGTAGCGTTCCGCCTGCTGCAAGGCCATGCAAACCGACTTCACGCCTTCCAGGTCGGTGCGCCTGGCGAGATTCTCGTAGGCCTGGCGGCGCTCCGGCAGGTAGGACAGCTCGGCGGTGGTGAGCGTGAGTTCTTCCGCCAGCGCTACCGATTGCGTGCCGACTTCGTCGCTGACTTTCTTGAATGCCGCCTCGATCGACATGCCGGATTCCACGCAGATCAGCAGCAGGTCGAGGGTGTCGGGAAAGGCGCGCCGGATCGAAAGTTGGCGGCGCTGGATTATGTTCTTGAGGATCATCAATGGCAGATGCATGCCGATATAGGCGGCGGCGATGCACAGGCCGAGCTTGACCATGGTCGGCTGGCGTAAATCGAGCACGACGAACACGTAGACCGCGGTGAGCAGCGCGGTTACCGCCGGAGTCACCATGCGGAAGAACAGATAGGTGATGTAGGGCGCCTGGCCGCGATAGCCAGCCTGCACCAGTTTCAGCCGGGCCTCTTCCTGTCCGACCCATTTCTTGAGATTGAAGCGGTCGACGATTGCCTGGATGGATTGCTTCGGCGACGGACGCAGATTGACCTTCTGGTGTGTCTGGGCCATGCGCTCGCGCTCGCGCTGGCGAATCTTCTCGCGCTCGAGCGCGACCGCTTTCATGCGCTTGCCGAGCGAATCGGCGAACAGCAGTGGCATCGTGAACGTCAAGACCGTAGCGATCGCGGCGATAGCGGCGCTCGCCATCGCCAGCGTCTTGGTATTGATCGAGTTGATCAATAAATCGAGCATCTTTGTCTCACATCCTTATGCGGTGCGGCGCATGATCGTTTCTGGACCGTGCGTCAGAAGTCGAAGTTGATCATTTTCTTCATCACCATCACGCCCGTAAACATCCAGATGGCGGAGGCGGCGAGCATCAAGCGGCCGAGCGGTTCGGTCCACAACAGCGTGATGTAGCTGGGGCTGGTGATGTAGACCAGCAACATCACCGCAACCGGCAGCGCGCCAATAATGCCGGCCGAGGCCTTGGCTTCCTGCGACATGGCCTGGATCTTGGCCTTCATCTTCTTGCGGTCGCGCAGCACGCGCGAAAGATTGCCGAGCGCTTCCGCGAGATTGCCACCGGACCGTTGCTGGATCGATACGACGATGCCAAAGAAATTCGCTTCCGGCAGCGGCATGTGCTCGTAGAGCTTGAGGCAGGCTTCGCCCAGCGGCATGCCGATCGCCTGCGTTTCCACAATCCCGCGGAATTCCGAATTCACCGGCTCGGGGGCCTCGATCGTGATCATCTTGAGGCAATCGAGCAGCGGCAGGCCGGCTTTGACGCCGCGCACGATGATGTCGACGGCGTCCGGAAACGAATGAAGGAATCTGGCCTCGCGCCGCCGCTTCAAAAAGGCCAGCACCCAGCGCGGCAGCCCGAGGGCACCGGCGGCGCAGAGCACGACGGCGACAATGACACCGGCGCCGCTCAACAAGCCGAGCAAGAACAGCACTGCTCCGATGCCGGCCGAAATGAGGAAGAATTGCTGCTTTGACCACGACAATCCGGCTTGTTGGATGCGGATCGAGAGCGGTACGTGCCTGCTCTTCTTGTGGCGCTCTTCAATCTCCTTGAGCGTATTTTCAATGGCATCACGGCGTGATTTCTGATTGCCGCGCGCGACTTGCGCCGCCGGCTCCGCCCTGGCGACGTTGGCCATGCGTTGTTCGGCTTTGCGCTCGCCGGACAGAATCGGATAGAGGAAAACCCAAGCGAAGCCACCGACCGCGACGGACGCCAGAAAGAACAAGGCGATCGCTTGCATGGCGTCCTCGGATCAGGCTTGCATGATCTTGGCAGCGGATTCTGCGGCGTCGAGCGCGGCGGCCAGGCGTTTTTCCTCGCCGTAATAGCGGGCGCGATCCCAGAAGCGGGGCCGTCCGATGCCGGTCGAATGATGGCGGCCGAGGATGGTGCCTTGCGCATCCTCACCCACCATGTCGTACACGAACAGGTCCTGGGTGATGATGACGTCGCCTTCCATTCCCATCACTTCGGTGATGTGAGTGATCTTGCGCGAGCCGTCGCGCAGGCGCGCGGCTTGGATCACCACGTCGACCGAGGCCGTGATCATCTCGCGAATGGTACGCGAGGGCAGCGAGAAGCCGCCCATGGTGATCATCGATTCCAAGCGCGAGAGCGCCTCGCGCGGATTGTTGGCGTGCAGCGTGCCCATCGAGCCGTCGTGGCCGGTGTTCATGGCCTGCAACAGGTCGAACGCCTCGGGTCCGCGGACTTCGCCGACGATGATGCGTTCCGGCCGCATACGCAGGCAGTTGCGCACCAGGTCGCGCATGGTCACCTGGCCTTCGCCCTCCAGGTTGGGCGGCCGCGTTTCCAGGCGCACCACATGCGGCTGCTGCAGCTGCAATTCGGCGGCGTCTTCGCAGGTGATGATGCGCTCATCGTCGTCGATGAATTGGGTAAGACAGTTGAGCAGCGTGGTCTTGCCGGAACCGGTGCCGCCGGACACCAGGGTGTTCACCCGGCTGCGCCCGATGATGCGCAGGATTTCGGCGCCTTGCGTCGTGATGGTGCCGAACTTGACCAGCTGATCGAGCGTCAGCTTATCCTTTTTGAATTTGCGGATGGTGAGCGCGGGGCCGTCGATCGCCAGCGGCGGCACGATGGCGTTGACGCGGGAACCGTCCGGCAAGCGCGCGTCGCAGATTGGCGAGGATTTATCGACGCGGCGGCCGATCTGGCTGACAATGCGCTGGCAGATATTGAGCAGCTGCTGGTTGTCGCGGAACCGGATGCCGGTTTTCTGAATCTTGCCCTTGACTTCGATGTACACCGTGCCGGAACCGTTCACCATGATGTCGGCGATGTCGTCGCGCGAGAGCAACGGCTCAAGCGGGCCGTAACCGAGCACGTCGTTGCAAATATCGTCGAGCAGCTCTTCCTGCTCGGAGATCGACATCACGATGTTCTTGATCGCGATGATCTCGTTGACGATGTCGCGGATTTCCTCGCGCGCGCTATCGGCGTCGAGCCGCGCCAACTGGGCCAGATCGATCGCCTCGATCAGCGCGCCGAAAATAACGCCTTTGACCTCGTAGTAAGTATCGGAACGGCGCGAATTGATCGAGGACGGCACGGTGTTGATGGCCGAAGGCGCGCGGGTCGCGGACGGCGCCGGCACCAGCGGCGCGCCGAGCCCATCGGATGGCATCGGCGAGCGGCCCGTTTCCATCGGCGCGCCGGCGGCCGGAATCGGCGCTGCGCCCGATTGCGCGGCCGGCGCGGCGTCCGGCGCTGCCGGCGTCACAACGAGCACATCAGAATTGCCACTACGCCTACCGAACACGACGGTCTCCGGAATATTCCTGGAATTCGATCAGTTCAGACTGAATCAAACTTCTCCCTAACCGATTTCCAGCGCATGAATGTTGTCCGCGAACTGGTCTGCCTTTTTCGGACTCATGTGCTAGCTCGATCGCCTCCTCAGTTTGGCGAGCAACGGCGTCAACAGGCCGCCGCGCGAGCGTTTTGCCTCCGCGCGCCCCGTCAACACTTGCGCCAATTGGCGAAACGTCTCCGCGGTCTTGTGGCCCGAAGATATCTCGGCGACCATCTGGCCGTTATTGGCCGCGGTGCCGAAAATCTGCGGCTCGAATGGGATAACCGCGAGCGGCTGGTCCTCCAGCGCCTTGGCGAAATCCGCCGGCGTGATCTCCGGCCGCTTCGGCACGCCGATTTGGTTGAGGCAGTAATACGGGCGGCGGTCGTTTGGCCGCGCGGCGCGCAGAAGATCGACCAAGTTTTTGGCGTTACGCAGATTGGCAAGGTCGGGGCCGGCGACCACCAGGATGTCGTCGGCGCTCACCAGCAGCCGCTTGGTCCAACCCGACCACATGTGCGGAATATCGAGCACGACACAGGGGATCGAGCTGCGCAGCGAATTGAGGATCGAATTGAACGCGTCGGCGCCGAAATCGTAGACCCGGTCGAGGGTCGCCGGCGCGGCCAGCAGGCTCAGGTGATCGGTGCATTTGGATAACAGCCGGTCGACGAAGGCGCTGTCCACGCGATCGGGCGAGAAGACCGCGTCGACGATGCCTTGCGGCGGATCCTGATTGTAGTCGAGGCCGGCGGTGCCGAAGGCCAGATCGAGGTCGGTCACGACCGAATTGAGCATGAGATCGCGGGCGATTGCCCAGCCGACGTTGTGCGCGATGGTGGAAGCGCCGACGCCGCCTTTGGCGCCGACTATGGCGATGACGCGGCCGACCGGCTTGGCATCGGGCGCCGAAAACAAGCCGCAAATCGCGCGCACGACGTCGATGGTGCCGACCGGCGCGATCAGATAGTCGCTGATGCCGCGCCGCGTCAGTTCGCGATAGAGCGTGACGTCATTGACGCGGCCGACCACGATTACCCGCGTGCCGGCGTCGCAGACCTCGGCGAGGTGATCGAGCCCGGTCAGGATTTCGTCGGAATGGTTTTCCGATTCGATCAGGATGATGTTCGGCGTCGGAGAATTGCGATAGGCCTCGACGGCGGCGGCGACGCCGCCCATCTGGATTTTCAAATGCGCCTTGCCGAGGCGGCGGTCCTCGCCCGCGGCCTGCACGGCGGCGGCGGTTTCAACCGTCTCGCAGAACGCCTGGATCGAGACCCGCGGCGCAGGTGCGATGTGTTCGTCGGCGGCGCCATCGGCCGGCGCTGCCGGCATCGACTTGCTTTCGGCGGCTGCCATTTTTGCTGCGTGTTTCATCATTTTCCGAGAGTCGCTGATCTTGGCCGTGTCGTAACCGCTATAGCTGCCGCCGGATTTTCACCCTTGCGATACTTGTCGAGTACCACCGAACGGCGCGGCGAATAGGCCGGCGCGTCGCCGCGCGGCTGCACCAGATCGGCGGGATTGTCGACCATGGCGGCGAGATTGCGCTGGCTGGCGCAGCCGAGATTCCAATAGGGACGGTTCTCGGAGTAGTTGCGATCGAGGCTGGTGCCGAGATCGTGAGGCCAGAGGCCGCAGGGGCCGGCCTCGGCGGAAAGCTTGGTGTAAATGATCTTGATGCTCGCAAGCGAGGCATTCGACGGCTCATAACTGCGCACATAGACTGCGTTGCGCGGCACGCCGGAAGCGGTGAGGATCGATTGCACTTCGCGCATCGATTTGGCGGCGGCGCGATCGGTCGGTCCGCCTTGCGGAACGTCCACGACGATGCCGCTGGTAGCCTCGCGTCGCCAGTGTTGTGCGAAGGAAAGCACGTCGGCGCGCTGACTCGGCGTAAGCCCGCCGCGATTGCGGCCGACGAAAATTTCAACGGTGTGCTCGCGTTCCTTCAGGGTGATTGGATGACGGTCGCGATAATCGTTGGGGTAGACTTCCTGCGCAACGCGCTGCGTGTAGCAGCCGGCCAACGAGGTGGCGAGGCCGACGACCGCCAATGCGCGCAGCGCCGTGGCGCCCCGGCGTTTGGCCATCGCCGTTAGAAAGATTGTCATCGATCGTCTCCCCATGCCACTCAATCGAAAATGAATCCGTATTTGCCGTGGTACTGGCGCGACGGCTCGGTCTTGCCGGCCCCGCCGTAGATGCGGTTGAGGCTCCCAAGCAGCGCGGTGGACTGATCGTTGGGATCGGCGAAACCGTCGTCGGGCCGCGACAACATTTTCTGCGCCACCGCGCGCACGATATAGGGCGTGACCAGCACCATTAGCTCGGTCTGATTGTTGATGTAGTCGCGGCTCCTGAACAGGCTGCCGAGGACCGGCAGTTGCATCAGGCCGGGGACGCCGTTGATCTGCTGCTTGGTTTTCTGCTGGATCATGCCGGCCAAGGCCAGCGATCCACCGGACGGAATTTCAACCGTGGTTTCGGCGCGGCGGGTGCTGATCGAGGGGATGGTCAGCGTCTGGGTCGAACCGGGCACCGCCAGAGTCATGGAATTATCCGTCGACAGGTCGGACACTTCGGTCATCACTTTGAGACTGATGCGCCCTTCCGACAGCACCACCGGTGTAAAGACCAGGCTCACGCCGAATTTCTTGAATTCGACCTGCGCTTGGCAGACCGGCGGTGACTTGGTGGTGTCGCACGACAACCCGTTGGGGATTGGAAACTCGCCGCCGGCGACGAAACTTGCGGTCTCGCCGGAAATCGCGGTCAGATTCGGCTCGGCCAGCGTATGCAGGACGCCGGCGCGGTCCATCGCCCGTAACGTCGCGGTGACATTTTTAAAAGTGCCGCCGAACGCGGTGTTGCTGATCGTCTGGCCGTTGGCGGAGAAGGGATTTTGTGTATTGAAGTTCACAACCGCGGTGCCGTAATTGAGGCTGGCGGAAAGATCGATGCCGAGTTGCTTGATGATGTCGCGCCGCACTTCGGCAACCGTCACCTTGAGCATGACCTGGTCGCGCCCGCGCACGGTGATGCCGTTGACCACCCTAGAGCCGTCACCGACCAGCCGCGTGGCGAGATCGTAGGCCTGTTGCGCCTCGGCGGCGTTCGCGGCGCTGCCCGACAGCATGATGCCGTCGCCGACGCCTTCGATGTGGATGTCGGAGTCCGGCATCGTCTGCTTGAGCGCGGCGCGCACGCCATTTAGATCGCGCGTCACCGCTATGTCGAAACCGGCGATCTGCTTGCCGTCGGCGTCGAAGAAGAAGATGTTGGTTTGCCCGATTGCGACGCCGATCATGTAGACGCGGCGCGAGGAGCGGATCACTGCATTGGCGATCTTGGGGTTCGCGACCAGCACATCCTTGATATCGGCCGGCAGGTCGATTGCGACCGATTTGCCGATGCCAAGCGGCACGAAGCGCGAGGTCGCTTCGCTCGCCGCCACCCGGATGACCGGCAAGCGTGCGCCGGCGGCGGCCACCGGGGCCGACGGCGCCAGGCCTGCGCTTGCGACGACTGCCGCCAGCGCGGCGGCGCGGATCGAAGTCCTTATCGCCATGTCCCCGTTTCCCCTCTTTCGATCATTTCGGTGTCGTCATGGTGCCAACGCCAAAGCGAACGATGTTCACGCCACCGCGGCGCCCCAGCTTGTCTTCGGCGACCGGCGCGTCGCGCGTCGCATCGGCGATGCTGCGCAGAGCCAGCGACAGCGATCCAAGCTGCTCCGAGAGCGCCAGCAATTCGGTCTGCTGCGGTGTCAGTTCGAGCGTCGCGGTCTTGCCGACCACGACTTTCTGCCCGTTCTTTTCCTCTACGGTCTGGTCGATCGCCAGCACGCGGACATTGGTAAGAATAGTCTCGCTGCTGTGGGTGTCGCCGCCGCTTGTTTTGTCGCCGTCGCGCTGGCGCCGCGTTAGAATGACATCCACATGGTCATTCGGCAGGATAAATCCGCCGGCGCCGGTTTCCGGCGAAATCTTCGTGGAAATCGCGCGCATACCCGACGGCAGGATCGCCGCCATGAAGCCTGAGCCCTTGGCATTGACCAATTTGGCTTCGCGGATCGGCTCGCCGGTGACGAACGGGAAGCGGGCGATCGAGCCGGACAACGCTTCGATGGCCTTGGGGCGATCGCTTTTGCGGATAAAGTTTCCGGATCCCGCGCTGGCGGGCCATTGCTGCCACTGCACATCGCCCGGCGATACCTTTTGGCCCATGCCGATATCGGTTTTGGCGACCAGGATATCGACGCTGGCGAACTTGGGCGCCGGCGCGTTTTTGACCTGTGGAACTTTTGCTGAACGGCCGGCCAGCATGGCGGCAACCCCACCGGCTGCGATGGCGACGGTTAGCACAACAAGACGCGCAGCTTTCATACGCTTCACTCTCACCGTGACGTGATGGCCGGATCGGCCGCGTAATCGACATGGCGGCCCGTTCGGCCGCTTGCACGGGATTTCAACAGTTAAAGGTCAAGGTATGGTTAAGAAGCGGTATCTAAATCGAGTTAATATTTTCTTGCGCCGCAGGTGCTCGGCTCAAATGCCGAGCGCGGGCATCCAGCCGGTCTTGGGATAGACGGCGAGTGCCGCGGCGGCGAGGGCGATGCCATAGGGCACGCCGCCGCCGGTCTCATGCAGGCGGAGAATCCAGGCATGGCGGGCAAGCGGGGCCGGCAGCGGCAAGCGCCGGAACTGGATGATCAGCAGCGTCAGCACGCCGCCGAATAGCGATGCATAGACCAGGTAATCCAGCAGATAATCGAAACCAAACCAAAGCGCCGTGGCGGCCGCGAGCTTGGCGTCGCCACCGCCGATCCAGCCTTGCGAAAAGAAGCCGAAAGTAATCGTCATGACCAGCGCGGCAGCGGCCAGATGCATGCCGATTGCGGCCAGGCTCATGCCGGTGACGATCGTGAGCAGGAAAAAGCCGCCGGCCAGCGCCAGCGAGAGCCGGTTCGAGATCGTCATGGTCAGGAGATCGCTCGATGCGGCAAACGCCATCAGGGCCGGGAACAGCAAGAGCCTGACTGTATCCATAACAATCATCTTAGTTTCCCGGGAACCGGCATCAGCGCCGCGCCAGCAAGGGCCATTCTTCGCTGTGTTTAGCTTGCGCCGCCTTTAGCGTTCGTTAAATGCGCAAGGGCTTCAAGCTCATTCGATCCAGCTTGATGTGCGCAAGCAGCAAAAATAAAAAGGCTCCGGCGATGGCCGGAGCCTTTGTACCGACTTCCCGAAGCTTTCTCCGGAGGCCGTTCTTGACAACTTCGAGACCGGTGGACGCGGCGCCGCGGAAAGCCCGCGGCAGCCGCGATACCAGTGATTACTTCATCGAAGTCGTAACGGTGTTGAAGGTGTCATGCAGCTTGGTGCCGAGGCCGTTCACGACCGCGATGATCGCGACCGAAATGCCCGCGGCGATCAGGCCGTACTCGATGGCGGTGGCGCCCGAGTTGTCCTTCACGAAACGCACGAAAAGGTTTTTCATCGGTAACTCCTTGATCCACACGTGGCTGTCTGAGCTGATCCAGAGGACCGGATTTGCTCCGGCTGCCTTGAACCATGCGGGGCAAGCTAGCCAGTTGGGCTTGAGTACAGGTTAATATGGTTCAAGAAACACGGGGGCATTTCTACGTATATAAATCTTGGTTAACAAGTCATGTACAGAAGAATAGGAAGGTTAATGAATTATTTATTGGATTATACTGTCAAATATCAGCCGATTATCTATCGTATTACATGATCTTTAGTTCGAATAATTTAGTATTTCCTATGAAATCATCCATGGATAGTCTTCTCTCCGGCCAAGGCAATGCTGTCGGGGCGATAGATCTTCCTTTGCCACATTTTAACGGTGCGGCCGCGAGCCCCATTCGCCGGCTCCTAATATTGCGTCGACGATGCAGGTCTTCCGGGAAGCCCCCGGCGCCCCAGATGCTCTGCCGGTTCCTGCAGGGCATAGCAGGCTGCCGGCGCATCTGCCGCACTCTTTGCACTTCGTTCACCAATTTGCAGTCAAATCCAGCGGTCAGCCGGCCGTTGCTGCGGCAGGCTTTGTTGCGTGTAGCGTGCGGGAGATTTCAATGTTGGCCGTGTTCGGGCGTCGCAGGCGACTTTTCCATATAGCGGCCTGGACGATTGCTCTTGCGGCTACGCTCGGCGCCGCGCCGACGCAAGCCGACACCCTGACCGTCAATGTCGATCAGGCGCAAGTGCTTAAGCTGCCCGAGCGGATCGCCACCATCGTCGTCGGAAATCCATTGATTGCCGATGCCGCGCTGCAAAGCGGGGGTATTCTGGTCATTACCGGCAAGAGCTACGGCTCGACCAATCTGCTGGCGCTCGACCGCAACGGCCGCGTGGTGATGGACAAGACCGTGCAGGTGCTTGGCATCTCCGGCAGCGACGTGGTCGTGGTCTACAAGGGCACCGAGCGCGAATCGTACAATTGTGCGCCGGATTGCGAACGCCGAATCACGCTTGGCGATTCGCCGGCCTATTTCAACGCCACATTGGCCGAGACCGGCGCCCGCACCGGTCAAGCCCAGACCAGCGCACAGCCGCACTAATGCCGCGGACTGCATCGGGTTCGCAATCGCGCCGCGTCCAGCCGGATCATGGTTAGCGATTCTTTAAAGTGACCGCGGTTGTTCTTCGCGATACGAGCAAGAATTCGACAACTCGAATTTGATATGAGCTGCCATGGTGTTTCGGCACCTTTAAGCAGTCTCGAAGGTTGCCATGCTTGAGACCATTAAAAACACGATCGTCACCGGCATCGACCGGCTGCTCCTGGCGCGCATCGCGCGCCGCTTCGTTCGGCGGCAAGACGGGGCGGCCGCCGTCGAATTCGCGCTGGTCGCGGCGCCGTTTTTGGCGCTGACCTTCGCCATCCTGGAAACGGCTCTGGTATTCTTCGCCGGGCAGACATTGGAAACCGCCGCCTCCGATGCGGGCCGGCTGATCATGACTGGCCAGGCGCAGACGGCAGGTTTCAGCCAGGACGAATTCAAAAATCAGGTGTGCGCGCGTCTCGCCGGCGGGCTGTTCGATTGCACGAACGGCGTTTACGTCGACGTCAAAACCTATAGCAGTTACGGCGCCGCGAGCGGCAATACGGCGCCGGTCAATAATGGCCAGTTCGATACGACGAAAATGAGTTACAACGCCGGCAATCCGGGCTGCATCGTGTCCGTATCGCTCTATTATCAATGGCCGATCTACGTGTCGCTGTTCGGCGACAACCTGTCCAATCTGAATGGCGGCAAACGGCTGCTGGTGGCGACGTCGGTCTTCCGCAACGAGCCCTACTTGCAGAACGGTGGGCCATGCTGAAAACATCCATGATCGGACGGATTTCGCAGTTCGCGCGCGACCGCCGCGGCGTTTCCGCAGTCGAATTCGCCTTCTTGGCGCCGGTCATGATCGGGCTTTATCTCGGATGCGTCGAGGTTTCCGATGGCGTGGCCGCGGACCGCAAGGTCACCCTGATCGCCGGCACGCTCAGCAACCTGACGTCATCGTGCAGTAACAGCAATGCCAATGCTGGTGGCTGTTCCAATAATAACATCAGCGCGACCGAGATGAGCAATATTCTCGATGCGTCAAGCGCGATCATCCTGCCCTATGACAAAAGCAAGCTCAAGATGACGGTGTCGTGCTTGAGCATCGATGCCAACAAGAACGTGACGGTGAAGTGGTCCGAAACCAGGAACGGCACGAAGCGAACCAGCTTTGCGTTCGACAGTTCAAACGAGGCGCTGGCGACGGGCAGCTCGTATCCGATCCATCTGATCTATAGCGAAGTCTCTTACGCTTATACGCCCGCCATCGGCTACACCATCACCGGGACGCTGACACTGTCGGACCATATGTTCACCAGCCCGCGCAATCAGACGCCGAGCTACCCCGACACCAACCATCCCTGCAACTAGCATTCCGGTCTAGTGCGCTGCGCTGATCGGCAGCGCGGTCGTCGATTTGATTCGTTCCATGGCGAAGCGCGAGGTGACGTTCTTCAGCGGCACGGTCGCGATCAATTTCTTATAGAAGCCGTCATAGCCCTGGATGTCGGCCACCACGACGCGCAGCATGTAATCGACGTCGCCGGCCATCCGGTAGAATTCCATCACCTCCGGCATCGCACCCACCACTTCGGCGAAGCGCTTGAGCCAGTCCTGTGAATGGTCGCCGGTCTCCACCGACACGAACACCGTGATGCCGAGACCGATCTTTTCCGGATCGATCAGTGCGACGCGGCGCGTGATCACGCCTTCGGCTTCCAGCCGCTGCAATCGCTTCCAGCAGGGCGTCGACGATAACCCCACGCGCTGGCCGATTTCGGCGACCGAAAGCGAGGCATCCTCTTGCACCACGGTGAGGATCTTGCGGTCGATGGCGTCCATTCGCTGGTTCCTTTGAAACCTGGGAGCGTTGGCCTGACGAGGCAATCCAATTAGGAATATTTTTCTTATTTTTGCCCTCCGCCTGTGTCTACATAGAAAAATATTCTATTTCAAGCGAAATCCGTCATAGCTTGCCAGGACGCCCGGATCGGCTTCGGCTGCAATATCGGTGTTTTTTGACGGCGTCGTCGCCGCGGGTTCACGGCATGCGGCCGCCGATCCTTCGAGGCGCACTCGTGCGGAGCGCCCCTCCGGATGAGGCAGCTAAGCGTGCTGCTTTAAAAATTCCTCGACCTCGGCGCGCTGGGGCGCGCCCGCGCCGCCGCCGAAATGCGTGCATTTGAGCGCGGCGGTGACGCTGGCAAAGCGCATGGCGTCCCGGAGATTGCGGCCTTCCGCCAAAGCGAGCGTGAAGGCGCCGTGGAAGGCGTCACCGGCGCCAAGCGAATCGATCGCTTCTATCTTGAAGGCCGGCAGGTGGCGCACGCTGCCCGCATCGAGCCAGTAGATGCCGTTTGGTCCGTCGGTGATGGCGAGGAAGCCGGAGAGATGTTTGGCCAGGCGCTGCAAGCCGGCGCCATAGTCGGTAAGCCCGGTGGTGCCGTGCAGGGCTTCCGCCGACGACACCACATGGGTGCCGAGCTTGAGCAGCGGGTCGTCCGGCTCGCTCGCCTGATCGAGATCGACGACGATTGGAATCCCGCGCGCCTGCGCGGCGCGGCACACCGGCGTCACGAATTCCGGAAAACGGTTGTCGACCAACACGGCATCGACATCCGCCACCAGCTTGCCAGCGTCGGCCGGCCGCGCGTCGCCGAGCCGTGCGCCGCGGCGGGTGGCAATGCTCTTCTCGCCCTCGGCATCGAGCAGGATGAGCGACACCGACGCGGTCGCCCCGTCGACGCGCAAAGCGCCGCTGACGTCGACACCCTCGACATTCAGGTCGCTGATGATGCGGTCGCTCACCTGGTCATCATCGCCGCCGAGCGGACCGGCGAAGGCCACGCACCCTCCCAGGCGCGCAATGGCGACCGCGGCATTGGCCGCGCAGCCGCCGCCGGTGATGATGAAATCCGATGCGGAAACCTTGGCGCCGGGCGCGGGAAACTCTTGCACGCGCATGACGATGTCCTGCACCGCGATGCCGGCGCATAAGATCTTCGGCGTTTTCCTTCCCGGCCGAGCTTCAGTCAAAGCCGATCTCATTTTCCAGCCAGGCGCGGATGATGTGATGCGCGATCGCCACCGGCGGCGGTGTGGTCAAGCCATCGGGGTGCTTGCGCATCAGCATCGTCTCGATCTCTCCCTTACTAAACCAGCGGGCGTCCTCGAGTTCCGCGTGGTCCACCACAATATCGCGGGTCAGCGCTTGCGCATGGCAGCCGATCATCAGCGACGACGGAAACGGCCATGGCTGCGAGCCGAAATAGACCACCCGGCCGCAGGCGATGCCGGCTTCCTCGCGCGTTTCCCGCCGCACCGCGTCCTCGATCGCCTCGCCCGGTTCGACGAAGCCGGCCAGGCACGACCACATGGTCGGCATGAAACGCGGGGAGCGGCCGAGCAGGCAGTGTTCGCCGTCGACCGCCAGCATGATCACCACCGGATCGGTGCGCGGAAAATGCAACGCCTTGCAGTGCGCGCAATCGCGCCGCCAGCCGGCAAGCACAGCTTGCGTCGGCGCGCCGCAGTTCGGGCAGAAGCGGTGGCGGGCGTGCCAGTGCAGCACCGCCTTGGCCTCGGCGATCGGCGGCAGGTGCTCGGGCTCGGCCAGCCCCTGCACCGCAATCGAGCGCAGGTCGGTGACAAGGAAGCCGCCTTGGGTCTTCAGGGCGTCCGCCGCCGCCGGCGCAATGCCGTAGCCGAAACGGGCGGCGCCTTCCGCCAAGCCGAGGAAAACCGTCTCGCTCGCGGCGCCAAGCGCGCGCGCTTCCTGCATCGTGAATAGCGGGTCGTTGAGGGGGCCGCCTTTCTTCATGACGATATGATCGCCGCCGATCACATAGGCGCCGGCGCGCGGCTCCGCCGCCAGCCGCGCAATGGCGGCATCGTCGGTACGCAGCTCGGCGGCGCGCTCAAGGCGGCTCTGCACGTAGCCAAGACGCGGTTTGGGGCCGAGGTCGGGACGAGGGGACATACGAAGCGGAAATTCGCACGGCGAGTCGGCAAGTGCAATGCACCACCGACGAAATCAAACCGGCCGCGGATACATGGTCGCGCGCAATTCCGGCCGCTGCCACTGCGGCCCGAGTACGCCCTGCTTGGCGGCGTAGCTCTGCGAAGAGGTGACCGTATCGGTGCTGGCGCGCATTTCGCGCGCGCGCTCGAGGCTGACGTCCACCGTGAAGAAGCCGGCCGCCGTACTTTCGAACAGAATCTCCTCCGGCGCCGCCACCATGGCGAGTCCCGCGTTCAGCGTGGCTGAACAGATTCTGCGTGGTCACCACGATGGCGAGGTTCTCGATGGCGCGCGACCAGATCAAATTGCGCCAGCTTGCCCACAGTTTTCCCTTGTCGGTGCCGGCCGGCATGAAGATCAACTCGGCGCCGCGCAGCGCCAGCGCGCGCGTGACCTCCGGCATGTAAGCCTCGCTGCACATGGCGAGGCCGACCTTGCCGTGCTGGGTGTCGAACACCGGAAACTCATTGCCGGGCACGTATTGGAATTCCCACCACTTGCCGCCGGTATAGATCCACGGTCCGTTTGGATGCGTGCGGCGGTAAGTCACCGGCGCGCGGCCATCGCCATAGGCCATGCAGATCAGGTTGTGCGCAGTACCCTCGTTGTGGCTGAGCGGCTCGATGGTGCCGTAGACCGCGTTGATGCCGTGCCTGGCGGCGGCTTCCGCAAGGCGCGGCGTCGGGTCGAAAGTTGCCGGCATGCGCCAGGGTCCGGGATAGGTTTCCGGAAAGCAGACGAAGTCGGCGCCTTCGGCCTTGGCGCGTTCGATAAACTTCACCGCATCGGCGACGTTCTTTTCGTCCTCGCCGATCGGGTTGGTGATCGGCTGCACGACGGCGATGCGGAAGGTCATGAACTTTGCTCCTGCGATTGTCCGGCGGCGAGCTTAGTCGGGGACCGCTGTGATTTGAAGGGCGCGCCGCAACGCGCCGATCAGCCCGTCGCGCGCCGTGGGATTATAGACAGTGGGCGGGGCCGCGCCCCACACCGGCTTCGGCCAGGCGGCATCGCTATGGCGGCGCGCAATCACGTGGACATGCAATTGTGCCACCATGTTGCCGAGCGCCGCGATGTTGAGCTTGTCGCATTCGGTGATGACCTTGAGCGCACGCGCCGCGGCGGCAATTTCGCCCCAGAGCTGCACCTGCGCGGCGTCGTCCAGGTCGATGACTTCGCTCAGTCCCGGCCGGCGCGGCACCAGGATCAGCCAGGGATAGTTGGCGTCGTTCGCCAGCAGCACGCGCGCCAGCGCCAGGTCGCCGACGGGAACGGTGTCGGCGGCAAGCTGAGGGTGGAGGGACCAGGTGAATTCCATTTGCCCGTCACGGCCGGGCTTGCTCCCGGCCATCCATGATGGATTTCCACAGGCAGAATCGCCTCATGGATGCGCCGGTCAAGCCCGCGCATGACGGCGGCGGGGCCAGCTTGCTTTCGGCCCCCATTGGCCCGATATAGGTCCCCGGGAGGTTGGCGGTGGACGAGCCACTCGCCAACCGGGTCAGGTCCGGAAGGAAGCAGCCCTAACGAGCGCGGTTCGGGTCGCTCGTCAGCCTCCCACCATTTCCGCGATCGAAGCGAACGGCGCGGCCGCCAGCCGGATGGCACGATGAGCGAAACCGCGAAACCCACCGAGCAAGCTCTCGACCTCGGCGCCGCGGCCGAGGGAGCCGGCTATCGCGTGCTGGCGCGTAAATACCGCCCGGCCAGCTTCGACGACCTGATCGGCCAGGACGCCATGGTGCGCACCATCTCGAACGCGTTCGAGTTGGGGCGCATTCCGCAGGCTTGGATCCTCACCGGCGTGCGCGGGGTCGGCAAGACCACGACCGCGCGGATTCTGGCGCGCGCGCTCAATTATGAATTGCCGGACGGTTCGGTGAAGGAGCCCACCATCGCCATGCCGGCGATGGGCGTGCATTGCCAGGCCATCATCGAGAGCCGCCACATCGACGTCTTGGAAATGGACGCCGCCTCGCACAATTCAGTGGAGGACGTGCGCCAAATCAACGACGCCATCCGCTACGCGCCGGTGTCGGCGCGCTACAAGGTCTACATCCTCGACGAAGTCCACATGCTCTCCGGCGCGGCGTTCAACGCGCTTCTGAAGACGCTGGAAGAGCCGCCGCCGCACGCCAAATTTATTTTCGCCACCACGGAAATCCGCAAGGTGCCGGTGACCGTGCTGTCGCGCTGCCAGCGCTTCGATCTGCGCCGGGTCGATGCCGCGCTGCTGGTCAAGCATCTCGAAGGCATCGCCGCCAAGGAAAAGATCGAGGTCGAACCGGCGGCGCTGGCGCTGATCGCGCGCGCGGCGGAAGGCTCGGTGCGCGATTCGCTGTCGCTGTTCGATCAGGCCATTGCGCATGCCGCCGGCCCGGTGCGGGCGGAAGACGTGCGGCAGATGCTCGGTCTGGCCGACCGCGTGCGCATCGTCGACCTGTTCGAAGCGCTGATGAAGGGCGATGTCGCCGCCGCGCTGAAGGAATTGCGCGAGCAATACGACATCGGCGCCGATCCGGGCGTGGTGTTGAGCGATCTCGCCGAATTCACCCATTTCGTCACCCGGGTCAAAGTCGTTCCCAGTGTCGCCGACGACGTGTCGCTGTCGGAAGCCGAGCGCGTGCGCGGCCGTGACTTTGCGACCAAGCTTTCGATGCGCGTGCTGTCGCGTACCTGGCAGATGCTGCTGAAAGGCGTGAGCGAAGTGCAGGCCTCCGGCCGCCCGGTCGCCGCCGCCGAGATGGTTCTTGTCCGCATTGCTTATGCCGCCGATCTGCCGACGCCGGACGAAGTCATCCGCTCGCTCAGCGAGGAGAGTGGGGCGCCGGCGCGGCCGCAAGGCAATGGCGGCACGGCTTCAACGCAAGCCGCGGCGCAGAATTTTACCCCGCGCTACGACGCGCCGCGCGGCTCGCCGCGCTCTTCCGCCGCGGTATCGCCGCGGCCTGCCGAGAATGCGGTCGCCGAGACCCATGAGCCGGTCGCCGCCGCGCCGACCCTGGCCATCGCCTCATTCGAAGCGCTGATCGCGCTTGCCGCGGAGAAGCGCGACATAACGGTAAAGATGGCGCTGGAGCGCGATGTGCGGCTGGTGCGCTGCGAGGACGGCCAGCTCGAGATCGCGCTCGAGGCGAGTGCGCCCAAGACACTGGTGCACGACCTGCAACGCAAGCTCACCGCCTGGACGGGAAAACGCTGGATGGTGGTGGTGTCGCAGGAACCGGGCCGCGCCACCGTGCGCGCGCAGGCGGAACAGCGGCAAGCGGAACTGGAGCGCGGCGTGCAAGGCGATCCGTTGGTGCAGGCGGTGCTCAAGCGCTTTCCGGGCGCCAAGGTGGTCGGCGTGACGCAGGATACGCCCGACGCCGGCGATGCGCTTCCCGATGCGAGTCCCGAGGACGAGGACTAGGCGATGGCGGATTTCATGGACCTGATGAAGCAGGCCGCGCAACTGCAATCCAAGATGCAGGCGTTGCAGGCCGAACTCGACCTAATCGAGGTCGAAGGCACCGCCGGCGGCGGCATGGTGAGCGTGCGGCTTTCCGCCAAGGGCGAGCTCAAGGGCATCAAGATCGACGATTCGCTCATGAAGCCGTCGGAAAAGGAAATCGTCGAGGATTTGCTGGTGGCGGCACACGCCGATGCGCGGCGCAAGGCCGAGGCCGTCATGCAGGAGAAGATGAAAAGCCTCACCGGCGGCCTGCCGCTGCCGCCGGGGATGAATCTGACTTCAATGCCCACCGCCGTTGCCGGACCCGAAATCGAGCGCCTGATTCAACTGCTGGCGCGGCTGCCCGGCCTGGGCCCGCGTTCGGCGCGGCGTGCGGCGCTGCATCTCATCAAGAAGCGCGAATTGCTGATGGCGCCGCTGGCCGCCGCCTTGCAGACCGCGATGGAGAAGATCGTCGTCTGCAAGACCTGCGGCAATATCGATACGCAGAATCCCTGCACGGTTTGCACCGACAGCAAACGCGATCCCTCGATCATTGTGGTGGTGGCCGACGTGGCGGATCTCTGGGCGCTCGAGCGCGCGCATGCGGTCAACGGCCGCTACCATGTGCTCGGCGGCACGCTGTCGCCGCTCGACGGCGTCGGCCCGCAGGACTTGAGCATCGACGCGCTCATTTCGCGCGCCCATGAGCCGCAGGTGAAGGAGCTGATCCTGGCGCTCAACGCCACGGTCGACGGCCAGACCACCGCGCATTACATCACCGAGCTGCTGCACGACGCCGGCGTCAAGGTGACGCGGCTCGCGCACGGCGTGCCGGTCGGCGGCGAGCTCGATTATCTCGACGAGGGCACGCTGTCCGCCGCGATCAAGCAGCGGACGTTGTTTTAAGCTTTTCTCGGCACCAGCCGCTTGAAATGCCCCTTCCGTTGCAGCCAGGCCAGCAAGACTAGACTGGGCAGGCCGGCCAGCGCGCAGATCACGAAGAACCAGACCCAGCCGGTGCTTTCGGCGATGAACCCGGCGCCCGACGACAGATAGGTGCGCCCGACTGCCGCCAGCGCGGTGAGCAGCGCGTATTGCGTCGCCGTGTGCAGCGGGTTCTGGCAGAGCGCCGAGAGATAAGCGACGAACATCACGGTGCCGATGGCGCTGGTGAAGTTCTCCAGCGTGATGGCAATGGTCAGCGCGGTAAGGTCGTGACCGCGCACCGCGGCCCAGCAGAAGCCGAGATTGGCCGCCGCTTGCGCGATGGCGCCGATCCACAGGCTGAGGCTGAGCGGCAGCGCGCGCGCCACGAAGCCGCCGGCAAAGCCGCCGGCGAGCAGTGCCGCCAGCCCGACGCCCTTGACGATCGCCGCGTATTCGTTGCGGGTAAAGCCGAGGTCGATCACGAATGGTGCGGTCATGGCGCCGCTGAAGCGCGTCGGTGAATTTGAACAGCACCACGAAGGCCAGCATGGCGAAGGCCAGGTCGTAACTGAGGAAATCCTTGAATGCGCCAATGGCCGCCTCGGCCACGCGCGCGAACCGCTTCTGGTGGGCATGCGCGGCTTCCGCCGCGCGCGAGCGCTCCGGCTCAGTGGCGACCAATGCAGTGATGGTGCCGATGATGACCAAGAGGGCCATGGCCACATAGCCCCAGTGCCAGGCCGCCTGCTTGTCGAAGCCATAAGCCTGGAAGCCGCTGACCATGAACAGCGCGCCGGCGGTGGAGACCAGCATGCCGATGCGATAGGCGGCCACATAGGAGGCCATGCCGGCGGCCTGCTCGTTTTCCGGCAGGCTTTCGACGCGAAAGGCGTCGACCACGATGTCCTGCGTCGCCGAGGCGGTGGCGACCAAGAGCGCGCCGAAAGCCACCAGGCCAGGCGCCGTCGCCGGATTGGTCGAGCCGAGAAAGACGATCGCCGCCATCAGCAGGATTTGCGTGAACACCAGCCAGCCGCGGCGGCGGCCGAGCCAGCGCGACAGTAGCGGCACGTCGAGCGCATCGGTGAGCGGCGCCCACAGGAATTTCACGGTGTAGGGCGTGCCGACCAGCGCGAACAGCCCGATGGTGCCGAGATCGACGCCGGATTCGCGCATCCAGACCAAGAGCGTCGCGCCCGACAGCGCCAAAGGAAGGCCAGAAGAGAAGCCGAGGAATAAGACGATCAGCACGCGCGGCTTGAGATACACGGAGAGCGCGTCGAACAATGATGGGTGCGGCCGCGCGGTGCCTGGCGAAGTAGTCACGGCGAAGATCTCTCAGCCGTCATGCCCGGCCTTGTGCCGGGCATCCACGCCTTTCTTATCGCCATCAAGACGTGGATGGCCGGGACAAGCCCGGCCATGACGGAAAAGACGTGCGGCGATGTCACTCCCCCGCCCCGAGCTTGCGGATCGGCGCGGCGATGATCTCGGCGCTTGCCGGCTCCTCGCCGAACTCGACGTCCTGGATCTTTTCGCCGCGGTTGACGATCTTGTCGGTGGAAATCACGATCTGCTTGATGTCGGTATTGGCCTGGCCGAAATGCTTGTCGAGATTTTCCACGCGGTCGCGCAAGCGTTGCACGTCGGCGATCATATGCCCGACCTCGATCAGAATCTTGTCGGCCGCGTCGCGCATGCGGGCGTCTTTGCGAATCTGCTGGATCACCTGGATTGCCAGCATCAGCAGCGACGGCGAAACGATGATGACCTTGGCGCGATAGGCCTTCTGGAAAATATCATCGAAACCGTCATAAAGCTCGGCGTAGACCAATTCCGACGGCACGAACATCAGCGCCATGTCCTGGGTCTCGCCGGGGATCAGGTACTTGTCCGAAATATCGCCGACGTGCTTGCCGAGATCCGCGCGCATGCGGGCGCTCGCCACTTTTCGCTCGTCGTCGCTCTTGGCCTCGCGGAAGGCAGTCACCGCTTCGAGCGGGAACTTGGCGTCGATGACCAGCGGCGGGCCGTCGGGCAAGCGCACAATGCAATCGGGCCGCGCGTTGTTGGTGAGCGTGGCCTGGAATTCGTAGCAGTCCTTCGGCAGGCCGTCCTGGATGATCATCTCCATGCGGCCCTGTCCGAAGGCGCCGCGCGACTGCTTGTTGGCGAGAACGTTTTGCAGGGTGGTGACCTGCGAGGCGAGGTCGGTGATATTCTTCTGCGCGCTGTCGATCACCGCCAGCCGCGCGTGCAGTTGTTGCAGATGCTCGGTGGTGTCCTTGGTCGAGCTTTGCATCGACTGGCCGAGATTCTGCGTCACCGCATCGAGCCGCTCGTGCACCGTCTGCTGCAACTGCGATTGCGCCCGGGCAAGCAGTTCACCCATGGTCTGAATACGGGCATTGAGATCGGCCATGCGCTGGTCGGCGGCATGGTCGTAGGGCGGTTTTCGCGGCAGCAGCAGCAGCACGGCGATGACAAGGACGCCGACCGCAATGACTGCGCCGATCGCCAGGGTGAGCGCCGGGGCATGCGCCAGAACAGCATTGGCCAAATTCTGCAGGTCAGGCATCCGGCGCTTCTACCCCAATTCGCTTGGCCAGCGCGAACGAAGAGCGAACGGTAGGGCGAGAACGCCGATGGCTCAAGGGGAAACGCGCACATTGACCCCGCTGGCGCTACCGCTTACATCGCGCGCATGGCGGTCCGTGACATCCTCATCCTCCCCGACAAACGGCTGCGGCTGAAGTCCGAGCCGGTAAAGGCAGTCGACAAACGCGTGCGCGCGCTGGTCGACGACATGTTCGAGACCATGTATGCGGCGCCCGGCATCGGGCTGGCCGCCATCCAGATCGGCGTGCCGCAGCGCGTGGTTACCATGGACCTCGCCAAGAAGGACGATCCGAAAAATCCGCAGGTCTTCATCAACCCGGAAGTAACCTGGAAATCGGCCGAGCAGGCGACCTACGAGGAAGGCTGCCTGTCGATCCCGGACTATTACGAGGAGGTCGAGCGTCCCTCGGCAGTGCGAATCAAATATCTCGATCTCGACGGCGCGCCGCACGAGATCGAGGCGACCGGGCTGCTCGCCACCTGCCTGCAGCACGAGATCGACCACACCAACGGCATTCTGTTCATCGACTATATCTCCAAGCTCAAGCGCAGCATGGTGATGAAGCGATTCAAGAAGGCGGCGAAGAAATCGCCAGGCGCGCCATCCCTGGCCGACGACAAAGAGCCTTCGCATCACATCGGGTAACGCGCATGATCCCGGAAAGTGGGAACCGGTTTTCGGGTAAGATCATGCGCAAGAAGAATTTTTCGCCGGCGCGCTCGCGATCGTAATGGTGCTTTCATGCGCCTGATCTTCATGGGCACGCCCGATTTCGCGGTGCCGACGCTTATCGAACTGGCAGCCGCCGGGCACGAGATAGCGGCGGTCTATACGCGCGCGCCAAAGCCCGCCGGGCGCGGCATGGCGCTGCAGCCAAGTCCGGTCGAACGCGAAGCGAGGCGGCTTGGTTTATCCGTGCACACGCCGAAGACGCTGAAGGACGACGCGGCGCAAGCCGCGTTCCGTGCGCATCATGCCGACGCGGCGGTGGTGGTCGCCTACGGCCTGATCCTGCCGAAACCGATCCTTGAGGCGCCGCGGCTCGGCTGCTTCAACGTGCATGCCTCGCTGCTGCCGCGCTGGCGCGGCGCGGCACCCATCAACCGCGCCATCATGGCGGGCGATGCCGAGACCGGCGTCACCATCATGCAGATGGACGAAGGCCTCGACACCGGCGCCATGGCGATGGCGGAGCGCATCGCGATTGGACCCGATATGACCGCCGGCGACTTGCATGACGCGCTGGCGCGGCTCGGCGCCGATCTGATGCTGCGCGCGCTGGCCGCGGCGGAGCGCGGCTCGCTCTCGCTCACGCCGCAGGGCGAGAACGGCGTCACTTATGCGGCCAAGATCGGCAAGGGCGAAACCCGCATCGATTGGACGAAACCGTGGCAACGGGTTCACGATCACATCCGCGGCTTGTCGCCGTTTCCCGGCGCCTGGTTCGAAATCGGCAACGTCCGTGTCAAGGCGTTACGTTCGACCAAGGGCGAGGGCGCCGCTGCGCCCGGCACACTGCTCGATGATCGGCTGACCGTCGCCTGCGGCGACGGCGCGGTACGGCTCTGCCAAGTGCAGCGCGCCGGAAAGCAGCCGATGGCGGTGGAGGAATTCCTGCGCGGTACGCCGCTGAAAGCGGGAATGCAACTTGCCTAGGGCGCCGGACACGCAGGTCATCATCGTCGGTGCCGGGCCCGTGGGCCTGACGCTCGCCATCGATCTCGGCCGGCGCGGCGTGCGCTGCATCTTGCTCGAGCAAAAGGAGGCGCCGCAGTTTCTCCCCAAGATGGAGCGGTGCAACGCCCGCACCATGGAGATTTACCGCCGGCTGGGGATCGCTGAGAGGATCCGCGATGCGGGGTTTCCGCGCGATGCGCCCATGGACGTGTTCATCATCACCTCGCTGATCGAGCCGCCGCTGTTGCATTTGCCTTACCCGTCGGTCGCGCAGGCGCAGGAGCAGATCGCCGCCTGCCATGACGGCACGCTGCCGCTCGAGCCCTACCAGCTGATTTCGCAATATACGCTCGAACCGCTGCTCAAGGCGGTGGCCGAAAGCATCCCGACTGTGGACGTGCGCTACGGCTGCGAGTTTATTTCGTTCGAGCAGGATGGCGACTCCGTCAGTGCGCGGGTCAAGACCGGCGACGGCAGGACGTCCGAATTGAGTGCGCATTACCTCGCCGGCTGCGACGGCGGCAGCAGCGCCGTGCGCCGGCAGCTCGGCATCAAATTGCAGGGCGAAGCTAATCTCTTGCAACTGCGCCAGGCGCTATATCGCTGCGACGATCTGTTCGCGCGCATTCCGATCGGCAAGGGGCGGCACTACCACGTCGCCGACGCGCACAATTCCTTTCTGATCGTGCAGGACTCGACCAAGCATTTCACGCTGCATGCCACGGTCGACAGCGACGAAGCCATGACAGACTCAGTTCGAGCAGACCGTTGCCATGCCGGTCCACTATGAAATGTTGTCGGTCGGGCAATGGCGGCAGAACCTGCTGCTCGCCGACAGCTATGGGCAGGGCCGCGTATTTCTCGCGGGCGACGCGGTGCATCTGGTGATCCCGACCGGCGGCCTCGGCATGAACAGCGGCGTCGGCGACGCCGTCGATCTTTCGTGGAAGCTCGCCGCCACGCTGCAAGGCTGGGGCGGTCCGGGTCTGCTGGATTCTTACGAAATCGAACGCCGGCAGATCGGCGCCCGCAACGTGGAGGCCTCGCGCCATGCTTCGCGCGGGCGGCGGGCCTGGCGGGCGATGTATCGGCCGAATATCCGCGACCACACTCCGGAAGGCGCCGAGACCCGCGCCAACCTGACCCGCGTCGCCGACGTGGAGCAGCGCAAGAGCAACGAAATGATCGGGGCCGAACTCGGCTATCGCTATGCCGGCTCGCCGATCATCTGGGCGGAAGCGGGCGAAGGGCCGGCGGACAATCTCATGAAATATGTACCGACCACCTGGCCGGGCGCGCGGCTGCCGCATGTCTGGCTCGGCGACGGCACGGCGCTGCACGACCGCATCGGCGACGGCTACACGCTGCTGCGTCTGGCCGGCGCGCAAGCCGATCCGGCCGCGCTCAGCCAAGGCTTTGCCTCTTATGCCGCGCCGTTTACAGTCCTCGACATCAGCGAAGCGCACCCGCGCGATATCTATGGTTACGATTTGCTACTGCTGCGGCCCGACTTGCATGTGGTTTGGCGCGGAAACCGCCTGCCGGACGATCCGGTAAACTGGCGGCCATCGCGACGGGACACTGAGTATTGTCCGCATTCGACGGCGCAAATTCGTTCACCGTCATGCCCGGCTTTATGCCGGGCATCCACGCCTTTCTTTGTTAAGAGTAAGGCGTGGATGGCCGGGACAAGCCCGGCGATGACGAGGTAAGGAATAGGCGCGTCTGGAAAGATTCATCGAATGTCGAACGAAACTCAAACTCACGCTGGCCTGCGGCGATTACGAAATCGTGCGCCCGCTGATCGACGGCGAGGTCGCGGTCGACGGCGTCGACCTCACCATCCTGACCGATATGGATTCGGCGACGCGCCATTGGCGCTTTCTGAACAACCGCGAATTCGACATCGCCGAGGTGTCAAGTTCGTCCTATCTGGCCGCGCGCGACAATGACTGGCCGTTCCGCGCCATTCCGGTCTTCCTGCATCGCCGCTTCCGGCACGGCTTCATGTTCATCAACACGGGCAAGGGCATCAGCAAGCCCGCCGACCTGAAAGGCCGCAGGATCGGCGTCAAGACGATGATGACCAGCGCGGTGCTGTGGATGCGCGGCATTCTTCAGCACGAATACGGCGTGCCGTTGAACTCGATCGAGTGGGTTGCCGAGATCGAGAACGACGTCAACGTGACGTTGCCGCCGGACATCAAGTATTCCTGCCTGCCGAACGACAAGTCGGTCGACACCATGCTGGCCGAAGGCGAACTCGACGCGGTGTTCCATTCCGACTTCGTCAAGCCGTTCCTCGCTCACGACCCGCGGGTGGCGCGCCTGTTCCCCGATCACAAGGCGGAGGAGATGGCCTATTACCAGCGCACCGGCATGTTCCCGATCATGCATGTGACCGGCATCCGGCAGGCGCTGGCGGACGAGCATCCCTGGCTGGCGGTCAACCTGTTCCGGGCTTTCAACGAGGCCAAGGCGATCGCCATGAAGCGGATGGCGAACCCGCGCATCGTTCCGCTCGCCTGGTATCGCGCGGCCTGGGAGGAGCAGGAGCGCGTGCTCGGTCCCGACCCCTGGGAATACGGGCTGACCGACAAGAACCGCAAGATACTGGAGACGCTGATCGGCTATTCGCACGAGCAGGGGCTGATCAAAAAGCGGCCGACACTGGAGCAACTGTTTCTCAACGTCGACCAGGGCCGCAAGCGCGGCGGCGAGTACCGCATCTAGAAAATTCGAGCTACAGTAGTTGAAAGGGAGGAAACTCAACATGTCCGCAACAAGGTCTCTGGCCATCGCCGCTGCCGTTGTCGCCTTCGGCCTCTCGGCCGCCAACGCGCAGGACAAGGTTTGGAAGCACGGCATTCTCGAAGCCAAGAGCGATTCCGGCTTCATCGCCATGGTCGACAAAGGCGGCTTTGCCGCCAAGCGCGGCTTGAAGGTCGAACTGCTGCAGATCAAGGCCGGCTCCACGCTGATGAAGGCGCTTATCGCGGGCGAGATCGACAGCGTCGACATGGGTGCGGCGGAATCGATCGTGGCGGGCGCGCGCGGCACCGGCGTCAAGATCGTCGGCTGTACCTGGCACGGCATGCCGCAGGTCGTATTGGCCAAGGCGGAGATCAAGACGCCGGCCGACCTCAAAGGCAGTACCATCGCCATTTCCTCGCCCGGCTCGCTGCCCGACCTCCTGGTGCGCGGCATGCTGGACGCCGAGAAAGTTCCGGTTTCAGAGGTGAAGTTCGCGACGCAAGGCGCCGATCTCGACCGCTACAAATCGCTGCTCGCCGGCATCACCGATGCCGCCGTGGTGTCGAATGAGTTCGTGGCGGTCATGCCCTCGAACATCAAGGTGCTGATGAAGGCCAACGTCGTGCTCCCGAAATTCCTCCGGCTGTGCCTGGCCACCACCGGCAAGGTGCTGGCCGAACGGCGGGCCGATCTGGTGAAATTCGTCGCGGCGGAAATGGATGCCTACAAATACGCCACCACGCATCGCGCGGAAACCATCAAACTGGCGCACGAGATGACCCACGCCAAGCCGGGCGACAAGCGCGCCGAATTCATCACCGACCAGACGATCGCCGCCAAGCAGATCGATCCGGCCCTCACCATCCCCACCGATCGCCTGGAATGGATGCAGGAGTTGTTCGTCAAGGCCGGCACGATCAAGAAAGCCGTGCCGATCGCGTCAATCATCGACGCCAGCGTGCGCGACGATGCGGCCAAACTGGCGGGAAAATAGCGGCGGATGCCGCGCTTCAAGCTGACGGTCGAATATGACGGCGCGCCGTTTGCCGGCTGGCAATTCCAGGCCGACCTGCTCACCGTGCAGGGCGTGCTGAGCGCGGCGATCGAGGCCTTGTCGGGCGAGAAAGCCCCGGTGCAGGGCGCCGGCCGCACCGATGCCGGCGTGCACGCGCGCGGTCAGGTCGCGCATGTCGATCTGAGCAAGGACTGGGACACCGACACCGTGCGCGATGCGCTCAACGCGCATTTGCGCCCGCATCCGGTGGCGATCCTGGCCGCCGAACGGGTGGCGGACGGCTTCAACGCCCGCACCTCGGCGGTCAAGCGCCACTACCTCTACCGCATCATCAACCGGCGTGCCGATTTGACGCTCGACGCCGGTCGTGCCTGGCGCGTGCCGCGCCCGCTCGATGCTGCGGCGATGCACGCCGCCGCGCAGCGGCTGGTGGGCAAGCACGACTTCACCACTTTCCGTTCCACCGAATGCCAGGCCAAGTCGCCGGTGAAGACGCTCGATCGGTTCGACGTGGAACGCCACGGCGACGACGTGAATGTGTATGCGTCGGCGCGCTCGTTCCTGCACAGCCAGGTGCGCTCCATGGTCGGTTCGCTGGAACTGGTCGGCGAGGGCAAGTGGAGCGCCGACGATCTCGCGCGCGTGCTGGCCGCGCGCGATCGCACCGCCTGCGGCCCGGTGGCGCCGCCGGACGGGCTTTATCTGATGCGGGTGGAATATTGAGTTATTTTCGTCACCGCGGCGGATTTTTCGAAGCCGTCATCCTGAGGAGCGCACGAAGTGCGCGTCTCGAAGGATGGGGCGGGCGTCTCGGCCTCATGGTTCGAGACGCGCCGCTGTCGCGGCGCTCCTCACCATGAGGGTTAAGCAAATACCTATCGATAATCGTCCGATAAATCGTGGTCAACGCGCGCAGGTCGGCGATCGGCACGCGCTCGTCGACTTGATGCATGGTTTGCCCGACCAGGCCGAATTCCACCACCGGGCAATAGGCCGAGATAAAGCGCGCATCGGAGGTGCCGCCGCTGGTGGATAGTTCCGGCTTGCGGCCGGTGACGGCCGCGATCGCATCGCTCACCAGTTCGGTGAACGGGCCCGGCTTGACCGCGAACACCCCGGCGTTCGACGGCTCCCACTCAAATTTAAATTTGATCGTGCCGCCGGCCACCTTGGCCGCGCGCTGTTCGATCAGGGTCTTCAGCGAGTCAAGCGTGTGCTTGTCGTTGAAGCGGATGTTGAAGCGCGCCCGCGCCTCGCCGGGGATGAGATTGACGGTCTTGTTGCCGACGTCGAGCGAAGTGAATTCCAGATGCGAGGGCGGGAACAGCGCGCTGCCGGTATCGAGCGGTTCGGCCTGTAATGCCGTAACGAGCGTCACCAGGCCGCGGATCGGGTTCTCGGCGCGCTCGGGATAGGCGACATGGCCTTGCCGGCCGGTCACGATCAGGTGGCCATTGAGCGAGCCGCGGCGGCCGATCTTGATGGTGTCGCCCAGCGCGGCGACATTGCTCGGTTCGCCCAGGATGCAGTGATCGAATTTCTCGCCGCGCTCGGCCGCCCATTGCAGCAGCTTGGGCGTGCCGTTGACCGCAATGCCTTCCTCGTCGCCGGTGATCAGGAACGAGATCGAACCCTTCGGCTTGCCGCCGCGCGCCGCCAGGTGATCGAGCGCGGCGGCGACCGCGCAGGCGATGCCACCTTTCATGTCCACCGCGCCGCGCCCGTAAAGCTCGGCATCGGCCACCTCGCCGGCAAACGGCGGATGCGTCCAAGCCCGCTCATCGCCGGGCGGCACCACGTCGGTATGACCGGCGAAGACCAGGTTGGGCGCCGCCGTGCCGATGCGGGCGTAGAGGTTCTCCACGTCGTCGGCGCCCGGCTCGCGGAAGGTCATGCGCTGCACGCTGAAGCCGGCGGCCTTCAGCGTCGTTTCGAGGAACTTGAGCGCGCCGCCCTCGGCGGGCGTCACCGAGCGGCAGCGCAGCAGATCGCGGGCGATGGCGAGCGGGTCGGCGGTCATGGCTCAACCGTTCGTCCCCGCGGAAGCGGGGACCCAGAGCCGAAGCATTCTGCCTCTCAAATCGCAGCCCTGGATTCCCGCTTGCGCGGGAATGAACGGAGACTGGGTCGATGGACGAGGCATTTCCTCAATCCCTCAGCAGCTCGTTGATGCTGGTCTTGCTCCGCGTTCGCTCATCGACGCGCTTGACGATGACCGCGCAGTAAAGACCCGGACCGCCGCTCTTGTCGGGCAGGGTGCCCGGCACGACCACCGAATAGGCCGGCACTTCGCCTTGCAGCACTTGCCCGGTCGCGCGATCGACGATCTTGGTCGAGGCGCCAAGGAACACGCCCATGGACAACACCGCGCCGGTGCGCAGCACCACGCCTTCCGCGACTTCCGAGCGCGCGCCGACGAAACAATTGTCCTCGATGATCACCGGCCCGGCTTGCAGCGGCTCCAGCACGCCGCCGATGCCGGCGCCGCCCGAGATGTGGCAGTTCTTGCCGATCTGCGCGCAACTGCCGACGGTCGCCCAGGTGTCGATCATGGTCCCTGAATCGACATAGGCGCCGAGATTGACGAAGGACGGCATCAGCACCACGCCGGGCGCGATATAGGCCGAGCGGCGCACCACGCAAGACGGCACGGCGCGGAAGCCCGCTTTACGGAAGCGCGCGGCGTTCCAGCCCTTGAATTTGGAATCGACCTTGTCCCACCACACCGCCTTGCCGGGCCCGCCCGCGATCACGCTCATGTCGTTGAGGCGGAACGAGAGCAGCACCGCCTTCTTCAGCCACTGATTGACCTGCCAGCGGCCGTCGGCCTGGCGTTCGGCGACGCGCGCCTTGCCCGCGTCGAGCAAATCGAGCGCGGAATCGACGGCCTTGCGCACCGCGCCCCTGGTCTTCGGGCCGATTTTGTCGCGGCCTTCGAAGGCCTCATCGATGATCTTGGCAAGCTTGTCGGTGGACATGGCGTAACCCGGCGCTTCGTTCGGAGCGGTTTGTCGGGGGCCGGGCAGGGGATGTCAAGCCGAGCGCGCCGGGGTGAGGATTCGCTCAAGAAATCCGGCGAGATCGTCGGTGAGATGATCGACGTGGGGCTCATCGCGCCCTTCCAGTTCCCAGTCCTCGCGGAAGACCTCGCGCTGGCCTTCCGGCACCACCAGCACCGTGGTCATGCCGAGCGCGTGCGGCGCCGCGAGATTGCGCGCGAGATCTTCGAACATGGCGGCCTTGGTCGGATCCACGTCGTGACGCGCGAGGAAGCGATCATAGGTTTTCGCGGCCGGCTTCGGCTCGAGCCCGGCGGCGATAATGTCGAACACGTCCTCGAAATGCTCGTGCACGGCGAGCTTCTTCATCACCGCGTCGGCGTGCTTGCGGGTGCCGTTGGTGAGGATGAGCTTGCGCCCCGGCAGTTTTTCGAGCGCGGCGCCGAGCGCCGGGTTCGGCGTCAGCGGCGAATGGTCGATTTGGTGCACGAATTCGAGATAGTCGTCCGGGTTCATGCCGTGCTCGGCCATCAGCCCGCGCATGGTGGTGCCGTAGCGCTTGTAATAATCCTTCTGCACGCGGAACGCCTCGTCCTTCGACACCTTGAGGAAATCGGCGACATAGGCGCGGATGCGGTCGTCCACCTGCTGCCAGAGATTGAGATGATGCGGATAAAGCGTGTTGTCGAGATCGAACACCCAGGTTTCGACCATATCGAATCCGCGCGGCGTGGAACGGGACGATTCTGGCACGGGCTTAGGGTTCCTTGAAACGCACGGTGGTCGAGGGCTGGCCGCCCACATCGATGACGGCAAAGCCGGCGGAATTCAAGCCGCGCGCCGCGCAGTCCTTGTGGTCGGCGAGCTCGAACTTGCCGTCGCGCGTGCAGAGCGCAACCGTGCCGCCCCAAGTGAGCGGCGCATCGCCGTGTTTGATCGTGCGCCCCTGGCTGTCGACCGCCTCGGCATAGCTGTAGAGCCGGTGCGGATCGCCGTGCAGGTCCGGCCGCAGGCATTGGCCGGCGGCCAGGCGATACCAGCCGCGGGTGACGATCGCACCCATCTCGACCATCCCGAGCGATGCCATCACGGTGTATTTGGTGTCGTTGCACCAGGAAAAGCCGGCGCCTTCCGGGTTGGCGGCGGCATTGAGCAGGATATCGAAAAATTCCGGCTTCGATGATGTGTCGGCGGGCAGCTTGCGGTCATGCAGGAATTTCGTCAGCGCGGCCTGTGTCTTGACGCCCTGCACGCCGTCGATCGGATAGGCGTCGTAGCCGGCGATCGCCAGCAGGCGCTGGATGCCGGCCAGCCGCGCCTGCGCGTCGTCATAGTCGGCTTCTTCGGCGAGGTTGACCGTCGGTCCTTTCGCTGAGTCGGACGGTTGCGCGGCGGTGAAGCGGGCCTGCTGGCTTACCGGGCAGCCGCGCGCATTGGCGATGTCGAAATTGCCGTCGCGAATGCACAACTCGGCGTGCCCGGACTGCGGTACCGGCGCGTTGCCGTAGACCGGCGGCGTGCGGGCGTGCACATAGACCATGTCCACGTCGAGCGCACCATCCACCACCTGCCGGCATTGGCCGGGGTCGATGCGAAACCAGCCGCGGGTCGCCACATTGGCGCGCTTTTCCAGCCCGATTGCCGCGTCCACCCGATAGCTGGTGCGATTACACAGGATCAGTTCGGCGTGCGCTGGCGATGCCGCCAGCAGGATAAGCAAGCCGCCCAGGCAAGCGCTGCCATGGATCGCGCGAATCATGCGCCATGCTAACGAAAGCGTGGCCTCATGCCATGTGGCAGAATTTCAGGCGGCCTGGCAGGCCGAAGCCGATGCGCAGCGGCGCCTCGCGCAGGCTCAGCGGTGCATCAACGTGCCGACGCCATGGTCGGTCAGCAGTTCGAGCAGAACGGCGTGCGGAATCTTGCCGTCCATGATGACCACGCCTTCCACGCCCTGATCGAGCGCATAAATGCAGGTTTCGACCTTGGGGATCATGCCGCCGGAGATGGTGCCGTCGGCGATCAGCTTGCGGGCGTCGGCCACCGACAGGTCCTCGATCAGCGTCTTCGATTTGTCGAGCACGCCGGGCACGTCGGTGAGCAGCAGCAAGCGCTTGGCCTTGAGCGCGCCGGCAATGGCCCCGGCGAAGGTGTCGGCGTTGACGTTGAAGGTGCCGCCATTGGCGGAGGTCGCCACCGGCGCCAGCACCGGAATAAGCTCGCGGCCGATCACCTGCTCGAGGATGGTAGTATCGACTTTCTCCGGCTCGCCGACGAAGCCGAGATCGACGACTTTTTCGATGTTGGAATCCGGGTCGACCACCGTGCGGGTCACCTTGCGCGCCTGCACCATGTTGCCGTCCTTGCCGCACAGCCCGATCGCCTTGCCGCCGGCGGCGTTGATGTAGCCGACGATCTGCTTGTTGATCGAGCCGGCCAGCACCATCTCGACGATCTCGACGGTCTTGGCATCGGTGATGCGCAGGCCGTCGATGAATTCGGATTTGATGCCGAGCTTTTTGAGCATGGCCGCGATCTGCGGTCCACCGCCATGCACCACCACCGGATTGATCGCGGTCTGCTCGAGCAGAACGACGTCGCGGGCGAAGTCGCGCGCGGTCTGTTCTTGGCCCATGGCGTGGCCGCCGTATTTGACGACGACGATCTGCTCGTCATAGCGCTGCATGTGCGGCAGCGCCTCGATGAGGATGCGCGCCTGTTCGATCGGATCGATCTTGCGCAGGTCAGATTTGGGAGCTTTGCCCATCGCGCCGGCCTTCCCTTGAGTCGCCGCAGCGTTCTAGCCGATGCGACCGGTATCCGACAATAAGTCAGCGCTATTTTCGGCTACAAAAGCGTTTACGCCGCACAGGCATGAAACATGCTCTCAATAACGGACATTGATCGGCGGCTTGCGCGCGCCCGCTCTTGAAGCAAATAGAGCCCCTTGGCCTAACCGCCAAGATCGGTTCATCAGATCGGGTTGAAGCGCCGCGACTACGCCGCCGCAACGGCCCGTTCTGATACGGAAATGCCGGGATTCAGGAGAGTATCGATCGACAGGAATCTCTGCTCAAATTCCGCAGCCGGCATGGGGCGGCCGAAATAATAGCCCTGTCCTTCATCGCATCCCTTGTTCCGCAGCAGATCGGCGGTGGCACCGTCCTCGATGCCTTCAGCTATGACCGATAGGCCCAGCAGTTTGCCGAGGCTTATGGTAGCGCCGACAATCGCCATGTCGTCGGAATCCGGCTGCAGTTTGTGGACGAATGACTTGTCGATTTTGAGCCTGTCGAGCGGGAATTTTTTCAGATGGGTGAGACTGGCAAATCCGGTACCGAAATCGTCAAAGGCGATGTGGACCCCGAGTTCCTGGATGCTGCGGAAAACCTCAAGCGCTCTCGCGTCGTCTTCCAGCAGGATACTTTCCGTCACTTCGAGTTCGAGCAGCCAGGGTGAAAAACCTGTGTTCCTCAGGACCGACCCGACCGTCGCGGCAAGATCGCCCGATTGAAATTGTGACGGTGAGAGATTAACGCCGAGGCGGATGTTGTGCCCCTTTTTCTGCCACGCGCGGCCTTGCGTGCAGGCGGTCTCCAATACCCACAATGCGATGCCGTCGGAAATCGACGACCCATTGACGACCGGCATGAAATCATTCGGCAAGACAAGGTCCCGATTGAAGGGACGCCAGCGAATCAAAGCCTCCGCGCCGACTAATCGGCCGTCTATCAGGTTGACCTGCGGCTGATAAAACAGCTCGAATTCATCCCGTTCCACGGCTCGCCCCAAATCGGCTTCCAGCGACAACCGGGATTCGAGTTCGCGCCTGATCCTGTGTTCAAAAAAGATATACCGGCCACGGCACTCGGCTTTGGCTTCGTAGAGCGCAAGGTCGGCATTGCCGAGAAGCTCTTCTGCGGTCCTGCAATCCTTTGGATAAACCGCAACCCCGATGCTGACATTAACGCAAAGCTGGCGCGAGCCGATGCAAGAGAGCGCTTGGCTGAATGCGCGCGACGTCTGCTCCGAAAGCACTTTTGCCGTATCCGTCGCGTCGGTACCGCTGATCACAATGGCGAACTCATCGCCGCTCAACCTGGCAACGAGGCCTGACCCCTTGACGATGACGTTCAGTCGCTCGGCCACCTCACGAAGGACTTTGTCACCACGAGCGTGGCCCAGCGTATCGTTGATCTGCTTGAATTTATCGAGGTCCAACATCAGCAAGGCAACCTCGTGCCCGGCTGTTTTTGCCTCAACAAGCGATTCGCCTAATCGCTCGTGCAGTTTGTTGCGATTTGCGAGACCTGTCAGAGTATCATGCTCCGCCAGGTACCGAATTCTTTCGGCTTCGCGCTTGCGGATCGATATATCCCGCATTACCGCGCCGTATTGAAACCCATCGACCCCTTGCCATTCGGAGAAACAGGCTTCAAGCGGAAAGGCCTCTCCATTCTTTCGACGCCCCTTGAGCTCCATGACTTTGCCGCCCGGACCCTGAAGCATTCCCGATTGAAGTTCGCGAATCGAAAATGGAGTGAATTTTCCGCGGCCGTTGCCCAAGGTGCAGATCCTGTCGAGCGGCTGGCCGATCATTTCTTTCTGTTCGTAGCCGAAAATCGCCGCCGCGCCGGGATTCCAGGCCGTGATCAGCCCATTTTGGTCAGTGCACACCAATCCGTCGCCCAGCGACATGGCGATCCGCTGGAAACGCTTTTCTGCAATCCTTTCCAACAATTGGTGAAAATCAATCTGGTCGAGCGCCAGCGCCGCGAGATAAGCGGCGATCGCGGCATACCAGATCGAGGTATCGAGGATTATAGGCAACTTCGCCTGCAGCAAAGTTGCTCCCGCTTCAACCGTCACCGCCAGGCCAACCAGCACCACCACCCGCAAACCGGCGGAATAACGGCTCCACAACGCCATCATGAGTAGCATTATTCCGACAAGTCCGCCCAGCGTCACGATATTCGATGACCGGTGCAGCATCCGGCCTTGCAGGATCGATTCGGCGGCCAGCATCTGCAGGATCGGGCCTGGAATCACGCCGCCATTCGGCACATTGAATCGGTCGCCCAGTTCGATCGCCGTTGCGCCGATAATGGCTTTGTTGCCCTTAAGCATTTTCAAGGCGGCCGGAGCGCCGCGCAGAACATCCACGTAGGAAACCTCCGGCAGGGAATTGGCGTCGATGCTGAAGTCGATTTGAAAGGGCGCTCCTTTCGTCTCGTACTTGCCCCCTAAAATTGCGCCCACCGAAGGCAGGAATGTTCCGTCCAATGTGTCTCCGTAGGAATAGCGACGCACCAGGCCATTCGGCTCCATTGCGACATTGACAATGGCCGGCCACGCATGCTCGCCAAATAGCGGCAAGGGGCGGTTCACATAGATTGTCTTGTCGCCGGTTCCCACCAACTGTTTGAACGCCGGCAGCACGACCGACCCGCCGGCCTTTTTGAGCGCGTCGACAAACGCTTGATCGGAATCAGGGTTCGATGGGGAGCTGAAATCGACATCGAATACGATGTCGGCCGCGCCGGCGCGTTCGAGCTTATCGATCAGGTCCGCATGAAGTTTTCGGGGCCACGGCCAAATCCCGACTTTCTCAAGCGACGGAGAATCGATTGCGACCAGGACGATATGGCCGCTGGCTTGGCGAGGAAGCCAGCCAAACCGAAAATCGGTAAGGGCGTTTTGCAACCCATTGTGCAGCCCGGACAGCAGAACGACGGCAAGAACGCACAATACAAGAAGGTGCGACCGATACTGTTTCATTCGCCCCACACCAGCTAACTTCTACTGACTTTCGCCTACAGCGACGCCCCACACGCCCCGCGTCAGCAGCTAGTAGTCAGCGGGGCGCTTGTCGTTATTTTTGTTTTTCCGCCTTTGCCGATAGGTGGTGACGGCGACGGCGACGAAAAGGCCAACGCCTAAGGGCAAGCTCAGAGCGGCGATAATTTCCTTATTGCGAGGCCAGCGCCCATCGGCGCTGCTGTCGTCCTCGCTGGCGCTGTCAGGCGTCCACAATTTTGCGTTTACCGCACTGTTGCTTTCCGACGATGCGACGATCGATTTGACGTCGCCCCGCGGAGATGACGCTTCAATCTGTTGCGCCGGTTTGGCTGGAGCCGAAAAATCTTCATCGGTTGCCGGTGTCGGCCGCGACGACGAACTGCGGGGCGTGCCCTGCTGGATGGAGCTCAGTGTGCCTGAACCGCTGAGGGACAGACCGAAGGGCCCTTGCGTCGAGACTTTCGCCGTTTGTCCCGCCGCGATAAGCGCATATTGGCCGGACTTGTAATCCGACACCTCGACATGACCCCGGAGCACATCGACATGGGCGTCATCTTTTCCAACGGTTACGCGGAACCGCGTGCC
Organism: uncultured Alphaproteobacteria bacterium; assembly: GCA_963789455.1. GTDB lineage: Bacteria > Pseudomonadota > Alphaproteobacteria > Rhizobiales > Xanthobacteraceae > Pseudolabrys. The sequence goes on along the minus strand of CAWBLD010000009.1, from coordinate 86,597 downwards.
CTTCACCACGGCGGCAAGATAGGGCGTTTCGACCTCGAAATGCTTTACGTTGCGCTTTTCGACGTCCAACAAAATCGTGCCGGCCCGCTGAATGATCGTGGTCGCCATTCCGTCCGAACTTTCTTTGGGAATGCCGATGATCGAATTCGGCGAAATGAGCATGAACTCTTTGCCGCGCACCAGAAGGATGCGGCCCGTCTGGCCCGTGCGGATATTGTCGCCGGGTTGCAGGACTGTCGCGGCAGTGACCGAAGCTTTCTGGACGCCCGAATTGGTGACCCAGACTTCGCCGGACGATTTGCTCACGTGCCAGGCGGCATCCTGCGCGGTCGCGCTTGATCCCAGGCCAAAGATGGCGAAAGTCATGAGCAGAAGCGACGTACAATAGGTTTTGAGCCCGATATGCATGGACGCCTCTCATCTATCTGGGACGTTGCTTAATCGCGAAACGCCCGACAATTGCCGATTAGAGCGAAAGCTACCGAAAAGGTTTCAATATTTTATTAGGGCACCTTATCCATACGCGTCGTCGCATAGACGTTTCGTTAAGCAAAAAAAATCGCGATTTTATTTGTGCGCCGCGCTGTCCGGGTGATGTCCCAATAATGGACATCGGCGGCGCACCCGCAGTGGCATTCGCTTGTCTGCTTATGAGGTCGCAGCCCTAGCGGGTCTGTTCTTTCAAAAGCCGGGCGACCGCGGCGCGCAACTCCGGGATGCCGGTTCCGTCGCGGGCCGAGGTGGCCAGCACGCTCGGGAAGGCGGCCGGACGCTTGGCGAGCGCCGCCTCGACTTCGGCGATGCGGACGGCGAGTTCGGCCGGTTTCACCGCGTCGGATTTGGTGAGCACGATCTGATGGCTGACCGCCGCCTGGCCGAGCGCGTCGAACATCGGGTCATCGGCGGCTTTGAGGCCGTGGCGGGCGTCCACCAGTACATAGATGCGGGCGAGGTTGGCGCGGCCGCGCAGGTAAGCGTGGATCAATTCGGTCCAGGCCGCGATCTTGGCCTTGGCGGCGGCGGCATAACCGTAGCCCGGCATATCCACGAGATTGAGTCGGCCGCCGGCGGTGAAGAAGATCAGTTCCTGAGTGCGGCCGGGGGTGCGCGAAATGCGCGCCAGGTTTTTCCGGCCGGTGAGCGCGTTGATCAGGCTCGACTTGCCGACATTGGAACGCCCGGCCAGCGCAATCTCGATGCCGCGCATCGGCGGCAGCGACACGGCCGAGCCGGCGGCGGCGACAAAGCGCCACTCGCCGGCGAACAGGCGCCGGCCAGCTTCGATCTCGTCGCGGGTGAATTTTTCCATCGGGAGTATCATAAACGAGATCGCCGGGCGGCGCCCGGCGATGAAGAACGAGATTTCAGAAGAACATTATTGCTGCGGCTTCTTTTTTACGAACAACGCCTTGATATTGTCGATCAACTCGATCTTCGCGCCGTGTTTGCGCATGATGATGCTCTGCTGCGCCACCGACAGCGAGTTGTTCCACGCCCAGTAGATCACCAGCCCGGCCGGGAAGCTCGCCAGCATGAAGGTAAAGATCACCGGCATCCAGTTGAAGATCATGGCCTGGGTCGGATCGGGCGGCGTCGGATTGAGCTTCATCTGCGCCCACATGGTCACGCCCATGATCAGCGGCCAGGCGCCGAGATGCAGGAAATGGCCGACCATGGGAACGACAGTCGGGTCGAACGCAACGAGACCGAACAGATTGAACAGGTTGGTCGGATCCGGCGCCGACAGGTCACGAATCCAGCCGAAGAACGGCGCGTGCCGCATTTCGATGGTGACGAACAACACCTTGTAGAGCGAGAAGAACACCGGAATCTGGATGACAATCGGCAGGCAGCCGGCCAGCGGATTGATCTTTTCCTTCTTGTAGAGGGCCATCAGCTCCTGCTGCTGCTTGGCCTTGTCGTCGGGATAGCGCTCGCGCAGCGCCGCCATCTGCGGCTGCACGGCTTTCATCTTCGCCATCGACGCGTAGGATTTGTTGGCGAGCGGGAAGAAGGCCGCCTTGATCAGCACGGTGACGATCAAGATCGCGACGCCGAAATTGCCGACCAGCCGGTAGATGTAGTCGATCACGAAGAACAGCGGCTTGGTGATGAAATAGAACCAGCCCCAGTCGATCAGCAGATCGAAGTGATTGAGGTTGAGTTTATTCTCGTAGTCGTTGACGACGCGGACTTCCTTGGCGCCCGCGAACAGCCGCGCGTCCGCCGTTGTGGTCGCTCCCGGCGCGACGGTCCGCGCGTCGAGCAGGTAGTCGGTCTGATAGGTCTCGAGCGTGCCGAGCTTGTCGGCCCGGAAATTCGCGATCACGTGGGCGTCGGTTTTGGGCAGCAGCACGGCGGCCCAGTATTTGTCGGTTATGCCCAGCCACGCGTTGGTGGTGTTATAAGTGAGGACCTTCTTTTCTTCGATTTTCTTGTAGGTGATTTCCTGCGAGCTTTCGTCGCCGAACTTGCCGATCAGGCCTTCGTGCAAAATATAGTAGCCCAGCGTCTGCGGCGTGCCGTGGCGCGAGATCAGCGCGAACGGAAAAAGCGTGACCGGCTTTTCGCTCTTGTTCACCACCTCGTCTTTGATCGTGAACAGATACTTGTCGTCGATCGCGAAGATGCGGCGGAATTCGAGACCCTCGCCGTTGTCATAGGTCAGCGTCACCGGATGGCCGACGCCGAGCGCGCCCGAGCCTGTTCGCATCCACAGCGTATCCGATGTGGGGACCTTCACTTTGGCGCCGGCGGCATTGGTCCAGCCAAATTCCGCATAGAACGGATCGGGACTGCCGGATGGCGAGAGCAGTACGATCGGCGGCGATTTCGGATCGACTGTCTCGCGGAACTTGACCAGCGCGAGATCGTCGATGCGGCCGCCTTTGAGCGCGATCGAGCCTTGCAGGCTGTCGGTCGCGATCGGGACGCGGGGGGATGCCGCCAAGGCCGCCTCGCGGTTGGCGGTCACGGCTGCGGGAGTCTGGGCCGCTTGACCGGGCACCTGCGCCGGGCCGACCTGCGCGGGTGTTTTCACTGGCTGACCAGGCTGACTCGGCTGCGCCTGCGCCTGCTGTTTCTGCGTGAGCTGCTCCGCCTGCAATTTCTCCTGCCGTGCCTTCTCCTGTGGCATGGCATAGAAAAACTGCCAGACGATCAGCACGACGGCCGACAGCACAATGGCAAGGATGGTATTCTTACTGTCGGTCATCGGGATCCCGTGTTGCCGTTGCGCCCCGCATGTATGCGCCGCAGCGCCCCCTCGAACTCCTCGGCGATCCGCGCATATGGAACCTTGAGCGCCGCGCGCCGGCCGATTAGCACATAATCATGTCCGATTCGTATCCGGTTTGACCCGGCCGTCCGCACGATTTCCCGCAAACGGCGGCGCACCCTGTTTCGCTCGACTGCATTGCCGACTTTCTTCGACACGGTGAAGCCGAACCGCGCCGGCCCGCCATCCGTCCGCCTGCGCGTCTGCAGCACGAACGCGGCGGCGGAAACCTTGTTCCCCGACGCCGCGGCCAGAAAATCCGCCCGTTGCCTCAATCGTTCCATTTAAAGCAATGCGCGCGGCCTGGAATCCCGCCGTCAGGCGGAAAGCCGCTTGCGTCCGCGCGAGCGCCGTGCCGACAAGACTTTGCGTCCGCCCTTAGTGGCCATGCGCGTGCGGAAACCGTGACGGCGCTTGCGTACAAGCTTGCTCGGTTGATAGGTCCGCTTCACGTTTGCGTTCTCCGCTGGTCGCGCCGTGGCCGCGGGGGCGCAAAAGGTCGCCCCCAGGATCGGCCATGAAAACCCGCATCCATACGGGTCGGCGCGCGATTTGCGCGGCTTATAAGGGAGGGGCTGGGACCCGTCAATGCGACCGCGAACGTAAGGGCACAGGGCCTTTTGCGGGCCGGTCACAAAGGCTCACAAGGCGGTGAGATCGGCCCGCTTCGGCCGCAGGCGCATGTATCTCGTGTATATAGCGCGGATGTCCGCGACCCCTCCTAGCGCGAACCGTCCGCGCAGCCTGACCCGCCAGCTGACGCCGTTGATCGTGGTCGTCCTGCTGGCTGGGGCTGCCTATGTCATCGTCGAGCATGGCGGAATCTCGTTTGCGGCGCTGGTGCGGCATCGCATGGCCATCGACGCTTTCGTGAGCGAGCACCGGGTCTTGGCCGTGCTGGCCTATATCGCGCTCTATATTGTCGCCGTCGCCCTGTCGTTGCCGGGTGCGGTGTTTCTCACGGTGAGCGGCGGTTTCCTGTTCGGTCTCTTGGTCGGCGCGTCGGCGGCCGTGATCGGCTCCACCGTCGGTGCGACGCTCATCTTCCTGGTGGCGCGCACCGCGCTCGGCGAGCCATTGCTGCGGCGGGCCGGCCCGCGCGCCGCCCAACTGGCACAGGGCTTCCGCGACGACGCCTTCAGCTATCTCTTGTTCCTGCGGCTGGTGCCGGCTTTTCCCTTCTTCCTGGTCAATCTGGTGCCGGCCTTTGCCGGCGTACGCCTGGCGCCGTTCGTCGCCGCGACCGCGCTCGGCGTCATTCCCGGGGCGCTGGTCTATGCGTTCGCGGGCACCGGCCTGGACAGCGTCATCGCCGCGCAGAAAAACGCCTACAGCGATTGCCTTGCCACGGGCGGAAGCGGTTGCCAGTTGAGCTTCGATGCCAAGGACGTGCTGACGCCGCAACTGATCGGCGCGCTGGTCGCGCTCGGCCTGCTCGCCTTGGTGCCGGTGGTGGTGAAAAGGCTGCGTGCGCGCTCGCGCGCGGCGATGTGAATTTTGCGCTATTATTGCGGGCAAGAGCTTTAACGGCATGGCGGAAACACTCACCCCCGACATTTGCGTGATTGGCGGCGGCTCCGGCGGCTTGTCGGTGGCCGCCGCGGCGGCGGCCTTCGGCGTGCCGACGGTATTGATCGAAAAGCACAAGATGGGCGGCGATTGCCTCAACACCGGCTGCGTGCCGTCGAAGGCGTTACTGGCGGCGGCCAAGCGCGCGGCGATCATGCGCAGCGCCGCGCCGTTCGGGGTGACCGCGCAGGCTGTCGATGTCGACTTCGCCAAGGTGCACGATCACGTGCAGCGCGTAATCGCCGCAATCGCGCCGACCGAACTCGATGGAGCGGTTTGCCGGGCTGGGCGTGCGGGTGATCATGGGACACGCCAAATTCAAGGACCGCAGGACGGTCATTGTCGGCGAGGACTATGAAATCCGCGCGCGGCGGTTTGTCATCGCGACCGGATCGACGCCGGCGCTGCCGCCGATTCCAGGTCTGGGCGAGGGCCCTTATCTCACCAACGAAACCGTCTTCGATCTCACCGAGCGGCCCGACCATCTGGTTATCATCGGCGCCGGGCCGATCGGGCTGGAAATGGCGCAAGCGTTCCGCCGGCTCGGCAGCGCGGTGACCGTGCTGGAAGCGGCGGCGCCGCTCGCCAAGGACGATCCGGAATGTGCGGCCATCGTCCTTACCCAGCTCGAACGCGAGGGCGTCGTCATCCGCGGCGGCGTTAAGGTGGCCCGCATCGCCCATGCCGCCGGCAGCGTGAGCGTGACTGTTGCGGGCGCGGACGGCGAGCAAACGGTGGAAGGCAGTCATCTGCTGGTCGCTGCCGGACGCAAACCGACAGTGGATGGGCTCGATCTCGACGCCGCCGGCATTCGCTACGACCGCGCCGGTATTGCGGTGAACAAAAAGCTCAAGACCCGCAACCGGCGCGTCTATGCCATCGGCGACTGCGCCGCCGGGCAATTGCAGTTCACCCACGCCGCCAATTATCACGCCGGCCTGGTGATCCGGAACGCGCTGTTTCGCCTTCCGGTCAAAGTGAACAACGACGTGATTCCATGGGTGACCTACACCGAGCCGGAACTCGCGCAAACCGGCTTGACCGAGGTGCAGGCGCGTCAGCGCGGGCTTAAGATGCGCATCCTGCGCTGGCCCTATCACGACAACGACCGCGCCCAGGCCGAACGCGAGACGCATGGCCACATTAAAGTTATCACCACAAGGAAAGGTCAGATCCTGGGCGCCACCATCGTCGGCGCGCAGGCGGGAGAACTGATCGCGATGTGGACTTTGGCGATCGCGCAGCGCCTGAATGTCCGTAAGCTCACTGGCATCGTGTTGCCCTATCCGACGTTGTCGGAAATCGGCAAGCGCGCGGCCATCGACTTTTTCACGCCGAGTTTGACGCGCCCTTGGGTGCGGCGCATCATCGCCTGGTTGCGAATCTTCGGCTGAGGCCGCTTTGGACCCAGGAACCGAACCAACGAGCGAGCTTGCGACGGCGGCGCCGCGCCCGGTGGCGACCCCGCGCATCGGCCTGTCCGGGAAGCTGTTGTTCCTCACCATCCTGTTCGTGATGGTGGCGGAAGTTCTCATTTACGTGCCGTCGATCGCTAATTTCCGGCTCAACTGGCTCAACGACAGGCTGGCCGCCGCGCATACGGCCGCGCTGGTGCTCGATGCCGCGCCGAGCGGCATGGTGCCGGAAAGTCTCGCTAAGCAGATCCTGGAAAGTATCGGCGCCCACGCGGTGGCGGTGAAAATGGGCAACGAGCGCCGTATGCTTGCCGCCGCCAACGTGCCTTCGCGCATCGCGCAGGATATCGACCTGCGCGATCTGCGCTGGTGGCACGCCATCATGGACGCATTCAAAACGCTGCTCTTCTGCATGCCCGACGACGCCATGCGGGTCGTAGGGCCGGCGCCGATGGCGCATGGCGAATTCCTCGAGATCGTGCTCGACGAAGCGCCGCTGTGCAAGGCGATGTGGACGTTCTCGGTCAATATTCTGCTGCTCTCTCTGGTGATCTCGGGCTTCACCGCGACGCTGGTGTTTCTGGCGCTGAATTACCTGCTGGTGCGGCCGATGCGGCGCATCACCGACAACATGATCGCGTTCCGCGCCGATCCGGAAAATTCGGCGCGCGTCATCGTGGCATCCGGACGATCCGATGAAGTCGGCACCGCGGAAGAGGAACTCGCCGCCATGCAGCGCGAGCTCGCTTCGATGCTGCATCAGAAAAACCGGCTGGCGGCGCTTGGCCTCGCGGTGTCGAAAATCAATCACGACCTGCGCAATCTGTTGGCGTCGGCGCAACTGTTTTCCGATCAGTTGTCGACCCTGCCCGACCCGAAGGTGCAGCGCTTCGCGCCCAAGCTGATGCGCGCGCTCGAACGCGCGATCGCATTTTGCCAGTCCACGCTTTCGTATGGCGCCGCCCAGGAGCCGCCGCCTGAGCGCAAGACAATTTCGGTGGAACCGTTGATCGAGGAGGTGCACGAGGCGCTCGGCCTCGGCCTCGACGTGCCGATCCGCTGGATCGTCTCGGTGGAACGCGGGCTCACGGTGGAGGCCGATCACGATCAGTTGTTCCGCGTTCTGGTCAATGTGGCGCGCAACGCCGTGCAAGCGCTGGAAGCGCGCGGCGCGCGCGATCCGGCCCGCGACCAGATCCGCATCACTGGCCGGCGCGAAGGCAGCGTGGTGGTGATCGAGGTGTCCGACACCGGACCGGGGATCCCGGAAAAGGCGCGGGCCCATATGTTCCAGGCCTTTCAGGGCTCGACCCGCGCCGGCGGCGTCGGATTGGGCCTGGCTATCGCCGCCGAACTGGTGCGTGCGCATGGCGGCGACATCCGCCTGGTGCCGGGGACCATCGGCGCGACCTTCAGCATCACGATCCCCGACCGAGCCGTCGATCTCGAATCCCGACGCGGCGAGCGGGCACGCGCCTAAAGTCCAAGGGAAGAGTGGCCCCTCCGCGGTGTTTGTCTGGTACGGGCGATTGACGGCCATATCAGAGGACACATTCATGACTTCGACGCCGGTGACGTTGCTGGCGCTGGCGACGGCGGTGCCGCCGCATCAGCTTGAACAATCGGCGGTCGCCGATTTCGCGCGCCGCGTCTATGCGCGCAGCTTCATCCGATTCCCCAAGCTCGCCGATATCTACGCCAATGCCGGCATCGAACGGCGTTATTCGGTGCGTCCGCTGGAATGGTTCGGCGAGCCGCACGGCTGGACCGAGCGCACGCAAGCCTATCTGGAGGGCGCCGACGCACTCTTCATCGCCGTCGCGCGCGCCGCACTCGCGCGCGCAGGTTTGGATGCGCGCGACGTCGACGTGATCGTCACGGTTTCTTCGAGCGGCATCGCCACGCCCAGTCTCGAAGCGCGCGTCGGCGCGGAGATGGGCTTCAAGCCTTCGGTACTGCGCGTGCCCGTGTTCGGGCGCGGCTGCGGCGGCGGTGCGGCGGGCTTGTCGGTCGGCGCGCGGCTCGCCCGCGCCGTGCCGGGCGAGGTTGTGCTCGTGGTGGCGGTCGAATTGTCCACGCTGGCTTTTCGCTCCGACCGGGGTGCCAAGGCCGACATTATCTGTTCGGCCCTGTTCGGCGACGGTGCCGCGGCAATGGTGCTGCGCGCCGGTTCCGATAAGGGGGATGTGCGCATTGGCGCAACGGCCGAGCACACGTGGCCCGGTACCCTCGACATCATGGGTTGGGCGATCGATCCCGTCGGCTTCGGCGTGGTGCTGTCTCGTTCGCTGCCGCGCTTCATCGAGCAGCGGCTGGCGGCGCCGCTGCGCCGCTTTATCAAGAGTGCGCGGATCGAAGCGCCGCAATTCATCTGTCATCCCGGCGGCGCCAAGGTGCTTGAGGGCATCGAGACGGCGCTCGAACTACAGCACGGCACGCTGCGCGACGAGCGCGAGGTGCTCCGTGGTCACGGCAACATGTCGGCGCCGACCGTGCTGTTCGTGCTTGAGCGCGCACTCAAGCGCGGCTTGCGCGGAACGGCGGTGCTGACGACGCTCGGTCCCGGCTTCACCGCGAGTTTTCTTGCGCTCGAGGCCGGCGCATGATTTCGAAAAAGCTTGCCCTCGGACTTGATCCGAGGGTGGAGGACCGGTTTCCCGCCTTCGCGCAACCCGCTTCGGGGGGCGAAGCTGGGTCGGAAAAGATCATGCGCGAGGAAAATGCCCGTGGGTGAGGGGGCTTGGCTGATCGCTTTCCTGATCGTGCAGCGGCTCGCCGAGTTGGGCTTCGCACAATGGAATACCGCACGGCTGTGTGCGGCGGGCGGCGTTGAATTCGGCGCCGCGCATTACCCGCTGATGGTCGCGTTGCACGCGTTTTGGCTGCTCGGCTTGTGGATGCTCGGCCATGATCGCAGCATCGATCCGTTCTGGCTCACGATTTTCATCCTGCTGCAGGCCGGCCGGTTGTGGGTGATCGCTACGCTCGGCTGGCGCTGGACCACGCGGGTGATCGTGCTACCGGGTGTCGCGCCTGTGGCGCGTGGACCCTACCGCTGGCTGCGTCATCCGAATTATTGGATCGTCGTTGGCGAGATCGCGGTGGTTCCGCTGGCGCTTTACTTGCCGTTGTTCGCGCTGGTTTTTTCACTTGCCAATGCGGCGCTCCTCGCCACGCGCATCCGCGTCGAGAACCAGGCGCTGGACTGGGCCCGGCAGGCCGAGCAAGGAATATCGGCGTTGACCGCGGCAACCCTTGCCAATGAAACCCCAAGACGATAGCTATCCCACGGTCCGCGGCCGATTTTCCGGCGGCGGTATCAGCGCCCGTAGCTCAGCTGGATAGAGCACCAGACTACGAATCTGGGGGTCAGGAGTTCGAATCTCTTCGGGCGCGCCATTGGGCTCTTGTCAGCCGGACGTTTTTGAACCGCATTTTTCCCGTCAAACTTTGGCCTCGGCTTGCGTGACGTGGTCCGCTTGCGACCAGAAGCCGTGAGGTCATGCTGCCGCCAGGGCAACGCCTTTGACTTGGGCGTAGATCACCATGCCTTGCGCGAGCCCGAGGTCGTCCCACGATCGCCGGGTGATGCGCGCAAGCAGACGGCTACCGGTGCCTTCCGGGCCGAGGCCTAGCACGACGACGGCCTCGTGCTCGCCGGTAGAGGTCACCGATAGGATGGCGGCGGGTAAAATGTTAAGGACCGTCGTCGCGCGCGACGGCTCACGCGCCAGACTAACGGCACTCGCTGCAATGGTGAGGCGCCGGCGGCTGCCAATCGATGCGCTCGCCATCGGCACGGTGAAGCTGCCGCCTTCCACATCCAAGGTCGCAAGGCCGTATTTTTCATCGTAAGTCCGCACGACGGCATCGAGGCTGACGGCGGCCTCTTTCGCAAGGGCCAGAGGCAGGTTGGGATTGCTGCTGACTTCGCTGAAGCGTCCGGCAGCAACAATACGGCCTGCCTGCATCAGCACCAAATTATCGGCGAGATGCTCGACTTCGGCGATGTCGTGGCTGACATAAATGACCGGCAGCGAAAGACTGGCATGCAGCCGCTCAAGAAACGGCAGAATTTCGTCCTTGGTCTGCCGGTCGAGTGCCGACAGGGGTTCGTCCATCAGCAGCAGCTTCGGCTCCGAAAGCAGGGCACGGCCGACCGCCACCCGTTGGCGCTCTCCGCCGGAGAGGTTTTGCGGGGAGCGCTCGAGCAGCGCCGCCAAGCCGAGCAGATCGATCACCTCGTTGAAATGGGTTTCCGTCGCCGCCGAAATCTGCCGCCGGCGCGGCGCACCAAAGAGCAGGTTGCGGCGAACCGAGAGATGCGGAAACAGGCTTGCCTCCTGGAAGACATAACCGACCGGCCGCTTGTAAGCCGGCCGGAAAGTCGTGCGGTCCTGCCAGATGTCACCGCTGATTGCGCAGAAGCCTTCGCTTAATCGCTGAAGACCCGCCATGCACCGGAGCACGGTGGTCTTGCCGCAACCGGACGGGCCGAACAACGCCGTGATCCCGGTAGCGGGAACCGTGAATGCTGCGTCAAGGGTAAACCGCCCCAGAGCTCCCGCGGAAAGCAACATCGATGATTTTCGATTCGGTCATTCACCGACTCGCGCCACGCGTTTCTCAAACAGCATCATTGAAAGAATGACAGCGAAAGCGAAGATCACCATGCCGGCGGCAAGGATGCTCGCTTCATGCCATTGCGACGTTTCGACATAATCGTAGATGGCGACCGACAGGACTTTGGTTTTCCCCGGAATGCTGCCGCCGATCATCAGCACGATGCCGAATTCGCCGACGGTATGGGCAAAGCCAAGCACCGTCCCGGTCAGAAAGCCCGGGCGCGCCAATGGCAAAGCCACGGTCCAGAACGCGCGCGTGGGCGAAGCCCGCAGCGTCGCCGCCACTTCGAGCGGACGGTCCCCCAGGGCGTCGAAGGCATTGCGGATCGGCTGGACCACGAACGGCATGGAATAGATGACCGACCCGATGACCAGGCCCTCGAAAGTGAAGGCGAGGGTGCGTGCGCCCCATAGTCCGGCAACGAATCCGCCCGGTCCGCTCGGGCCCAGCACGACCAGCAGGTAGTAGCCGAGGACGGTCGGCGGCAGCACCAAGGGCAGCGCCACAATCGCGGCTACCGCCTCTTTCCACCGGGCGCGCGAGCGTGACAGCCACCACGCGATCGGCGTGGCGATGATCAGCAGGATGACGGTCGCGGTCGCTGCGAGTTCGATCGTCAGACGGATCGCGATCCAAATGTCGGGAGGCAGATCCTGCATGACCGGTCAACTATTGCTGTCGAAACCATATCCGTATTTTTCGATGATCGCGCGCGCTTGCGGACTTTTCAGAAACGCCATGAAGGCGACGGCCGCCGCATTGCCGGCGCCCTTCTTCAAGAGCACAGCGTCCTGCTTGATCGGCTTATAGAGATTCTGCGGGACGAGCCAGCGCGACCCGCCGATATTCCCGCGCAGCTGTGAGAGGGCGACGAAACCGATTTCGGCGTTGCCAGTGGCGACGAACTGGAAGGCTTGCGTGACGTTTGCCCCTTCCACGAGCTTTGGCCGTAGCGTCTGGTAGAGATTAAGCGATTTCATGGTCGCGACGGCGGCGGCTCCATAAGGAGCGGCGACGGGATTGCAGATCGAGAGCTTGCCGAACGTTCCGTTTTTCAACGTCGCCTCACCCTTTACGAGATTTGGGTTCTTGCTCCAGAGCACGAGTTTGCCGATCGCATAGGTGAATTGGCTGTCCGGCACGGCGAAGCCACCGCTGATCAGTTTCTTCGGGCGCGCGTCATCGGCCGAGAGCATGATCTGAAACGGCGCATCCTGCGTGATCTGGGTGTAGAGTTGCCCGCTTGAGCCGAAACTCAACACGGCTTCATGGCCGGTCTTCTGCCTGAACGCGGCCGCGATTTCCTTGGCTGCGTCGGTGAAGTTGGCGGCGACCGCAACGTTGGTCTGCGCCGCGAAAGCGCCGGTGCCGATAGCCGAGGCCGTTGCAACGCCGAGGACAAGCCGGAGCAGTACTTTAATTGTCATAGTGTTCTTCCGCGGTTCAATCGATGGCGACGATGACGTGGGCGGCGTCGAACAGCGCGCAGGCCGGCTGACCGGGAGCGAGGCCGAGCGTCGCGGCGCTGGTCGCCGTGATGGTGGCGGCGAGCGTCTTGCCGCCGCCGATGTCGAGAACAACCTCGGCGCTGACGGGCGACGTCTCGCAGCGCTGCACCACGCCGCGCAGGCAATTGCGCACCGATGTGGCCGGTGCGTGCTCGCCCGGCACGATCACGACGAACGAGGCCTTGATCAGCAAGATCGTCTCGCGGCCGACGCACAGGCCAAGAGTGCGGACGCTCTCATTGGTCACCAGCGCGTAGATCGTCGTGCCGTCCGACACCGTGACCGCGACCTCGGCATTGAGCGTGTCGGAACGGATGTCCGCGATCGTGCCGCGCAGCGCATTGCGGGCGCTCGTTCTCATCAGGAACCCCGACACGAGATGGAGCGGTGAAATGCCGCTGCCGGCGAGCTCAGGCTCGAGCACGCGCAGGACGCGGGTCATTTCCGCTTCCAGGCGGTTATAGGCCTCGATCACGCGAACGCCGATTGGCGTGAGGCGGGCGCCGCCGCCCGCTTTGCCGCCGGTGCGTGTTTCCAGGAGCGGACGGCCGAACAGGTTGGCCATGGCGTCGAGCGCATCCCAGGCGGCCTTGTAGGTTAGCCCCGCCGCTTTGGCCCCTGCCGATATGCTGCCCTCCCGGGCGACGGCCTGCAGCAGCCGAATGCGCTCGCGCCCGATGCCGGCGACGTCCTCGCTTTTCAACGTCACAATTGCTTCAATGGCCATCGAAAAGCGCCCAGTTTTGGTTATATAGTCACACTATATAACGAAATTCCTGGCGGGGTAAACCCCGCAAATTGCGAGCGGCGCCGGCCTTATCGGGACTTACAGCGCATCGGAAATGGCCGAGTGGGGTGACGCGCCAAGCAACGCTGCAAATTGGCACGACGCGCCGACGCGGCGCTAAGCTTGCGCGGCAGCTGCGAGCTTCCTGCACATAGATTCTTCCAAGCTTTACTTGCCGCTGGAATTGATAAAGCCGGGCCGGGGTGTCGACGAGACGCGGGCGATCGGCGAATGCGCAACGCCAAGAACCGGATATGCCGCAGACATTTGCGTCACACCGGCATCGCGTGCGCCTGCTTGGCCTTCTCGGTCGCGGCGGCGAGCAGAAACTGAATGTCCGTTCCGGCCGACACCAGCCGCGCGCCCATGGCGACGAATTCCGCCGCCAGTTTCGGGCGCGCCGGCAGACCGCCGACGCCGACATGCTTGCCGTGCTTGCGGCAGGCCGCGATGGTGCGCGCATAGGCGTCGCGCACCTTGGCATGTTCGTACTGGCCGGGAATTCCCAGGCTCGCGAGCACGTCGTTGACGCCGATCAGCACCATGTCGACGCCGTCGACCGCGGCGATCTCGTCGGCCTTGTCCACCGCCTCAACGGATTCGAACTGCACGATGACCATGGTGGCATCGTTGAGCGCGGCATTGGCCTCCGCGACCGGGAACGCGCGGTATTGCAAATGCGGCAGGCCGCCGCCGGCGCCACGCTCGCCGAGCGGGGGAAATTTCGCCGCCTTGACGACGGCACGCGCCTCCGCAGCCGAGGCGATATGCGGCGCGATGACGCCGAGCGCGCCGCCGTCGAGAACCCGCGAAATATAGTCCGGCGTGTTGCTGGGAACGCGAACCATCGGGGTGATGCCCGCGCTCAAGGCCGCCAGGCAAATCTGTCCGGCGGTGTCGAGTGAAAAACTTGAATGCTCGAGATCGATATCGATCATGTCGAAGCCGGCGGTCTTCGCGATCTACGCGATCTCGACGCCGCGCGCCAGGCGGACCGTCATCGACGCGACGATCTCGTTGCGCGCGAGTTTTTCCTTGACGATGTTGCGCACGACTTCATGCGCCCGCACCGATCTGCCTCCCGGAATAGCCGTCCCTGCCGCCAACAGGCTGCTCAATCGTCGTACATCTTCTAGATCGGGGAGCCCGCCCGCGAGGATCATATGGCTCGGACTCTTTCTGGGGGCGCCCAGAGCGATGGCCCCGTGTTCGGGCCGGCGTTGACGCCGGTGGGCGGGCGCCCGCTATGGCTTCGCCTGGCGGCGCGAAAGGCGCATAGCCGGCGCATGTGCGTCTTTTCGGCTTGCAAATGGCGTCCTATGCCGTTGATATTGAGTGGCGCGTCTTGAGGCAGACTGCTGAAATTCGAAGGGCGCGTCATCCCACAGCAGGGACCACAGGCGCCGGTAGCTCAGCTGGATAGAGCACCAGACTTCGAATCTGGGGGTCAGGGGTTCGAATCCCTTCCGGCGCGCCATTTGCCAACTCATCGAAATTTGAGCCGGTGGGCAGACGCCGTCTGAGACATAGCCGGGCATCATCTGACGGACGTCCGCTTCACTTCCAACAGTGGGCACCCATCGCGTGAGTGGGCATTGTCCGCTTCGTGCCACCGACGTCTCAACTTCACATGAATGGCATCCCGACTTTTTTCGTGCTAATCGTTTGCCGCCGCAAACTAATCGCAAAAACATTGGCGGCCCGTTGGGAGGGAATGACGATGAATAATCTTTCGCGAATTTTGCCGTCGCTGTGTCTCGCCGCCGCGTTCGCATTCGGCGCGTCGATGCCCGCGCAAGCGCAAGAACTCAAAATCGGATTCTTGGCGCCGCGCACGGGTATCTTTACCCAGCTCGGGACCGACATGGTCAACGGCTTTCAGATGTATCTGGACGAGCACAACGGCAAGCTCGGCGGCGCCAAGGTGAACTTCATCGTCGAAGACGACCAGGGTAAGCCGGATGTCGACGTCGCCAAGGCGAAGAAGCTGATCCTGCAGGACAAGGTGGATATGCTGGTCGGCGCCGTGCTGGCCTCCTCCGCCTATGCGCTCGCGCCGGTCAGCACCGAATACAAGATGCTGTACGTGGGCACCGTCTCCACCGCCGACGACCTGGCGCAGCGGCAGGTCGCCAAATATCCGTATCTCGTGCTCGCCGGCTGGGTGCCTTCGCAGCCCAATCATCCGCTCGGCCAATGGGCCTGCGACCAGGGCTACAAGAAAATCGCCGCGATCGCCGCCGACTATGCCTTTGGCTATGAGCAGTTGGGTGGCTTCCAGCAAACCTTTGAAGACTGCGGCGGCAAGATTATCCAAAAGGTCTGGGTGCCGCTCGGCACCAAGGACTTCGGGCCTTACATCCCGACCCTGAAGAGCGACGCCGACGCCATCTTCACGCTAATGGTGGGACCGATGTCGCTGCAGTTCCCAAAGCAGCTGCGCGCATCGGGCAACAAGAAGCCGATCGTCGGCGGCGGAACGAGCTATGACGAGTTCGCGCTGCCTTTTATGGGCGATGAGGTGATCGGCGACGTTTCAGCGCTGCAATACAGCGCCGCGCTGGAGACGCCGGCCAACGAGGCCTTCGTCAAGAAGTACCGGGCGAAGTACGGCAAGGTGCCGTCCTACTATTCCGAGGTCAACTATTCGGCCGCGAAATGGATCGACCTGACGCTCGCCAAGCACAAGGGCAAATATCCCGGACCGATCCAATTCATCAAAACCATGTCGACGATCGAGATCGCTACGCCGCGCGGACCGGTACGCCTCGATCCCGCGACCAAGAGCCCGATCCAGAATATCTACATCAAGAAGGTCGAAAAGAAGAAGATGTTCGGCTATCCGAAAGCCGAGCTGTGGAACACGGTCATCAAGACCTACCCCGCCGTCAGCACGTTCTGGACCTATGACAAGGCGAAGTTCTTGGCCCAGCCGGTCTACAGCCGTGACTTCCCGCCCTGCAAATATTGCGAATAGCGGCGAGCACAATCTGCGTTGGATCGTCAGCGCTCACGGCGGTAATCGATGCAACGACGAGAGGCGGACGCGAAATCGATGAAGGTCCGCCTTGGGTCAAAAAACGGACATCGTGCCAAATCGGTGCGATGTCCGCTTTTGTCATCAACAGCGGTCATGGGGCGCCAGATGCAACGGCTCCCGATAATAATTGTGCTGCTGATCGCGTCGTTGCTGGCGCTTGCGCTGCCAGGCTCCGCCGCGCAAGCGCAGGATCCGGCCCGGCGCGGCCGCGCGCTGCTCAAGGAATTCTGTGCGCGCTGCCACGCGATCGGGAAGACCGGCGACAGTCCGGTGCGCGGCGCGCTGCCGTTTCGCACGCTCAGCCGCAGTTTCGATCTCGATCGGTTTCCGCGGCTGCTCGAGCGCGGCCTTTCGTCCAGCCATCCCGCCATGCCGGAGTTTAGGTTCAGCGGCCGCGATGCCCGCGCGGTGACCGTCTATTTGCGATCGATCCAGCAATAGAAACGCTAGTCCCGGGGGCGCGAGCGAACCCGGACCGGCGCTCAACGATCGATGGTGATCTCGTCGGTGCGGGCGCGCGACACGCAGATCATGATGGTGTCGGCGCGTTCGTGGTCGTGCAGCACCAGGTCGCGATGGTCGGCCTCGCCGGCGATGAGCTTGGTGCGGCAGGTCCCGCAGGTGCCGGTCTCGCAGGAGCTCGGCACGTCGAGGCCGTGCTCGCGCAGCGCCTCCAGGATGGTCTTGGTCGCCGGCACTTCGATGACCGCGCCCGAACGCGCCAGTCTCACCTTGAACGGTTTGTCGGTCGGCTTGTGCGTT
Organism: uncultured Alphaproteobacteria bacterium; assembly: GCA_963789455.1. Taxonomy (GTDB): domain Bacteria; phylum Pseudomonadota; class Alphaproteobacteria; order Rhizobiales; family Xanthobacteraceae; genus Pseudolabrys. Next base: position 69,613 of record CAWBLD010000009.1, on the reverse strand, counting down.
TCGGCATCGCTGAACGCCTCGAAATGCACGGCGGCCGACGACCAGTGGTCGGTCATTTTGCGCACCGCCTCCATCAGGGGGCGCGGCCCGCAGCAATACAGATGCTCGCGGTTCTTCCGCTCGGCCAAGATCGGCCGCAGATCGAGTGAGCGGCCCGGATCGCCTTGATCGTAATGAATGGTGACATGGTCCTTGAATTCGGGCGAATTCAGCTCATCGAGGAACGCGGTCGTCTCCGGCGAACGCGTGCAATAAAACAAGCGGAAGCGTTTGCCCTCCGTCCGCAGCTGGCGGATCATGGCCATGATCGGCGTGATGCCGATGCCGCCGGCAATGAACAAGAAGTCCTGCGCGCGCGGCGGGAGCCCGAAGTCGTTGACCGGAGCGCCCACCATCAGCTGGTCGCCGGCCTTGACATGGTCAACCAGATCGATGGAGCCGCCGCGGCCATTGGTTTCGCGCTTGACCGCGACCAGGTAGCGCTCGCGCTCGGCCGGGTCGTTGCACAGGGAATATTTGCGCAGCGCGCCGTTCGGCGCCTGGATCGCAATATGCGCGCCGGCGGAAAATTCCGGCAGCGGCTGGCCGTCCGCATCGCGGAACTCCAGCATATGGATGCCGTCGGCGATCCTGTCGTTACGCGTCACCCGCAACGGCATCATCTGCGGCTGGTTAGTAGCGGTCATTGCGTCTCCGGCTAAGTCTTGGCATTCCCCCAGACAATTGGCGGTTTTACGCCCGAACTGCAAGTGGGCGGACCTTGCCGCAAGGCGGAGGGCCGGCGCGCAGCTCGGGCTTTCCTTTTTGGTGAATTGAGCCTGTTATATTGGGCACCGATAAACCGATCCCCGTCTTGGCGACAAGTCACACCATGCTCGAAAACTTCACCCGCAGCGAAATCAAGACCAGCGGTGCGCGCATCGTCGCTGTCACCGGCGGCAGCGGACCGCCGCTGCTGCTGATGCACGGCAATCCGTTCACGCATCTGTCGTGGCTGAAGGTGGCGCCGACGTTGGCTCGGCGATTCACCGTCGTTTGCACCGACCTGCGCGGCTATGGCGATTCGGAAAAGCCGCCCGGCGGCGACGATCATTCCGGCTATTCGTTCCGTGCCATGGCGCAGGACCAGGTCGAGATAATGGCGGCGCTCGGCTTTGAGCGGTTTTTCGCCGCCGGTCACGATCGCGGCGCGCGCGTGCTGCATCGCATGTGCCTCGATCATCCCCAGAAGGTGATGCGCGCGGCCATCCTCGACATCATTCCGCAGCATTACCTGTACAACAACATCAATATGGTATGGGCGACGTTCTCCTGGCACTGGTTCTTCAACATCCAGCCCTATGACTTGCCCGAGCGCATGATGGGCGCCGATCCGGATTGGTTCATCGAGAAGAAACTCGCGAAAACCAAACAGGGCCTGAGCTTCTTCGATAAGGACGCGCTCGCCGAATACAAGCGCTGCTTCCGCAATCCCGCGACCATCCATGCCATCTGCGAGGACTACCGCGCGGCAGCCGGTATCGACCTGGAGATGGACGCGAAAGACTTGGCGGCCGGCCGCAAAATCGATTGCCCGGTGCTGTTGCTGTGGGGTGCGACTGGCGGGGTGGGCCGTAACCACAATCCTGGTCCTGCCGAGATCTGGCAGCGCTATGCCCCCAATATCGCCGGCGCCAAAGCACTGCCGTGCGGACATTACCTGTCCGAGGAAGCGCCGGTGGAGACGACGGCGGCGCTGCACGAGTTTTTCGCGGCTTGATAGGCCGGCAGGCTTGGTTGTCGCCGAAGCCGATTCCATTGCCTTGCAGGCCTTGGTTGAGCCATGGGCCGTTTACCGTGGGAATCAGCAAATCGTGGGGGCCGCCGGCGGTCCACTCGCGCCGGGGAGTGAGTTCTGCTAGTGGGGTCGCCTAGCGCGCTGTCAGGGTGCGCGGCGTCGCGGGTCGTTGAGCCGGGACCCACACGCTAGTGCGGAGGAACAATGCTCAATTTGCTGCGCGCGGGGGCGCGATTCTTCCAGGACCATATTGGCTGGAATCGGGTCGGCGTGCTTCTCAGCCTGGCCATCATCGCCGTAGCGGTGGTGGTGCTGATCCACATGCTGCACGACATCAATGTCGATGAGGTGATCGCAGCGCTGAAGTCGACCGAGCTGCGCCACATCGGCGCCGCCGCTGCGTTCGTCGCCGGCGGCTATTTCACGCTCACCTTCTACGACTGGTTCGCGCTGCGCACGATCGGGCGCAAGGAAATCCCGTATCGGATCGCCGCGCTTTCCGGATTTACCAGCTATTCGATCGGCCACAATATCGGCGCTACCGTGTTCACCGGCGGCGCGGTGCGCTACCGCATCTATTCGGCCTACGGGCTCGACGCCATCGAGGTGGCGAAGATCTGTTTCGTGGCCGGCCTGACCTTCTGGCTCGGCAATGCCACCGTGCTGGGTCTCGGCGTCGCCTATACGCCGCAGGCCGCAGGCTGGATCGATCAACTGCCGGATTGGGCCAACCGCTGCATCGCGGGCGCCATGCTGGCCGCGCTCGGATCTTATCTCGGTTGGGTCTGGAGCGCGCCGCGCGAGATCGGGCGGGGCGAATGGAAAGTGCATTTGCCGAGCGGGCCGTCCACGCTGCTGCAAATTGCCATCGGCATTCTCGATCTCGGCTGCTGTGCGCTCGCCATGTACATGCTGCTGCCGGACGAGCCGAATATCGGCTTTGTGACGCTGGCGGTGGTATTCGTGTCGGCCACGCTGCTCGGCTTCGCCAGCCACGCGCCCGGCGGTCTCGGCGTATTCGACGCCGCCATGCTGGTGGCCTTGTGGCAATTCGATAAGGAGGAAGTGCTGGCGGGCCTGTTGTTGTTCCGGCTGCTTTATTATTTGGCGCCGTTTGTCATTGCGCTGATTGTTTTGGGCGCGCGCGAAATATGGCTGAATATGCGCGGCGCGCGTGTGAAACCCGCATTGCATCCGGTGACGAGCGTGACCGCGCCGATCCGCAGCGAGATCGAAGCCGAGAAAACCAGCGCCGATTGACCATGGCGAGCGAAGATAACGGCGCAAACTTGTCGCGCGGCGCGGATTGGCCGAGCCGCCTGCGTGCGGCTTGGCTTGCGCTGCTCGGCAGGCTGGGCGCGGACGCCGACAGCGGCCGGTTGGCGCCGATAGCCGATCGCACCGCCCCGCATCCGCAGGCGCTGCTGATCGAATCGCTGATCGGCGGATTGCCTGGGCCGGCGATCGTGCTCGACCGCGATGGCCGCGTCATCGCCTTCAACACGGCGGCATCGGCGATCGCGCCGTCGCTGCGCCGCGGCGAACCGGCCTTGATCACCTTGCGCATGCCGGAGCTGGTCGAGGCGATCCGGCGCGCCACTGCCAGCCGGACGCCGCAACGGGTGGAATTCTTCGAACGCGTGCCGCTCGACCGCTGGTTCGAAGCCTTTGTGACGCCGGTGAGGCTGGCGACCGCCGGCGATGGTCAGTCCGATATCCTGCTGATGACGTTCAACGATCTCACCCCGCTGCGCCGGGTCGAGGAAATGCGCGCCGATTTCATCGCCAATGCCAGCCATGAGTTGCGCACGCCGCTCGCGGCCCTGCTCGGCTTTATCGAGACCTTGCAGGGGACCGCCAAGGACGATCCGGTGGCGCGCGCCAAATTCCTCGCCATCATGCAGGGCCAAGCCACCCGCATGGCCCGCCTGATCGACGACCTGCTCTCGCTGTCGCGCATCGAACTCAACGCGCATCTGCAGCCGAATACACCGCTCGATCTGGCGCCGATCGTGCGGCAGGTAGCGGACGGATTGCAGACGCTGGCGCGCGACCGCGACGTCACGATCAAGGTTGCCGCGCCGCCAGACCCCCTGATCGTGCTCGGCGACCGCGATGAATTGATCCGCGCGCTCGAAAATCTGGTGGAGAACGCGCTCAAATACGGCGCCGCCGGCAAGCGGGTGGATATCACGCTCAGCCGCAGCCAGACCCGCAGCGGTGCGCCGGAGGTGCGCGTGGCGGTGCGCGACTACGGGCCGGGCATCGCCCCCGAGCATCTGCCGCGGCTGACCGAGCGGTTCTACCGTGTCGATGTCGCCGACAGCCGCGCTCAGGGCGGAACCGGATTGGGCTTGGCGCTGGTCAAACACGTGCTCAACCGCCACGGCGGCCGATTGAACATCGAGAGCACGCCGGGCGAAGGCGCCACCTTCACCATGCATCTGCCATTACGCACTAAGGATTCTCTCGTTACGGAAGAAATTTTAGAAAAATCAAACGGTTAAACTGTCATGTGAATGTCACCAAAGCTTTATAGAACGGTGACATGCGGCGCCTATGGCTGAGCTCGACTTCGGAACGTCTCGCAATACAAACAAAAAACTGTCCGAAGCTCACGCTTGGAGAGCGTTTTAAAGCAACAGCGGCCGCCCGACGACGGGCGCAAAGGCGGAATCACGGGCTTTTGGCCCTGCGCACGCTTTTGGCCGCCAACATGGAGAGACCCCTTGAAACATTGGACGACATGGGCAGCCGCCGGTTTCATCGCCGCCGCTGCTATTGTTCCGGCCAGCGCCGCCGACATTTCCGGCGCCGGCGCCACCTTCCCTTATCCGATCTACGCCAAATGGGCCGACGCCTATAAAAAGGAAACCGGTAACGGGCTGAACTATCAGTCGATCGGCTCCGGCGGCGGCATCAAGCAGATCAAGGCCAAGACCGTGACTTTCGGCGCCTCCGATGCGCCGCTCAAAGGCAAGGATCTCGACGCCACCGGTCTTGCCCAATTCCCGATGGTCATGGGCGGCATCGTGCCGGTCGTGAATCTGGAAGGCGTCAAGCCGGGCGAACTCGTCATCGACGGTCCGACGCTCGCCAAGCTCTTCCTCGGCGAAATCAAGATGTGGGACGACGCCGCGCTCAAGCAGCTCAACCCGCATGCCAAGCTGCCGCATCAGGCGATCGCGGTCGTGCATCGCTCGGACGGCTCCGGCACCACCTTCAACTTCACCTACTATCTGCAGGACGTCAGCCCGACCTGGAAGTCGAAGGTCGGTTCCGCGACCTCGGTACAGTGGCCGGTGGGCATCGGCGCCAAGGGTAACGAAGGCGTCGCCAACAATGTCGGCAACACCAAGGGTTCGGTCGGCTATGTCGAGTATGCCTATGCGCTGCAGAACAAGCTGACCTACACCAAGATGGTCAACAAGGCCGGCAAGACGGTCGCCCCGACTTCGGAAGCGTTCCAGGCCGCAGCCGCCAACGCCGACTGGAAGTCGCAGCCCGGTTACGGCGTGATCCTCGCCAACCAGCCCGGCGACCAGTCGTGGCCGATGACGGCGGCGACCTGGATCCTGGTCTACAAGAAGCCGGTCGATCCGAAGGCGACAGCCGAAGCGCTGAAGTTCTTTGACTGGGCCTATCACCACGGCGGCAAGATGGCCGAAACCCTCGACTATGTGCCGATGCCGGCCAATGTGGTGAAGGATGTCGAGCAGTATTGGAAGAGCGAGGTCAAGGACGCGAGCGGCAAGCCCGTCTACGCGGCAACCATGTGACCTTGACGACTGCGGGAAGGGGCGCCGACAAGGCGCCCCTTTCTTGTCCACCGCCGCTCACAAGGCGGCTTGTCATGCGGCCTCCGGGCCGCTTGAGTGGTCTCCCCGGACGCAGCGGCCAAACGGAGGGACCGGATGCAGCAAGTTGCCGGGAGGCGACCCGTGGTTGATGTGGCGTTGCAGGGCGGGACCATGTCGGCCGCCGAGCGCGTTGACCGGGCAAAAGTGCTCGGGCGTTTGCGGGTGGGCGATGCAGCATTCCGCCACCTCACGCGTGCCGCCGCCGTAACGGTTCTCGTCATCCTCAGTGGCATCATCATTTCGCTGGTGCACGGCTCCTTGCCGGCGTTGCACACATTCGGTTTCAGCTTTCTCTACGAAGAGGTCTGGAACCCGGTAACCGAAAAATTCGGCGCCATCGCGCCGATCTACGGGACCATCGTCACTTCTTTCATTGCCATGCTGATCGCGGTGCCGGTCGGCTTGTTCATTGCGCTGTTCCTGACTGAATTGTGCCCAATGTGGCTGCGCCGCCCGATCGGCATCGCCATCGAGCTGCTCGCCGGCATTCCCAGCATCATCTACGGCATCTGGGGATTGTTCGTATTCGCGCCGTTCCTGCAACAATACGTGCAGCCGTTCCTAATCACGATATTCGGCGACGTCCCGGTGCTCTCCACGCTATTCGAAGGCCCGCCCTACGGCATCGGCATCCTGACTGCCGGGCTGATCCTCGCGATCATGGTGCTGCCGTTTGTCACCTCAATCTCGCGCGACGTGTTCGAGGCCGTGCCGCCGGTGCTCAAGGAGGCCGCCTATGGACTTGGTTGCACCACCTGGGAGGTGGCGCGCTACGTGGTGTTGCCGTTTACCCGCGTCGGCGTCATCGGCGGCGTGATGCTGGGCCTCGGCCGGGCGCTCGGCGAAACCATGGCAGTGACCTTCGTGATCGGAAATGCGCATCGCATTTCCGGCTCGATCCTGGCGCCGGGCACGACGATTTCCGCGACCATCGCCAATGAGTTCACCGAAGCCGTCGGCGACCTTTACACTTCGTCGCTGATTGCGCTCGGCCTTATTCTGTTCGTCATCACTTTCATCGTGCTGGCTCTTGCCCGCCTGATGTTGATGCGTATCAACGCGCGGATCGGAGGCTGACCATGGCCCTGATTTCAGGAGCCGCAAGCCCGCTCTACGCCAAGCGCCGCCGCCGCAACGTCATCACCATGGGACTTGCCTTTTTTGCGACCGGATTCGGCTTGAGCTGGCTGGCGCTCATCCTCGGCGTGCTGTTTTGGGAAGGCTTCGGCGGTCTATCGCTTGCCGTGTTTACCCAAATGACGCCGCCGCCCGGCGCCGCTGGCGGTCTGCTCAATCCGATCATGGGCAGCCTGGTCATGACGGCGATCGCGGTGGCGATCGGCACACCGCTTGGCATTCTCGCCGGCACCTACATGGCGGAGTACGGCCGCTACGACAAATTGACCACGGTGGTGCGTTTCATCAACGACATCTTGCTGAGCGCGCCATCGATCGTGATCGGGTTGTTCATCTATGAGATCATGGTCGCTCAGATGGGCCATTTCTCCGGCTGGGCCGGCTCCGTTGCGCTCGCGGTGATCGTGGTACCGGTGGTGGTGCGCACCACGGAGGATATGCTCACTTTGGTGCCCGACACGCTGCGCGAGGCCGCCGCTTCGATCGGCCTGCCGCGCGCGCTGATGATCACCAAGGTCGCCTACCGCGCCGCCCGCGCCGGCATGATCACCGGCGTCTTGCTGGCGGTCGCGCGCATCAGCGGCGAGACCGCGCCCCTGCTGTTTACCGCGCTCAACAACCAGTTCTGGAGCACAAATATGAATGCTCCGGTCTCCAGCCTGCCGGTCGTCATCTTCCAGTTCGCGCTTAGTCCCTACAAGGATTGGCAACATCTCGCCTGGACCGGCGCCTTGATCATTACCTTGGCGGTGCTTGCGCTCAGCATCATCGCGCGCTTCCTCGGGGCACAGAGAAAAACGTCATGAGCGTAGCCAGTTACACCGTACCGACCGTCTCGCACTCCGCGGGGAACGTCGAAGACCTTGTCGACAAGGTTACGATTGCGAACCTGGATTTTTATTACGGCGACAATCGCGCGCTGAAAAACATCAACGTGTCGCTTTACCACGGCAAAGTGACAGCGTTCATCGGCCCGTCCGGCTGCGGCAAGTCCACGCTGCTGCGCATCCTCAACCGGATGTACGACCTTTATCCCAACCAGCGCGCCACCGGGCATGTGCGGCTCGATAACGAGGATATTCTGTCGCCGTCGCAGGATCTTAATCTATTGCGCGCCAAGGTTGGCATGGTGTTCCAAAAGCCGACGCCGTTCCCGATGACGATTTACGAAAACATCGCATTCGGCATCAGGTTGTATGAACGGCTGCCGAAATCCGAACTGGATAGCCGCGTGCAGCACGCGCTGCAACGCGCCGCGTTGTGGGAGGAAGTCAAGGACAAGCTAAACGCCAACGGGCTTTCGCTCTCGGGCGGCCAGCAGCAGCGGCTTTGCATCGCCCGCACCGTCGCGGTACGGCCGGAGGTGATCCTGTTCGACGAGCCATGCTCGGCGCTCGATCCGATCTCCACCGCCAAGATCGAGGAACTGATCGACGAGCTCAAGGACGACTACACGATTGCCATCGTGACTCACAACATGCAGCAGGCTGCGCGCGTATCGGACTTCACCGCGTTCATGTATCTCGGCGAGCTGATCGAATACGGCGAAACCACCCGTATGTTTACGACACCTAACGATCGCCGTACCCAGGACTATATAACGGGTCGCTTCGGCTAATACAGATGAGCCAGTCCGCGACTGAAGGACATCAACAATGACCGATCTGCATACCACCAAGGCCTTCGACACCGATCTGCAGGACCTCTCGCGCATGGTGGCCGAGATGGGTGGGCTTGCCGAAAAGCAGGTTGCCGATTCGGTCGACGCGTTGGCCAAGCGCGACAGCGCGCTGGCCCAGCGTATCACCCAGGCCGACGCCAATATCGACGCGTTGCAGCGCGAGATCGAGGAAAAGGCGGTGAACACCATCGCCCGCCGCCAGCCGATGGCGGTCGATCTGCGTGAGATAGTCGGCGCTTTGCGGCTCGCCAACGATCTAGAGCGCATCGGCGACCTCGCCAAGAACATCGCCAAGCGTGTGATCGCGCTCAACGGCGAATTTCCGCCGCCCAAGCTGATCCGTGGGGTCGAGCATATGGCCGATCTGGTGCTCTACCAGATGAAGGCGGTGCTCGATGCTTATGCCCGGCGCGACATCAGCAAGGCGATGGCGGTGTGGCGCGGCGACGAGGAAATCGACGCGGTCTGTACCTCGGTGTTCCGCGAGCTGCTCACCTACATGATGGAAGACCCGCGCAACATCACGTTCTGCATCCATCTCTTGTTCTGCGCCAAGAACATTGAGCGCATGGGCGACCATGCCACCAACATCGCCGAAACGGTGCACTATGTCATCGAAGGCCGGCCGATCACTGACCAGCGGCCGAAGGGCGATACCACGACGCTTGCGGCCTTGCGCACCGCCGGCGACAGATAGCGGAGCGCTGCGGCATGGGCGCACGTATCCTGATCGTGGAGGACGAAGAGCCGCTGACCATGCTGCTCCGCTACAACCTCGAGGCCGAAGGCTACGAGGTTGAGACCGCCGCGCGCGGCGATGAGGCCGACACCCGCCTCAAGGAGAGCAGCCCGGATCTGGTGGTGCTCGACTGGATGCTGCCGGGCCTGTCCGGCATTGAGCTGTGCCGCCGTCTGCGCGCGCGGCCGGAAACCCGCCAACTGCCGATCATCATGCTCACCGCCCGCGGGGAGGAGAGCGAAAAGGTGCGTGGGCTCGCCACCGGCGCCGACGACTACATCGTCAAGCCGTTCTCGGTGCCGGAACTGTTGGCGCGCGTGCGCGCACTTTTGCGCCGCGCTAACCCGGAACGGGTCGCGCTCGTGCTCAACATCGGCGACATCGAACTCGATCGCGAAAAGAAGCGAGTTTCGCGCAATGGCCGCCCGATCGACCTCGGGCCGACCGAGTACCGCCTGCTGGAGTTCCTGATGGAGCGCCCGGGCCGGGTGTTCTCGCGTGAGCAACTGCTCGACGGCGTTTGGGGAAGCGATATCTATATCGACGAACGCACCGTGGACGTGCATGTCGGGCGCTTACGCAAGGCCATCAATCGCGGCCACATGGCCGACCCGATCCGCACCGTGCGCGGGGCGGGCTACGCGCTCGACGACCGCTTCGGGCGGGCGAGCTGATTGATCAGCGGAATGGGCGCCGATCGCGCCGCCGGTCACTCATGGGCTGGTAGGCAACGCGCGAGTGATAGGCGCAATACGGGGCCTCGTTCACGCTCTCGCCGCCGCAGAAGAAGAAGTCCGAGCTGCCCGGATCGCCGATCGGCCAGCGGCAGGTCTTTTCGGTCAGTTGCAGCAGGGTCTTGCGCTGCTCTACCGGGATTTCGATCAGTTCCGGCTCGGGTTCGGCTTCGTAATCGTAGGCCAGCGCGGTATTGCCCCGCATCGACGCCCGGGGAATCCGCATCATGCCGGAGGAGCGCGCCTTGCGCGGCCGCGGGCTCGACGAGGAAGGGCTTTTGGCGCGGCCGGAGAGGCCGAGGCGGTGGACCTTGCCAATCACCGCATTGCGGGTGATGCCGCCAAGCTCGGCCGCGATCTGGCTGGCGGACAACCCGTCCGCCCACAATTTTTTCAGGAGTTCGACCCTTTCGTCCGTCCAGCCCATCGGGTTTTCTCCTAGGCGTTCAAGGCCTTGGGTGGAATCCAACCTCGTTGTCCGGCGCCGTTTTGGGCACCCGACCCCGTACGCTTCAGAAATGAACTAGAAATCGCCTCGTAGCACGAGATGTCGTACTAACCGTACCAAGAGGCTACAATATCCGGTGACTCTCGTGCAAGCCTTTGCAACCCCCCAATCGCAGCTACCAACAGTTTTTCCTTTAAAATCGGCCCTTGCGGCGATTTTAAGTCCATAGAGCGGGCGGCGGAGCCGCGTGTTGACAGGGCAAGCGCCTGCAATAGAATAAAAAAAGTGCCGCCCGGCGAGGCGGCACATTTCTTTTCGGCTCGCGCATGGTCCCGAAAAGAAGGCATGTCCCAGGCCCGATGGGGGCTGGGCACCGGTATTCGAAAGCGATCATGCGCAAACGAAAGCGCTTGATCCCGGAAAGTGGACACCGGTTTTCGGAAGAGATCATGCGCCAACGAAAATGTTTGATGGACGAGACAGGCCGTGAGCTCGCATCTATTGCCGACTTATGCGCGCATCGACCTCGCTTTCGAGCGGGGCGAGGGCGCTTGGCTGTTCACGGCTGACGGCGAGCGCTATCTCGATTTCACCTCCGGCGTTGCCGTTAATGCTCTTGGACATGCCCATCCTCGGCTGGTGAGCGCGGTCGAGGATCAGGCGCGGAAGCTCTGGCACGTCTCCAACCTGTACCGCATCCCGGAAGCCGAGCGGCTGGCCGACCGGCTTTGCGCCTTGAGCTTCGCCGACACGGTGTTCTTCCAGAATTCCGGCGCCGAGGCGATCGAATGCGCGATCAAGATGGCGCGCAAATATCAGTTCGCCTGCGGCAGGCCTGAGCGGTTCCGCATCGTCACGTTCGAAGGCGCCTTCCACGGGCGCACGCTGGCGGCGATTGCCGCGACCGGGAATAAAAAATATCTCGAAGGCTTCGGCCCGCCGGTCGAGGGCTTCGACCAAGTGCCCTTCGCCGACCTGGAGGCGACCAAGAAGGCGATCGGTCCGCAAACCGCCGCCATCCTGATCGAGCCGATCATGGGCGAGGGCGGCGTGCGGGTGGTGCCGCACACGTTCCTGCGCGCCTTGCGGAAATTATGCGACGATCACGGCCTGCTGCTGATTTTCGACGAGATCCAGACCGGGATCGGGCGCACCGGCTCCATGTTCGCTTATGAGCATACCGGCGTCACGCCCGACATCATGACACTGGCCAAGGCGCTCGCCGGCGGCTTTCCGATCGGCGCCTGCCTGGCGACGACGGAAGCCGGGAAGGGCATGACCGCCGGCAGCCACGGCTCGACCTTCGGCGGCAACCCGCTGGCGATGGCGGTCGCCAATGCGGTGCTCGACGTGGTGACGGCCAAGGGCTTCCTCGAGCGGGTGCAGAAGAATTCGCTGCTGCTCAAGCAGCGGCTGGCCGAACTTAAGGATCGTCACGCTTCGGTGATCGCCGAGGTGCGCGGCGAAGGTCTGCTGATCGGCTTGCGCATGGTACCGCCGGCGTCCGAGATGGCGGACGAATTGCGCAACGAGAAAATGATCACGGTTGCCGCCGGCGACAATGTGGTGCGGCTGCTGCCGCCGCTGATCATCGGAGAAAACGAGATCGCGGAGGCCTGTGCGCGCATCGATCGGGCCTGCGCGCGGCTGGCCCGCGCGCATCCGCGGCCGGTCAAGCAGGAGGCGGCGTCATGACCGGAAACGGCGTGCGGCACTTCCTCGATCTCATCGATGTTCCCAAGCCGGTGCTGGCCGGGCTGATCGACAACAGCCGGGCCATGAAAGCGGAACGTGCGCGTGGGGTCGTCACGGAGCCGCTTGCCGGCAAGACGCTGGCCATGATCTTCGACAAGCCCTCGACACGCACCCGCGTGTCGTTCGACGTCGCCATGCGCCAGCTCGGCGGCGAGGCGATCTTGCTCACCGCGCAGGAAATGCAGCTCGGCCGCGGCGAGACGCTGGCCGACACCGCACGCGTGCTCTCGCGCTATGTTGACGTGATCATGATCCGTATCCTCGATCATGAGGCGGTGGCCGAGCTCGCGCGCCACGCCACCGTGCCGGTGATCAATGGGCTTACCCGCCGCTCGCATCCCTGCCAGGTGCTGGCCGATGTCATGACCTTTGAGGAAAAGCGCGGGCCGATCCGCGGCCGCACCGTGGCCTGGTCCGGCGACGCCAATAATGTGCTGGCGTCCTGGATGCACGCAGCCGAGCGTTTCGAGTTTCAGCTGCGGGTGGCGACGCCGGCCGAACTGCGCCCCAAGAAATGGCTGATGGATTGGGTGAAATCGTCCGGCGCCGCCATCAAGCTCGGCGACGACCCGGAAGCCGCGGTCAAGGATGCCGACTGCGTCGTCACCGATACCTGGGTGTCGATGGGCGACCGCGACGGCAAGCATCGGCACAACGTGCTCAAGCGCTATCAGGTCAATGCCCGCCTGATGGGGAAGGCCAAGCCGGACGCGCTCTTCATGCACTGCCTGCCGGCCCATCGCGGGCAGGAGGTCACCGACGAGGTCATGGACGGCCCGCAGTCGGTGGTGTTTGACGAGGCGGAAAACCGGCTGCACGCCCAGAAGGGCCTGCTGGCCTGGTGCCTGCACGCGGACGGCTAGCGCGCCGAGTTCGCAAAACCGTCATGGCCGGGCTTGTCCCGGCCATCCACATTTTTGGCTTCGCAATGTTCAAGACGTGGATGCCCGGCACGAGGCCGGGCATGACGACGAAAAAGGCGGGGACTCGCATTCGCGCCGTCGAAAACTACATAACGCCCATGACCGATCCCGCCACTTCTCCCCCCATCGAAATTCCCACGCGCGCGCCGTCGGCCACGCCGACCGACGACATTGTGACGCCGTTCGAAGTGGCTGCGCTCGATCTGCGCGGCCGCGTGGTGCGGCTCGGCCCGGTGGTGGACCAGATTCTAAGCGCTCATGCCTATCCCACGCCGGTGGCCAAGCTGTTGGGCGAGGCGGTGGTGCTTACCGTCATGCTCGGCTCGGCCTTGAAGATCGACGGCCGCTTCATTTTGCAGACCCAGACCGACGGACCGGTGCGCATGCTGGTGGTGGACTTCACCGCGCCCGGCAAGGTGCGCGCCTGCGCGCGCTTCGACCAGGACCGCGTCGGCGCTACGATTGCCGCCGGCAAGGTCGATGCCGGCGCGCTGCTCGGCAAGGGCCATCTGGCGATGACGATCGATCAGGGCCCGGACATGAACCGCTATCAGGGCCTGGTCGCGCTTGCGGGTGGCTCGCTGGAAGATGCCGCGCACGAATATTTCCATCGTTCCGAGCAGATCCCGACCCGGGTGCGGCTCGCCGTCGCAGAAGAATTGCGCGCCGGCCAAGGCGGCGCCAGCCATCGCTGGCGCGCCGGCGGGATCCTGCTGCAATTCCTGCCCAAGTCGCCGGACCGCGCGCGCGTCGCCGATCTCGATCCCGGCGATGCGCCGGAAGGCACCGTGCCGCACACGCTGCCGGAAGACGACGCCTGGGTGGAAGGCCGCGCGCTGGTTTCCACCGTCGAGGACGTCGAATTGATCGATCCGGCGCTCTCCAGCGAGCGGCTGGTCTATCGGCTGTTCCATGAGCCGGGCGTGCGCGTCTTCCGCGGCGGCGAGGTGCGCGCGGAGTGCTCGTGCTCGCGCGACACCGTCGAGGCCATGCTCAAGAGCTTTTCGCAGGACGACCGCGACCACATGGTCGAGAACGGCAAGATTTCGGTCACCTGCGAATTTTGCAGCGCGAATTACGTGTTCGCGCCGGGCGAGGTCGAAGCCAAGGCGGACTGAGCGCCGGCGCCACCGCTCTTCACCTCTCCCCGCGTGCGGGGAGAGGGAAATATCCAATCAGTTGATCGTCCGCTCGGCATACGAAGAGTTCGAGCGAGAAGGCGGGGATTTCGATATCGAAATGTTCGCCCGCCGCGGTCACCATGCCGTAGCTGCCGACCATGAATCCGGATGGTGTCGGCAACGGCACCCCGCTGGTATATTCGAACAACTCGCCCGGTTTGAGGGTCGGTTCCTCGCCGACCACGCCCGGGCCCTTGACTTCCTGTAGCCGCCCGAGCGCATCGGTGATGCGCCAATGGCGCGTCTTGAGTTGCACCGTCTCGCTCCCCAGATTGGTGATGTCGATGGTGTAGGCCCAGAAATAATAGCCGTTGGCCGGCGACGACCGCTCTGAAAGAAAGCGGGGCGTCACGGTCACCTCGATCTTGCGGGTTATGGCACGGTACATCTATATGCCTTAAATACGCCGCGCGGCCTTGCTTCTCGTTCCTGTTCTTGGATTATGGCCGAAAGACCGTAGGAAAGAAAAGCCGCTCATGGCCCCGCTTTCGAGCGAACGCGATCTGCGGCTTGACTTGTTCCGTGGTCTGGCGCTTTGGCTCATCTTCCTCGACCACATTCCGTCCAATGCGGTGAGCTGGATTACGATCCGCAATTACGGCTTCAGCGACGCCACCGAAATATTCGTTTTCATTTCCGGCTACACCGCGGCCTTCGTTTATGGCCGCTCAATGCGCGAGCACGGCTTTATCGTTTCCAGCGCGCGCGTGCTCAAGCGCGCCTGGCAGATTTATGTCGCGCACGTGTTTTTATTCGCGATCTATCTCGCCGAGATCGCCTATGTGGTGCATTCGTTCGACAATCCTCTCTACACCGAGGAAATGGGCGTGCTCAATTTCCTCCGCAATCCGGACATCACCATCGTTCAGGCGTTGATGCTGAAGTTCAAGCCGGTCAACATGGACGTGCTGCCGCTCTATATTGTTCTGCTTATCGGTTTTTCGCCGATTCTTTGGCTGCTGTTGCGCCGGCCGTCGCTCGGGCTGGCAGCTTCCGCGCTTTTGTACGCGCTGATGTGGAAGTTCAACTGGAACCTTGCGGCCTATCCGCGCGGCGTATGGGTGTTCAATCCGTTCGCCTGGCAATTGTTGTTCGTGTTGGGCGCCTGGTGCGCGCTCGGCGGCGCACAACGCCTTGCGCGCTGGATCAACTCGCCGATCACGGTGGCGCTGGCCATGGCTTATCTCGTGTTCGCCTTTTCCATCGCGATGACTTGGTATTTCCCGCGGCTGGGCATCTACGTGCCGAAAATTGTCGGCGAGGTGATCTACCCGATCGACAAGACCAATCTCGACGTGCTGCGTATTCTGCATTTCCTGTCGCTCGCCGTCATCACCGTGTGGTTCGTGCCGCGTGGCTGGCCGGCACTGAAATCGCCGCTGTTCTGGCCGGCCATCGTGTGCGGCCAGCATTCGCTGGAAACTTTCTGCCTGGGCGTGTTCCTGTCATTTGCCGGGCATTTCATCTTCACCGAAGTGTCCAACCGGGTGCTGATGCAAATCGCCGTCAGCGTGCTGGGCATCGTCATTATGGTCGGCGCGGCGGCGCTGGTTTCATGGTACAAAGCCTTGGAGCGTCGGGGACCGGGTCCGCGCCCGCCGTCTGCGAAGCCCGGCCTTGCTGGGGGCGAGGCATGAGAATGCTGGCGGGATGGCTGCTCGCGTGGCTGGTGCTGGCCGCGCCGGCCTGGGCCGAATATCCGGCCGGCCAGGCGGCCGCGTGCCGGACCGCCGAGCCGCAGATCGGGCACGATTTTCCGCTGCCGCAGGTCGCGCACGCCATAGCCGCCAAACGGCTCAGTATTCTGGTGGTCGGCGCCGGCTCGTCCGCGTTGCCAGGGCCAGGCGGCGCCAAGCTTGCTTATCCGGCCCGCCTGCAAGCCGCGCTCAGCGAGAAACTGCCGGGCGTCGCCGTGACGGTCGCCACCGACGTGAAATCGCGGCGCTCTGCCGCCGACATGGTCCAGACGCTTGACGCCGCCCTGATGGCGGCAAAGCCCGCGCTCATGATCTGGCAAACCGGCACGGTCGACGCCATGCTAGGTGTCGATCCCGACCAGTTCAGCGCGGCGCTGGATCGGGGCATAAATACGGCCCGGTCGGCGGGGGCTGACGTTGTTTTCGTTAATTCCCAATACAGCCCGCGGACCGAATCCATGATCGCGCTGGCGACCTATGTGGAAGACATGCGTTGGGTTGCAGTGCAGCAAGAAGTGCCCTTGTTCGACCGCTTCAATGTCATGAAATCTTGGGCCGATTCGGGTACATTCGACTTGCAGTCGGCTAAGAATAAACTTGAAATCGCCGAGCGTGTGCATGATTGCATTGGACGATTGCTGGCCGATCTTATAATAGATGCAGCCAAGCCAGACGAACCGCACGCCGAGGGCGGTCGTTAGGGGTTATTCGGGGGAAACTGCCGTGCCGGGAATTAAGCTCGCCGATCGGGCGATGAGGCGGGCCACTGTCGCCGCGCTGCTTGCCGCATTGGCATTGCCGCTGTCGGCGCGCGCCGAGATCACCGGCGCCGTCGTGCGACACGCCGCTCGACCTGATCCGGCTCACCAATCCGCTGTCGCACTTTGGGGAAAAGCTGGCGGCCGGCAGTTCGATCACCATTGTCGCGATCGGTTCGTCATCGACTGCCGGCTCGGGCGCAAGCTCCCCGACCAAGAGCTATCCGAGCCAGCTTGCGCTCGAACTCAGGAAACAATTTCCGAACAATTCGATCACCGTGCTTAATCGCGGCGTGGGCGGCGAGGAAGTCGCCGACATGCTCAAGCGCTTCGATTCCGCCGTGGTGGCCGCCAAGCCCGATCTGGTGCTCTGGCAGCTCGGCACCAATTCGGTCATCCGCAATCACAAGCTTGCCGACCACGGCGCCGCGATCCGCGAAGGCCTCAACAAAATCCGCGCTACCGGCGCCGATGTCGTGCTGATCGATCCGCAATTCGCGCCAAAAGTCATCGTGAAGCCGGAAGCCGAGCACATGGTCGAATTGATCGCCACCACCGCGAAGGCGGAGGACGTCGACCTGTTCCGGCGTTTCGACGTGATGAAGCGCTGGTACAGCGACGACCACATGAAATTCGAGACCTTCGTGTCGCGCGACGGCCTGCACATGAACGACTGGAGCTATGCCTGTTTGGCCAAGGGCCTCGGGCTGGCGATCACCGAGGCCGCCCAGCGGCCGGTGGTGTCGGCGACGGCCATGTCGCACCTGGTGCCCTGAGCGCCCGCCGACGTTTCGTTAGAGTCTGATTCGCTCAGATTGAATCAGTTGCGCCCCCCAGCATTTTGCTGGCGCATGATCATTTCCGAAAACCGCTTTCCACTTTTCGGGATCATGCACTAGACCGCATCCAAAGCCGTCAGCAGATCCTCGATCAGGTCGTCGGGATGCTCGAGCCCGGCCGAGAACCGGATCAGCCCGTCGCCAATGCCGAGTTCGGCGCGCTGTTCCGGCGTGAGCCGCTGATGCGTGGTCGTGGTCGGGTGCGTGACCAGGCTCTTGGCGTCGCCGAGATTGTTGGTGATGGCGATCAATTGCAGGGCATTGAGGAAGCGGAAGGCGCCCTCTTTGCCGCCCTTGATCTCGAACGAGCACAGCGTCGAGCCGGCGCGCATCTGCTTTGCGATGACGTCGGCCTGCGGATGATCCTTTCGGCCGGGATAGATCAACCGCGTGATCTTCGTGTGTCCGTCGAGCGCGGCCGCGACCGCACCGGCGCTGTCGGTCTGCCGCTGCACGCGCACGGCAAGCGTCTCCAGGCCCTTCAGCAGCACCCAGGCATTGAACGGCGACAGCGAAGGGCCGGTCTGGCGGATGACCTGATGCACATGATCCATGATGAATTTTTCGGACCCCAGGATGACGCCGCCGAGCACACGACCCTGGCCGTCGATGTGCTTCGTCGCCGAATAGACCACGCAGTCGGCGCCGAGCGCGAGCGGGCTCTGGTAAAGCGGCGTGGCGAACACATTGTCCACCACCAGCTTGGCGCCGGCTTCGTGCGCGATATCGGCGACCGCGGCGATGTCGATCACCTCCAGCGTCGGATTGGTCGGCAACTCCAGGAAGCAGGCCCTGGTGTTCTTCTGCATCGCCTTTTTCCAGGCCGAAAGATCGGTGCCGTTCACCAGGGTCGAGGTGACGCCGAAGCGCGGCAGCCATTCCTCGATCACCCAGCGGCAGGAGCCGAACAGCGCCTTGGCGGCAACCACGTGGTCGCCAGCGCGCACCAGACCCATCAGCGCGGTGGTGACGGCCGCCATGCCGGTCGCCGTCGAGCGTGCGGCCTCGGCGCCTTCGAGCGCGGCCATGCGCTGCTCGAACATGCTCAAGGTCGGATTGGAATAGCGCGAATAGACGTAACCGGGCGACTTGCCGGAAAAGCGCGCCTCGCATTCCTCGGCGCTCGGATAGACATAGCCCTGGGTGAGGAACAGCGCTTCCGAGGTCTCGCCGAACTGCGAGCGCAGCGTTCCGGCATGCACCAGGCGGGTTTCCGGGCGGTAGGTCTTTTGAGTCGACGCGGGCATGTGACCCTCCTTCAGGCCTTTTTGGTCTTGCGCATGGCCTGGTCCGAAAACCGATAGCCACTTTTCGGGGCCATGCGCTGGCCAATAAAAAACCGGCCGGAGAAAAAATCTCGGCCGGGCACACGCGTCCCCGGCCTTTTAGCGATTTATTTTACGTGGCTGCAAGCCGGCCGGCTCAAATGACCACGGGATAAGGCCTTTGTAGCGGGGCGGCCCGCTTCCCGTCAAGCCGCCCATCGGGTTAGATCGGTACGGATCACCTCACCCTGAGGAGCCCGCGTTAGCGGGCGTCTCGAAGGGTGAGGTGGCACGTGGCCTCATCCTTCGCGACGCGCACCTAGCGATGCGCTCCTCAGGATGAGGAAAGAGGGCGAGGAGCGTCAGTGCCGCTTTCTTTTTCCATCGAAGATAAAGGCATCCTGCCCGACCGCATGATCGCAGGCCTGGCCGCGGCCGGCGGGATTTTGCCCGCCACCGATTTCGTGCCCGACCAGATCCAGCCGGCGAGCCTGGATCTGCGGCTGGGCGAAGTGGCCTATCGCGTGCGCGCCAGTTTCCTGCCGGGCTCGACCACGGTCGCCCAGCGCATCGACGAGTTAAAGCTGCACGAATTCGCGCTCGGCGACGGCGCGGTGCTGGAAACCGGCTGCGTCTATATCGTGCCGCTGCTCGAAAGCCTGGCGCTGCCCGACGACATTTCCGCCGCCGCCAATCCGAAAAGCTCGACCGGCCGGCTCGACGTGTTTACCCGTGTCATCGCCGACGAAACCCGCGGCTTCGATCGGCTCGAGGCGGGCTATCACGGACCGCTCTATGCCGAGATTAGCCCACGTACCTTCCCGGTGCTGGTGCGCGAAGGCTCGCGGCTGTCGCAGATCCGTTTCCGCCGCGGCCATGCGCTGCTCGGCGCCGAAGCGCTGCGCGAATTGCACGCGCGCGAGCGGCTGGTGGATGCCGACGACGCCGACGTGAGCGAAGGCGTCGCGGTCGGCGTCGATCTGTCGGGCAATCTCGGCGGCAGCGAGCGGCCGGGCGTCGTCGGCTATCGCGCCAAGCGCCACACCGGCCTGATCGACGTGGAGCGGCGCGCCGGCTATGCGGTGCTGGATTACTGGGAGCCGATGCAGGCGCGCCCCGACAAGAGCCTGATCCTCGATCCCAACGAGTTCTACATTCTGGCGTCGAAAGAAGCGGTGCAGGTGCCGCCCGACTACGCCGCCGAGATGGTGCCGTTCGATCCGCTGGTCGGCGAATTCCGCGTGCACTATGCCGGCTTCTTCGATCCCGGCTTCGGCTATGCCGGCGCCGGCGGCAAAGGCGCGCGCGCGGTGCTGGAAGTGCGCTCGCGCGAGGTGCCGTTCATCCTGGAACACGGGCAGATCGTCGGGCGGCTGGTCTACGAGAAGATGCTGGCGCGGCCCGACAAGCTCTATGGCTCAGGGATCGGTTCCAACTACCAGGCGCAGAGCCTGAAGCTGTCGAAGCATTTCAAAAGCTAGGGCGTGCCTTCGCTCTCCGTGCTCGGGTGCGCATTCGACGCGACAACGCCTTCGCGCGGCGTCAGCCGATACCAAGGGACCTTGCCGGCCTCGAATTCCGCGCGTCCCTTCCTCGACCAAAGCGGCGGCGCATGATCGCCGACCACGAGGATTTCCGCCGGCGCGATGGCCGGATCGAGCGCGAGTTGCGCGACCGCCCGGAACACGTCGTGCCATAGCTCGGCCATGCGGCAGACCCGGCGCAGGCCGAACCCGTTGTCCGCGCGCTCGCAGCCGAATTTGGTCAGCGCTTCGCCGGGCACCACCGGAATATGCGTGTTGAGCGTCAGCCAATAGATGAAGTTCGGCTTTTTGGTTTCGGCCGCCACCCGCTCGATCAGCGGCGGCAGATCGGCATCACAGGCGCCGCGGAAAGTCCGGCCGCACTCACGCTTCATCTGCGGTATCAGCGCTTCGCCGAACTCCATGTTTTTGAAGCCGATGCGCGGATACCATCGATTGCGGTCGAACATGCCGCTGAAGAAACCGTGCACCGCCGTGGTGGTGTAGCCGCGCATCAGCAGCCGCTCCGGCAGACAGGACGAACCGGAAGCCTTGGTGAATTCGGCATAGGGCGCGCGGGTTTCGCACAGTTCGCGCATTTCCGCCGAGGTCGTCGAGCCATAATAGACGATACGGCCGTAGCTGACGTCGTATTTCTCGGTGACGCGCGGCTCGTAAATCGGCGCGACGATGCGCGCACGCGCCTTCGCGTCGAGCATATTGCCGAGGCTCTCGACGATGACGAGGACGACGTTGCGGCCGTTCTTGCCGGCCACGGTTTTGAACCCCGAGGCATCGGCGGCCGAGACGACCGGCACATTGCCGCCGACCATGGCGCCGAAATTGTAGTGTGCGTCGGCGTTCGAAACATAGTCTGCCGCCGCCATCGCAAGCCCGGCGCCGAACAGCACGTAAAGGTTGCCCCGCGCGAGCAGGCGGCGGCGCGACAGCAGAAAGAGCGCCGACAAGGTCGTCGCCACCATCACGCAGAGCAGCGTGATATAAAGCGGGGAGGTCAGGACGTGAACGCGGCGGGCCTGGTCGATCGAGGCCATCAGGTCATGCGGCCGCATTCCGAAGCTCACCGACAGCGTCCACACCATGTCATAGGTGAGAATCGCGAGATAGAGGATCGCGGTGAGAAAGAACGGGATCAGGCGCGCGCACATCGCCAGCGCGGCATAGAGCAGGATGCTGGAAGTGCGCGGCGGCAGCCCGACGTCGATGAAGGAGCCGAGCGTCGCCAGCGACAGCAGATTGGGCATCAACAGGCCGGCGGCCAGCAGCATCGCGGTCGGCGAGACCAGCAGCGAACGGATCGAAAACGCGCGCAAGAACGCAAGCTTGCTCCAGCCACGCCAGGCGGATTGCACGGTTGGGCTATCGGTTTGCGGTGGAAACATCCGCCACAAGCTAGGTAGGAATGCTAAAGAAAAAATTTATGACAGATCGATGCGGCGTTTAAGCCCGGTTAACCGTTCGCGGTTGCCCCGAATTTTTCGCCGGTGCGCCAGGCGAGCCATGAAATTGTCAGCCGGCCAATGTGCGCCGCCCCGGCGGGCCGCCCCCGGCGCTCCATCCGCGATGCTTCTGGTCGCCGTACCGCGCCTGGCTCCATCATCGCCACGTCCTCGAGACGGCACCCTTTGCCGGGCACGGCGCGGTCAAAAGCAAGGGCATTTTGGCGAGCGGGAATTAAGTTATTTTTGCCGGCGCGGCCGCGCGGGCGTCGGGGAGCGGAACGCGGCTTGCCGCTGGCGCTGGTCTTTCGCTATGGTCGCAATGCGCGGGCGTAGTTCAATGGTAGAACGGCAGCTTCCCAAGCTGCATACGAGGGTTCGATTCCCTTCGCCCGCTCGATCGGCCGCAACCAACGCCTTCAGGGACAATCGACGTGCATTTGCAGCCGCGCATTCTGGTCACCGGCGGTTCCGGGTTCCTCGGGTCGCATCTGTGCGACCGGTTGCTCGCGGAAGGCGCCGAGGTCCTTTGCCTGGATAATTTTTTTACCGGCTCCAAGCGAAACATCGAGCATCTGATCGACAACAAAAAATTCGAGCTCATCCGCCACGATGTGACCTTTCCGATCTATCTGGAAATCGACCAGATCTACAATCTCGCGTGCCCCGCTTCGCCGATCCACTATCGGCACGATCCGGTGCAGACCACCAAGACCAACGTGCAGGGCGCCATCAACATGCTGGGGCTCGCAAAGCGCCTGAAAGTGAAAATCCTGCAGGCGTCCACGTCCGAAGTCTATGGCGACCCCAGCGTTCACCCGCAAACGGAAGATTACTGGGGTAACGTCAATCCGATCGGCTCGCGCTCCTGCTATGACGAGGGCAAGCGTTGCGCCGAGACGCTGTTCTTTGACTACTGGCGGCAGCACAAATTGCGCATCAAGGTCGCGCGCATCTTCAACACCTACGGGCCGCGCATGCACCCGAACGATGGACGCGTGGTGTCGAATTTCATCGTGCAAGCCTTGCTTGGCCACGACATCACCATCTACGGCGACGGCTCGCAGACCCGGTCATTCTGCTACGTGGACGATCTGATCGACGGCCTCATCCGTCTTATGGCGACGGACGACGCGGCGATCGGACCGATCAATATTGGCAATCCAACGGAATTCTCGGTGCACGATCTCGCGGCAACCGTGATCGACATAACCGGTTCGCGATCGCGCATCGTCAACCAACCGCTGCCGGAAGACGATCCGCAGCAGCGCCGGCCGGATATTTCACGTGCGCAAGCGCAGCTTTCCTGGGCGCCGAAAACGCAACTCAAAGAAGGTCTTATTCTGACCATTGCGTATTTTGAGAAACTGCTTGGCGAGTTAGGCGAAAGTAAATTTCTAATGCGCGGCCCTGCCGTCTAGTGCTCTGCCATTTTCCGGCCTTTGCTGCCCGTGAACGACCCAAAATTAACCCGAATCAGATAGCAATTCACCCGGCATAAACCGGTGCAGGCCCGTATGAAATCGAGATTGCTCCCGCTGCTTGCTTTGCTGATGCTGCCAGGCGCGGGGCATGCCGCCGCGCTGCCGCGCATTATCGCCAGCACCGATAATCCGGTGCCGAAATGCGTGGCGCCGGCAGCGCTCATGGACTTCGTCGCCGAGCGCAATGCGCGGCGGCAGCCGCCGCGCGCGATCGAACCGCGCTTCGGCAACCTCGCCGCGCTCTACCAGCGCATCGGTCAATGCGTCGACCGGCCGCCGAAACAATGCGTCGCGGTGCGCTGGGATTACGCCTTCTTCCAGATGCTGATCGAGACCAACTATCTCACCTTCCGCCGCCCGGACGGCGCGCGCGCCGGCGTGCCGGCGAGCGATAATAATTTTGCCGGCGTCGGCGCCACCGTGCCGGGCAAGCCGGGCGAGCATTTCAAGGATGTCGCCACCGGCGTGCTCGCGCATCTGCAACATGTCTTGATGTATTCGACGACGCGCATCCCCAACCCGGTCGCCAAGCGCACGCGCCAGGTGCAGGACGACGTGCAGGAGATCATGCGCAAATTGCACCGGCCGGTGACCTTCGCCGACCTCGCGCGCGAATGGACCGGCACCGACAAGAATACCTACGGCGCGATGATGCAGCAGCTGGCGGAAAAATACGCGGCGAACTACTGCCACGGACAGGCGCGCAACGAACGGGCCTCGATCAAATAACCGGTGCGATTTCGCGGATCTTCACCTTCGGCAGCAGGCGTTTGACTTCCTGCGGCTGGCACAGCCCGGTTCCCGGCATCAGCACGGCCGCGGAGGCGGCCGCGACCGCGATCCGGAACGCCTCGTCCAGCGGCTTGCCGCCGGCCAGCGCGGCCACCAGGCCGCCGAGAAAGCTGTCGCCGGCGCCGACCGAACTGACCGCCTCGATCGCCAGCGGCAACGCGCGCCAGGCGCGATCGGCCGTCACCAGCAGCGCGCCCTGTTCGCCGAGCGTGAGCGCCACCATTTCGGCGCGCCCGTCGGCCGCCAGTTTGCGGCAGGCCGCGATGCGGTCTTCGTCGCGCTCGAGCGGCGAGCCTGCGAACTCGATCAGCTCGATCAGATTCGGCTTGATGACGGTGACGCCTTCGTCCAGCACCGCCGCCAGGGCCGCACCCGAGGTATCGATGACGGTCTTGGCGCCCAGCGCCTTGGCATGCCTCACCGCGTGCGCGAAGAAATCGTTCGGCACGCCGGGCGGCACGCTGCCGCTGGCGACAACGAATTTCGGCCGTTCCGGCAACGACGCCAGGCGGTCGAGGACCGCCTGCCATTCGGCGCGGTGCAGGGCCGAGCCCGGCAGCACGAAGCGGTATTGCTCGCCGGTCGACTCTTCATACGCTGTGAAATTTTCCCGCGTCTCCACGTGCGACGGCGTGACCAGGCTTTCGATGTCCTCGCGCTCGACCAGCCGTTGCAGCAATTTGCCGATCTGGCCGCCGATCGGATAGATCGCCGTCACGTCGCCGCCCAGCCGGTGCGCGACGCGCGCCACATTGATGCCGCCGCCGCCGGGATCGCGTTTGGGCGGCGAGCAACGCAATTTGCGGGTCGGCTCGACGCGTTCGACATTGACAAAAATGTCAATGGCAGGGTTGATGGTAAGAGTGACGATATCCGGCACGCTACCGCTCCGATCGAAGGCATGTTTCCACTAAGAAAATATAGTCTTCTGTGAAATAGGCATTATGTGGTCGTTATCACAGCCATCATGCGCGAAAAAATGCGCGAATTGACGCTGTTGTGAAATCCCGAATATGGCCGCCGTCGCCGAATGTCTTGCGCGCGGCTTTCTTGCCTCGCGCTATGATGTGCGAATTGTGAACGCAGTTGTATCGACCGGCATAAAACGATAGCCACGCAAAGGCGCGAAGCAGCAAAATGGCAACCCGACAACACCGCCTGAGTGAGTTTAGCGACGGCCCGCCTCCGGCAGACCTTCCGCTGCAGCTGCTGTGCGAAGATCACAATGGAACATATCTGCTGCCGTACCCCTGCCAATGGGGCGAGACCGGATGGCATAACTGCGCAAGCCAGGAAGCCATCGAAGCTAAGGTTGTCGGCTGGCGTGCCTTAGCCGCGGAATAGGATCCACGCAGATGCCGGCCAGCACGAAAGCCTCGCCCGGCGTCATCGGCCTGAGCGTCGGGCTCGGCATTCTGGCCGTGCTGTGCTGGGGCTTGGCGTTGGCCACCCTCGCGAATCTCGCCGGCAGCGACGCCGCCGGCAACGCTTATGCGCAAGCCTATGGCGCCCTTGAAATCATCGTCCTCTGGGGTCTGCTCGCGGCCATCGTGATCATTGCCGCTGTGAAAGGCGCCACGCCGCGGCTCAGCGCGCTGGCGGCGCTCATCCTCATTCCAGTATCCGGCTTTGTGACGCTTGCGGCGCTGGAATTGCTCGCCAGGCCCGCCGTTTCGCCCTTCCTGTGGCCGATCATTATTCCGGCTCTGATTCCGCCGCTGGTCATGGCGTTTTGCGTGTGGGCGCTGTTGCCGTCGCTGCGCGCTGCGGTGCCCGCGCGCGTGGCCGGTGGCATTGTCTGGGGCGCGACGCTTATTCTCTGCGTCGCAATATTGCCCCTGCAGCAAATGCGCGACCGCGCCGTGCAGCAAGTTTCCGCCGCGCGTGAGAAATACGCCGCGGACTTTGCCAGACTTGCGGCCGATTCCCCGCTTTGGGCGTGGGTGGCGTTTCTCAATACGCCCGACCAAACCCGCGTGAACGCGGTGCTCGATCGCATCCGCGCCCTCGGCCGCCGCCAGAGCGACGCCGAACTCATGCTCGAGCGCGGCGACTTCCCGCTTGGCTATCTCGGTCGCTTCGATCTCACGCCCACGCGGTCTATCTGCGACAAGGCGCGCGCTTTGCTGCGCCGGCAGGTCGCGCCGCTTGTACTCAAGAGCCCGAATGCCAAGCGCTACGCGGAGATTGCCGAACCGGTTGCGGGCGCGCTCGCCGCGATGAAGTGGCTGGTCGGCTACGATTGCGCCTGCGACGCCGAATCGCTGGCCTGGGAAACCATGGCCAAGGCCTATCGCGACACAACCTACGACGTTTACGAATTGGCCGCGTTGCGCGATCCAAAAAATTTGGGGCGGACGCTGCGCGAGCGTCCCGGGCGCTTCTCCATGCTCACGCCGAAGGCGCATCTCAGGGCCTGGCTCTCCTTCGCCGACAAAAAGGAATTGCGCGAACAGGCGCTGGCCGGTGCGCGCCAGCTCGACCACCGCACCACTGACGCGGTCGAGATGCTCAACGACAAATACGACGTCGGCGCGCCGGGACAGGTGTTGAAAAATCTGCCGATGCTCGACCTCGAGACGACGGCGCCGCTGTGCGGCGCGGCCCTAACGCGGGTGCACGGCGAGCTCGCGAAGACCTTTCGGCCAAAAGCCGATGACCCGCGGCCCTACAGCGAACTGCTCGAGCGGCTGGGGGGACACGAACCATTGACCGCGCTGGCGTGGCTGGCCGGACATGGCTGCAACGCCGACGCCGAATTAGGCGAAGCGGAGGCGCTTATCCGCAGCTATCAGGACTCGCCGCGCAGGGCCGCGATGCTTGCCACGCTGGCCCTGCTGCACCGCAAGTGATCGCCGGTATCCGGCGGCCGGCCCAACGAGCGAAATTTCAATTGCCCTGGATGGTCTGGATCACGCTCGACATCGGGCGCGCTTCATCCAGCCCGCCGCCCATCTCCTTGAGCACGATCTCTTTGTATTCCGGCAGCGGCTCAACCGGCGTCTTACCGACCACTTGCACCACCTTGTAGCCGCCGGCCTTGAGCTCCTTGAACAGCTCCGGCACCGCTTCGGCGGTGGCGTGCTGGAAGTCATGCATCAGGATGATGCCCTTGCCGTGCTTTGCAAGCTTGCTCATGACCGATTTGATGACCTGTGCCGGCCTGCGCATCTTGAAATCGAAGGAGTCCATGTCGGTGGAGAAGATTCCGATGTTACGGGTGCCGACATATTTGACCATTTCGGGCGGGTGCCGCAGCGCCGGGAAGCGGAAGAACGGGGCCACCGGTTTGTTGCCGAGCGCGATGCTCACCGCCGCGATGCCTTTTTCAATTTCCGCTTTGGCGTCATCGTCCGACAGCTTCGACAGGTCTTTGTGCGACCAGGTGTGCGAGCCGATGGTATGGCCGGCCTTGGCCACTTCCTTCAGAATCTCGGGATGCCAGCCGGCGTGCTTGCCGATCGGGAAGAACAGCGCCTTGGTGCAATTGTCGGCCAGCGCCTTGAGCACGCGCTCGGTATTGCCCGGCCACGGGCCGTCATCGAACGTGAGCACGATTTCGTGGTCGCGCAGGAAGTCGTAGGCCTTGAAATGCTCGAAGCCAAAGCCCGGCCCGCCGGTCGTGTCGATCTGCACCACGCGCGCGACGCCAAGGGCATTCGGATTGGCGCATTTGGCAATCGTGACCGCCGGTTGGGCAGGGGCGGGGGCCGCCATTGCGGCAGGAGCCGGGGCATTCTGCGCCCAGACGGCGGCGCCTGCCGTCGACATCGAGATCGCAATAGCTATCGCCAAAGCGCTACGCATGACGTTCTCCATACCCCTGAGTGGCTGAATTTTAAAACTACCTATTCTTTGCGGCTTTAACCTTGCGAGTCAACGCGGGGCCCCGAAACGGTCGAAATTGCCGGGCCTATTGCGTGTATAAGATTGGTTCCGCCGGTGGTCGGTGGTCGCAGCTGGCCCATGTTGCCGCCGCCCGGGATAGGTCCTATCTGGATTATTGGTTGCGCCCGGAGATTGGTAATGCCCGCAATCGTGTCCACTGTCAGGCTGTCGCGGCCGCTGTTGCTGCTCGCCCTTGCGGGCGGGCTGATCATGGCGGCGACGCTGGGACTTTGGGTGTATTACGGTACCGCCGTGTTTTTCGAAATCGTGCGCACCGGCTGGGTCGCGTGCTTCTGATGCAGGCCAAGTAACGCCCGATGACGGTCCGAACGTCTCACATCCTCCTGATCTTCTCCGCCTTTCTGGCCGGCCTCGTCTTCTTCCTCGGCGTTATTCTTTTCGTGAGCCATTATGGGGGAACGGGTTCCGGCCCGTCGGCGATCGGCGGGCCCTTCAAGCTGATCGACGGCAGCGGCAAGCCGATTACCGACCAGGATATGAAGGGCCGTCCCTTCCTGGTTTTCTTCGGCTACACGCATTGTCCCGACATCTGCCCGACCACGCTGTTCGAAATGTCGGAAGTGATGCACGCGCTCGGCAAGGACGCCGACCGCATCGGCGCGCTGTTCATCACCGTCGATCCGGAGCGCGACACGCCGGCGGTGATGAAGGACTATCTGTCGAGCTTCGATCCGCATCTGCGCGGCGCCACCGGCGATCGCAAGGCGATCGATGCCGCCGAGAAGGCCTACCGGGTCTACGCCAAGAAAGTTCCCACCGACAATGGCGACTACAGCATGGATCACACCGCGCTGATCTATCTGATGGACAAGCAGGGCCGCTTTGTCGCGCCGTTCAAGCTCAATCGGAAACCCGCGGAAGCGGCAGCCGATCTGCGGCGATATATGTGACGCAAGCGCGCGACCGGTTTACGATTCAGGCGACGATGCGGGAACGCGGCCGCCGCGTAGCGCGGCTTTCCGGAGCATCGGGCGCGAGTGCCGGCAGGTCGCCGGCCTCCTTCAGCGCGCCGAGATAACGCTCCAGCTCCAGCAGCGAGCGGGCCAATTTCGCCGCGCGCCGCGAACTTTTTGCCAGGCCATGCTCGGTCTTCTCCCAAGCGTAGGGCGCGGTGACGAGCTGGTAGAGGGCGCGCCAGGCCGCCAGCGAAAGCAGCAGCCAATGCGCCGGCGTCAGCAACAGCACCCAGGCCGTCGCCAGCAGGCCGCGGCGCGACAGGCCGAGCCAGCCGAGGAAGGCCGACGTCAGATAACCGATAACCACCGTCATGCCGTAGATCGCAGCCAGGATGGCGACCGTCGCATTGTCGGCGCCCCACAGTGGGGTGCCGCTCGCCACCGAATAGATCAGCGCGGCCATGAACAGCGGATGCACCAGCGCCGCCAGCACATTGCCGCCGACGATCAACTGGAAGGTGAAGAAGCCCGCCGGCCCGAGATCGCGCAGCAGCCGGCTGGGTCGGCGCATATGCACCAGCCAGGTTTGCATCCAGCCCTTGAACCAGCGTGTGCGCTGGCGCAGCCAGGATCCGAATTGCGCCGGGGCCTCCTCGTAGGTGGTTGAATTGATCACGTCCAATCGGCGGCCGAAGCGCGCAAGCCGCATGCCGAGATCGGCATCCTCGGTGACGTTGTAGGGATCCCAGCCGCCAACTTCGCGCAAGGTTGCCGTATGGAAATGATTGGATGAGCCGCCGAGCGGGAACGGCAGGCGCATGGCGGAAAGTCCGGGCAGGAAAACGTCGAACTGCCCGGCGTATTCCGCCGTGAACAGCCGGGCCAGCCAGCTGTCGGCGGTATTGTCGATGCACAGCGCCGCCTGCACGCAGGCGAGATCGTCACCGCCGGCGCGGAATGCCTGCAAGGCCTGGCGCAACTGGTTCGGTTCCGGCCGGTCCTCGGCGTCGTAAATCACCGTGAAGGTGCCGCGCGCAAACGGCAGCGCGACGTTAAGCGCCTTCGGTTTGGTGCGCGGACCCTGCGTCGGAACCGGAACCACGGCGATCGGTATGCGACTGTTGCGGGCGGCGATGGCTGCGCGCGTATCGCGATCGTCGGCCTCGACTGCGAGGATCACGTCAAGCTTCTCGGCCGGGTAATCAAGGCGCTCGATCGCCGTCAGCAATCCATCGACCGACGCCGCTTCGCGGTAGAGCGCGGCAATGATGGTGTAGACCGGCAGCGCATCGTCGGGCAGGCCGGGCAATGCGCCGCGGACAGCCGGTTCGACAAGGGCGCCAGCAAGGCGCAGGCCGAGCCAGGCCAGGAACACCGCGGCCAGCGTCACCTCGACGGCAAGCACCGTACCGGCCGGCGCCACGACGGCGGCGGCAAGCGCCGGCAGAATGACGATCGCGGCCGGAATGAATTTTGCGAGCCCGCGCCGTGGGGCGGCGGAGAGCATGGGCCATGTCTGCTTGAGCGAAGCGCCGGCCCGTGTGGCGATCGCCCCACCGCTAGAACGCAACACGAAGCGGGTCAGGCGTTCGGCGCTGGTGAAACGAAAGCGCTAGGCGCGGGCCGGATTCTCCTCGATCAGGCTTAAGATCCGCCGCGCCGCAGCGCCGCGCGGGGCGACCACGAGATAGAGCTCGTCGCCGATCGCGAGCGGCAGCATGCCGGCGGCGGCGGATTCGATCAGGCGTTCGTCGTTGATCGGGCAAAGTGCCCGCGGCGTGTCATCGAGCGGCTCGAATGCCACGCCGAGGCGCTCGCCAAGCGCACGCAGATAGGTTTCCTCATCCAGTTCGCCGGCGGCGATCAGCACACGGTCAGCGCCGACACCCAGCGCGGCCGCCCTGCGCTCGGCGGCGTCGATCACGTCGGCGGCGAGCAGCGAGCGGACGCAATCGATCTCCGGGCAGCGGCCGGCTGGGCCGGCGCCGTCATCGGCGCATTCCGCCGTCCAGGGATCGATCGACGGACTGCCGGAAGGCTCGCCAAAAGATACCCTTGAGCGGCCGCCGGCCGCCCTGGCCTGAACCGCAACCCCCATGCCCCATCCCGCCAGCGTACTTTTCGGCGGGATGCTAGCGCGGGTACAACCAAACCGGGAAGTCCGAATTGTCGTTCGGCCGGAATCGGATGCCGGGTTGGACCTGGGTTTTGGGTCTGCCGGAAACGGTGGCCGGGCGCGGGCGCCGGTGCTAGAAGGCGCGCTCCATGTCGGAATTCATGTCGCATTACCTGGTGCCGGCCGCCATCGTCGCGGTAGCGATCGTGTTGGTGCTCGGCCTCGTCAACATGATGCGCGGCGGCTCGCCCAACCGCTCGCAACAGCTCATGCGGCTGCGCGTGCTGCTACAATTCGTCGCCATCATCGTAATCATGGCGACGATCTGGGCGATGGGGCGCTAGCGGCTGGCGGGTGAATGGCGGCGGGGCCGGCCGATCACTTCATGGGCACCGCGCGCATGTAGTCCACCTTCTCCTTTTTCATTTTCGCGGCCTTCTTCATCGGCTTTTTGTGCGTTTTGGCGGAATAATCGGCGGACACCGCCTGGGCCGATGGCATGGCTGTGCCGCCGGCCATTGCCGGCGCGGCGGCCGGCAGCAGCAGAAGCGTGGCGGCAGCGGCAATCATCAGAAAGCGCATGACGGTCACCCCCATTATTTGAGACGAAAACCGGGATAAGATAGCAGGCTACCCGCGAATCCGAAGGGCGAGGCGAGGTTTCCATGGTCGTGCTCAACCGCATCTATACCCGCACCGGCGACGACGGCACCACCTCGCTCGGCAGCGGGGCGCGGCGCAAGAAATACGACCTGCGGGTGGCCGCCTATGGCACGGTCGATGAGGTCAATGCGGTGATCGGTCTGGTGCGCCTGCATACGGCCGGCGATGGCGCGCTCGATGCGGCGCTCGGCCGCATCCAGAACGACCTGTTCGACGTGGAAGCCGATCTTTGCCTGGCCGAAAAGGGACCCGGCGGCGCACGGTTGACGGTCACCGATGCCCAGGTCGCTTGGCTGGAGGCCGAAATCGACCGCCTGAATGGCGAACTGGAACCGCTCAAGTCCTTCATTCTGCCCGGCGGCAGCCCGGCCTCGGCCTACCTGCATCTCGCCCGCACGGTCTGCCGGCGCGCCGAGCGGATCATGGTTGAACTCAAGGACAAACCGGGGGAGGGGGTATCGGAGCCCTCGCTCAAATACGTCAACCGGCTGTCGGATTACCTGTTCGTGGCCGGGCGCTATGCCAACGAGAAGGGTGCCCGGGACGTGCTGTGGGCACCCGGCCAAAATCGCTAGTGCGTGACCCCGAAAAGCGGCTACCGGTTTTGGGAAAAGGTCATGCACAATCGGCATGCATTGCGTGCAGCGCAGCATAAACGTTGACATGCCAATGGCGTGGCCTTTAGCTTCCGCCCGCTCTTGTTAGTGCCCAGCTGGGTTGGGGGATCATGAAAATTTTAGTGCCCGTAAAACGGGTGGTCGACTTCAACGTCAAGATCCGCGTCAAATCGGATGGCTCCGGCGTCGAACTCGCCAATATCAAAATGTCGATGAATCCCTTCGACGAGATCGCCGTCGAAGAGGCGATCCGTCTGAAGGAAGCCGGCAAAGCGACCGAAATCGTAGCGGCGTCGATCGGACCGGCGCAGGCCTCCGAAACCATCCGCACCGCGCTCGCCATGGGCGCCGATCGCGGCATCCTGGTCAAAGCCGAGGGCGCCGTCGAGCCGCTGGCGGTGGCAAAAATTCTCAAAGGCATTATCGACGAGGAAAAGCCCGGGCTCGTCATCCTGGGCAAGCAGGCGATCGATGACGATTGCAATCAGACCGGCCAGATGCTGGCGGCGCTGCTGGGCTGGGCGCAGGGCACATTCGCTTCCAAGATCGTCATCGACGGCGACAGCGTGAGCGTGACGCGCGAGGTCGATGGCGGCCTGCAGACGGTGAAGTTGAAAGCGCCGGTGATCGTGACCACCGATCTGCGTCTGAACGAGCCGCGCTACGCCTCGTTGCCGAATATCATGAAGGCGAAAAAGAAGCCGATCGCGGACAAGACGCCGGCGGACTATGGCGTCGACATCACGCCGCGGCTGCAGGTGCTCAAGACGACGGAGCCGCCGGGACGCAAATCCGGCGCCAAGGTCGGCTCGGTGGCCGAGTTGGTCGGCAAGCTCAAAGACGAAGCGGGGGTGATCTGATGACCACGCTTCTGATCGCCGAGCACAACAACAAGGTGCTCAAGGACGCAACCAGCAAGGCGCTCACCGCGGCCAAGGCCATAGGTGGTGACGTGCACGTGCTGGTCGCCGGCAAGGATTGCAAGGCGGTCGCCGATGCCGCCGCCAAACTCGACGGCGTGAAGAAGGTGCTGCTGGCGGATGCTCCAATTTACGAGCATTCCGTCGCCGAGCCGCTCGCCGCGCTGGTCGTCTCGCTCGCCGGCGGCTACGACGCCATCGTCGCGCCGGCGACCACCAACGGCAAGAACGTGATGCCGCGCGTGGCCGCGCTGCTCGATGTCATGCAGATATCCGAAATCACGAAGGTGATCGCACCCGATACCTTCGAGCGACCGATCTACGCCGGCAACGCGATCCAAACCGTGAAGTCGAACGACCTCAAGAAGGTCATCACCGTGCGCACCTCGACGTTCCAGGCCACGGCTGAGGGCGGCTCAGCGAGCGTGGAAAATGCCACGCCGGCGGCCGATCCGGGGCTCTCGACCTTCGTCGGCGAGGAGTTGTCGAAATCCGATCGTCCGGAGCTTACCTCGGCGAAGATCATCATCTCCGGCGGCCGTGCCATGCAGAACCGCGAAAACTTCACCAAATACATCGAGCCGGTGGCCGACAAACTCGGCGCCGCCATGGGCGCCTCGCGCGCGGCGGTCGATGCCGGCTATGCGCCGAACGACTGGCAAGTCGGCCAGACCGGCAAGGTGGTGGCGCCCGAGCTCTACATCGCGGTGGGAATTTCCGGCGCCATCCAGCATCTCGCCGGCATGAAGGATTCCAAAGTGATCGTCGCGATCAACAAGGATGAGGAGGCGCCGATCTTCCAGGTCGCCGACTACGGTCTGGTCGCCGACCTCTATCAGGCGCTGCCCGAACTGGCGGCGGAACTCGACAAGGTCAAGCGTTGACCACGTTGCAAATTTGTTATTCCGCCGGTGGTGTCGTCGCGCGGTTCGTCGTAAAACGGCAACGGGATGAGCGGGCGTAAATACCGAAACCGAAGCCAAGAGCCGGGTCTTCGCATCGATCGGACAAAAACATGGCGTTGAAAATTCAGAGTGTCGGGGTAATCGGCGCCGGCCAGATGGGCAACGGCATCGCCCATGTCTGCGCGCTGGCGGGCTATACCGTGCTGTTGAACGATGTGTCGGGCGACCGCATCAAGGCCGGCATGGCGACCATCAACGGCAATATGGCGCGGCAGGTCGGCAAGAAAGCGATCAGCGACGAAGATCGCAAAGCCGCGCTGGCGCGCATCAAGCCGGCGGAACAGTTCGATGCGATGTCGGGTTGCGACATCGTAATCGAGAGCGCGGCCGAGAAGGAAGACCTCAAGCGCAAGATATTCGCCGATCTGTGCACGTCGCTGAAACCGGAAGCGATCATCGCGTCCAACACCTCGTCGATCTCGATCACGCGGCTGGCGACCTCGACCGACCGGCCCGAGCGCTTCATCGGCATTCACTTCATGAACCCGGTGCCGCTGATGGAACTGGTCGAGGTGATCCGCGGCATCGCCACCGACGACGCCACCTTCGAGACCAGCAAGGCTTTCGTCACTACCTTGCACAAGACCATCGCGGTGTCGGAGGATTTTCCGGCCTTCATCGTCAACCGCATCCTGCTGCCGATGATCAATGAGGCGATCTACACGCTCTATGAAGGCGTCGGCAACGTCGAGGCGATCGACACCGCCATGCGGCTGGGCGCGCACCACCCGATGGGGCCGCTCGAGCTCGCCGATTTCATTGGCCTCGACACCTGTCTTTCCGTCATGCAGGTGCTGCACGAGGGGTTGGCGGATTTCGAAATACCGGCCGTGTCCGCTGCTGGTGAAATACGTCGAGGCCGGCTGGCTCGGCCGCAAGACCCAGCGCGGCTTCTACGACTATCGCGGCGAAAAGCCGGTGCCGACGAGGTAGCCAATCGCAGTCTTGCTTTCGATTGTCATGGCCGGCCTTGTGCCGGCCGTTTCGTTTCGGGGCGCACAACGTTCGCCTCAGCGGGATCGCCGGATAAATCCGGCGATGACCGGCTAGGGCTTTGCCGGCGTCATCCAGCCGATACCGGCGCCGCCCGGCTCCCGCAGGATGGCGATGCGGCCAACGCCGGGAACATCGAAAATAGGCTTCATCAGCGCGGCGCCGAGGCTTTGGGCTTTCTTGACGCGCGCATCGGCATCGTCGACCGCCAAGTAAGACATCCAGGATTCCGGCACGCCGTCGAAT
The DNA here is from genome assembly GCA_963789455.1 of uncultured Alphaproteobacteria bacterium. Classification (GTDB taxonomy): domain Bacteria; phylum Pseudomonadota; class Alphaproteobacteria; order Rhizobiales; family Xanthobacteraceae; genus Pseudolabrys. The sequence goes on along the minus strand of CAWBLD010000009.1, from coordinate 34,235 downwards.
TGCGGCGAGGTCAAGGGGAACAACCCGCCGACATATTCGCCGCCCATCTTGGCCACCCAATAGGTGCCGTCCGGCATCGGCATGGCTTCGAACGTCCAGCCGACACTGTCGGCGTAGAATTTCTTGGCGCGCTCGGCATCGCGCGTCATCAGCTCATTCCAATAGAAATTTCCATGCGACCATTTGTGCGCCATGGCCAACTCCCGTGCCTATGCGGCGAGATATTTGTCGAGCTTCTCCATGGCACCGTTCCAGCCGCCTTGGTGGCTGTCGCGCGCCTGTTCATCGAAGAACTGTTCGTGCACCAGCGTCATCAGCGTGCCGGCGCCATCGGGCTTGAAGGTCAGCGTCACGACCGACTCTCGTTCCGGTGTCGATTTCCAGGCCCAGCTGAACACCAGCTTCTCGTTCGGGATCACCTCGCGATAGACGCCGCTGACGTCGTGTTGTTCGCCGGCCGGCGTCTGCATCAGCCAGCGGTAGCGGCCGCCGGTGCGCGGGTCGCTTTCCGCGCTCAGCACCACGACCGCGCCGGGACCCATCCAGCGCTTTACTTTTTCCGGGTCGGTCCAGGCGGCGAAGACTTTCGCCGGCGGGGCGTTGAAGCGGCGCTTGATGGTGAGGCTCGGTTTGACGGCGGTGGCGGTGGACATGATTCTTCCTCCAAAAATGCGGCGAGTTGATCGAGGCGTTCGGTCCAGAAGCGCTGGTAGCGGTTGAGCCATTCGTTGGCTTCGTGCATGGGCTCGGCGCGCAGCCGGCAGGAGACGGTGCGGCCGTTCTTGCTGCGGGTGACCAGCCCGGCATCCGACAACACGTCGAGATGCTTCATCACCGCCGGCAGCGACATGGCGAACGGTTCGGCGAGTACGCTGACCGAGAGCGAGTCGGTTTGGCTCAGCCGGGCCAGCATGGCCCGCCGCGTCGAATCGGCGAGCGCGGCGAAGGTGCGGTCGAGCGGAGCGGACGAATAGTAAACCATATGGTTAAGTATAGCGGCGCAAGTGAGTAAGTCAAGCGGATCGAGCCACCCTCTGTTCATTCCCGCGCAAGCGGGAATCCAGAGCTAGGATCACAAAAGAACCGGGTCCCCGCTTGCGCGGGGACGAACGGGGAGGCGCTGGCTGGTTACTTGCCGAGCGCCGCCTGGATCAGCTTGACCGCGTCGTCGCTCGCCCATTCGGCGGGGCCGGCGATGGTGCCGAGCTCGCAACCCTGCCGGTCCACCAGCAAGGTGGTCGGCATGCCGAAGGCGCGGCCGATCGCCTTCAAGTCCTGGAACGTCTTGGCGGTCGAATCGGCGTAATAAGCGAGCTTGCTGATGCCCAGTTCCTTCAGAAAGGCCTTCGGCTTGTCGGGATCGCGGGTGTCGATATTGACCGCCACCACCTCGAAATCGGGGCTGCCCAGCCGCTGCTGCAGGGCGTCGAGCGCCGGCATTTCCTTGCGGCAGGGCACGCACCAGGTGGCCCACAGGTTGAGCAGCACCGTGCGCCCGCGCCAATGCGCAAGGGAGAGCGGCTTGCCGGCGGCATCCTGGAAGGCGAGCTCAGGCAGCTTGAGCGGGCTATTGGCGACTTTGACGGCGGCCACCTCGCCGCGCGCCAGCGGGGCCAGTTTCTTGGCCAATTCGACCGCCGGCCGGCACGCCGCATCGCCGCCCGCATTGCCTGTCAGGGTGGCAATCCCGTATACCGCCGCCAGACCGACGGCGAGCCCGGCGATGCCACCCATCAGGATCAGGGAATACCGTCGTTTGGCGGGGCGGAGCGCTTCGGTCACGTTTCGCAGAACCTCGGTAGACGAGCCATGAGCAACAAAATGTGGGGCGGACGGTTCAAGTCCGGGCCCGGCGCCATCATGGAGGAGATCAACGCCTCCATCGATTTCGACCAGGCTCTCTACCGCCAGGACATCGCCGCGTCCAAGGCCCATGCCGACATGCTGGCTAAGCAAGGCATCATTACGGCCAACGATGCGAAAAAAATCGCTCACGGTCTAGACACGATCCTGTCAGAGATTGCGGCCGGCAAGTTCTCCTTCCAAAGGGCACTGGAAGACATCCACATGAATGTGGAGGGAAGGCTCGCCGAGCTGATCGGAGAGGCGGCCGGGCGGCTGCACACCGCGCGTTCGCGCAACGATCAGGTGGCCACCGATTTCCGGCTATGGATGCGCGATACCATCGATGCGCTCGACGCGGCGCTCGCCGGTTATCAGCGCGCGCTCGCCGAAAAGGCGCTCGCCCATGCCGGCACCGTGATGCCGGGGCTGACGCACATGCAAACCGCGCAGCCGGTGACTTTCGGTCATCATCTGCTCGCCTATGTGGAGATGGCGGCGCGCGACCGCGGCCGTTTTGCCGATGCACGCAGAAGACTCAATGAATCTCCGCTCGGCGCCGGCGCGCTCGCCGGCACTTCGTTTCCGCTCGACCGCGACATGACTGCGAAAGCGCTTGGCTTCGCCCGGCCGACGGCGAACTCGCTCGACGCCGTATCCGACCGCGACTTCGTCATGGAGACGCTCGCTGCCGCCTCGATCGCGGCGGTGCATCTGTCGCGGCTCGCCGAAGAGATCGTGATCTGGACCTCGCCGCTCGCCGGCCTGGCCAAGCTGTCGGACAAATTCACCACCGGTTCCTCGATGATGCCGCAGAAGCGCAACCCGGACGCCGCCGAACTGGTGCGGGCCAAGACCGGCCGCGTGGTCGGCGCGCTCACCGCGTTGCTGATCGTGATGAAGGGCCTGCCGCTCGCCTATGCCAAGGACATGCAGGAGGACAAGGAGGGCGCCATGGACGCGCTCGCAGCGCTTTCGCTGTCGATTGCGGCGATGGCCGGCATGGTGGCCGATCTCGAGCCGGATACTGCGAAGATGAAGAAGGCGGCCGGCGAAGGCTATGCCACCGCCACCGATCTCGCCGACTGGCTGGTGCGCGCGTTGAAGATGCCGTTCCGGGACGCCCACCATCTGACCGGCCGCATCGTCGCCAAGGCGGCCGAAGCGGGTATAGCCCTGCATCGGCTGCCGCTGGCCGCCATGCGCGAGATCGAACCGCGCATCAACGAGGATGTGTTCACGGTTCTGGCGGTCGACCGTTCGGTGAAGAGCCGCACCAGTTTCGGCGGAACGGCACCCAAAAACGTGCGCGCGCAGGCGAAGAAATGGCTGCGCAAGCTGGAAAAGGAGAAATCCTGACTTTGTCCAGCGAGGTTTGGCCTTGATTGCCTGGTTTGCTATGGTGAGATCAATCCAAGGAGCACGTTTCTTGAGCCGTTTTTTCGATCGCCCGCTTCTCCGTCTCGCGCTGATCGGCTTGGCTGCCGCTTTGCTCGGGCTGACGGCTTGCGGCCGCAAGGGGCCGCTCGATCCGCCGCCCGGCGCCTCGCTCACGGGCGAGCCGCAGGCGAACATGCCCGATCTGATAGGTAAACCTGCGGCAACGCCGATCGGCGGACAGGCGCAGCATGGCAATCCCGGCGTCGGTCCCGATGGCCAGCCGCTCGCGCCCAAGGGTCCGAAAAAACATTTCCCTCTCGACGGCTTATTGAACTGAGATCGCGCGTGATCCCGAAAAGTGGGAACCGGTTTTCGGATAAGATCACGCGCCATCAAAAAAATGCTGGTAACGGCATTGATTCAGCCTGAACGGATTGGACCCTAAAAGGATGCACCACTTCGCTTATCGCGACGGCGTCCTGCACGCCGAGGCGGTAAATCTCGACACGCTCGCAGACAGCGTCGGGACACCGTTCTATTGCTATTCGACCGCGACGCTGGAGCGGCACTACAATGTGTTCGCCGGCGCCTTCGCCGACGTGCGCGCGCTGATCTGCTACGCCATGAAGGCGAATTCCAACCAGGCGGTGGTCGCCACGCTCGCCAAGCTCGGCGCCGGCGCCGATGTGGTATCGGAAGGCGAGCTGATCCGCGCGCGGCTGGCCGGCGTGCCCGCCGACAAGATCATGTTCTCCGGCATCGGCAAGACCGCGCGCGAGCTCGCGCTCGCGGTCGACGAAGGCATTCTCTGCATCAATGTGGAATCCGAGCCGGAGCTCGAATTGCTGTCGTCGATCGCGGCCGGCAAGAACCGCGCCGCAAATATTTCGGTGCGCGTCAATCCCGATATCGATCCCAAGACGCACCACAAGATCGCCACCGGCAAGGCCGAGAACAAGTTTGGCATTCCGATCAGCCGCGCGCGCGCGGTCTATGCGCGGGCGGCGAAATTGCCGGGCATCAAGGTCGCCGGCGTCGACATGCATATCGGCAGCCAGATCACCGATCTCAATCCGTTCGACGATGCGTTTACGCTGCTGGCCGAATTCGTGCGGACGCTGCGTGGCGACGGCCACACGATCGCCCATGTCGATCTCGGCGGCGGCTTGGGCATTCCCTATCACGACGGCAACGAACCGCCGCCGCACCCGGACGACTACGCCAAGTTGGTCAAGCGCGCCACGCGCGACCTCGACTGCCGGCTGATCTTCGAGCCGGGCCGGCTGATCGTCGGCAATGCCGGTATCCTGGTGACGCGCGTGCTGTTCGTGAAGCACGGCGAGGCCAAGAATTTCGTGGTGGTCGACGCCGCCATGAACGACCTCATCCGCCCCACGCTCTATGAAGCGCATCACGAGATCTGGCCGGTTGCCGAGCCGGCCGTATCCGGGCGCCGCATCCGCGCCGACGTGGTTGGGCCGGTATGCGAAAGCGGCGATTTCCTCGCCCTTAACCGCGAGATGGCGGAACCGGCGTCCGGTGCGCTATTGGCCGTGATGTCGGCGGGCGCCTATGGGGCGGTTCAGGCCGGCACCTACAATACGCGGCCGCTGGTGCCGGAAGTGCTGGTCAAAGGCGCCGAATGGGCCGTTATTCGCCCCCGCCTTGAAGTTGACCAATTGATTGCGCTCGATCGCATGCCGGATTGGCTGTAGGCGCATGGACCCCACGCATGGCCTGGGAATTGCCTGCGTGATAGTCTGTTAAAAATTCTCGGCCCCTGGCGGCGGAGCGGCCCTTGGAAGGTTTGGACGAGCAGCCACAGCAGGAGAACCCAACCCGGGCCCTGCTCGCGCGAGCGGTCAAGCGCGCGCGCGGCAGTCTGCTGTGGGAGCGGCTTTGGCCGGCGCTCGCCACGCTGGCGACCGCACTCGGGCTGTTCCTCGCGTTCTCCTGGGCCGGACTATGGCTGGTGCTGCCGCCATTGGCGCGTGCCATCGGTCTGGTTCTGTTCGGCATTGTCACTGTCATCGCGACCGTGCCGCTGGTGATGCTGCGGCTGCCCAGCGTCAATGACGGCCTGCGCCGGCTCGACCGCAGCAGCGGCGAGACGCACCGGCCGGCCACCGCGGTCGCCGACCAGATTGCCGCCAATGAGCACGATCCGGTCGCGCAGGCGCTCTGGCGCGCCCATGTCGAACGCGCGCTGCTGTCGGCGCGCAAGCTCAAGGCCGGCTGGCCGTCGCCGCGGCTCGCCCTGCGCGATCCGATGGCGTTGCGCGCGCTCGTGCTTATTTTGGCGGCCGCCACCTTCTTTGCCGCCGGCGGCGAGCGCCTCAAGCGCGTCACCGCCGCGTTCGACTGGCAGGGCGTGGTGGCGCCGGCCAACTTCCGCATCGATGCCTGGATCACGCCGCCGGTCTATACCGGCCGCCCGCCGATCATGCTGGCCGGCCTGCGCCCAGGCGAGACCGCGCATGCTACGGCGCCGATCGCGGTGCCGACCGGCAGCCAGCTCGTCGTGCGCTCAACCGGCAATGTGCATTTCGATATCGTGCGCAAGGGCGGCCTCGAAGACGCGCCGTCCGAAGCGCATGCGCCCCTGCCGGCGGGCAGCGAGGAACGCCGCTTCGTGATCAAGGGCGACGGCTCGGCGGTGTTGCACGGGGTCGGCGGCAGCGATCTCGCCTGGACTTTCACCGCCATCCCCGACCGCGCGCCGACCATCGAACTGAGCAAGGATCCGGAACGGCAGGCGCGCGGGTCGCTGCGGCTCGACTACAAGATGAGCGACGACTACGGCGTGGTCGAGGCGCATGCCGAATTCGCGCTCAAAGACGACGACGTCGAGACCGGAAAGTCGGCGCATCCGCTGTTCAGCGCGCCTGAATTCCCGCTCTCGCTGCCGCAGGCGCGCACCCGCAGCGGCGCGGCGCAGACCACGCGCGATCTCACCGCGCATCCATGGGCCGGCGCCAAGGTCGCGATAACGCTGGTGGCGCGCGATGAGGGCGGCAACGAGGGCCGCAGCGAGCCGGTCGAGTACCAGTTGCCGCAACGCATTTTCGTCAAGCCGGTGGCGCGCGCGCTGATCGAGCAGCGCCGCATCCTCGCGCTCGATGCCACCGCCAAGCCGCTGGTGCTGACCGCGCTCGACGCGCTCACCATCGCGCCGGAACGCTTCACGCCGGAGGTCTCCGTCTATCTCGGTTTGCGCTCGATCTATTTCGACCTGACCCACGCCAAAAGCGACGATCAGCTGCGCGAGGTGGTGGCGCGCATGTGGGACATGGCGACCCAGCTCGAGGACGGCAATGTCAGCCAAACCGAACAGGCGCTGCGGCAGGCGCAGGACGCCTTGCGCCAGGCGCTCGAACGCGGCGCCAGCGACGAGGAATTGAAGAAGCTGATGGATCAGCTGCGCGCCGCCATGGACAAATATCTGCAGGCGCTGGCGGAAGAAATGCGCAAGAACCCGCAGCAGCTCGCGCGCCCGCTCGACCGCAATACCCGCATGCTCAGCCAGCGCGATCTCAAGAGCATGCTCGACCGGCTGGAGAACCTGGCGCGTTCCGGCAACAAGGAGGCGGCGCGCCAGCTGCTGGAAGAATTGCAGTCGATGCTGGAAAACCTGCAGATGGCCCGCCCGGGCGCCCAAGGCGACGAGGCCGACGACGACATGATGTCGGCGCTCGACGAACTGGGCGACATGATCCGCAAGCAGCAGCAACTGCGCGACAAGACCTTCAAGCAGGGTCAGGACATGCGGCGCGACCGCCAGCAGCAGAGGGAAAGGCAAGCAGCAGTTGGGCGATCTGCGGCAGGATCAGCAGGGCTTGCGCGACCGGCTCAACAAACTGCTCGAACAATTACGCCAGCGCGGCCTCGGCAATCCCGGCCAGGGCCAGCAGGGTAAAGGCGAGATGGATCAAGCTCGGCAGCGCCGGCGAAGCCATGGGCGAGGCGGAGGGCGAACTGGGCCAGGGCGATGCCGACAGCGCGGTCGACAGCCAAGGCCGCGCGCTGGAAGCCATGCGAAAGGGCGCGCAGGGGCTGGCGCAACAGATGCAGCAGAACGGCATGGGTATGGGCCGGGGTCCCGGCCAGCCCGGCCGCAACGGCCGCGCGCGCGCCCAGCAGGATACCGATCCGCTCGGACGGCCGCTGCGCGGCCGCGAATATGGCGACGACGTCACCGTGAAGGTGCCGGGCGAGATCGACGCGCAACGCGCCCGCCGCATCCTGGAAGAACTGCGCAAGCGCTTCGGCGAGAGCAGCCGCCCGCAGCTCGAACTCGATTACATCGAGCGGCTGCTGAAGGATTTCTGATCTTTTCCGCTCCCCGGGTAGGGGAAACGGATCTAGTGCCGCTGCACCAGCGCCTCGCGCACGGCGCCCTTGATCTGATCGACCGAGAACGGCTTGGCAATCACGTCGTGCACCAGCGCGTCCAGCCCGTGCGTGCGCTCGCGCTGATCGGCAAAGCCGGTCATCAGCATGATCGCGATGTCCGGATGGTCGCGCCCGGCCGCAAGCGCGAGCGCGATGCCGTCGACCTCCGGCATCTTTACGTCGGTCAGCAGCAGATCGAATTCGCCATTGTGCCGGTTCAGGGCTTCGAGCGCCGCCACGCCATCTGTGGTTACGGTCAATTCGTGACCATCCTCGTTGAGTGAACGCACGACCAGATCGCGGATGGCAGCGTCGTCCTCGGCGACTAATATTTTTGCCATGGCTTTACTTCGCTCCAGCGTCTTGCGCGGTGAAGAAACGCACTTTCACGTTCGTTGCATTCGACGGCGGCGCGGGGATCTGGCTGCGGAATTCCAGCCGCTCGCCGGGTCCGAGAACGCTGCGGGTCGGCAGCGCGGTCCAGGTGTAGATTTCCTGTCCGGTGGCGTTGCGCACGGCGAAGCGCAGACGCGGCACCTCGGCCGGCTTGCTCGCCTCGCTCACGATGACGCCTTGCACGATCAGGACATTGATGCCGTCCTGGGCCTCCTTCGAAATTCTGACCTTCTCGAATTTGAGATGGCGCAGGTTGACGGGCAGGCCGATGGCCGCGAACAGGGAAGCGGTCTGCGGCACATAACGAACCAAATCGTTGCGCGCGCCGACCAGCGCCACGTTGAAGGCGACCAGCACGAGAATAGCCGCGGTCCAGCGCGACGAACGGCGCGGGCGCTTGCGGCGGGTCCGCAGCCGCTGGCGGCGGGCGGCGAAGCTTTCGACCTCTTCGGAATCGAACTCGCCATTGGCCGCTTCCGGCAGCCATTCGTGCTCGATCGGCGGCACCAGCGACGGTGCATCGGCGATCGTGGCCGGCTCGGTTCCGGCGCTTGCGTCGTCGGCCGGCGGCGTTTCGGTCCCGATCGCCGTCATCGATTCGGCAGGCTTCGGCGCCGAAATCGTCGCTGGCAGCCTGCATCGGCGCCGGTTGCGGCGCGGCTTCCGCGGCCGCGTTGTCCAGGAAGGCGCTCACATCGGGCGCGCTCTTTGGCCCGCCGGCAAACCAGGTCGTCTTGCAGCGGGCGCAACGCACCGTGCGCCCGGCCGGGCCGACCGCGGCCGGGTCGATCATGTAGGAGGTGGCGCAACTGGGGCAGACGATCAGCATGTCATCGCGGCCGATTTGGCCCGAAACCTAGCAGCCGACCGTTAATGGATTGGAAACCATGCCCGCCCCAGGTCTAGGGGGGATACATTGGTTTTGGCGGCCGGTTGACGCTGGCGGCGCCGTGATAATGCTGTAAAAGCGCTGTTCCTAGCCGCAAACAATGGCCGCCGATCGTTTCTTGGGGAATGATTCGCGGTTTGCCGGCCCGGGCCCTTCGACGGGCGTAAAAGGAAATATTCGGAGCGGGGTGTGGTCCGATTCGAGAACGTAGGCTTGCGCTACGGCCTGGGGCCGGAGGTCCTGCGCGACCTCACCTTCCGCATCGAGCCGCACTCCTTCCAGTTCCTCACCGGTCCCTCTGGCGCCGGCAAGACCTCCCTGCTGCGCCTGCTGTTCCTCTCGCTCAAACCGACGCGCGGGCTGATCACCCAGTTCGGCCACGACGTTGCCACCCTGTCGAAGGACGCGGTGGCGACGCTGCGCCGCCGCATCGGCATCGTATTCCAGGATTTCCGCCTGCTCGATCACATGACCACCTACGAGAACGTCGCGTTGCCGCTGCGCGTGATGGGCCGGCACGAGGACACCTATCGCGACGAGGTGATCGAGCTGTTGAGCTGGGTCGGACTCGGCGAACGGATGTGGGCGCTGCCGCCGGTGCTCTCGGGCGGCGAGAAGCAGCGCGCCGCGATCGCGCGCGCGGTGATCGCGCGGCCGCAACTGCTGCTCGCCGACGAGCCGACCGGCAATGTCGATCCCAGCCTGGCGCAGCGGCTGCTGCGCCTGTTCATCGAGCTCAACAAATCCGGAACCTCGGTGGTGATCGCCACCCACGACATCGCGTTGATGGATCAGTACGATGCGCGCCGGCTGGTGCTGCACGAAGGCCGGCTGCATGTCTACGATTGAGAGCGCCTGATGCCGAAAAGCAGAAGCCTGTTTTCGGGAAAGGTCATGCGCAAAGGAAAATGGCGATGACGGAGTCCACCAGGGATGAAATGACGGCGACGCCGCGCATGCCGGGTAGCCCGATGCCGCGTTTCGAAACGCCGCTGGTGCCGCGCAACTCGATTTCCGGGCGCGCGCTCATTGCCGTTGTCGCGATCATGACGTTCCTGGCTTCGCTCACCATTGGCGCGGTCATATTGATCGCCGGCGCGGCGAGCGATTGGCAATCGGACGTGGCGCGCGAGGTTACCATCCAGGTGATCCCGGCGCCCGGCCGCGACCTCGACGCTACTGTGGACAAGGCGGCGGCGGTCGCCCGCGCCTTCCCCGGCATCGGCAACGTGCGGGCCTATTCGAAGGAGGAATCCTCCAAGCTGCTCGAACCGTGGCTCGGCAACGGCCTGTCGCTCGATGAATTGCCGGTGCCGCGGCTGATCGTGGTCAAGATCGCGGCCGGCGCGGCGCCTGATATTCCGCAGCTGCGCAGGATGCTGGCCGAGCAGGTGCCGGGCGCCATGCTCGACGATCATCGCGGCTGGATCGACCGCATGCGCGCCATGGCGGGAACCGCAGTCGCCGCCGGCGTCGCGATTTTGCTCTTGGTGATCGCGGCGACCATGCTCTCGGTCACCTTCGCGACCCGCGGCGCGATGGCGACCAACAAGCCGGTCATCGAGGTTCTGCATTTAGTCGGCGCCAAGAATGCCTTTATCGCCGGGCGTTTCCAGCGCCATTTCTTGCTGCTCGGCCTGCAAGGCGGCGCGATCGGCGGCGGCATCGCGATCGTGCTGTTCGCGCTCGCCGGCGCCATCAGCGGCTGGTTTGCCGGCACGGCCGGGGGCGACCAGACCGCCGCTCTATTCGGATCGTTCTCCATCGGCATTGCCGGCTATATCGCCGTGTTCGGCCAGGTGGTGCTGATCGCGCTGGTGACGGCGGCGACCTCCCGGCATACCGTGAACCGGACCCTGGATTTGATCGACTGAGCGCATAATCCCGAAAAGCAGAAGCGGATTTTCGAGACAGATCATGCGCCGGAAAAAGGCAAGGGAAAACTCGAGTCCATCCGGAATGACGCGGCTTTGAAATGTTTGCCAGTTTCGCACGCATCATCGGCTTCTTCACCATAACCGCCGGCGCCGCCGCCGCGGTGCTGCTGGGCGCCGGATTCTGCTGGTTCGTGTTGAAAGTTCCGACCGAGGAAGTGACCCTCAACCGCAAGGCCGACGGCATCGTCGTGCTCACCGGGGCGGCCTCGCGCATACCGGATGCGATCGAACTGCTGGCGACGGAGCGCGGCAAGCGGCTGCTGATCAGCGGCGTGCACCGTGCCACCAGCGCGCGCGAGATCGCCCGGCTGACCCCGCTCTATTCCAAGTACTTCTCGTGCTGTATCGATCTCGACCGCTCCGCGCTCAATACCTTCGGCAATGCCATCGAGGCCAAGCGCTGGGCGCGCGAACATAATTTCAACTCGCTGATCGTGGTGACCTCGAACTGGCATATGCCGCGCGCCATGGCCGAGTTCGCGCATCAGCTTCCCGATGTCACGCTGATTTCATATCCGGTAATCTCGCCGAAAGTAAAAGACGAACCCTGGTGGTCGAATTTCGACACTGCGCGCTTGCTGTTCGCGGAATATCTGAAGTATCTGTTCGCGCTCACCCGCATGCGCCTCGATCCCGACACCGCGTGAAGGAGCGCCGCCCGTGATCTTGCTTCGCTCCATCGCCTTCAACGTGCTGTTCTATCTGAACACGGCGATCTGGCTGATCATCGCGTTGCCGACCTTTTTCATGCCGTATCGTGCGATTGTGGCGGTGGCGAAAGCATGGGGCCGCAGCAATCTCGTGCTGCTGCGTGTCGCCGGCATCGATTTTGAAGTGCGGGGCCGCGAAAAAATCCCGCCGGGTCCGCTCATTGTCGCCGCCAAGCATCAGTCGGCATGGGAAACCTTCGCGCTACTGCCGCTGTTCGATAATCCGCTGTATATCGTCAAACGCGAGTTGCAGTGGATCCCGATCTTCGGCTGGCTGATGGTCAAGGGCCGCATGGTGCCGGTCGATCGCAGCGCCGGCTCGCAGGCGCTTGCCGCCATGACCGAACGCGCGCGCATCGAGCTTGCCCGTGGCCGCCAACTGATCATCTTTCCCGAAGGCACGCGGCGGCCGGCCGGCGCTGCGCCGCGTTACAAGTTTGGCGTCGCTCACCTCTACGCCGCGGAGGGCGTGCCGTGCGTTCCGGTCGCGCTCAATTCCGGCCTGTTCTGGCCGCGCCGTTCGATCCTCCGGTTGCCGGGGACGGTGCTGGTGGAGATCCTCGATCCGATCGCGCCGGGGCTCGACAGGGACGTATTTTTCGAGCGTCTCCAGCATGACCTCGAGACCGCGACGGCGCGTTTGATCGCGGAAGCCAGGAATAAGATGACGCACTGAGCCGCTTGGCTGCGTCTTACGCTCGTGCGCCCGCGCTTGCGGCCGCGTGTGCTCGGCTCAATCCGTAGCCGTTTCGTGGATGCCCTTGAGCCGCCGGGCGAGCCTGCGCAAATCGTCGTCGCGATAGCCATGGGTTTCCAATTCCTTGACCGCCGCCAGCACGTAGTCGCGGCAGGCGCCGGAACGGCCGTGGCCCTGGCGCACGTAGTGCAATTGCTGAACGAGGCTGAGACGGCCGGCATATTGGCGGTGGCCGCGGTCCACCATGTAGCAAAGCGCGTGCACGCTCTGCTGCGGGTCGTCATCGAGCCAGACCATGCGCCAGGCCTCACGATAGACCCTGGTGACTTGCTCGCGCGCGCGTAAATAGTCGATCGTGGCCGTGCGTTGGGTGGCCGCCACCCGGTAGGTGATGCCGCGGCAATTGCCGCCGCGGTCGAGGCCGAGCACCAGGCCGGGCCGTTGCGGGGTGCCGCGATGGACGAAGGAATAGACGCAAAGCGCCCGGTGGGCGCCCACCAGGCGGGCATTGCGCCGTTCCAGATAATCGAATCCCGGCCGCCACATCAGCGATCCGTAGGCGAAAACCCACAGGTCCTCGCCGCTTTGGTCGTATATCGTGCTCATCGGGGATTGCTGGGGAAGACGCCCAATAACCGAAACATTGACAGGGCCCGGCGACTTGCGCTCGCGTAACAGGCCGGTTGTTCCGGCGCAACCCATCCGCGGGCCGCGGAATTGAGGGTACGGGCGCAGAAACGCCGCATTCGGCAGGTGGTAAGTCGGCGATGGCACGATCAAGGTCCCACTCCGCGCGCCGGCGCACCTGGCGCTATATCGCCACGCTCGTTGTGTTCGCCGCGCTGATCGGCGGCTGGAGCTGGTTTTGGCATTACACCGCGGTCCGGGCGGAAGCCGCCATTGCCGGTTGGCGCGCGCGCGAGGCCAAGGCCGGCCGCCTCTATACCTGCGGCTCGCAGACCATCGGCGGTTATCCGTTCCGCATCGAAGTGAATTGCGACCAGTCCTCGGCGCTGTTCCGCAGCAACCAGCCGCCGCTCGAGATCAAGACCCGCGGCATGCTGATTGCCGCGCAGATCTATCAGCCGAATTTGTTGATCAGTGAATTCCACGGCCCGCTCACCGTCGCCGAGCCGGGGCACGCGCCGGGCATCATCGTCAACTGGAAGCTGTTTCAGTCGAGCGTGCGCGGCACCCCGTCGGCGCCGGAACGCGTGTCGCTGGTGTTCGACAAGCCGGTGGTCGAGCGCGTGGCCGGCGGCACCCAGCAGAAATTGCTGCAAGCCAAGCATATCGAACTCCACGGCCGCATCGCCGAGGGCTCCGCCGCCAACCGGCCGGTGATCGAAATTGCGCTGCGGCTCGATCAAGCTTCCGCGCCCAACTTGCATCCGGCGGCGGTTGAGCCAATCGACGCCGATATCACCGCCGTGCTGCGCGGGCTGAACGATTTCTCACCCAAGCCGTGGTCTCAGCGTTTCCGCGAGATCCAAGCGGCGGGCGGCCGCATCGACATCAGTCAGGCGCGGGTGCAGCAGGGCGAAACCATTGCAGTCGGCGGCGGCAGCCTGTCACTCAAGGCGGACGGGCGGCTCGAGGGCCAGTTGCGCGTCACCATCGCCGGGCTGGAGCCATTCCTCAAGGCCATCGGCGCGCAGCAGATGGTGCAGGCTTCGCCGACCATGGACCGCCTCAGTGGCGCGCTCGACCGGCTGGCGCCCGGTCTCGGCAATGTCGCGCGCCAGCAGATCGGCGCCAATATCTCGGCCGGCATCAATATGATCGGCGAGCAAACGACGCTCGAAGGCAAGCGCGCGGTCACGCTGCCGCTGCGCTTCGACGATGGTGTGGTGCTGCTTGGGCCGATCCGCATCGGCAGCGCGCCGGCGCTGTTCTAGCGCCGTCTCGCGCATCCCGCGGCGCTACTCACGACGGCTGTTGAATGAAGTCGAGCAGCGCGGCATGAACGCGCGCGATCACGCTATCCCACATATGCGTGTCATCTTGCCGAAACAGGCGGGCGGTCGGATACCAGGGACTATCGTCGCGATCGAGCAGCCAGCGCCAGTCGGGCATGAAGGGCAACAACACCCAGGCCGGTTTTGCCAGCGCACCGGCGAGGTGAACGACGCTGGTATCGACGGAAATGATGAGGTCCAGATTCGCGATGAGCGCGGCGGTATCGGAGAAATCTTTAATTTCATTACCGAAAAACAAGAGCTCGCTTCGTTCCTTAAGGACCCACGCATCTTCGGCATGGACATCCTTGTGCAGACTTACAAATGTTGCATCGGCGTCGAGCAGCGGCAGCAACGCGCTGAGGCGAATCGATCGATTGTGGTCGTTCTTGTGGGTCGGCAGGCCGGACCAGGCGAGGCCGATGCGGGGGCGGGATTTCGGCCCCAGGCGGGCGTTCCAATCCGCCACATCCTGCGACGCCGCGTGCAGATAGGGCACATCGGCCGGAATTGTCGCAAGCCGTGTCCCGAACGCCAGCGGCAGGCTGAGCAATGGGCAATAGGTATCGAAATCGGGCAGCGGGTCGCCCCTGGCGATGACTTGCGTCGCGCCCGCGAGGCCGGTCATCAGTTTTCTGACCGGCTCCTGAACTTCCAGAATCACGCGTGCGCCGCGCGCCGCTACCATGGGAACATAGCGGCAGAATTGGATGGTGTCGCCAAAGCCTTGCTCGGAATGCAGAACAATGGTCTTGCCCGCGATGTCGCTTTGTCCGAGCCACAGCGGCTGCGTGAAATTGTGCTTGCTGGCCCGCAGCTGCTCGGTTTGCCACCTCCATTCATGCACTTGCCAGCCGCGGTCGAGGTCGCCGAGCACGAGCATGCAGAGCGCCTTGTTGAAGTGCGCGTCCGCGTAGTCCGGCAGCACGTTAAGTGCGCCGTCGTAACTCGCCAGCGCCTCGTGATGCCGGTTGAGTTCCTGCAAAGCAGCGCCGCGGTTGGAAAATGCCTCGGCAAAGCCCGGTCGCGCGGCAATCGCGCGGTCATAGCTCGCCGCTGCCTCGTCAAACCGCTTCAATCTCTGAAGAACGTTGCCGCGGTTAGAAAGCGCCTCGGCAAGGTCTGGCTGCAGAGCAAGTGCGCGGTCGTAACTCGCCAGCGCATCGTCGAAGCGCTTCAGGTCCTGCAGGGCATTGCCGCGATTGTAGTGAGCCAAGGCAAAGCGCGGTCGCAGAGCGATCGCGCGGTCGTAGCTCGCCATCGCCTCGTTAAACCGGCTCAGTGCCTGAAGAACGTTACCGCGGTTGGAATGCGCTATCGCAAGACCCGGACGCAGCGCAAGCGCACGGTCATAGCTCGCCAGCGCCTCGTCGTTCCGCTTCAGCGCGTGCAGGGCATTGGCGCGATGAAAGTGAGCCCGGTCAAGGTTCGGCCGCAGACTTAGCGCGCGGTCGAAGCTCGCCAACGCTTCATGGTAACGCCGTAGCTCGTAGAGAACGTTGCCGCGCTTGGAGTGCGCTCTGGCAAAATCCGGCCGCAGGGCAATCGCCCGGTCGTGGCTCGCCAGCGCCTCATCGTACCGCTTCAGCGTCTGCAGGACATCGCCGCGATGGAAGTGAGCCTCGGCAAAGCCCGGCCGTAGCTGAAGCAAGCGGTCGCAGCTGGCCAACGCCGCGACCAATTTTCCCAGTCGCGATTGAATGAGCGCAAGAAGGTAAAGCGCATCAAATAAATCAGGGTTGGTTGCGATGACTCCCTGGCAAAGCTGCTCTGCCTCGACGAGGCGGCCGGCTTGGACGGCCGCAGCAGCACGGTTGAGCGTCTGCGCTGGATTGTGTTCGGCGGCCGTCGTCATCTATGCAGGCATTCCTTGGAAGAGCTTGGCAATCGTGCGGGCGCTAGCATATGGCGGCAGCAATCTGCCCGTAAATGAGAAGCGGGGAACGCCGCGCAAATTCGTCGCCGGCGGAGACTGTCAATCCCCCTCCGCCGCATAAGGCTTCGGCAGCGGCTCGTGCAGGTCGGGATGCGGGCGGCCGAAATCCGGCGCCGGCAAATCCTGGCCGATATCGATGATGCCCTTGCGGATGGCGCGCGTGCGCACGAAGTGATCGAACAATACGTCGCCGTCGCCGTTGCGGATCGCTTTGGTCAGCAGCGAGATATCCTCGTTGAAGCGGCCCAGCATTTCCAGCACGGCGTCCTTGTTGGCGAGGAATACGTCGCGCCACATGGTCGGGTCGGAGGCGGCGATGCGGGTGAAATCGCGGAACCCGCCGGCCGAAAACTTGAGCACTTCGGAGCGCGTCACCGTCTGCAGCTCATCGGCGGTGCCCACGATGGTGTAGGCGATCAGATGCGGCAGATGGCTGGTGATGGCGAGCACCAGGTCGTGGTGATCGGCCGTCATGGTTTGCACATTGGCGCCGAGCAGGCGCCAGAACGCGGCGAGCTTGTCCACTGCCTGTGCGTCGGCGCCTTCGGGCGGCGTCAGGATGCACCAGCGGTTGACGAACAGTTCGGCAAAGCCGGCGTCGGGCCCGGAATATTCGGTGCCGGCGACCGGGTGGGCCGGCACGAAGTGCACGTTCTTCGGCAAATGCGGGCCCATGTCGCGGATGATCGAGCCCTTCACCGAACCCGCGTCGGAAACGGTGGCGCCGGCAGCAAGATGCGGGCCGATCTCCTCGGCCACCGCGCCGCAGGCGCCGACCGGAATGCAGACGATGACAAGATCGGCGCCCGCAACCGCCGCGGCATTGCTCTCCACCACCTGATCGGCCAGGCCAAGTTCGGCGACGCGCCGGCGCGTTTGCGGCGATCGCGCGGTGGCGACGATCGAGCGCACAGCGCCTTGCGCGCGGGCGGCGCGCGCGATCGAAGAGCCGATCAGCCCGACGCCGATCAACGCCAAGCGATTGAATAGGGTGGCCGGCTTGCTCACGCGGATTTTCCCAGGAACTCGGCGAGCGACGTCACCACCAGCCGATTCGCCTCCTCGGTGCCGACGCTCATGCGCAAGGCGTTTGGCAGCTTGTAGGCACCGACTTGGCGCAACACGAGGCCGCGCTTGGTGAGGAAGGCGTCGGCCTCCTTGGCGGTACGGCCCGGCGTTTGCGGAAAGTGGATGAGCACGAAATTCGCCACGCTCGGTGTCACCTCCAAGCCGAGCTTGCCGATCTCCTCGGTGAGCCAGGCCAGCCAGCGCGTGTTGTGCTCGCGCGAGTGCTCGACATGGGCGGTGTCGCGGATCGCCGCGATGCCGGCGGCGATCGCTGGCGCGTTGACGTTGAACGGGCCACGGATGCGGTTGATTGCGTCCACCACGTGCGCAGGCCCGTACATCCAGCCGAGGCGGAGTGCGGCCAGCCCGTAGATCTTGGAGAAGGTGCGGCACATCACGACGTTTTCCGATGTGGCCACCAGTTCGATGCCCAACTCGTAGTCGTTGCGGCGCACGTATTCGGCATAAGCCGCATCCAGCACGAGCAGCACATGCGGCGGCAAACCCTTGTGCAGACGCTTGACCTCGTCGAACGGAATGTAGGTCCCGGTCGGATTGTTGGGGTTGGCCAGAAACACCACCTTGGTCCGCGGCGACACGCATTTGAGGATCGCATCGACGTCGGCGGTGAAATTCTTCTCCGGCGCGACCACCGGCTTGGCGCCGGTTCCCATGGTCGCGATCGGATAGACCAGAAATCCGTGCGTGGTGTGGATGGCCTCGTCGCCGTCGGCGAGGTAGGCGCGCGCGATCAGGTTGAGCAGATCGTCGGAGCCGGCGCCGCAGACGATGCGCGCCGGATCCAGCCCGTAAACATCGCCGATTGCTTCGCGCAGCGCCGAGGCCGCGCCATCCGGATAATCCTCCAGGTGCTCACCGACCGCGCGATAGGCGGCGATCGTACGCTCGCCCGGCCCCAACGGCGTCTCGTTGGAGGAGAGCTTGAACACTTTGGCGACGCCGGGCGCGTCGCTCTTGCCCGGGATGTAGGGGGCAATGTCGAGCACGCCGGGGCGCGGTTGCGGTCTGGTCGCGGTCATTGCGGTCCTCGAAACTTGTCGTGCCCCGTGGGAGCGGGGCATCCGGTCATCGCCGGCTTCGGGATTACTTCTCGGCGGCAACCGTATAGCGGGTCGCGTGGCTTCCGACGAGGGCCGCCGAACGCACCGTGGCCCCGGCCTTAACCAGGGCCGCGCTGATCGCTTCCAGGTTCACTCCGGTCGGCAGCGTGATCAGCAGGGCGGCGCCGTCGAAGGCGCGGTCGGGCACGGCGATGAAATCGGCCAGCGCCGATAGCGCCTGCGCGGCCGCCGCGCCCCAGCCGGAGACGCGCACGCTCCACATCGCCGCTTCCGTCGCCATGGCGTCGGCGGCAACCCGCGACAGCACGAATACCGGCAAGGCGGCCGGGTGATCGGCGCGCTCGACGAACGGCAGGCGTGCGATGATCTTCGGCGCCGCGTCGAATTCCAGCGCGCTCCACCAGGCGCCCGCCGCCGGCACGGCGAAGGCGGGTACCAGGCCGAGATCGCCTTTCGAGGTCGACACCGCCGCCACCACCGCGGCGGCGCCCATATGCGCCACGAACGGCACGGTAAAGCCGAAATGAAAGCGGGCGGAATCCCGCATCAAGGCATCGCCCGCCGACAGGTCGGCATGGACGGAAAACGGCGCCTGCACATAAGTGAAGGTCGAAATAATCACGCGCCAGATGCTCTCGGCGGTGTCGAGCGGCAGGATTCCTTTGTGCCGCTTGACCAGCCGGCGCATCATCTCGGCCTCGCGCGCCGGGCGGAACGCCGAGCCGCTCGCCTGGCTGCGCTTGACCGCGATCAGCCGGTCGATGATCTCACCGCGCTCCATCAGAAGCTGATGCATCGCCTCGTCGATCCGGTCGATCTCCTTGCGCAGATCGTCCAGCGTGGGCGCTTGGGGTGGCTTGCTCATGGCGGCATTGATAGGAGGGCCAAGTCTTGAAATCAATAAAGCCTTGAAATCAATAAAGCCTTGAAATCGAAGAAAACGTTGACAGTAACCTGCTAGATTGACAGTTAGCCCCCTTCTACCTAAACGGCCCGCGAACCGGGAGCCGTTATTTCCCAGGACCGCGGGCCGCGCCGGGAGCGCTAGGCGACATGGTCGAGGCCAATCTGACTAGCCCGCGTGAAGCGGCGGAGGCACCGCGCGAGGCGGACCATCCGCGCGAGTCGGAACTCGTCAGCTTCGGGCCCGACCAGCCGCTTAAGCTCGATGCCGGCGTCGAACTCACGCCATTCCAGATTGCCTATAAGACCTACGGCACGCTCAATGCCGAGCGCTCCAATGCCGTGCTCGTGTGCCACGCGCTCACCGGCGACCAGCACGTGGCAAGCGCGCATCCGGTCACCGGCAAAGGCGGCTGGTGGGAAACCATGGTTGGCCCCGGCAAGCCGATCGACACCGAACGCTATTTTGTGATTTGCCCCAACGTGGTGGGCGCCTGCATGGGCACCACCGGCGCGTCCTCGACCAATCCGAAGACCGGTAAGCCGTGGGGTCTGGAATTTCCCGTCATCACCATCCGCGACATGGTGCGCGCGCAGGCCATGCTGCTCGATCATCTCGGCATCGAAACATTGTTTTCGGTGGCGGGCGGATCGATGGGCGGCATGCAGGTACTGCAATGGGCGGCGAGCTATCCTGCCCGCGTATTCTCCGCGCTGCCAATCGCCTGCGCCACCCGCCATTCGGCGCAAAACATCGCGTTCCACGAGGTCGGCCGGCAGGCGATCATGGCCGATCCGGAATGGCGGCAAGGCCGCTACCTTTTAGAAGGCGCCAATCCGCGCCGCGGGCTGGCGGTCGCGCGCATGGGCGCGCATATCACTTATCTGTCGGACGCAGCCTTGCACCGGAAATTCGGCCGCAAGTTCCAGGATCGCGAGAATCCAACCTTTTCATTCGATGCGGACTTCGAGGTCGAATCCTATCTGCGTCATCAGGGCATCTCGTTCGTGGAGCGCTTCGACGCCAATTCGTACCTCTATCTCACGCGCGCCATGGACTATTTCGATCTCGCCGCTGACTATGACGGACTGGTCGCCAACGCGTTCAAGAATTCGCCGACGCGGTTCTGCGTGATTTCGTTCACCAGCGACTGGCTGTTCCCGACGGTGGAATCGCGCGCCATCGTGCACGCGCTCAATGCGGCGGGCGCGCGCGTCTCGTTCGCCGAGATCGTCACCGACAAGGGCCACGACGCCTTCCTGCTCGAAGAGCCGGAACTGTTCGCCATCGTCCGCGGCTTCCTCGAGGGCGCCGGCAAGGCGCGCGGGTTGGCGCCAGGCGCCGCGGCGAGATGAGCATGCTTATGAGCGCAAAGCCAAACCTCACCGTTGCCAATATCGCGCGCACGCCGGGCGGCGCTCGCGTCGACCTGGTGTTGGTCGCCGAGATGGTGGAGCGCGGCGCCAAGGTGCTCGACGTCGGCTGCGGCGATGGCGAATTGCTGCGGCTGCTCGGTGAGACCCGCGGCGTCGACGGCCGCGGCATCGAATTGTCGCGCGAGGGCGTCAACGAATGCGTGGCCAAGGGGCTCGCCGTGATCCAGGGCGATGCCGATACCGACTTGGGCGACTATCCGGACGACGCCTTCGACTACGTGATCCTGTCGCAGACGCTGCAGGCCACACGCCACCCGCGCGTGGTGCTCGAGCACATGCTGCGCATCGGGCGGCACGCCGTGGTGTCGTTTCCGAATTTCGGCCACTGGCAGGTGCGCCTGCAACTGCTGTTCGCCGGGCATATGCCGCAGACCGATATCCTGCCGTACAGCTGGTATGACACGCCCAATATCCACCACTGCACGATCAAGGACTTTCGCCAACTCTGCACCGCGATTGGGGTGAAGATGGAGAAGGCGGTGGCGCTCAATGCCTGGGGCAAGCCGCTGCGGCTCAACGCGCCCTGGTGGTTCTGGAACCTGTTCGGCGAACAGGCCGTGTTTTTGCTCAGCCGCAAGGGCTGAGCCCAAGGCTATCTCGGCGTCGGCTGATTGCTGCACTGCAACTTAACTTTCCCGCGACGGTGCGATGACTTTGCCTTGTAGTATTAGAGCCATACTTTTCTGTATTAGCTATATATATCGAAGTAATGATACGTATTATCAATATTTAAATTCTTCGCCATAAGTTCTAATGAATAATACCAGCTATGCGGAACACCAAATGACCTTTGGGTGATCACGATCTTGCCACATCTGGACGGCGTTTAGGCCCCTGCATTCGATGTTGATTCTGTCGGTATCGGATGCATTTCTTTGATGACAAGGGGACTAGACCTAATGGGACTTATCCAGAAACGGGCGACGATTTTGTTGTGTTCGGTGGCCATGGCCGCGCTAAGCGGTTCGGCCATCGCAAGACCCGTCCATCACCATCGGCACCACGCCGCGAAAGCCACCCAAACGGTGGCGCAAGCGGGATTGGGCAATTCCGATTACGCGGAATTGGGCAGCGCCGATTACAGCATGCGTTATTCGGGCAATTTAACCGCGGGCGCGCCAAACGCCGTCCATGACGGCAGCCGCCGGCACGCGCGGGCCACGCGCGACCCACGGGTGGCCACGACCGCGGATGCGCGCTTTATCGCCGCGCAGTCGCATTCAAATTCGGCTTTTGGCGGCTTTAGTACCAACGATCTGGTGGCCGAGGCGCGCAAATATATCGGCACCAACCCAACCGGGCGCGCCAGACTATGGTGCGGCGCCTTTATGGACCTGGTGCTCAAGCGCACCGGCCATCCTGGCGGCGGCAATCTCGCCTTAGGCTATGAGCATTACGGCAAGCGTGTATCCGGCCCGCAGGTCGGCGCGATCGCGGTGATGGGCCGCCGCGGCGGCGGCCATGTCGGCGTGGTCAGCGGTATCGATCCGAACGGTAATCCGATCATCATTTCCGGCAATCACAATCACACCACGGCGGAATCGGTTTATCCGCGCAGCCGGATCGCGGCTTACGTGCTGCCGGGCAGCTGAAGTCGCGGTGATCGCTGAACTGCTTACGGCGTCACGAAATGCAAAACGGCCGGCCTCATCCGCCGGCCGTTTCATTGATTGCATCGCCTAGCGCGATATCGCCGCCCGCTATCACCTCGGCATAGATGCCGCAGTCGGCGTGGCCGAAATTGTCCATAAGTATGCGCGGAATGGTCAGGTCGCGGTTGCCGGTCGCGGGGTCGACCTCGGTTGCCGCGCAGCGCACGATGCGCTTGACCGGCTTGAGCCGCACGCCTTCGATCGTCAATTCGCGGTCAAGCAGGTCGAACTCGTGCCAAGCCGGCCAGCCCGCAACATAGAGATTGCCGCGAAAGCGCAAGGGATGCACGGGCGCGCCCGCAACTGTTTCCACCGCCGCCACCGAAGCGAGGTTGATGATGGAAACGACCTTCTTGGCGACGTCGGAAAAACTGTGCCCTTCACCGAACAGAACTTTCGGCGGCCCGCGCAAATCCTTCGGCATGAAGCGGCGGAAGAACGCCTCAATCGCTAGCCGCCCTTCCTTACTGCGCAGGTCGCCACGCGCGGCCTCACGGCCTTCCCATTCGATCGATAGCGTATGGCTTGCCTCGTCGTAGTCGGTGCGCAGCGCCGCCAGCCGCTCATTGCGCATCAGCATCAGGAAGCGCTGCTTGGGGAAATAGGCGGGCGCGGCGGGGTCGAAACCGCTGGGGCCGTTTTCGATGGCATAGAGCCGGTCGGCCGGCAGGGTCGCCCCGACCGCAAGATGCGCGCGCGGCAGGGCCTGCGGCGAGAGGCCCTTCACCGGGTAGCGGTAGATGGCATCGATCCGGGCGCTCTGGTTAGTCATTGGTTTTCGGCCAGTTTCCATGCGTTCGGGGACGGATTTACCGTGAGGTATATCAATCCGGCCGGGTCTTCACACTGGCAATAAATGCTCCCACATAAGGCGCAGGGTGGGTCGCCTTTGGGGACCCGCTATGAACCGGCGCCGCCATGGGCCGAGGGAGTTGAGACATGAATTTCGAAAAATACACCGACCGCGCCCGCGGTTTCGTGGAATCCGCCCAATCGCTGGCCGTGCGCGAGGGCCATCAGCAATTCGCCCCCGAGCATCTGCTCAAAGTCCTGCTCGACGATCCGGAAGGTTTGGCGGCCGGACTGATCGATCGCTCCGGCGGCCATTCGCGCCAGGCTCTGAAGGCGGTCGAGGCTGCGCTCGGCAAGATTCCGAAAGTGTCCGGCGGCGGGGCCGGCCAGATTTACCTGGCGCCGGCGACCGCGCGCGTCTTTGCCGCCGCCGAGAAGGCCGGCGAAAAGGCCGGCGACAGCTTCGTCACCGTCGAACGCCTGCTGCTGGCGCTCGCGCTGGAGAAAGATAGCGAGGCGGGCAAGATCCTGAGCCAGGCCGGGGTGACGCCGCAGAATCTGAATGCCGCCATAGAGGCGCTGCGCAAGGGACGCACGGCGGACAGCGCTTCCGCCGAGAATGCCTACGATGCGCTGAAGAAATATTCCCGCGACCTCACGCAGGCCGCGCGCGATGGCAAGCTCGATCCGGTGATCGGGCGCGACGAGGAAATCCGCCGCACCATCCAGGTGTTGTCGCGCCGAACCAAGAACAATCCGGTGCTGATCGGCGAACCCGGCGTCGGCAAGACCGCGATCGTCGAGGGCCTGGCACTGCGCATCGTCAACGGCGACGTGCCGGAAAGCCTGGCCGACAAAAAGCTGGTCGCGCTCGACCTCGGCGCGCTGATCGCGGGCGCCAAATATCGCGGCGAATTCGAGGAGCGGCTCAAGGCCGTGCTGCAGGAGGTGACCTCGTCGGACGGCGGCATCATCCTGTTCATCGACGAGATGCATACGCTGATCGGCGCCGGCAAGGCCGATGGCGCCATGGACGCGTCCAATTTGCTCAAGCCGGCGCTGGCGCGCGGCGAGTTACACTGCATCGGCGCCACCACGCTCGACGAATACAAGAAGCACGTGGAGAAAGATGCCGCGCTCGCCCGCCGCTTCCAGCCGGTCTACGTGTCGGAACCGACAGTCGAGGATACCATCTCGATCCTGCGCGGCCTGAAGGACAAATACGAACAGCACCACGGCGTGCGCATTTCCAATTCGGCGATCGTTGCCGCTGCGACCTTGTCGCATCGCTACATCACCGACCGCTTCCTGCCCGACAAGGCGATCGATCTGATCGACGAGGCGGCGGCGCGGCTGAAGATGCAGGTTGATTCCAAACCGGAAGAGCTCGATTCCATCGACCGCGAAATCGTGCGGCTGAAGATCGAGCAGGAGGCGTTGAAGAAGGAAAGCGACCCCGGCTCCAAGGATCGCCTCAAGCGGCTGGAAGTCGAACTGGTGGAACTTGAGAAGAAATCCGCCGATATCACCAGCCGCTGGAAGGCGGAAAAGGAAAAGCTGTCGGACGCGCAAAAGCTCAAGACCGAGCTCGACCATTTGCGCGCTGAGCTGGCGCAGGCGCAGCGCCGCGGTGAATTCCAGCGCGCCGGTGAATTGGCCTATGGCCGCATCCCAGAGTTGGAAAAGAAGCTGAAGGATATCGAGGCGGCTGAAGGCCAGCGCGGCGCCATGGTCGAGGAGACCGTGACCGCCGATCACGTGGCCGGCGTTGTCTCGCGCTGGACCGGCGTGCCGGTCGACCGCATGCTGGAAGGCGAGAAGGACAAGCTGCTGCGCATGGAGGGGGAACTGGCCAAGCGCGTCGTCGGCCAGAAAGAGGCGGTGCAGGCGGTGTCGACCGCGGTGCGGCGTGCACGCGCCGGATTGCAGGATCCGAACCGGCCGATCGGCTCGTTCATGTTCTTGGGCCCGACCGGCGTCGGCAAGACCGAACTGACCAAGGCGTTGGCGGCCTATCTGTTCGACGACGAAAACGCACTGATCCGCATCGACATGTCGGAATACATGGAAAAGCATTCGGTCGCCCGCCTGATCGGCGCGCCTCCGGGCTATGTCGGTTACGAGGAGGGCGGCGCGCTGACCGAGGCGGTGCGGCGGCGGCCCTACCAGGTCATCTTGTTCGACGAGATCGAGAAGGCGCATCCGGACGTATTCAACGTCCTGCTGCAAGTGCTCGACGACGGCCGGCTCACGGATGGGCAAGGCCACACGGTTGACTTCCGCAACACGCTCATTGTCATGACCTCGAATCTCGGCGCCGACTTCCTGGTCAACCAGCCGGAAGGTCAGGACACCGACGCGGTCAAGGATCAGGTGATGGCGGTGGTGCGCGCGGCATTCCGCCCCGAATTCCTCAACCGCGTCGACGAGATCATCCTGTTCCACCGGCTCAAGAAGTCCGAGATGACCCGCATCGTCGATATCCAGATGGTGCGGCTGCAGAAGCTGCTGGACGATCGCAAGATCACCATCTCGCTTGATGCCGGCGCGCGCGAATGGCTGGCCGAGAAGGGCTGGGACCCGGCCTACGGGGCGCGGCCTTTGAAGCGCGTGATCCAGAAGTCGGTGCAGGACCCGCTCGCCGAGATGATCCTGGCCGGCTCGATCAAGGATGGCGAGAAGGTCACCATCTCGGCCGGCAAGCAGGGCCTCACCTTCAACGGCAAGCTCGCGCAGGCGGCGTAAGCTAGAATCCGCTCATTCCCGCATACGCGGGAATCCAGGGCAACGATTAAGGAAGAACTGGATCCGCACTTTCGCGGGGACGAGCGGTGGGGGCTACCGGATCGCCGGCGCGCTCGAGGCCACGCGCGCCGGCTTGCGCGCCATGATGCTGTCGAGCCGTTCGCGCTCCTGCTCGAAGCTTGCGAGCATCGGGCCCTGCAATTCGCGGCCGCGCGGTAGCTTGACGCGCATCGGATCGACGAAACGGCCGTTGACCAGGATTTCGTAGTGCAGGTGCGAGCCGGTGGACAGGCCGGTGGAGCCGATAAAGCCGATCACCTGACCCTGCCGCACGCGCTTGCCTTCATCGATGCCGCGGGCAAACGCGCTCATGTGGCCGTAGGCGGTCTCGTAGCCGTTGGTGTGGCGGATGCGGATATATTTCCCGTAGCCGGATTCCCAGCCTGCCTTCTCGATCGTGCCGTTGCCGGCGGCGTAGATGGGCGTGCCGGTCGGCGCCGCCCAGTCTACGCCGGTATGCATTTTGGTGTAACCGAGGATCGGATGCCGGCGGATGCCGAAGCCGGAGCGCATGATGCCGGCCATCACCGGCTTGCGGACCAGGAACTTCTTCGCGCTCTTTCCGTTTTCGTCGTAGTAGTCGACGATGCCGTCATCGGGCGACTGGAAGCGGTAGAACTTCTTGGTTTCGCCGCTGACGGTCAGCGCGGCGAACAGCACGTCGTTGCGGCTATCGGCGACCGGCGTCTCGTCCTCGCCGGCGTAGAGCACCTCGAAGGAATCTCCGGGCTGCACCTTGTGTTGGAAATCGACGTCGTAAGAGTAGATGCGGATCAGGTCTTCGATGATCGGGCGCGGAATTTGGTTGCGTAGCGCGGTTTCAAAGACGCTTTGGTAAAGCGTCACGCCGGAAGTATCG
>CAWBLD010000008.1:0-145145 GCA_963789455.1 uncultured Alphaproteobacteria bacterium | reverse complement strand
GACTGGGTCCGGTATCTCCTGTCTTCAATTCGATTTACCGAAATCGTCGATTGCAATTACGTGGAATTTCGCAGACGCCGCAATTATCGTCGACAGTATTCTAAGTCCCACGGGGAAGCCTTTTATTATTTTCGAAATGCTCAAACGTGGCCACCGGTTTGGTCTTTTCCACCTTTCAGATGAGCATTACGTTGACAATTACACCCCTTATAGATTTTCGAATTTCGTGCTCGGAGTTATTGGTCGGCTTCGCATGTCCACAATAGGCGCGTGCTCGCGGTCCCGCTTGGCACATTGAACGGGTTCCCACGCGGAGATTCTTCGAAATCCAGCGCCGCAAGGCGGCAGTTGTGGAGCTTTGCAGGCGAGGTCAACAAGAGTTCGCGAGGGCAGATGCTCGAAATGCGCTCAAGACGCTGGAAGGAGGTTTTGTCCATCCGACGGGTGCGTCGAGCAGTTCCAACTGTCACCGTTCCCCCACTTGACCATGGCCGAATACGCAAAACTCCTTTCAAATTCGATTTTCGCGCCGTGTCCGGCTGGTGCCAGGAAAATCTCAAACTAGTTTGCCGCCGTCTGTGAAGTTCTGGAATCGGGCTGCATCCCGATCGTCAAGCACCGCCCATTCTATGACTCTTTCGAGAAACTGTTTGGGAATGACCCGATGATCACAATCGATCACTGGATGGATGCGCCCAAAGCGATCATGGCGCTGCAACGCGATCCTGGAACACTGGAAGCAAAACGATTGGAGTTGCGCAAACTGGGCGCGAGCTGAAAAAAACACATATGTCTGCCTCGCATTAGCGAGCAATGCACTCTTGGGTTTGCCGGCCACATTCTCTGGGCTAAACCAGTTGATTCGCCAGATTTTAACCGAATGTTCCATGGTCTCCATATGGCGCATCCCAGTTTATTCTGCTCCTGGCACTTAACGGACAAACGATTTCAGCATCGAATGTCCGCTTTTTGTGTCATCCAGCGGACATTGGTCATGACTGGCAGCGATTGGCTCGGTTGCTAATGACCCACAAGCGACAATCCAGATACGGAACATATTCCCGTCACTGACTGAATAAGGTCGACACGCCCTCTTGACATCCATAGGGAACCCTTTGTTAAAATTTGCCTGTGGTGCTGGATGCTGTGAGCCTTATCGAGAGGCCCGGCATTTTTTTTTGGAGACGGGGGTGAAAATGAAATCGAAGTATCCCGCGCTTGCAGCATTGCTGGTTTTGTTCAGCGTATTGCCGAGCCAAGCGACAACTCTCAATAGCGTTTTGTCATGGGACTGTGGTTGACGGGCCTCCGGAGGATTGGCACCAGCGACTACCCATCACAACCGTTGTGGCGGCAGCAAATTACCCAAATGGTGGTGGTGTTCAAGATCGGGCAGTGATTGAATTTGATATATCGTCACTTACAAACCCGCTGAGTTTGGCGACTTTGGATCTGACCGAACTCAATAATCTTTTAGGTACCCGCACATTTAGCGTGTACGGATACACCGGCGATGGAGCATTGGGTACTGGTGATTATTTACTGGGTACATCGCTAGGCTCCTTTGACCTAACTGGCCCTAGTACTGTGCATTTTGATGTAACCGCGTTTGTTAATGCACAGATTGCACTGAATGATCCACTTCATTTCGTCGGCTTTCAAGTGGTCTGGGCCAGCCCCGCAGAGAGTGCCTTCGCGTCGTTTGGCAATATCAGCACTTCGATGCCCACCCTGACATATGCTACGGCCACGAGTCCGCTGCCAGCCGCCCTCCCGCTCTTCGCCACCGGCCTCGGCGCGTTGGGTCTGCTCGGCTGGCGCAGGAAGCGCAAGGCTCAAGTAGCCGCCTGATCAAAACGCCTGATCGGATTTCGGAGAGACCGCCGCGTTGGCGGTCTTTCTTTTTGCGGTGTTTGCTGCAAGTGCGATGGCGCCTATTGGCAGATTGTGTTGCAAAAGTCTTTTTGCGCTGCTGAGCAAAGTTTCTCTGGGCTCTAGATGCGGCTTTGGAATAAATATGTGAGGGACCTCATCGCACAGCGATGAACTCACCGGCGACTTCGGAAATAAGCCTGAGGCCATATTAATCGGCGATAACGGCCTGTCTTGTCTTCTGGCGTAAAAATTATCGCTCCGCGATTTATGACTTTTGCAACAATATCGGCACTTAACGGACAAACGGCCTCAAGCCTGAAATGGTCGCTTTCGGACCAAAGCGGACAAACGAGGATTTTGGCCTTGGCCAAATAGGGCGCGATTGACCCAAGAGCGACAATTCACGTCATTTTATCACCAGCAAATGATGCTTGCAGCATTGTCAGCTTGCTGGAGCAAGTTGCCGGGTGGGTCTTGCGCCAACTGGAACCTATTCTGCACTGATCGGTTGTGATGATGGAGCAATCCGAAGCGGATCGTCGGATGTGGATCTATGTCCAGACGTGGTTTCCTTTAGTGGCGTTGACGATCACTCACGCGACATTCAAGTACAAACTTCTCGACGAAGCGGCCTGAACCGTTGTTGTAAATACGTTGAAATGTGAACCCGAGGTGCCGTTTATGGTCGCTATAGTCGTTGACGACGATGCATTCCAATTATTGGGGGCATCCTCCATGTTCTTGGATGCAGGATACCGAGTGCTCGAAGCCCATAACGCTGACGAGGCGCTACGGCTGTTCGAAACAAACGCCGATATTAGACTGCTTTTCACGGACGTAAGTATGCCCGGCTCGATGAGTGGGTCAGGCTTGGCCCAACAGGTCGCCGAGCGTTGGCCCCATGTTCGCATTATTATGACCTCGGGTTCAGTCCCCGGCCTGAGCCGTTCCCCGCGGGCATGTTCTTTCATGCCAAACCCTATAACCCTGCTGACGTTCTTCGGCAGGCAAGAGAAGATTGCCCAGCCCCCGCTCGGGGGCTGAAGGGTCACATGCTAAATTCAACAATGTCGAATGACGCTAAATTTGACGATATCGAGGATGGAAACACGCTTTTTCATGCAATCGTCGATACCGTTCGCGACCCTCTGCTGGTTCTCGACGCACATAGGAAGAATTCTTGCTGCAAGTCGGTCCTTCTACCAAACCTTTCAACTCGCCAGTCGCGATATTCGTGGCCATCAGCTTTTTGAAATTGAACATGGTCAATGGGACATACCGGAGCTTCGTTCTCTGTTAGAAAAACTTTCTAAGGATCATGAAGCGGTCGAGGGATACGAGGTTGACCGTGAGTATGCTAGGATCGGACGCCGCGTCATGGTCCTGAATGCCCGCAAGGTGTTTTATGAGGACGGCGTTCAGACAAAAACATTGCTGGCATTCGAGGACGTTACTCATCGGCGTGGCATTGAGCGGCAGGTTCAGGAGTTGCTGATCGAGAAGGATATGCTCCTGCAAGAAATGCAGCACCGTGTCGCCAACAGTCTGCAAATTATTGCCAGCATTCTTCTTATGAAGGCCCGGACCGTTCAATCGGAGGAAACGCGGCTGCAATTAGAGGATGCGCATAAGCGGGTTCTGTCGGTTGCCGCCGTTCAGCAGCACCTGCACGCCGCTGGTCGTGGCGACCCTATTGAGGTTGGCAGTTATCTCACAAGCCTATGCGAGACATTGGCTCAATCCATGATTGGCGATAGTCGGCCAATCTCGCTTAAAGTTGAAGCCGATCCCGGCACGGTCATATCCCATCAGGCCGTCAGCATCGGACTGATAGTGACTGAACTAGTGATGAACTCCCTGAAGCATGCATTCCCAAACGATAAGAAGGATGCAGCTATCGTCGTTTCGTACAAAATCTCAGATGCCGACTGGAAGTTGACGGTTTCCGATAATGGGGGTGGCGGAGCAGAACTTAGCGCAGTTGATAAAAAAGGCGGATTGGGCACCAGTCTTGTGCAGTCACTGGCAAAGCAGCTTGATGCCCGCGTTGATACCGAAAGCAATTCCAACGGAACAACGGTCATGATTACGCACGCGATAGCCAAATCCCAACCGCTCAAGACGGCTTAAGCTAACTGATAAGCGCCACAGACCGAATGTAGGTTAAGCGCAACTCGTGCTTAAGAATTGATCTCGGTTCGGATTGCGGATGGCACTAACACCCGCGATCTGCCAATCTTTCAATTTCCAATAGCTCGGGAGATTGCCATGAATAACATTACTAAGGCCGAAGCCCTGAAGCGTTTGCGCGAGCGTTTGACGCGCACAAACAACGAAGTCGATTGCAAGCGGATTGTAAAATTAATCGAAAAAAGTGAAACGGAAGAAGCGGGACGGTAGACCGAGCCAACTCCTTGCACCGAATACCTTCAGAGTCCGTCCGGAGACTTCACGACTGATTACAGAGTTTTCTGAGCATGAGGCGGATTGAGGCGAGGCGCAAGAACGCGAGCGCCTTGCGGTTTAGGTTCTCCCAATCTTTGGCGAGTCTTCGGCAGCGATTGAGCCAAGCGATGGTGCGCTCGACGATCCAGCGTTGGGGCAAAAC
This sequence comes from uncultured Alphaproteobacteria bacterium, assembly GCA_963789455.1. Taxonomy (GTDB): domain Bacteria; phylum Pseudomonadota; class Alphaproteobacteria; order Rhizobiales; family Xanthobacteraceae; genus Pseudolabrys. Next base: position 140,662 of record CAWBLD010000008.1, on the reverse strand, counting down.
CACAAATCCCTTGACCCGATCGGAGCGTTTGACGATTTCAACATCGAGGTGCCGGATCAGCTTTTGTAATTGCTTTCGAAAATTGCGGTCCTTGATATCCGCCGTCGGCAAACAGCGTTTTCAAAAAGGGAAACATCCCGAACAGGGTCGCCATGACGAGAATGCCGCCATCACGATCTTGAATGTCGGCTGGATGAACGATGGCGTGGAGCATGAGGCCTAATGTATCGACGAGAATGTGCCGCTTTTTGCCCTTGATCTTCTTGCCTGCATCGTACCCGTGCGGATCAATGCAGGCCCCCCTTTTTCAGCGCTTTTCACGCTCTGGCTGTCGATGATAGCAGCAGTCGGGCTGGCTTCTCGCCGAGCTTGTTCGCGACACTGCTCATAAAGCGCGTAGTGAATCCGCTCCAATGTGCCGTCATAAGTCCACAGATCGAAATATTCGTAGATCGTGCTTTTCGGCGGCAGGTCTTTTGGGACCGCGCGCCACTGACAGCCGGTTGAGAGAACGTACATGAGGCCGTTCACCACCTCACGCATGATCACCGTCCGCTTCCCTCCGCCGGGCTTGCCAGGTGGGATCAAGTGTTCGACCAGCTTCCATTCGTCGTCGGTCAAATCGCTCGGATAGCGCAGCTTGCTGCGGTCGTAACGTCTGCGGTTCTTGCTCGTCCACATCGGTGACCCTCCTCGAATTAGGCCACCACCCTTGAATTACAACTGATTCAAGATGATTCAAGAACTCTTCGGACAGACACTAAGAGTTGGTTTCGAAAGTCATGAGGCGCGAGCGATGCGGCGGACGAGAAGCATGACGGATGCGGCGTAGAGGAATGCGCGCGCCGATTCGATGGTAGCCTCGAAGTCCTTTGCCAGGCGCTGATTGCGCCCGATCCAGGCGAAGAACCGCTCGACGACCCAACGCCGCGGCTGAACGGCGAAGCCGACCTGATCGGGGTTCTTACGCGCACGATCTCGACGGCAATCAAAGTAGCCTTGGCGACCTTCTCACCCGCATACCCGCTGTCGGCGAAGACCCGCTGTATGGCTGTATGAACGGGAAGATGCGGCGCGAGGCGCGCAGAAGCGGTCCGCCGCCATCGCGATCTTGGATGCTTGCGGGATGTGGTTCGAGCACGAGACCACGGCCATCCGTATCAACCAATGCATGACGCTTGCGCCCGTTGATCTTTTTCCCGGCATCGTAGCCGCGCGGCCCGCCAGCCTCGGTCGTTTTGACGCTCTGGGAGTCGATGATCGCACCCGTAGGACTAGCTTGTCGTCCGATCCGTTCGCGATCGAGCGTGACCAGAGCGTGATTGATCTTCTCGAAGCGACCCTCGTCGCGGAACTGGGCAAACCAGCGATAGATGGTGCTCCACGGCGGCAAATCGCTCGGCAGCAGACGCCACGGACAGCCAGACCGCATCACATAGAAGATGCCGTTGATGATCTCGCGCATTGGCCAAGCCCGTGGTCGACCCGTGCTATTCGCCGCTGGCAGATGAGGTTCGATCACACCCCATTCCTTATCGGTCACGTCTGTTTGGTATCAGTTCGTCTTGCGGATATGCTGCATTCGAGTGGTTGGGGTCCACATGGTGTCTCCGGGGTTGGTCTCAGCAACCCCCTCGAATCACGCCGATCTCAGCCACTCAACCCCTTTCGAAACGGCCTCTTAGGGTGGTTCGTTGGAGACGACGAAAAGGCCACTGTTTTTCTGCGGTGCAGCGAAGGATGCAAGTGGCACAAGACTGCGTTCGCCGCGGCGCACCATTTAGGACGCGATTGGAGCGAAGCGGACAAAGGGCGATTTTGGCGCTCGATTGCTAGGGCGCGATTGACCCATGCGACAATTACAGAGCGGAATTGCTGCGCCGCCGGCTTGGTTTTCACGCGATCGCAAATCGCACAATCGTTTGTGCGAAGCACAATTATTGATTTGGATCAATATGCACCTTCAAAGCCGGGGAGCAAAATTCTCGCTAGATGATAGAAAACTCGGGGGCGAAAATGTCACGGTTTGAATCAACTTATTGGAGGGTTGCTTCTAGCTTTTGTTTCCTTCGGGAATTTGTACGGTGTTCCTGGAGCGGAAGCCTCCGTTGTATATGAATACATAGTCCCGACTACTTCCTCGTACGGAGGAAATCAAATCACGACGTTCGTCACTTTGAATTGCACAGGTGAATGTACAATCAACGGCATCTACAGAGGTTCAAGCGGTGGTGTTAGCTAGTCGGCCGTGAAGAATTCCCATGCCATTGAGTGGGCTGATTGACAATTCGGCGTGATGAAGTAATCGAATTTGCCAGCTTGTGGGGTGTGGCGGCTGGTTTCCTTGCAAATTCGGTTTGGCAATTCCCTGGAATTGAAGCTTTGTGAAGTTCTCTCGACCCGGGTCGAGCGGAGAGATTGGCCATGCAGCCAAAGGAGCGACGGGAGACTGGCGAGCAGGATATTGTTCCGCTCGCGTCTGGATCAGATCATCGATCTGCAGCACGCGCTGGTGAGGCTGGCGCGAGCGATCGACTGGCGCTTCCTGGAGGAGAAGTTTGGCGCGGTCTACACGGACAAGCCGGGTCATCCGCCGCTGCCGACGCGGCTGATGGCTGGGCTTGCCATCCTCAAGCACATGCAGAACCTCTCCGACGAGGCGTTGTGCGAGCACTGGGTTGAGAACCCGTATTACCAATACTTCTGCGGCGAAGAGTTCTTCCAGCACCGGCTGGTGTTTGACCGATCCTCGCTGACACGCTGGCGCCAGCGCATGGGCGAGGAGAAGCTCCTGGCGCTCTTGCAGGAGAGCCTGGCGGTCGCCAGTCGCACCGAGGCGATGAAGCCGGCCGATTTAGCCCGCGTTATTGTCGACACCACGGTTCAGCCCAAGGCGGTGATGTTCCCGACCGACGCCAAGCTGTTGAACCGGGCGCGCGAGCGGTTGGTGCGGCTGGCCCAGGAGCTCGGGGTAGAGCTGCGCCAATCCTAGGCGGGTCGGAAAGTTCGCGCTGATCAAGCACCAACGCTATGCCCATGCCAAGCAGTTCAAGCGCGCTAATCGCAGCCTGAGAAAGCTCAAGACCTATCTCGGCCGCGTCATCCGCGACATTCGGCGCAAGACGGTTGGCAACGAGGACTTAAGGGAGACCTTGGTGCGGCCGCTGTATCTGGCCGAGCGCGTGCTGGCGCAGGATCGTCACCAGCGCGGCCGCAAGATTTACAGCCTGCACGCACCCGAGGTGGAATGCATCGGTAAGGGAAAGGCACACAAGCCTTATGAGTTCGGCGTGAAGGTGAGCGTGGCGACGCCCCTGCGGCACTCGCGCGGCGGCCAGTTCGTCGCCCACGTCGCGGCGCTGCCCGGCAACCCATATGACGGCCACACGCTCGCTACCGTCATCCCCGCCATGCAGGCGATCATCGGCAACACGCTCGATCGCATCATCGCCGACGCCGGGATCCGTGGCCACAACGCGTCGCCCGAATATCAGTTCAAGGTCTACACCGCCGGCCAGAAGCGCCGCATCAGCCCGCAGATCAAACGCGACATGAGAAGGCGCGCAGCCGTCGAACCCGTTATCGGCCACCTCAAGGACGACCACCGCATGGGCCGCAATTATCTCGCCCATTCTAGCGGCGATGCCATCAACGCCGTGCTCGCCGCCGTCGGATACAACTTCCGCCTCCTGCTCAGGTGGCTGAGGCTTTTGTTGTCCCAAATCCTGACCGCAATCGTTGGCCCTGCGCAGCTCAGTTTAGCTGAAAAGGACGTTCTTCACGGGCGACTAGCTACTTTGAAATGTCCTTCAACTCCATCCCGACAAAGGTGTTCGAACTCGAGTACGGACCAAATTGGCGCCAGCTATAATGGTTGGATTCAGCTGGGCGCAGATCGGATGCCTGTTGCGTGGGAATTCGAGTTGATAAATCCCTTAAATCCGCAAGATTATATTTGGTCGGACGGTGGTCCGGGTGCACACCGGGATGTCCCGCTTCGTTTATACATAGCGGAAATGTGGCAGCAAACGGAACTTTCGGAACTTGGGAAATTGTGCCTTCGGCCACTCCGCTACCCGCCGCGCTCCCACTCTTCGCCACCGGCCTCGGCGCGTTAGGTCTGCTCGGCTGGCGCAGGAAAAAGAAAGCCTGCCGCACTCGCCAGCCTGATCGTCTAACGAACGACTGATCAAAATTAAGATTGACCGCCGCAGTTGGCGGTCTTTCTGTTTGTGCCATTTGCTGCGGTCCATACAGTAGCAGGATTATGGCCCTAATCGATAAGTCTCCGAGCAAGTTGCTAGGTGCATTAGCCCTAACAATTAGCGTGAATTTTAAGTCTGGACTCAAAAGTCCACTATAAATGATATCAGTGTTGGGCGAGAAGCGCCCCTATGCACAAGACACCGTCTCAAATCGCCCGTTCATTACGTGCGCTTCGGAACGCGCATCGGCTGGGCTTGTTAAGTGGTGTTCAGGTTGTTGCCGGACGGAATGCGTGCGAAGCAGCAAAAGAGCAATTTGGCATCGATTATCTTGGCAATAACCTGCCCAATTTACCTCTCGCTCAATGCACACACGCAAGCTGTGAATGCGAGTACGTCGCCGTCGGCGGTGGAAAACTAATTCATCGGCTTCGCGCAATTATCAATTCGTCGTCGGGTTTGCCTCCAAAAAAGCCACGCTGAGACGCTTGGCATCGCATTTCCGATGTCGCTACTCCGCCGCGCCGACGACGCAATCGAATAAAAAATTGCCGCATTGCACCGGACGTGATTGATGCTGTGGACGGCTCCTCCACCGGCACGTGAGTGCCACGAATGTGGGCGCTGTTAAGGCCCCCACAATTTGGAGGAGCCAGTATGCAAACGGTCACGACAATCGGTCTCGATATTGCCAAGTCGGTGTTTCAGGTCCACGGCGTTGATGCTATTGGCCAGGTCATCATCCGCCGTCAATTAAAGCGACGCTATGTCCTGGCGTTCTTCCAGAAGCTGCCACCCTGCCTGGTCGGCATCGAGGCTTGCGCCTCGTCGCATCATTGGTCGCGTGAACTCAAGGCACTCGGCCACACCGTGCGGCTGATGCCGCCGGCCTACGTGAAGCCCTATGTCAAACGGCAGAAGAATGACGCGACTGACGCGGAGGCGATCTGCGAGGCTGTCAGCAGGGCCAACATGCGGTTCGTGCCAACCAAGACGCCTGAGCAGCAGAGTTGCCTGATGCTTCACCGCACACGCCATCTGTTTATCCGTCAGCAGACCGCGGTGATCAATTCGATCCGCGCTCACCTTGCCGAGCTCGGGATCATCGCGCCGGTTGGCCGCAAGGGAGTCATGGAATTGCTTCATGTAGTTGCCGACCCAGGCGACAAACGGGTGCCCGAGGTTGCCCGCGCGTGCTTTGCTGCACTCGGCACTCAACTGCTCAGTCTCAAGGAGCAGATTGTAAGGTTTGATCGGATGATCATGGCCTGGCATCGATCTAATGAGGCGAGCAAGCGCCTTCATTACATTCCTGGGGTCGGTCCGATGCTCGCCACGGCCTTGGTTGCCAGCGTTGCCGATCCGAAGGCCTTCCGATCGGGGCGCAACTTCTCGGCCTGGATCGGTTTGGTGCCGAAGCAGCACTCAAGCGGAGGCAAGGACAGGCTCGGCGGTATCAGTAAACAGGGTGACCGCTATCTGCGCAGCCTGTTCGTGGCCGGCGCGCTGTCCGTGATCCGCTATGCCAAGATCCACGGCACCAAGCATCGGCCTTGGCTCACGGCATTGCTGGCTCGAAAACCGACCAAGGTCGCAGCCATCGCGCTGGCCAATAAACTCGCCCGGATGGCCTGGGCCATGATGGCCAGAGGCGAGCGCTACAAGACCCCGCTCGCGCTAGCGGCGTAAACGAGATCGCGTCGGACAGCCGGCGTGATGTGGAAGCTTGTGAAGGAGCGAACAGCACGTAATGCAGAGCCGGTCGATCCGGCGGTCAGGACAACCCACATGTGCCATCGCATTCTTGAATGCGCGCCGCGATTGACCGGGACCTGATCCGCGGAGGGCATTATGGCCAGCGGCCTTGTGTGCCGCGCTTCAAAGGCCGAACACATGGCTGCACCGACCAATGCTGCAAACGTGAAGAAAGCTCTTGCCAACTCGGAGCCGTCCACACATGGCACGTTGCGTCATTCGCCGCGACGCACCATTTTTGGTCGCTCTTGGGGTAACAGCAGACAACCGTCGGCGCTGGGGCTGAGTTTCCACGCAGCGTTTGACCCATACCGGACATGGAGCCAATGCCGAAATGAAGCTGCCCGATGAAATACGGCGGGTGCATCAGCCCCGCGTTACATAGCGCCGGCCGTCTCGCATTGGTATCAAGGTCAAGCACCTAAATTTACGCTATCCTGACATTGCTGGCCGGCCCTTCGCACTATTGACGGCGGGCGGCCAAGAGCTTTTCATGAAACCGCGGATACGCGTCGCTTTCGCCTTTTTCTGGCCGTCCTTCACGCCGGACCATTTCCAGACATACTTCCCGTTCGTTTACGAGAAATATGATTTGGTGCCATCGGCCGCGCCCGAAGTAATTTTCTATTCCGTTTTTTCGCCTGCATTCACGCCCTATGGCGATCCGCGAGGCCCGGTGGGTGGCATCGTGCCGGGGCCCTATTTGCGCGTCTTTCTCACCGGTGAAATTTCGAGCCGCCGATGGACAATTGCGATTTCGCGATCAGCTTCTCGACGCAGGTCGATCATTCCAACCATCTGCGCCTGCCGCTGTGGGTGTACGAAAATCGCGGCTGGGGCTACGGGCCAGAGCGGCTGATTAAGGACGCTGGCACCGACTGGGAAAAGATCGGTGCCAAAAAGAGCCAATTTTGCAATTACGTCTATCTGCACCCGGTCCGCTACCGCGACGAGATTTTCACCGCGTTAGGCCAATACAAACGCGTTGACGCGGCCGGGCATTGCGGAAACAATATGAACGGCTGGACCGTTCCGCTTACGCCCAATCGCCTCGCGGGCAAGCTGGAATTTCTCCGGCGATACAAATTTACGCTAGCGTTGGAGAACATGGTTTGGCCCGGCTACGCGACGGAAAAGATCGTCGATCCGATGTACGTCAACAGCATTCCCATTTACGTTGGCGATCCAAATGCGCGCGAGAGCTTCAGCGCCGATAGTTATATCGACATCGCGTCGTTCGGCTCGGTGCCGCGCATGCTGGAATTCGTCCGCGAAGTAGATAATGACCGTGATCTGTATATGAAGATGCTGGCGGCGCCATTCTACCGAAAATACAATACCCGACTATGCCTGTGACGAAAGGGTTCTCGGCTTCTTCGACCGCATGTTTGCGACAGCTCTCGCGCGGCGTGTCTGAGCGACATGTTTTGGCACATAGCGGACGACCGACTTGCGTCGGCATGGTCGCTATCGTAAAGTCGAGGAGAGGCGCGGTAGCTTGGGCCATACGGCAACGCTCCGTTTCCTCTCCCCGCTCATCAAACCGAACGTGCCGGTTTCCGGCATTCGGCTTTCCGACTGGCTTCACCGTGAAGCACACGGGGAGTAACCACCCGCACGCGGCTTAGGCGCGGCGATTAACTCTCCTTCGCTCCTCGACACAGCAGTCTAGGACGACGCCTGTCTTCGATGGTGTTTTCAGGCTTATAGCCAATCACCACGACCTCGCCATCTTCGAAAGCGCACCAGAAGTCAGGGCCCTTTGCTCAGCCGGCATTACCCAGCTTCAACGCTCCTACGACCCTGTCCGACTCCCGCCATGGCCGCCGCCCTTTCGCGACGTTGAGGCCGCTACCCTCACCCGTGACGGGCCTCCCCCGATTACTCGAACCACCTTTCCGACGTGCCGTGCCCACTACCCCGGCGGATCGAGCGGGTGCGCGTGTCGATTGCTTCCCCGCTCATCCAGCCTTCCCCTGCTACTCGGAGGGTCGGCATCCGCATTGTCACTTTCGAGGCCTGCTCAGGCTTCACTCACGTTACGGCCCGCCAGATCGCTCAGTCGCCCAAGGCGGCCTTTGTCACGAGGCTCCGGCCCTGCCGGTTACCCGGCCGAACCGCTCGTCAGCTACCAGATCAATCGACAATTCTCTGGGTGGAATCCTCCTCCACTGATAATTCGCGCCTTCGGGGCGCACGAATAACAGCAGACAATCGCCGATGTTTCGGCTGATCGGCTAGGCCGTCTTTGACCCATATCGGAAGTGGCAGATACGTCTGTCTTTCCGTTAAACCCGGCCTCTGCTACTGCTTTTGCCGCTGCAATATTCGTCTAAGAAATGTCAGGTAAGGATTGGAGGTCGGTTTGCTCTCTGTGATCGTGCCCGCACGCAATGATCCCGTTTCGACGCGGGAATGCCTGAACTCAGCAATCAGCTCGCTCGATGCGCTCAATCTACACTGCGAGTTCGTGCTAATCGACGACGCATCCGATCCCGTTGACGGGATTCAGCAAGTCTTTAAGGAGATCCGGGCCGGCGCCCCGCAGCATCAGTTCAAAATCGCGCGGGCCAAGGAGCACTTGCACTATACGGGCGTGTTTTCGCTGGGTATTCACCTGTCAGGGAAGGAAAAAGTCTTCTTCCTCAGCAACGACATGGTTATTACTCCAAAGTTTTTCACCGCTGTCCTCGGTGTGGCTGCGCTGAGCCACGATTTTGGCATCGTGCGCGGTACGTCCAACTTCTGCGACAGCCATCCCGAGCATTCTGTTGTGGTCCCGCCCAATTTCTTAAGGCGTTATAATGACGTCGCTAGTTTCTCCCAAGCGATCTTCGAGATCAAAGGTTTGGCTTTTGCCGAAGACCGCGTGCTTTCGGGCGATGCCGTGTTAATCTCGCGTTCTTTGATCGATCGTATCGGCGTCCTTGACCTGCGCTACTTTGGATATTTTGGCGACGTCGACTATGGGCTGCGGGCACATCTCGCGGGCTTCAAACTAGTGTGTGCCAAAGGCGCGTGGCTGTGGCACAAAGGGGCTGGCCATTTGAAGGCCGACGCGATTAAGAAGAAGCAGGATTTTTCGAACTCGCACACCGAACGGATGAAATTAGTCGAGAACGCTTATCAGGTATTTCGGCAGAAATGGGATCCAAGCCTGCCGGCGACCTATTCCCAACTGGCCCTTCTCGACCTTTTTCCAATGGCGGAGAAGAATGCGGCTCGTATAGACTTGAAATACGAATTCCCCGCGGAAAAACGCTCCATATACGAGATTTTGTAATTCTGAGCGGCCGCCGCAAGCGAGTAATCAGAGCAGTTTCGGAAGCGGCAAAGCGCTGGCGTTCACGATCGCTATTGGCACTTTTCGTCATTCACCGCGATGCACCATTTTTGGTCGCTCTTGGGGTAAGAGCCGACAAACGTCGGCCCAGAGGCTGAATTGCTACGCAGCGAATGATGCGGTGGACGGCGCCCACTCTGCGGCATCGGAGTGCCATAGGGTAGTTGCGTCGAAACGCAACCACATTGAGGGGAGCCGTCCATGGGCGAGGTTAGCATAATTGGTGTCGATATTGCGAAGTCGGTGTTCCAGATTCACGGCGTCGATGCGGATGGCACGGTGGTGATCCGCAAGCGTGTTGGTCGAGCGAAGGTTCTTGAGTTCTTTGCCAAATTGCCGCGTTGCCTCGTTGGCATGGAAGCGTGTGCAACGGCGCATCAGTGGGCCCGTGAGCTCAAGAAGCTCGGGCACGACACGCCGTCTCATGCCGCCGACCTATGTCAAAGCCTACGTAAAGCGCGGCAAGAACGATGCGGCCGATGCGGCGGCAATCTGTGAGGCCGTGACACGGCCATCGATGCGGTTTGTGCCGATCAAGAGCGTCGAGCAGCAGAGTGCGCTGATGCTGCACCGGACGCGGGATCTCCTGATCCGCCAGCGAACTCAACTGATCAACGCACTTCGTGCCCACCTGGCCGAACTCGGGCTAGTGGCCGCGAAAGGGCATGAAGGATTGCAACAACTGGTTATGGCCGTGACGGAGAGCAGCGATGAGCGACTGCCGGGTAATGCTCGCTTTGCCTGTCAGGCCATTATCGCGCAGCTCCATGCGGTGCAGACCCAGATCAACGGGCTCGACAAGCGCGTCACTCAAGCCCATCGCGCCAATGCAGACAGCAAACAACTCGAAACCATTCCAGGGTTCGGCGTGATCCTCTCCACGGCGGTCGTGGCGACGATGACCGATCCAAAGGCGTTCAGGACCGGGCGCGAGTTCGCCGCCTGGATCGGATTAGTGCCACGGCAGAACTCCACCGGCGGCAAAGAGCGCCTCGGCTCGATATCCAAGCAGGGCGATCGCTATCTGCGGCGGCTATTCGTCCTCGGTGCAATATCCATTGTCAGGATCGCACGCGCGCGGCCGGAGAAGTATCCCTGGCTGATACAGCTTCTCGCCCGGCGGCCGTTCAAGGTTGTTGCGGTCGCGCTGGCCAACAAGATGGCGCGGGTCGCCTGGGCAGTGTTGGCCAGGCGCGAGACCTATCGGGCACCGACACGCTCAAGCAGCGCCGTCATTGCAGCGGCGGCCTGAAGATATCGGCACAGGGAATGTGAGGTTACGTCGAGGGCGTAAAGGAAAGTCGAGGGTGATGATGGTTTGATGCGAACCGGTTGGACCGGGGATCGGGAGAACCCGCGATGGGTCAAGCACTCTTGAGTGCGGGCGAATGATAGGGACCCGATCTGCGGATCACATCAGGGCCAGCGGTCATGGGCGCCGCGCAAACAGGCCGGACACATGACTTGCACCCGACCGCAAGCAGAAAGCCAAAAGAATCCCTTGACCCGTGGGCGCCGTCCACACATGACCCATCTACGGCATTGGTAGTGCACCGAAAAAGTGCGCTTCGCCGGCTTGGCAGGATGAGGGATGGCCGATTATTTTGGTTATCGGCCAAGCCATCGACATCAATTTCGTCAACGATCTTTCCGTCTAACGGTAGCAACGGCTTTCGTTTGGCATACTGGGGCATCGTTGAAGCTGCACGTCGGCTAAGAAGACAGCGGCAAACTCAAGGCCTTTAACGGAATGAATTGTACTAATCGGCCGAAACAGAACGATGCAATGGCAGGAACGACTGTGACCAAAATCCCTATCTGTTAGAGGCAAGAAAATCGCTTCGTATCAATCGCCGGCTTTTGCCGATTTTTCTGCATCAAATACAAATGATTTACGAATAACGCTTGCGTTCACCTTGAATGCCTGAACCAAGCTTGGTTTCTGGATCTTGACGATGCCCGGACAAAGATTGAGCATTGGCGCCAAGACTAGAACGATGTGAGACCGCACAGTGCAATCGGTGAGAGGGCGCCGATGATTATGTTCACCGCCCATAGGAATACCCGATGGGCTCAACAAAGCCGGAAGTTCTCATTTAAACCGGTCAAAATATCCCAAGTGGACCAAGCCGATGTAGTCATTACTATTTCGCTGATTTAAAAAGGCCGTCACGTAAGGTGTAGGTATGCTTTTAGAAACTAGTGAATTAATTGCATCTCCTAAATTGATAAGCTTAGGTGATAATTGTCAAACTGCCCATCAAATTCGACGTGTTACGCGTGATAATTCTTCTTATTTCTTCGATTGGCTCATAACACCTCTTAATTCTTGCAATTTGCTTGCGCTGGACGATGCTAATATCTTGAATTCGAATAATTGGGAAATCGGCCATGATGGCGTTTTAGATAAAGGAACAAATTTAATATTCATGCATGAATTTAAAACGCGCACCGATGGTTCGGATAAAGTAGACAATGCGCTTATTGAAAATCAGATAAAATATGCCAAAGCAAAATATTTGTATCTGAAGCAAAAAACTATTAGTGATATTCATAATTCAAATCGTTGTTATATAATTCGGAGAGAAAGTGAATTGGTTTATCCCAGAGACGCGAAAGCGATAGCAGAAAATATTATTTCAAACTATATAAAGATTAATCGAATGGTGCGGCTCGTTTTGGTCTCGCCTGTTGCCCAGTCGGAGACATTCTCGCCTTACTATATCTTTGTTAAATGCAAGGATAAGGAAATGTCAGCCGATGATCAAAATTGGTGGCAGGGAGACGATGCCTCATGGGACCGAATTTTCGGTTTAGCTTCAAGTTGGTTCCGTTTCATTGGGATTAAAGATAAAATCGTGTAAGAATATTATTTATATGAGAAATCTAATCCACTTTCGCGCCGTTATTCATGCGCTGATTTAAAATATCCCGCTCCTGTGATTGATCTGCCGATTCTCACTTCAGTAACGTTACGCCGGCGTCGCAAAACGGCGATCTCAACCAAGGCTTCTGACCGCGCTATCAGCATTCAGGAGGGCCGCATAATCGTTCACAGGCAGACGGTCCGACAGGAGCGCGTTGAGTTCATCAAACTGACCGCCCCCGAAGATATAATCAGCCCTTTGGAGCATTTTCTCAAAATGGCCAAAATCCCATGTGTTTCGACCGGTCACCGCGTAAACGTAAAGGAGTGGGCAATCAATCAAAACCACTCGGTGTGTGCTGGTGAGCGCCTCAATAGCCGGGGTATCCTCACCGCGTTGCATTGATGGATAGAGAGGCATGTAGCCTCGCCAGGCCGCTATGCTTCCTTCCCAGGCCTTGCGTTCCAAAATTGCCGCGACTTTTCGCTGCGGCCACCACATGAGCCAGCGTGAAAGAAACGCCGCCGCCGCACCGGTCTGCCGCATTATGTTGACGTATGTTTCGATCCGTCGCGGGTCCGAGAGGTCGTCATCATCCCAGCCGATAAGTATCGCACCGCGTGCGCGTGCGGTCGCGAGATTGCGGTCATCACCAAGCGTCAGGCCCTGCTGCGAGACAAAAACCCTGGCATTCAAGACACCTTGTGAGGCAATAAAAGCGCGAACCATTTCGCCGGCTTCATGCTTAGCCACGACCACAAGCTCTCGATTGGCATAGGTCTGGCGCTGGTAGCAGGCCAAAGAATATTTCATCAGTTCGAGATGGCCGCGCGTCATCATTAAACAAGAAACAAGAGGATTATCCGGCCTTACCAGCGCCAGCGGGACGCGGGAAAACCCCGGGGTAGGTTCGAGAATACCGCCACTTATTTCTGCAATGTCCGAGCACAGCTTGACGCCAATGCTCTGCAACTTAGACAACACACTCACTGTTTCTGCCCAATCGTCGCGTTGCCGCTTTCAACAACGAGAATTCTGTAATTCGAACTCGGCCGGCGCCGGCCCCCATAGGGCAGCGAACAGCCCGCATATTTGCATACCAATATCTACGACAAAAAGGCGGGACCAGCTAGCCACCTCATTGGGGTGATCATCATAGAGCTGAATTATTGCAGCTGGTCACCGTGTATGGCAAAGAACGTATCGCCGACAGGCTGTTTATCCGGATTATGAATAGTGAGCGGTTGTTCACGGCCGCCTAGATGACATTACGCCGATGCAGTAATTGCTATTCTGCATTTACAGGAAAGCTGTTAAGCTATTATTTTTGGGCATATCCCATAAGATTGGGGGAGTTTTATGCGGATCCTTTTCTTGCAGGGGCTGTCAGAGCAGCGTAATGAGAATTTGCGATGACGTTAGAGGAGGCATTTTCACTATTAAAAAGTTTCCGCCATGAAATCAAGCGGCATCCTTACGACGGCCAATTTCAATTTTTGGATTTTTGTCTACGCCATCTTTCCAGGTCAAAATCTGAAATTTTTCAGGATCTATTTGTACTTTACGAACTGAAAGAAAGAAAACGCGGATATTTTGTTGAATTCGGGGCAGGCAATGGTGTGGATGGCTCTAATACTTGCATGTTGGAACGCCTGTACGAATGGAACGGAATTTTGGCGGAACCGGCAAAAATCCTGCATGGCGATCTCAGGAAAAATCGAATGTCAAATATTGATATTCGGTGTGTTTGGAGCAGGAGCGGAGAAAAGCTTCTATTCAATCAACCCCCCTCTCCAGGGCTTTCCACTTTAGACCAGTTTTCCGAATCAGATAAATGGGCAAAGCAACGATCCGGCGGCGAAAAGTATCTTGTCGAAACGCTCTCTCTTAATGATCTTCTCTTGGAACACCATGCCCCAAGTTGCATTGATTATATGTCCATCGATACTGAAGGTTCTGAATTTGAGATATTGTCAACTTTTAACTTTGAAAAATACGACGTTAGGGTAATTACCGTTGAGCATAACCACACAGGTTCAAAAAATACAATCTATTCCTTATTGTCCTCAAAAGGTTACTTGAGGAAGTTTGAGTTTCTATCGCAATTCGATGATTGGTATGTAAAATATTATTAGCCTTGGATCGAAGGCTTGAAGGCGTCTTTTTCAAAAGCGTCAGACTCTGGTCGATACCGGATGAAAGTCGGGGCAACGTCATCGCATATCTCGTCCTGTCAGACCCGTTCATGCGCTAATCTCAGTCTTGACGCCGCCTTCGTCATTCTGGACAGCTCTACGATTCAAGACGGCCGCATAGGCGAGCACGGGCAACCGGTCCGACAAAAGCGTGTTGAGTTCATCGAACTGTTCGCCCTCGAAGATACAATCGGCGTGCGAGATGAGGCTCTCGAAATGAAGATCGCCCGATACGTTTCGACCGGTAACCACGTAAACGTAAAGGAGTGGGCAATCAATCAAAACCACTCGGTGTGTGCTGGTGAGTCCCTCAATAGCCGGGGTATCCTCTACGCTTGATAGCGGCGCATAGATCGGTATATGGCTCCGCCAGGCCGCTATGCTTTGTTCCCAGGTCCGACGCGCTGAAATTGCCGCGACTTTTCGCTGCGGCCACCAAATGAGCAAGCGCGAAAGAAGCGCCGCCGCCGCACCGGTCTGCCGCATTATGTTGGCGTATGTTTCGATCCGTCGCGGGTCCGAGAGGTCGTCATCATCCCAGTTGATAAGTATCGCACCGCGTGCGCGTGCCGCCGCAAAATTACGACGATCACCAAGTGTCAAGCCTGGTGGGGCTACGAAAACAGTGACGTTTGATGTTTCTTGTGAGGCAATAAAAGCGCGAACCATTTCGCCGGCTTCATGCTTAGCTACGACCACAAGCTCTCGATTGGCATAGGTCTGGCGCTGGTAGCAGGCCAAAGAATATTTCATCAGTTCGAGATGGCCGCGCGTCATCATTAAACAAGAAACAAGGGGATTATCCGGCCTTACCAGCGCCAGCGGGACGCGGGAAAACCCCGGGGTAGGTTCGAGAATACCGCCACTTATTGCTGCAATGTCCGAGCACAGCTTGACGCCAATGCTCTGCAACTTAGACAACACACTCACTGTTTCTGCCCAATCGTCGCGTTGCCGCTTTCAACAACGAGAATTCTGTAATTCGAACTCGGCCGGCGCTCGTTGATCGGCCCCCATCGAGTAGCCCAGGTTAAATGTTAGTTCAAAGTCGGCCTTTGTGCTAGCGTGGCCGGCGAAGCCGGTCGACGTAGCGCAGCCGGCCACGCGGCGAAGGCTGGCACAAACACCTCGGGTGCCGGTGGCTTATAGCCCAGCGATTCATGCGGCCTAATGGTGTTGAAGTGACGCCACCAGCTTTCGATGATGATTTGGGCCTCCCGCAGAGTGTAAAAGATTTCACCATCGAGCAGTTCATCGCGTAGGCAACCTCGCTCACCCCGATCTGACGGATCGCGTCGGCGATGTTCTGGCCCTGAAAGACCCAAAAGGGGTGCCCCCGGCCGTCATCGCAAAGCTCGCGTCGGACATCGGTGCATCCTTGTCGTCGCCCGAACTTAAATCCAAGTATGCGGTTGCCGGCATGTTCGTGCGCCACAAGGGTGGCGCAGAATTCTCCAAATTCATCGGTGCTGAGATGGACAAATACCGAGCAATCATCGAAGCGGCTGGAATCCGGCCTCTATAGATGCAATACAGGTGCGGGAGACGAATTCTACCTCGCCGCTATCGTTGAGAAACTAAAAATGGAAGTCGGCGCCGAACAAGGTTCCTTGAACCAACTGAACCCCCAGGGGTCGGTTCAAGAATAGCACATTATATTTTTGCGATGTCCGAGCGCAACTTAACGTCAATGCTCTCCAATTTAGACTGCACACTCATTGTTTCTGCGTAATTGCGATCCAACGGCTTTTGTTAACTAGAATTCTACTGTTGAGTTTTGGTCGGCGCTGGCCTCCGTTCGCGGCATCGAGCACTCAACCTACAGAGAAATCTGGGACCTTCCGGTCATCCCATTTTGGGGCAGATCGCGAAGAACCAATTATTGCAATAGTTTTCATGCGCGGCAAGAAACCGCCGCCTACACGACGTCTCGCAGGAGCACCAACATTGTGGCTGTACGCACCGCGGGTTATTCGCGAGCGACTTCATAGGCCATCGAATAGTGATATAAACGAATTTCGCCACTGAGCATGTGGGCGGTGCTGTATTCTGCGAAGCGATGCGGAAATGACCGATGCAGATTACTTTCTTCTACGTGCTCTGGGAGCGGCCTCTGGTGTGCGTTATTTCGTCAGGATCTACGCTGAGAAGCGGCATCCACCTGACGCTCGCCTACGCAGCCGGTCGCCCGTGTACTATCCTGGCGCGCCCCAGTTGGAATTTGCCCGACCTGAGCGGCGAGATTGTTGCGGTTGATCGATGGCTTCGGCGGGAGCATCCGCTCGCGAGGCTGGTATCCATGGCCACGACGGCGACTGATGCCAGGCTTATGGCCGACCTCGGCGTCGAGGCGATCCATGCCCACAATACGGCGTTCATTGACGAGCGTATTTTTTATCCTGAAGCCGGCGCAATCAAACTATTCGATGCCGTGCACAACGCCCAGACCAAGTCTTTCAAGCGTCATGAGTTGGCCTACGGCGTCCACAATCTTGCCCTCATTACCTACGCTGAGCCGGCCGCGTCGGATACGGTCGCCGATCTCGTGCAGCGATATCAGGACCTGCGTTACGTCAACTACTCGGAACGCGTTGGCTATCAAATGCTGGACGGAGATCAAATTCGCCAAGTCGTCAGCCAAGCCCGTTGTGGCCTCGTCCTGTCTGAGGTCGAGGGGCCAAACAACGCCTCGATGGAGTATTTTTTGTGTGGCGTGCCGCTAGTGACAACGCCCGGGCGGGGCGGTCGCGAGGCCATGTACGATCCGCGCCACGTCGCCATCGTTGAACCGACGCCGCAAGCGGTTGAGGCTGCCGTAGCCGCGTTCGCCGCCAGTGCGCCCGACCCGCAGGAAATCCGTCAGAGTGCCCTGGCTAGGGCCAGGCCACATCGCGAGCGTTTAATCACCTGGCTTTCCGGTATCGTCGGCGAGGATCTATTCAAACAAGCCGATAAAAATCTTTGGCTTCCTCAGTTCTGTGACAAGCTGCGCCAAACATGGCGCCTGGAACCACGGCCCAACGGTCGCTTTGAGGCGCACAAAATAGAGGGTTGGGCGCGGCCGATTCTGTGACGAAGTTTGCGGGTCCCCACGGTTGCTGTTGGTCGACCAGCCCTCTTGATTGATTTTATAGTTAGCGACGCGCCCTTTTTCGGATCACGACGTCCTGATCGTATAGGCATAAATCGTTCATATCTTTTGGATAGAGACTTTCAATTTTTTGAAATTGCTGCGACTGCAAATTAAAACCGTACGCGTCGAAATTCAGGATAATCCATTTCATATCCTTTTCATTCATGTGCGCAATCTCGATGAGGGCACAGAAATTCTGCAAAAACGGCAACGCATCGATCATGCCTCGGAGGACAAGCACCTCATGTCCCTCGACGTCAATCTTTACGAGGGCACGTATTTCGTTGAGCGGCATTTTGTCCATTGTAAGCAGCTTTTCGAGAGTCGTCGTGGGAACCATCGTCCGTTGCGATCCGCCCACAACGATGCGCGACAAACCCGACCAATTCTCGTTTACGAGGAAATTTGCATGCCCCTCCCTATCTGAAAGGGCGACTTCAAAAAGCCTCACGCCTTTTAAACCCGATAATGTCTTCTTAAGAAACGGAAGGACGCGCGTATTTGGTTCGACTGCCATGATATGAGCGCTTTTTGGCAATTTCCCATTCGCAAGCATCTCGCCGTAATTGGCACCCACGTCGATGACGTGGCTCCAATCAGCCTCGCCAAGCAAGTGGTGCCACATGGCGAGTGTTGGAGGATTGAAGTTGCCCCCGGCCTCAATGAGCCGTCGCCCCCTTCCATCACGCAGGTCGACATAGATCGGCTTTCCATCAAGGCCATTGATGGAGCCAAGAAATCTCTGCTCTGCTTGGTTCTGACTTTGCATTCCGGCAGCCCATCATCATCTGACTTCTAGCCGGCCATTAAAAAAGTCTTTGAGCTTACGCTGAAACATTGAGCAGCCCAGAATGCGTGGCCCGGGTGGAATGTTAGTCTAGCGCTGGCGTTTGCGCCAGCGTGGCCGGCGGAGCTCGGTGCATGTGAAGACGCTACGCAGTCAGAAACTGCGCATGCTGTTGACCCATCGCAAGCTGCTGCAGTCCACGGCTATCGCGTTGGCGGTGGCCGACAACCCGCCTTGTGCGCATTTTGTCGACCACTGACGCGTATCAATGCCCGTGAAGATAGATCGCGTAAGAACTGAATAGGTAGACGAGCAGCAAAGACAGGCTAACCCAGCCGACCGTGCCGCGGAAACGTGTTTCTGGGCGATACAACAGCGCGACGATGAAGATTCCGGACATGATCACGGCGGCGAAGGCCGAGATCGCGTGCGCCGGTGAAACGGACGACAGCAGTGGGCCCTTTGTATAGGCCAAATCGTCGATCGCGATAATAAGGATGTCGAAGAGGTTGCTGCCCAAGAGATTGCCGATCGCCAGATCAACGGCGTTGAGGCGAAGCGCGCTGATGGTCACGACGAATTCCGGAACCGAGGTCGCGCCGGCGATCAGGAGTGTGCCGACGAACGTCATCTTCAAGCCTGTCACGTCCGCGAGCTCACGCCCAATGAAAGGCAGCCATGCGCCGGCTATAACGACGACTATGGCCGCCGCAATATAGCGGGTCAGAGCCGTCCGTAGCGTGATGTCCGCCCCGGCTTTGATGATCGATGGCGGCGGCCTGACCCGGCGTTCGTAGACGAACGCCGCCCGCATCGCGACCAGATAGAGAACGACAATGAAGGGCGTGTAGCCGCTGATATGGAAGAATTGAATGTTCAGCGCGTTCTGACTGAGTAGCAGAAATGCGCCGGTCGATCCGATCAGGATGACGCCGAAGCCTGCCGTCAAGACATGGCCCTGATCGATGCGCCGATACATCGGTTCGTCGCGGCTCATCTCATCGAGCAGCACCAGCATCACCAAATTGAATACGCAGCTTCCCAGGGCGTCGCCGACGGCAATGTTCGGCGCGTCGGCGGCGGTCACGGCGCTAACGCCGGTAAACAGCTCGGGCAGCGACGTGGCGGTGGCGAGCAGAACCAGCCCGATCCAGGTCCGCGACAGGCCGGTCAAGCGCGCAATGATATCGCCGTAACGCGTGAGTACCGGTCCGGCCATGCCGATCAGCGCGACGCAGAGCGCGAATTTCAGCCAGGGTATGATCGCCGCCGTCACGATGAAGCTCTCGACCGTTGCCACCACACCAAATGGGTGATCGCTTGCGCCGCGAAGAGCGGCGTCAGACTCATGACGAGTATGATAGCCCACATGGCCGCATCCGGGCGCGCCAGACCAAGCACGTGCGCCAGCGGGGCCCAATAGGGCGGAACGGCCAGCAGAAACGTGCAAAGCGCGAGCGCCCCCCAAACCCAGGAATTACGCGTGATTTCGTTGCGGAAAAGGCGCGCGTTCGGGTGGCGCATGTTGAAGACATGCCAGAGCTGCGCAAAGGCCAGCGTCAGGAAGCTGACCGTGACCACCGATTGGCTGTCCAGGTCGAGCCATAGTCGCGCGAGCGCCAGCGCGCCGAATGTGCCGGCGGTGAGCCCCAGGCTCTGCAATATGATCAGCGTCCATTGCGGACGACCGAGGATCGGCTCCTTCGGATCGCGCGGCGCGCGCTTGAGCACATCGTGCTCGCCTTCGCCCATGGCCAGCGCAAAGGCTGGAAACACGTCGGTGACAAGGTTGAGATACAAAATCTGCAACGGCAATACCGGCAACGGAAGCGTGGAGAGGATCGCCAGTCCCACCACCAGCACTTCGCTTAGATTGCAGGACAGCAGATAGGCGACGAACCTGCGGATGTTGCCGAAGATGACCCGCCCCTCTCGGATCGCCTTCACGATGGTCGGGAATGCGTCGTCCAGCAGTATCATGGCGGCCGCTTCGCGCGCCACGTCGGTTCCGCGCATGCCCATGGCGACGCCGATATCGGCTTGCCGCAGCGCTGGCGCGTCGTTTACGCCGTCGCCGGTCATTGCAACGATTTCACCGGCGGCTTGATAGGCGCGCACCAGTTCGAGCTTCTCCGCCGGACTGACCCGCGCGAAGATGCCGACATTGAACAGCTCGCTATTTTTGCCATGGGCCAGGCGCCCAACATGCCGGCCCTCGACCACGGTGGCGGCGGCGTGCCCAAGCCCGACGGCGCGGGCAATGCTGCGCGCCGTTACGGCATGATCGCCTGTGACCATGACCACGCGGATGCCGGCCTCTTGACAGGCCCGGATGGCGTGCGGCACGTCGGCGCGCGCCGGGTCCTCCAGGCCGATGAGGCCGAGGAAGGTCAAGTCTTCGTAAGGTGCATCATCGGCGCGCTTGCTTGTCTTCGCGGCACAGGCCAGCACACGCAGTCCGTGATGGCCGAAATGCTCCACCCGGCTTAGCCATGCGTCCCGCGTTGACGCATCCATCACGGCGTCGCCGTCGGCAGATGCGATGCGTCCGGCGGCGGCGAGCACCGCTTCCGGCGCGCCCTTGACCGCAAACAGGAAGCCGTCGCCATGGCGGTGCACGGTCGTCATCATCTTGCTGGCGGTATCGAAAGCGTGCCGTTGCACCGTCGGGTACTGTTTCCGCAGCACAGGCCGTTCGAGTCCGGCCCGGCGACCGGCGCGCAACAACGCAAGCTCCATCGGGTCGCCGCTGCCTTCATCGGTGCCGCTTCCCAGAGCGGCGTTGTTGCAGAGGACGGCAACGTCCAGCAGACGGCTGAGCTGCGGGTCGTTATCCAATCGGATCGCATTGTCATGGGTCCCGGGTGCGCCGGAAATTCCGCCATCGAATTCAATTTCGCCCGAGGAAATCCAGAACCGGCGGACCGTCATTCTGTTTTCCGTCAACGTGCCGGTTTTGTCGGTGAGAATGACGGTCGTCGCCCCAAGCGTCTCAACCGCGGACAGGCGCTCGATCAACGCATTCTGCCGCGCCATGCGCCACATCCCGCGGGCGAGCGCCAGCGTCGCGACGATCGGAAGGCCTTCCGGAATAGCGGCGACCGCCAGCGCGATCGTCGCTTCGACGATGAGGAACGCGTTCTCGCCCATGGCTATGCCAACCGCGGCAAGCAGCGCGGTCAGAATTATGGTGGCCCAGACGAGCTGGCCGGATAGCCGCGCGAGTTTCTTCTCCAGCGGCGAGCTGCCCGGTTCGGCTTCCTCCACGAGCTGAGAAACCCGGCCGATCTCGGTCTGCAGTCCGGTCGCCGCCACCACGCCGATGGCGCTGCCGCGGGTCACGGCCGTGCCCTTGAACAGCATCGAGCTGCGTTCCGCCAAACGGGCGTCGACGGCCACGGCTTGCGTATTCTTTTCGACCGCAACCGATTCGCCCGTCAGGGTCAATTCGTCGGCGGCGAGGTTGGACGCCTCAAGCAGCCGCAGGTCTGCCGAGATCGCGTCTCCTGCTTCCACCAAGACGATGTCGCCAGGCACCATCTCGTCGGCCGAGATGACGCGCGTATGGCCGTTGCGGCGGACACGGGCCGAGCGGCTGCCGAGGCTGCGCAAAGCCTCGATCGAGCGTGCGGCCTTCAGTTCGGTGAGGAAGCCGATCAGCGCGTTGACCGCGAGAACGATCGCGATTGCGCTGCCTTCTTCCAATTCCCCGAAATAGAAGGCGAGCGCCGCCGCCGCAGTCAGCAGATAGACGACCGGGCTTTGGAATTGGTGCACGAAGATAATGAATGCACTGGTTCGGCGCCGGGAGACGATGGTGTTCGGGCCGTAAGCCTGAATTCGGCGCTTGACCTCTTCGTCGCTGAGGCCGATGGCGGCGGAGACGTCGAGCAACGCGAGCGTCTCGGCCGTCGACAGCGCATAGGGCGTGTCAGGCAGGCGTTCGGGTGTCTTCGCCGGAGCCATTTCAGCGGTATCCATCGGACCTAGGTGCCACGACGATCATGTTTGATCCAAATTCATGGCGTGCAAGCCTTTGATGTGGACCATAGGTCGCAGGTTCTGTCAGCCAAAGGCGCGCGCCAAGCCATAGGTGGCCGCTGCGGCGAGCCCGCCGACATATAGAGTCTGGAAGAGTCCGGCCGGCCGAATTGGCTTTGTTGATGCCGGTAAAATGGCCCTTTATTCCCCCGGATTTAATCGGCGCGCGGGCGGTGAATCCGACGGAGATGAAGGCTTCGGCGATGGTCGATGCCAGCATGTAAGGCGCCGGCGGAATAAGCCCGCCTGCGAGGCAGGAAGCGGCAATGGCGCCGGCACTGATTGGCGCGCGCCCCTGCGGTCGAATAATCCTACGGAATGAGCAAAACCTTTCCCACGTGCTCGCCCAATTCCATGCGGCGGTGGGCGTCTTGCACCGCTTGCAATGGGAACGTTGAATCGATGATCGGATTGACGGCCCCGCTTTCGATCAGCGGCCACACGGCCTTGCGGACAGCCGCAGCAAGCCGATCTTTCTCCGCGATCGGGCGCGGCCGAAGGCGCGAGCCGGTGAGGCAGAGATTCTTTTGCTGGATGAGGCCGCAGTCGATTTCGACCTTGCTCGCCTGCTTGAATGCCAGCATCACCAGCCGTCCGCCGGGAGCCAGCGCCTGCAGGCCGCGCGGAATATAGTCGCCGCCGACCATATCGAGGATGACATCGACCCCGATGCTATCCGTCATCTCACGGGCTGCGGCGACGAAGTCTTCATTGCGGTAATTGACGGCCCTGGCAGCGCCGAGCACTAGGCAACGCTCGCACTTTTCATCGGAGCCGGCGGTCGCGATAACTTTCGAGCCGAGCCTGTTCGCCAGTTGAATGGCCAGCGTGCCGATGCCGCTGGTGCCGCCATGCACCAGAATTGTCTCGCCGGGTTTCAAGCCGCCGATTTCGAAGACATTGCTCCAGACCGTCATGGCGACCTCGGGCAGGGCGGCGGCCTGCGTGACGGTGAGACCGGCCGGAATCGGCAAGCACTGCAAGGCGGGTGCGGCAACGTATTCGGCATAGCCGCCGCCGATCAGCAGCGCGCAAACGCTGTCGCCGACATGCCATTGGCTGACGCCTTCGCCAACGGCGACGATGGCGCCGGAGACTTCGAGCCCGAGCACGTCGGGCGCGCCCTTCGGCACGGCATATTTGCCGCGCCGCTGCGTCAGATCGGCGCCGTTGACGCCGGCGGCCGCCACCTTGATCAGCACTTCGCCGCAAACGGGCCGCGGCGTCGGCCGCTCGACCGCCTGCAGCACATCGGGCCCGCCCGGCGTCCGCGCAACGATGGTGAGCATGGTCTCAGGGATGGTCGGGGTCTGGTTCATGCGGGCTGTCCGGTTGGGGCGGCATCCAATGTGGCATAGCGGGGAGAGGTTAGGGTTGGAAGGGCTCGGCGCCGTCCGGCAGCGGCACCTGCGCGGTGTTCAGCACCATGGCGAGCAGCACGTAATAACCGCACACGCCGGCGAGATCGATCGCGGCCGGCCGGTCCCAGAGCGCCACCACGCGGTCGAAGCTGGTGTCGCTGACGGCAATGTCGCGCGTGAGCTCGCTGCTGAAGTCGAACACCGCGGTCTCGGCCTCGGACATGGCGGCGGGCCGGCTGCTCGACGGCGAGTTCCGCGATGATGGCCGGATCGAGCCCGGCTTTGAGCGCCAGCGCGCGATGG
This sequence comes from uncultured Alphaproteobacteria bacterium, assembly GCA_963789455.1. Lineage (GTDB taxonomy): Bacteria > Pseudomonadota > Alphaproteobacteria > Rhizobiales > Xanthobacteraceae > Pseudolabrys. The sequence continues at coordinate 116,672 of CAWBLD010000008.1, read as the reverse complement.
GAGTGCCAGATATTGGCGCAGCGGTAGCGGCGCGCCGTGACCAGGATCGCTAGCTCTACGAGCGCTTCGGGCAGGCGATTGCTGAAGCGCAGATATTCGCCCACCTTTTGCACGCAGCCGGCAAGCTCGGGGCTGTAGATCAGCGGCACGAAGGGCCCGCGCAATTGACCGCGCGGTCCGGAAACGATGTCCGCCGCGACGCGCTGTTGGGCCGGCGACCACTGCTCTTTCGGTAATGGCGGGAATCGCGTCATTGGTTTATGCAGGGGCGGTGTGAAGGAAGAGGGGCCATTGCTTGCCTGCCGATGCTATCCGATGACGGCTCGATCCCGTGGCTACGGTGCCCGCGCTACCGCGGTTGCCGCCTTGGCCGGTGGCGCCCGCCGCCTGGCATTTTAAAGCGCCGCCGCTCCTAAATGTAAAGACATTATTACATTAACACGACGGAAACAATGTCCCCGCCCCGCCTCGCCCTCAATCTGCAAGACTTCGCCGGCCTCGACAGCGCGAAGCCGTCTGCCGCTCTACGCGCAGCTCGCCGACATGCTGGCCAAGCGCATCCGCGCCTCACAGACCAAGCTCGCCGGCCGGGCGCTGCCGTCGGAGGTCGAGACCAGCGCCTATTTCAAAATCAGCCGTCCCACCGTGCGCCAGGCGATGAGTCAACTGCTGTCGGAAGGCCTGATCGTGCGTGGGCGCGGCCGCGGCACTTTCGTTGCGCCCCCGCATGCGAGCCGGGATCTCGGCCGCGCCTTCGAATTCGATGTGCTGCCGGCCAATCACAGGATCGAGTTCCGCTTGGTGGCGCGCGAGCGCGTGGTGCCGCGCCCGGAGATCGTCGAGTTGTTCAAGCTCCGGCCGGGCGAGCAGATCGAGCGCATCACGCGCCTGCGCCTCGTCGACGACGAGGTGTTCGGCTTTGAGGAGCGGTTTCTGCCGCTGCGCTATGCCGCGAAAATCAGCGACGCGATTCTGAAACGCGAGGCCGGCGTGGTATTTGCCCGCCGCCTGATCGAGGGCAGCAATGGCCGCGTGGAATTCCGCGTTCGCGCCACCTCGGCGGATAGCAAAATCGCACGTTTGCTGAAAATGAAGAAAGGCGCGCCGTTGCTCTCGAGCGAGCACACCTATTTCATGCCGGACGGCACGCCCATATTGCACGGCTTGGTGTTGTTCCGCGGCGACCGTTACGACTTCAGCTTCCAGGCCCCGGTGCACGGCGTGGCCGGCATGCACAGAAAACGCTCCCGCTGACAGCCGCCGCGGCAGGGCGCCGCCCTTATCGCGTGCCGCGCAGGGCATCCTTGATACGCTGCGGCGTCACCGGAATGGCAGTGATAACGCCGGGACGGCCGATGGCCTCGTCGATCGCGCCGGCGAGCGCCGCCGCGACCGCGGTGACGCCGCCTTCGCCGGCGCCCTTGATGCCGAGTGGATTGAGCGGGCTCGGTGCATCTTCGGTCATCAGCACCTCGACGTCCGGCACCTCGTGCAGGCCAGGCAATAGATAGTCCGCGAAGGTGGTCGACAGCGGCTCGCCTCTTTCATCGTAACGGAATTCCTCGAACAGAGCGCCGCCCAGGCCCTGTGCAAACCCGCCGACAATCTGCGCCTCGACCAATTTGGGATTGATGGCCCGGCCGACATCGTAAGCGATGAGATAGCGCTCGATCGCCAGACCGCCGGTTCCGGGATCGACCCGCACGACGGCCATATAAATCCCATAGGGGTAGTTCATGTGCGTGGTGTGATGCCATCCTTCGGCGGCAAGCTTTGCGCCGCCGAGTGACTTCGAGATGGCCGGCAATGCCGGCCAATTCGATCGAAGGTCCGTCGGGACGATGTCGCTGCCGCACGCAGCCGCCGGCGAGCTCCAGGTCGGACGCTGAAATTTGCAACAATTCGGAGGCCGCCGCGATTGCTTTGTCGCGCAGCGCTTGTGCCGCGATATAGGTGGCTGAGCCTGTCATCACCGTCGCGCGCGAGGCATGCGCGCCGACGCCGTGCGCAATTCGGTCGGTGCGTCCATGCAAGACGCGCACGCAGCGGTAATCGATTTCCAAGACGTCGGCACAGATCTGCGCCATCACGGTCTCGAAACCTTGCCCGAGCGAGGCGCCGCCGGTGAGGACTTCGATCGTGCCATCGCTGCCGACGGTGATCGTGACACCGTCCTTCGGGCCGAGGCCGCTTTTCTCGACGAAGATGCCGATGCCGGCGCCGACCTTTTCGCCGTTCCGTCGGCGGTTGGCGAGCGTTTCCTGGAGCGCATTCCAGCCGATGCGATCCAGTGCCTTGTTCAGCAGTTTCGCGTAATCGCCGGAATCGTAGACGACCTCTTCGCCGAGGGCGTCGATTGAGCGCGCATAGGGCATTTCCTCGGAGGCGATCAGGTTCACGCGGCGCACGGCGATGCGGTCGAGATTGAGGCGTGTGGCGATGGCGTCCATCAATCGCTCGCGCACAAACGTGCTCTCGTATCGTCCTGGCGAGCGGTAGGTGGCCGCCGGCGTCTTATGACTGAGCCGGAAATGCCCGTTCACGCGATAGGCCGGGACCCGATAGGGGCCGGGCAGCATGCCGGCGGTCAAATCGGCGACGCGCGCGGCGTGCGTGCGGATATAGGCGCCCTGATCGTGGAAGAAGAGATCGTCGAGCGCGAGCAGGCGGCCATGCGCATCGACCGCGGCTCTGACGCGGTGGCGCTGGTCGCGCGAATGGTTGGCGGCAATCAAATGCTCGCGCCGATCCTCGATCCATTTGACCGGCCGCCGCAGCCGAAGGGCGGCCAGGCAGACCAGCAGATCTTCCGGGTACAATTCGCCGCGGATGCCGAACCCGCCGCCGACGTGACCTTCGATGAGTTGCACCGAATTGATGTCGCGTCCCAGCAGGCGGGCAATCTGATCGCGGGTGCGGTGCGGCACCTTCGCCGCGCCATACATCTCGATGACGTCCCGCTCGGCATCGTAAAGCGCGATCGCACCGCGCGTTTCCATCGGAACGCCGGAGTGGCGGCCGACCTGTAGATCGAGCTCGATGGTGGCGTATGCCTTGGCAAAGGCGCCGTCCACGTCGCCATAGCCTTTGCGGATGACCGTCGGTTCGGTCTTGTGGTCGGCGTCGAAGTCGGTCGGCTCGGCACTCGCGTCGGTGACCGCGGGCAATTCCTCGATGTCGAGGGAGACGAGTTCGGCCGCATCCTCGGCCAGGTAGGCGTCTTCCGCAAATACCGCGGCGACCGGTTCGCCGACATAGCGAACCCGGTCCCGCGCCAGGGCATGCTGGCGGTAGGGATCGAGTTCCGGCACGCGGCCCTCGCGGAAGCCGATCGGTTCCAAATCGGCGATGTCGTCCGTGGTCCATACGGCGATGACGCCGGCCATGGCACGGGCCGCCGCCGTATCGATCTGCCGGATCAGGCCGTGCGCATAGGGCGAGCGCACGATGCGCATGTGAAGCTGGTTCGGAAAGGAGACATCGGCGGCATATCGCCCTTCGCCGCGCACCAGCGGCTTGTCTTCGAGACGGGTGACCGATTGACCGATGACGCGCGCGCCGCGGCGTCCTTCATCGCGGGCCGGACCGGTCATGGCGCGGCATCCTTCGAATGACTGCTGCCCTCGCGCATTTCCACAGCAGCCGCGCGCACGGCGGCTTTGATGTTCTGATAGCCCGTGCAACGGCACAGATTTGACGCGAGCGCATCCATCAGCTCGGCATCGCCGATATGCGGATTTTTGCGCAGGACGCCGGCGGCCAGCATCAGAAAGCCGGGCGTGCAGAAGCCGCATTGCAGGCTGTGATTTTCGATAAATGCCTTTTGCAGCGGATGCAGCGTATCGCCCGCGGCCAAGCCCTCGACCGTTTCGATCTGCGCGCCATCGGCCTGCACCGCCAGCATCAGACATGAGCGCACCGGCTCGCCATCCACAATGACCGTGCACGCACCGCACACGCCATGTTCGCAGCCGAGATGGGTTCCGGTGAGGCCGCATTCTTCCCGAATGACATCGGCCAGTAGCCGTCTCGGTTCCACCGCGAGCGGGAAGCTGCGGCCGTTGATCGTCAGTGTGATGGGCACGCGTGTCGTCATGCCGCGGCCTGCTGTAATGCCCGGAAGGTGAGGGTCTGTACGAGTTCGCGGCGATAGTCAGCGCTGGTCGTGGAATCTTCCAGCGGATCGATGGCGGCGGCGGCTGCGTCGGCGGCGGCCTGGAATGTCTCCACGTCCGGCGGCCGGTTCAACAGGACGGTCTCGGCTTCGGCAATCCGGCGCGGACGGTCTTCCGCGCCGCCGATGCCCAGTCGGCACCAGGCGATGCGGCCGTCGACCACGCGCAAGATCGCCAGCGCCATGCTGATGGCATAGTCGCCATGGCGGCGGCTGAATTCCTGGAAGCCGAAGCGGGTATTGGCGGCGAGCAGCGGCAAACGTACTTCGGTCAGCAATTCATCCGGCTCCAGGGCCGTCGACATGAAGCCCTGGAAAAACGCGTCGACTTTGATCGCGCGCTGGCCGCGAATGCTGTGGACGATCAGTTCCGCATCGAGCGTGGCCGCGACACAGCACCATTCCGATGCCGGATCGGCCAAGGCGAGGCTCCCGCAGAACGTGCCGCGCGCCCGGATCGGATAATGCGCGATATGCGGAACGACGGTTTGCAGGAGACGGCCGAGCGGATTTGCCGTCACGGCCTGGTGAAACGCTGCGTGGCGGACCCGCGCTCCGATTGCGAGTTTTCCGTCGGCCTCGGCAATGCGATCGAGGCCCTCGACACGGTTGATGTCGAGCAGGTGGCGCGGCCGCGCCATGCGGAACGCCATCGTCGGCAGCAGGCTTTGCCCGCCGGCCAAGACGCGCCCGTCATCGGGGGCGATCTGCGCCAGCCGCGCCAGGGCCTCCGGCAGCGTTCGCGCGCGGTAGTACTCGAAGGGTGCCGGCTTCACGTCAATTGAGACCCTGAGGCGGATTTTCCATCCGCGGCGACGCGGAGGGGTATTGCATCCCGCGCCACTAAATGTAAAGATGTCATTACAATTACCGCTCGGCGCCCGCAGGTCAAGGGCCGTTTCGGGGCGGTGTCCGCAAGGCTCGGCGCGCGGATACCCGCTAACAACCAAAAACCGAGCCGACCCGGGAGGAGGATATCATGCGTCTTTTTTGGGCCTTCGTCGTTTCGCTCTGTCTTATCGGTTCAGCGCAGGCGCTGGATTATCCGAACAAACCGGTCCGCATGATGGTGGGTTGGGCGCCCGGCGGGGTCGCCGACGTCGCCGCCCGCATCGTCGCGAACAAGCTGACCGAAAAATGGGGCCAGCAGGTCATCGTCGAAAATCGATCCGGCGCCAGCGGAATGATTGCGGACGGCGTGGCGGCCCGTGCCGAGCCGGATGGCTATACGCTCATGCTGGCCACCAGTCCCGAAGTGACCACGACGCCCTTTATCCAAACGAGTGCGCCGAAATACTTTGTCAACGATTTCGTCCCGGTGGTGCTGGTGTCGATCAACCCGATGGCCCTCGTGGCCACGGCGAATGGCCCCTACAAGAGCGTGAGCGCTCTGGTGGCGGCGGCGAAAGCAAAACCGGGTGATATTCCCTATTCATCCTCCGGCGTCGGGTCGGCTCCGCATCTGGCGGGCGAAGTCTTTCAGGAAGCCACCGGCACCAAGCTTCGGCATATTCCCTATAAGGGCGGTTCCCCGGCGGCCGTTGCTGTCGCCAGCGGCGAAGTTCCCATCGGTTTCGTCGCCGTTCCCGGCGCCGTGCCGTTGGTGAAATCCGGACGCATGGTCGTGCTCGGTCTGACGACCGCCCAGCGCATTGCATCGGAGCCGAACTGGCCGACGCTTGCCGAGGCGGGTGTGCCGAATTTCGACTACACGGTGTGGACCGGCCTCTTCGTCCAAAAGGGCGTGCCGGCCGAGATCGTGCGCAAATTGGACACCGACTTCCGGGCGGTGCTGGCGCAACCGGATGTCAAAAAGCAGTTTGACGCGCTCGGCGCCATCGCCGGCAACGAGCCGCTCGCTGCCTTTGTCGCGCGCATCAAACGCGACAGCAGCGCGAACGAAAAGATCGTCAACAAGGCCCATCTGCAGATCAAACCGTAACCATGCGGGCGGAGCGCGGGCTGCGTCTTTGCCGCCGGTCATGGCCGCAACGTCGCAGCCTCGGCCAACGGAAACCTCCGCCCCCGGGTGTGAAAGCAATGGCACATTGTATCGAAAGGGCGCGGCCGTGCCGTCTGCCATCGACCTAGCGGAACTTGGAGTGCTCGACGGCGGAAGCCGGCTGCCGCTCTATGCGCAGCTCGCCGGCATTCTGTCGAAGCGCATCCGCCAGAAGCAGGCCGCGCTCGCCGGTTGCGTGTTGCCGTCGGAGCTCGAGACCGCGGCGCATTTCAAGATCAGCCGCCCGACCGTGCGCCAGGCGATGAGCCAGCTTTACTCGGAAGGACTGATCATCCGCGGCCGCGGGCGTGGCACCTTTGTGGCGCCGCCGCGAGCGAGCCGGGATCTCGGCCGCGCCTTCGAATTCGATCTTCTGCCGGCCAACCACAACGTTGAATTCCGCCTGCTCAAGCGAGAGCGTATCCTTCCGGGCCCGGCCATTCGCGAGCTGTTCAAATTGGGCCGCGACGAGCCCGTCGAGCGCATCGGGCGCGTTCGCTTGGCGAATGGCGCCATTTTCGGCATCGAGGAACGATTTTTGCCGGTTCGCTACGCTGCGGCGATCACCGACTCGATCCTTGAGCGCGAGGCCGGTGTCGTGTTCGCGCGGCGTCTTATCGAAGGCGACAACGGCCGTGTCGTGTTCCGCGTGCGCGCCATTCCCGCCGACGCTCAGAGCGCCTCCCTGCTGAAAGTGAAAAGAGGCGCGCCGTTGCTGTCGAGCGAACACACTTATTACAGTCGCGATGCCGAGCCGGTCCTGCACGGTACCGTGCTGTTCCGTGGCGACCGTTACGATTTCAGCTTCCAGGCACCGGTGCACGGCATGCGGGACGAGAACGGGAGCGGTGGCCGATGAAGTTCGACAACGCATTTGAGCTTCCGCTTGCTGTCGATCAGGCCTGGGCGCTGCTGCTCGACGTGCCGCGCATCGTGCCGTGCATACCGGGCGCCGAGCTGGTCGAGGTGGAAAGCGACCGCAGCTACAAGGGCAAGGTTTTGGTCCGGCTCGGGCCCATCGCGTTGGCGTTTGCCGGCCGTGCGGTCATCGAGTTGATCGACGATGCCGCTCACACGGCCCGGATCAAGGCGCAAGGCGTTGATGCCAAGGGGCGCGGGGGCGCGAGCGCCACCGTCGACTTCGCGCTGCAGCCCGGCGCGAAGGGCAGCAAGGTCGTCGTCACCACGGATTTGACCTTGAGCGGATCGGTCGCCCAGTACGGACGCGGCGCCGGCGTCATTCGCGAGGTGGCGGCGCAGCTTACGAATGATTTCGCCAAGGCGCTGGAGGCGCAGTTGAGCGCGGGGGGAGTGGACGCGCCTCAGGCGTCCGACGCCGCCGCGCCGCTTGTGCCGCCGGCTTCAAAGCCGCGGGCAATCTCGGGCTTCTCGCTCTTCTTTCGCGTCGTGCTGGCGGCGCTCCGTCGCGCGCTGGGTTTCGGCGCGCGAACCTGAAACAGGCATTTTAACCGGTTGCGCAAAATGGAACATCCGATGCTGGTCATGCAACTGTTCGGACGATGCCGCCGCAACGCAACGAGCAGGATAACCATTATCAGCAATGGCAATTCCCGCGGTGCCGGCGCTGCAACGGTTTTGGGGCGCGTGAATGAATTTTGATTTGGGCGGCAAGGTAGCTCTGATCACGGGCGGGAGTCGCGGAATCGGGCGCGGCATCGCGCTCGAACTCGCCGCCGCGGGCTGCACGGTCGCGCTCACCGCGCGCGACCAGGCGGGCCTGGAGCAGGTGGCCGGCGAAATCCGCAAGGCGGGCGGCAAGGCCCTGGTCATTGTTGCCGATCTGTTGAAGGAGGGCGCCGCCGCGGAAGTGGCCGAAGCGGTGAAGCGCCAGTGCGGGCGGCTGGACATTCTGGTCAACAATGCCGGCGCGGTGAAACGCGGCACCTTCTTCGAGTTGAGCGAGAAGGACTGGTACGACGGCTTTGGGCTGAAATTCTTTGCCCATGTCTGGCTTTCGCGCGCGTTGTGGCCGCTGCTGAAGGAAAGCGCGGGCTCGGTCGTCTTTATCTCCGGCATCGGCGCGCGTGCGCCGGTCGCCGATTACATGATCGGCGCTTCGGTGATCGGCGCGAGCCTCGCCTTCATGAAGGCGCTCGCCGATCTCGGAAAACGCGATGGCATCCAGGTGCTCGCGGTCAATCCCGGTTCGGTCGATACCGACCGGTTCCGCCAGCGCCTGGCGATCATCATGAAGCGCACCGGCCTCGACGCGGCGGCGGCAAAAGAGCGCCACCGCAAGGAACTCGATATCACGCGCTTCGGCACGCCCGCGGATGTCGGCGCCCTGGTCGCCTTCGCGGTGTCGCCGCGCGGGCGCTGGCTACACGGCACCGGCATCGACATCGACGGCGGTCAAGTCGATCCGCTGCGCATGTCGCGTTACGACGAACCGCCGCCGTCGCCTTGCACGGGACGGGATCGCGGAAACGCGGAAGGTGGCGAATGATGACGGCAGCCGTCATCGCGCTTGCGGGCAAGATTTGAAGGAGACGGAAGGATGGGTTTGACAGTGCGGCGCGTCGTTACCGGTCACGACCAAGCCGGGCGGGCCATCGTGGTAAAGGACGAGATCGCAAAGAACATCGTCCGCAAGCGGCCCGGCTATGAGAGCTGCGTGATCTGGGCGACGGAGGGCTTTCCGGCCGACAACGACGATCCGACCGACGGTGCGTTGCGCAATGTGCCGACTTCCGTTCCGAATGGCACGGTGTTTCGCGTTGTGCGCTACGAGCCCGGCGTCGCGCCGCGCGTGCATCGGACCAACTCACTCGACTACGCGCTCATCCTGTCGGGCGAGATCGACATGGAGCTGGAGAAAGGCACCGAGGTCCATCTCAAGGCCGGCGACGTCGTCGTGCAGCGCGGGACCGTGCACAACTGGATTTATCGCGGCCAAGAGCCCTGCGTGATCGCTTTCGTACTGACGAGCGCCAAGCCGCTGTCCGCCACCGGCAAGGCGTTGCCGGCTTTCGGCTGAGACGATGCAATTCAAGCCAAGGTTCACCAGCAAGACGATCGACCACAGCATGAAACTCAGGAACGCAAACAGCTTCGAAAATACCGATCTTCGGCGTCATCGCGCCTTACGCCGGATCATGGGCCATCTGTCGCAAACGTACGACGGCTCGGCAGGACAATTAGGCGCATTTGAGGTGTGCAACAGTGCCTCTAGTATTGGCTAACCACCGGCGTGCCTTCGGCAGGTGCGCACGCAAGCATAATAATAATGGCGCGATCGACGTCGGTAGCTAGCCGCGACTAGGGCCGGACAGGATGGAGGAGACGCGATGCGAGGTTTACGGATCGGCGGCTGGCGCGGAAGCGCAATAGCCGCAACAGTTTTAGTTGGCGTCGGGGTGGCCATGGCGGCGCCGGCTCTGAAGATTACGCTGGCCGGCGGTTCAGTCGGCGGCGCGTGGAGTTCGATGGGCACAGCAATCGGCGAAACCATTCGCCGTGAGGCGCCGGGCTCGTCCTTTACCTATGAGCCGGGCGTGGACGGGGCGAATGTGCAACTCGTCTCCATGGGCAAAGTGCAGCTTGGTATCGCGCATGCGCAGATGGCTCTGCGGGGCGTGAAAGGCATCTCGCCGTTCAAGAAAAAGATCACCAACATCAAGGCGATCGCGCTTCTCGACCCGGAAGCGGTGGTGCAAATCGTGGTGGCGCGCGATTCCAAGATCAAGAGCCTGGAGCAGATCAAGCACGATAAGATGCCGATCCGGATCGCGCTCAACAAGCGCGGCACGATGATGGCGGTGGCGGGCGAGGAAGTATTCAAGGCCGCCGGCATCACCATGGAAGATATCGCCAAGTGGGGCGGGCGTGTGGATTACATCGCCTTGGGCGACGGGCTCAAGGAGCTCAAGACCGGCCAGGCCGATCTGGTGCTGAGCATGCTGGCTTTCCCGTCCGCGCACGTGAAGGCCATGGCACGCGATATCCCGCTGCGGCTGATCGGATTGAGCCCGGCGGAAGTCGGCAAGCTTAACGCCGATATCGGCACCAAAACGGTGACCATCCCGCCGGAGGCCTACGCGTTCCAGCCCGACCCGGTGCAGACGGTGACCGGCAAGGTGGTCCTGGTTGCTTCAGACCAGATGCCGGAGGAGGAGGCCGCCACCATCGCCAAGGGCATGGTGGATCACTACGACTACCTCAAGACGGCCTATCCGCCGTTCAGCCGGATGGGGCCGAGCGCGTTGCCCGACGTGGCGCCGCTGACGCTGCATCCAGGCGCAGCCAAGGCCTACAAGGCGGCCGGACTGTTGAAGTAATCGCACCGGCGGCGCGGGGGACAAATGTCGCCCGCGCCGCCGATCGCAGCCTATCGATAAAAACGCAAGTGGGGCGGGGAGGCGGATGCCAGGCGGCTTCTTGCAGAAGATTGCGCCCGGGCGTTCGCGGGAGCTGAGCGCGATCGAGTCGCGTCTGCTCTATGTGCTGGCGGCCGGGACCTGCTCGGTCTTCATCGCGCTGGCCTTCGGCTATTATTTCGACGGCGCCGTTCTGCTGTATTGGTTCCTCGGCGTGATCCTGGCCGCCGCGTTCCTGACGACGACCGGAAATCCGGCTCGCCCGCGCAAGGGCTCGCTATTCGGCTGGATTGCCGCCGCGCTCTCGCTCGCCATCGCCATCTACTTCATCGCGCGGGCGCCATATTACGAACGGCGGCTGCCGATGATCGACGAACTGTCGTTGGCCGATCAGACGGCGGCGATTGCCGCGATCTTGCTGGTGCTGGAGGCGACGCGGCGGGTGATCGGCGTCACGCTGGTCGCCGTGGTGCTGGTGTTCCTGCTCTATGCGGTGTTCGGTCAGTATATCCAGGGGCCATTCTCGCATCGCGCGCTGAGCCTGCAGGAGATGCTCGATCAGCTCGTGTTCACGACCAACGGGGTCTTCGGCTCGGCCTTGAATGTCGCGGCCTTCCTGGTTTTCGTGTTCGTCACCTTCGGCGCAATGCTAGACCGATGCGGCGGCGGCGATTTCTTCTTCGACCTCGCCAACAGCCTGGTCGGCCGTCAGGTCGGCGGGCCGGCCAAGGTGGCTGTCGTCTCTTCCGGCCTGTACGGCTCGATCTCCGGTTCGCCGACCTCCGATGTCGTTACGACCGGCGCGTTCACCATTCCGTTGATGATCCGGACCGGCTTGTCGCCGGTCTATGCCGGCGCGATCGAAGCCTCCGCCTCGTGCGGCGGCGCGCTGCTGCCGCCGGTGATGGGCACGGCGGCGTTTCTGATGGCGGACTTTACCGGTATTCCCTACGGGACCATCGTCGTGGCGGCGATCTTTCCAGGGCTGCTCTATTACATGGCGATCTTTTTCGCCGTGCATAGCCGTTCCCGGCTCGAAGGCCTCAAGCCGTCCGCCGATGCCGACACGCCGACCTTCCTGACGGTCTTGCGGCGCGACTGGTATTACTTTGTTCCGATCACGCTTCTGATCTGGTTTGTGCTGATCCATGACCGCCCGGTGTTTTCGGCGGCGATCGCGCTCGCCTCGCTGGTGCCGATCTCATTCTGGCGGGAGCGCAGTCCGCGCAAGCTGGTCGCCACGATCTTCAACGCCTTCGATGACGCCATGCGGCGGATGACCGGCATCGGCGTTGCCTGCGCGGTGGCGGGCTTGGTGGTGGGCACGCTGGCGATGACCGATCTCACCGGCAAAATCAGCGCGGCGATGTTTACGCTCGCCCAGGGCAGCGAGATCCTCACACTGGTAACGGCGACGCTGGTCGTGATCATCCTCGGCATGGGCATGCCGACGCCGGCGGTCTATGCGCTGTCCGCGGTGCTTGCCGGGCCGGCCCTGCTGGCGCTCGGCGTGCCGATGCTGCCGGCGCATCTGTTCATCGTCTACTATGCGTCGATGTCGGCGATCACGCCGCCGATCGCGGTGGCGGCCTTCGCAGCGAGCAGCATCGCGCGCGCCAACCCGATGGCCATCGCCATGCTGTGTTGCCGGCTCGCGCTGGTCGGCTTCCTGATTCCGTTCGTGTTCATCTACCACCCCGGCCTGCTGCTCATCGGAACATCGAACACCATCGCCGTCTCGATGGTGGTTGTGACGCTGGCGGTGGTCGCGCTGGTGAGCGCCAGCGAAGGCTACCTGTTCGTGCCATTGTCGATATTCTGGCGCGCGCTATTCGGCATCGCCGGCGCGCTCTTGATCACGACCCACGCCATGCCGGTGCTGATCGGCTCCGCACTCCTGATCGCCGGAGCCGTCTGGCTCCGAGTGACGGGGAAGGGCGGTCGCCCGGCCCTGATGCGGGCGGATATGCCAACCGCGCCGGAGCAATAGCCGGTCCGGCCGGCTGTTATCTCAAGGAACCTTCTCGATGCCGAGTTCGCGCAGCGTCTGCTGCGTCAGCTTTCGCGCCGCGAGCCGCGCGGCAAGCCGATCGCCCCGCACCACGCTATCCACGAGACCGTGCATCAGCGGACGAAGATTGGTGCCGGCATTGCGGCTCATGGCGGCGTTCACATAGATCAGCGTCTGCAGCATGGTGGTGGTCCACAGCTTATGAAGCTTTTCATTGCCGGCCGCACTCATCAGCCAGCGCGACAACTCGCCCTGGAAAGAGGGATGGACCTTGCCGGACTTGATGTCCTTGAGCTCGTCGTCGATGTGTTTCTTCAGTATCGGCGCAGCATCGAGCGCCTCCTTCGAGGCGCGCGAAGCCGCCAGCTCCGCGGCATATTCCAAGAGCGCCAGGCGAACCTCGAACAGCTCGGTGATCTGCTTTTCGGTCAGCGCGATGACGCGCACGCCCTGCCACGGGCTGCGCTCGGCCAAACCGTCGGCGACGATGAGTTGCAGCGCTTCGCGAATCGGACCGTTGGAGAAGCCGAATTCCGCCCGCAGGTCGGCCTCGCGGATGCGCGCGCCGGGCGCATAGACGCCGCTGACGATACGCTCCCGCAGGATCTTAACCAGCCAGAACGGCCGGTGAAACTGATGCGATGACACCGCATGACGCGGCGTGGCGGCCCGCGGCGACGCAGGCGCCGGTCGCTTTGTCCTGGCCCGCTTCGACTTTTTCGCCATGTCCCGTGCTCCGCACGAACCGCGACAGTTTCATTTTAGTGCCGATGCACTCCAAGACCAGCACGAATGCAGCCGTCCCAAATCGTCACGGCTTGCGGCCCGCGGCAGGGGTGCCGCCGGCGGGCCGCAAATCCTCGAATTCGGACGCGTCGCACTCAGTCTGCAAAGAAGCGGTCGCGGTAGGTGTGCTCGTCGAGCTTCTGGTCGAGCGCCCACTGGGCGATCTCGGCATGCTTGGCGAACCAGACTTCCGGCGACTTCTGCAGATATTTGATGATCTGCTCGAACACGGCGGTGATCATCGGCCGGCCGCCGAAATGGCAGTGCAGTGTCAGCCCCATCAGCGACAGCGGCTCGTTCGCGACCAGGTAGTCGAAGGTGCTCGTGTAGACGTCGTGCAGGTCCTTAGGCGAGGAGCGCAGTACGCGGTTGTCGGTGAAATCGCTGTTGGGGACCGCGGCGATGACGCCATGCTTGGTCTTCTGGCGGATCGGCAGGTCGACAAAGGTCACGTCGGCATGCCACTTGAAGCCTTCCTGCACCAAGATGTCGGCGGTGTCTTCGGTGGTGGCGAACACCGGGCTCTGCCAGCCCTCCGGCCGCTTGCCCATCACGTCGCCGAGCAGGTCGCGCGTCTTGCGGATGGTGGTTTGCTGCTCCTCCGGCGTCATGTAGGCGAGCAGGCCGTCATGGGTGTAGGCGTGGCCGCCGATGTCGTGGCCGGAGCGGATGATCTGCTTGATCGAATCAGGATAAAGCTCGGCGCACTTTCCGTTGGTGAAGAAGGTGGCGGGGATGCCAAGCCGGTCGAAGGTGCGGACGAGGCGCCACACGCCGACGCGGCCGCCATAAGTCGACCACAGCTTGCCCGCGCGGTCGACGGTGCCGGGCTTCATGTGCGAGGCCTGGACCGAATAATTCGGCGCGGCTCCCTCCGACCATGTTTCGTACATGACGGTGACGGTGACCGCGACCTTCTTGCCGTTCGGCCAGGCGAGTTTGATTTTGCTCATGGCAGCTCCTGTTGCGTTACCTGTCAATTCTCGGGCGGGTGGAATTGCTTGGCCCGTACGAAATTCACCTTGCCGCGCGGTTTGATCCGGATGTTATCGGCCGAGGCGCGGGCGATGGTTCGGAAAAGTGTGTCGATGCCGCGCGGTGCGGGCCGGCGAATGCGCGCTTATCAACCAGAGCCGGCCGGCGCGACGGCGCCGATCGCGCTGACAAACGTCGCGGCTGTCCGGGCGATGAGTTCCTCCCCTTCATAACCGGCGCGGCATGCGCCTTGCGCCGGGGCGGCTTTAGCACTTGTCCTTGCGTTATTAATTATTAATAATATGCTGGTCAAGCCGTATTATCATGCCGGCAGCGGCCTCGGTCGTGCGCCAGCGCTGCCAGCCAAATGGGGAAACGCCGTGGTCAATCCGCTCACCGAGGCGCGTGCCGAACTCGCGCTCGCCAACCGCATCGTCGCCAATGAAGGGATCATCGACGCCTTTGGGCATGTCAGCATGCGGCATCCGGACAATCCCAACCACTATCTGTTGTCGCGTTCGCGCGCGCCCGAACTGGTGACGGCGGAGGATCTCGTCGAATACGATCTCGACTCCAAGCCGGTACGCGATCCGGGCGCGGGGCAATATGCCGAGCGCGTCATCCACGGCGAGATCTACAAGGCGCGGCCGGACGTGATGTCGGTGTGCCACCATCATGCGCCGGCTTTCATGCCGCTGGTCTCTACCGGCACCGACTACGTGCCGGTGTTCCATCTCGGCTCGGTCGGCGGCATCAAGCCGCCGTTCTGGGATCAGCACGACGAGTTCGGCGACACCAATATGCTGGTGGTGAAGCCGGAAGAAGGCGCTTCGCTCGCACGTGCGCTGGGCAAGCAATGGATGGTGCTGATGAAACGGCACGGCGTCACCGTCGCCGGCATCAGCGTGCGCGATTGCGTGTTCCGCTCGGTCTATTCGGCACGCAACGCCGAATATCAGGTGAGCGCCATGACGATCGGCAAGCTCAATGCGCTCACGCCGGGCGAAACCGATCTGGCCGCTCAGATCACCGTCAAGACCACCGCCCTCACGCGCTGCTGGGAATACTGGGCCATGCGGGTGTTGAAAGCCGGCGGGACGCCGGCATAATCGGGCTCGCGCTTTCGCGCGCGCAGGAAATGTGCAACCGGAGGCCGCGCTCATTGATTGACTGCCCCGGCCCGAGTGGCTAGTCGAAGTCGAGGCACGGGACCAACGCGCACGCGGCCTTCCTCGTCGCATTGAAACTCACACGCAACGCTTCACACCGCCGGATCATTCCATGCAAGTCAAAAGCAACGGATCGACCTTCAACTGCCGCATCGATGGCGACAGCGGCTCCTGGGTCATGCTCAGCCACGGTCTCGCGACCGACATGACAATGTGGGACGAACTCACCGATTCACTCAAGGACCGCTATCGCGTCCTGCGCTACGATGCGCGCGGCCACGGCGGAACAGTGGCGACCGAGGGCGATTACACGCTCGCCCTGCTGGTCGCCGACGCGGTCGGCATTCTCGACGCTCTCGGCGTGGAGCAGATCCATTTCGCCGGCCTATCGATGGGCGGCATGATCGCGCTCGGCCTGCTGCTCGATTATCCAAAACGGATGAAGAGCGCCGTCATCGCGGATTCGCGCCACACCACGCGGCCGGAATTTACCGATGCATGGCTGCAGCGCGCCGAAGCGGTGCGCAAAGGCGGCATCGAGGCCGTTGTCGAGTCCACCGTCAGCCGCTGGTCGAGCGCGGGCCTCGCCGAGCGCAACCCGGCCGCTATCGCGCGGATGGAAACCATGATCCGCCGCACATCCGCCGGCGGCTATCGCGGTTGCGCGGCGGCGCTGGCGCGGTTGAACTATGGGCCGCGGCTGGGCGAGATCGCAATTCCAACGCTCGTGGTCTGCGGCAGCGAGGATCACGGCGCCCCGCCGGAAAATACCCGCCAGATGCATGCCATGATCAAGGGCTCGCGCTTTCTCGAGATCAAACAGGCCGGCCATATCTCGAATATCGAGCAGCCGGACATCTTCAACAAAGCCGTCGGCAGCTTCTTCGACGACGTCGAACGGAGCGCGAACTCGCGCGCGCCCTGATAGAGAAATTCGCGCTTCGGTCGAGCCGATTTGAAAATAGTGCCGGCGCCGATCGCAGGATTCACTGGTTCAGGATTAGTGGCCAGCCGCCGTCTTCGCCGCGGCGATGAGTTCGAACAGCCGCGCCGGCGACAGCGGAAATTCGGCAATGCGCACGCCGAACGGCTCCAGCGCATTCTCGATCGCCGAGATCACCGCGCCGGGCACCGGGATGCAGGCCGTCTCGCCGGCCCCCTTCACGCCGAGCGGATTATTCTCGCCGAGATACTCGAGCAGCATCACTTCGATGCGGCGGATTTCCGGCGCGCGTCGGCATGAGATATTCGGCGAAGGTCGTGGTCACGCGGCTGCGCCTGCTCGTCATAGCCCATCCATTCGAACAGCGTGTTGCCGAGCGTATGCACGACGCTGCCGATCACCTGGCCGCGCACGGTCTTCGGATTGATGACGCGGCCGCTGTCGTTGACGACGACGATCTTGATCAGCGTCGACGTGCCCGGTCTCGGGATCGACTTCGACTTCGACGGCGAGCGCGGCGCCGGAATAAGTGAGGCTGGTGCCGAGAAAGTTGTGCGAGTGTTCGAGCCCGGGCGGCAGATCGCCCGGCAGCTTGTAGCCGGGCACGCCCGGCCATGGCGAGTGCCGAGCTCCGCGAAAGCTCACGCCGAGCCCGCTGCACGCCTTTGACCTGCGACGCGCCCGTCGCGCAGTTCGAGATCGTCGACGCCGACCTCCAGCATTTCGGCGGCGACCTTCAGCGTCTTCTCGCGCACCGCGGTCGCCGCGATATGCACCGCCGAGCCGGCCATCACGGTCTGCCGGCTGGCGAAGGCGCCGAGGCCGAGCGGGATCGCGCCGGTGTCGCCGGCGACCACGGTCGATGTCGGCCGGCTGGACGCCGAGCTGCTCGGCGCAGATCTGCGCCATCGCGGTCTTCAGGCCCTGACCGATCGCCACCGCGCCGGTGTAGACCGAGACCTTGCCGGAGCGGTCGATGCGCACGGTGGCGGATTCGAACGGGCCGCGGCCGGTGCCCTTCAGCCCCATCGCCATGCCGATGCCGAGATAGCGGCCCTGCTCGCGCGCCCGCCGCTGGCGTTCGGGGAAGCCGGCATAATCGATCGCCTCCAGACAGCGTCGCCATCATCTTCGGATAATCGCCGCTGTCGTAGACGATCGGCGCGCCCGATCGCGCGGCGAGCCCGGTCGTGTAGGGCATCTGCTCCGGCGGAATGAGATTGCGCCGGCGCACTTCGGCGCGGTCGAGCTTGAGCGCGCGCGCGATGTGGTCGAGCGAGCGCTCCATCGCGAAATTGGCCGACGGATAGCCGGCGCCGCGCACCGGGATCGTCGCCACCTTGTTGGTCTCGGCGACGATCACGTGCAGGTCGAGATTGGGCAGCAGGTAGGGCCCGGGCAGGGCGGTCGACGCATTGGTCGGCAGGTTGGTGCCGCGCGGCGTATAGGCGCCCTGATCGTGGATCATGCGCCCGCGCATGCCGAGCAGGCGGCCCTCGTCGTCGAAGGCGACCTCGATGTCCCAGTACTGGTCGCGCTCCTGGATGGCCGACAGGAAAGTGCTCGCGCCGGTCCTCGATCCATTTCACCGGCCGGCGCAGCAGGCAGGCTGGCGGCGGCGACCACGACCTCCTCCGGATACATCAGGTGCTTGCAGCCGAAGCCGCCGCCGACATCCGGCGCGATGACGCGGACCTGGTTTTCGTTGAGCCCGAGCAGGGTCACCAGGAAGCCGCGCACGTCATGGGCCTCCTGGGTCGAGTTCCACACCGTCAGCCGGTCCTCGATGGCGTCGTAGTTGGCGAGCACGGCGCGGCCTTCGATCGGGTGCGCGACGCCGCGATGGGTCTTGAAGTCGCAGCTCGGCCCGATGCGGCGCGCTCGGCGAAGGCGGCGTCCGCGTTGCCGTAGCTCTGGCGGAATTCCTTGACGATGTTGGAGGCCTGCGGGTATCGGCGCGCGGCGCACCGGGCTCGGTCGGCGCGCAGGCAGTCGGCGACCGCCGCGAGCGGCTCGTAGTCCACCTCGCACCAGCATCGCGGCGTCCTCGGCGAGATAGCGCGAATTCGGCGATCACCACCGCGATCGCTTCGCCGGCGAACACCACTTCGTCCTTGGCGAGCGGATACGGCGTAACGTTCGGCGGCAGCGGTTCGAGCCGCAGTTCGAGCGGCAGGCGATCCTGCGTCAGCAGCGGCCGGATGTCCGCGTAGGTGAGAACCGCGTGCACGCCGGGCGCGGCGCGCGCCGCCGAGACGTCGATGCGATTGATCTTGGCATGGGCGAAGGAACTGCGCACGAAGGCCGCTTCCAGCGTGCCGGGCAGATGGATGTCGTCGACGTATTTGCCGGCGCCCGTGACCAGCGCGTCGTCCTCGATGCGGGCGATCGGCTGTCCGATGAACTTGAAAGCGCTCATGCCGGCTGACCACCTCTTTCTGCTCGGCCATGACCTTGGCCGCGCTCAGAGCCGCATCGACGATTCCCTGATAGCCGGTGCAGCGGCACAGATTGCCGGAAATCGCTTCGCGCACGGCCGTCTCGCGTCGGGTCCGGATTGTCGCGCAGCAGTTCGACCAGCGTCATCAGCATCCCCGGCGTGCAAAAGCCGCATTGCAGACCGTGATGGGCGATGAACGCCTCCTGCAGCGGATGCAGCGTGCCGTCGGCGGCGCGAGCGATTCGACCGTTTCGATGGCCTTGCCGTCGGCCTGCACCGCCAGCATCAGGCAAGAGCGCGCCGAGCGGCCGTCGACCAGCACGGTGCAGGCGCCGCAGACGCCGTGCTCGCAGCCGAGATGGGTGCCGGTGAGCTGCAGCCGGTGGCGCAGCATATCGGCGAGCGTCAGCCGGCCCTCGACGTCGAGCTCGTGCTGCTGGCCGTTCACCGTGACGGTGATGCGATGCTTCTTTTCCATGCGGCCGCACTCAATGCTGGCGAGTGAGGCGCTCGGCGGCGCGTCGCAGCGCGCGCCGGGTAATGCACGCGCGCCAGTTGCCGGCGATAAGCGGCGCTGGCGTGGACATCCTCGACGACGTCGAGCTCGGCGCAGGCTTCGGCGGCGCAGGCGAAATGGGCGTCTTCGGGCGGCTTGCCCTGCAGGCCGGCCTCGCCCGCGCGTCAGCCGCATGCGGCAGCGAACCCACGCCGCCGACGGTGATGGCGCAGCGTTCGATCGTGCCGTCGCGCGTCGGCACCATGAGCACCGCGGCCGACGCATGCGCGAAATCGCCATGCCGGCGCACGAATTCAATGAAGGCATAGCCATGCTTCGGCGGCGAGGCCGGCAAGCGGCATCTCGGTGAGGATCTCGTCGGGCTGCAAGCTGCGTGGTCATGTAGCCGACCGGGAACTCGGCTATCGGGATGGTGCGTTTGCCGCGGCGGCTGGTGGCGACGATTTCGGCGTCGCAGGTGAGCGCGACCGCCGGCTGCTCGGCAGCGGGATCGAGATGGCACAGGCTGCCGCCGAAGGTGCCGCGGTTGCGGGTCTGGGTGTGGCCGGTGAAGCGCAGGGCCTCGCTGAGCAGCGGCAGCCGCGCGCGCACGATGCGGCGACAGCTCGATATCGCGCTGCCGTGTCATGGCGCCGATGACGATCTTGTCGCCGTCCTCGCGCAGATAGGCGAGCTCATCGATCGCAATTGAGATCGATCACGTGGTCGGGCATGACGAAGCGCATGTTGAGCATCGGCATCAGCGACTGGCCGCCGGCCAGCACTTTGGCGTTCTCGAGAGTCGCCGAGCAGCTCGACGGCCTCGGTCACCGTGCGCGGCCGGTGATATTCGAACGAACAGGGTTTCAAAACACCTCCTCGCGTTGCGGCCAGCGGTTGGGCAACGTCGCGCCGCCGATGTCATATGAACGCGGCGCCAGCCTCAACGCGGCTAGCGGCTTGCGCCTGTAGCAACTTCCCCTCATCTCACGCGCCGGCGGCGCTAAAGATGAACCTTGTACCGACCGCCGAATGGATCGCCTTCTGACGGAATTTCCCGGTTGTCTTGTTGATGCCGGCGACGCCAAGCGGCGGCAGCCTGTGGTAGTCAACTCAAGGGTGCCGCGCAATACTCAAACGCGCATAGTCGCCACCCACTCGCAATGCGCGCAGAACTTGCGAGCGAGTTTCGAGACGCGGTTTAGCACCTGACATTTGCGCGGAGACGGTGGTTGCGGCGAGCCGTCAAGGCGGCAGACAGCGGAAAGCGAAGGCCGGGCCGGGAATTATTGTCCCATGGCGCGGCCGATCTCGATCGCCGCCCGAATGATCGGCCCAATCTCCCCTTCGATCCAATGCTCGTCGCGTGTGCCGGCCGAGACATGCGGCGTCAGGATCACGTTGTCGAGCCGGCGCAAGGGATGGTCGGCCGGCAAGGGCTCCAGCGCGAACACGTCGAGGCCGGCGCCGGCGATCCGCCGCGTCCGCAGCGCTTCGGCCAGCGCCGCCTCGTCGATGACCGAACCGCGTGACGTATTGACGATAAAGGCGCCGGGCTTTGCCTTGGCCAGCATGCCGGCGTCGAGAAGGTGCTTGTTGGCCGCGACGCCCGGAACATGGAGCGAGAGAATGTCGGAATTGGCGACCACCGTGTCGAGACTTGCAAAGGTTGCGCCGGTATCGGCTTCGGCCTGTGGGTCGCGCTGGCGTCGCGTGTACAGCAACTGGATACGCAATGGCTTCAGATATTCGGCCACCAACTGACCGATTTCACCAAATCCAATAAGCCCAACCGTGCGCCCGACCAGGCCGCGGACCGATTTGCATCCCGCCCAGTTATAGGCCCAGCCGCTGGGTGTAAGCGGCGACGGCCGGTTGAATCCGCGGCGGGCTTCGTCGAGATCGTGGGTGAGCGCGAACATCAGCATGAGCACCTGTTCGGCAACCCGCCGGTTGGACGGGCGGTCGATCGCGCTCACTTGAACATGGCGGCGCGCACAAGCCGGCAGGTCGATGCCGCTCAAGTTCCGTCCGAATACTTGAACGAGCTTGAGCGCGTTGGCCCCTCTGAGGTGCGCCTCGGTCAAATGTTGCTTTTCGATAATGATCATGTCGGCATCGGCCAGCTCGTGCACGAACGCCGGCTCATCGTCGCACAGCACCACCCGGATATTGGCCGGGAGTCGATAATTTGCCGCCCAGCCCCGCATGAGCTGCGGCCCGTCGGCCCCTTCGGGGCGAAAATAATCGGCCAAAAAGCGGTCGCCCGCCGATGACGGCGCCAGCGCCGCGGCAGCCAAGCGAAACATGTTATCGTGACCGCCGAATACGATTTTCATAGGCCCTTCGTTCGGATTCAAAAGCTGCGCCGGGCTCTATGCCTCGGATGCCGATGGATGTCGAATGGATCGCAGATGGGGATGAGAGGGACTGTCCATCTTCGAAGCGCGGCCCGCGGCCGCCGGCATCACGTCAGCCACGACGGCGGCGTTCCGCCACCGGCGGCTAATGAAAGCACCGCCCCGCGCGACCCGATGCCGGGGCCTTCGCGCTGAAAGTTGGTGCAATAGGCGAACGCCATATTGCGGTCGCGGTCGCACCAGGCGAAGGCGCCGCCGGTGCCGGAGTGGCCGTAGGCCGCCATGTTCTTGCCCAGCGGCAATGTGTTCGGCTCATTGTGCATGAAGCCAAAGCCCATGCGCAGGTAGCGTTGGGTCATGATGCAGTCGCGCTCCCAGACGAGCCAGCGCGTGCGTTCGACGGCGGCGGGGCTGAGAATGCGAATGCCGTCGAGCGTCCCGTCGCCCGCCAGCATCGCATAGATGCGGGCCATCGCCCGGGCGCTGCCGTGTCCGCCGAAGGACGGCACCTCGATCTCGCGGATTTCCCGGCTGTTCTGGAAGTAATCCATCTTCGGCGCCGACCGGAAGGCGCGGCCGAGCGGCGAGGCGGGATCGCCGGCGATCAGGAAGAAGCCGTTCTTGGGGTTCTGGTGCATGTCGCTGACGCGGGCGATTTCGTCGGGCCGCAATCCGATGTGATAGTCGGCGTCAAGCTTCTCGGTGACTTCCTTGCGCAGGAAACTGCCGACCGATTCACCGGTGACGCGCCGCAAGACTTCGCCCAGCAGATAGCCGATATTGATCGAATTGTAGGCGCCAAAGGTTCCCGGAGTCCAAGCCGGCTCCTGCTGCTCGAGCGCCTTGATGTGTTCGTCCCAGCGGAACCAGGAGCCCGGCGAGGCCCGGTCGCAATAGATGACGCCATCGGTATGCGACAGGATGTGGCGGATGAGCACGTTCTGCTTGCCGGCTTGCGCGAATTCGGGCCAGTAGTCCGCCACCGGCGCATCGAAATCGACTTTGCCGCGGTCGATGAGGATATGCATGCACAGCGACGTCATGCTCTTGGCGAGCGAATTCATGATGACGATCGTGTCCTTGTCCCACGGCACGGTTTTCGCGACATCCTTGTAGCCGCCCCACAGGTCCACGACTTTTTTGCCGTCCTTGTAGACGCAGACGGCCGCGCCGATCTCGCCCCGGCGCCGGAAATTGTCCGCGAAGGCGTCCTGAACGGCGGCGAATTCCGCATCGCAGGAGCCATGGATCGGCGGGCGCGTGTCCGTCAATGTGTCTGTCATTGCAAATTTCCATGCGGGGACCGGGGATCGATATTATTACGCAGTCCGCGGGCAAGCGCCATGGCGCAGGCAAATCAGCTGTCAAGGCGCGCTCGCCCCGCCTGTCCCGTGGCATTCCGCTTGACGCAATCCTGCCTGTACGAAGGCCGCGTTGGTCCGTACAATTGGAGAAAGAACGCAGTTGTAGAGTTGAGGAGGGGGCCATGCTTGCGAGGCGCGCAGTCGACGCACAGCTCAGTCAGTCGATGGGACTGACGATGCATGAGATCGAGCCAATCTTGGCGGCCGGCGGTGACGAAGCCGAAAAGAAGTTCATGGAATGCTGCTGGTGCCTGTGGAAGGCCGACGGCGTCGAATTGGTCGAGCCTTTTATCGAAGCGACTTTCAATCGTCTGCCTGAGAAGTCACGCTCCGTCCTGTTCCAGCGCATGATAACGATTGTCTATGTCGCGCAGGACAGCGAGACCAAGAATAAAACCCGCAATGGCCAAACGGCGGTTCAATAATCCGCGGGCGGCAAATCAGTCCGCCGGCGTCTGCTCGACCGCCAGTACGCGCATGATGTCGTCGTAAATCCTGCGCCGGTCCGCCTCGGTGGTGGCGGCGGAAAGCCGCGTCTCATAGGCGATGCGCGCCGGCCGGTGAAACACCAGCACGCGGTCGCCGATCTCCATCGCCTCGTTGATCTGGTGGGTGATGAACACCGCGGTCTTGTTGTTTTGCCGCACCAGGCGCACGAACTCGGCGCGCAGATCGCGCGCGGTCATCTCGTCGAGCGCGGAAAACGGCTCGTCGCACAACAGGATTTCCGGATCGACCGCGAAGGCGCGCGCGATCGACACGCGCTGGCGCATGCCGCCCGAGAGCGCGTGCGGATAATCGTTCTCGTGGTGAGACAAGCCCAGCCGCGCCAGCCACCGGCGCGCGGTCTCCTCCGCCTGCTTGGGTTCGCTGTCGAGGATCTGCAAACCGAGCCGCACATTGTCGAGCGCCGAGCGCCAGGGCATCAGCCGGTCGTTCTGGAACACGATGCCGATCTTGCCGCGAAAGAACTCGAATTCGCGGAACGGATCGTGGCCGATGACTTTGGCCTCGCCCGAACTCGGCTCGATCAGGCCGGCGACGATATTGAACATGGTGGACTTGCCGCAGCCGGTCTTGCCCAGCACGGCGACAATCTCGCCCTTGGCGATGTCGAACGACAGTCTGTCCACGGCGGTGAAATCGCCGCGCCCGTCGCGGCGGCGGAACACCTTGCTCACGTCGGTGAAGCGGATGACCGGCTCGGCGCTGTTCATATGGCGCATGACCTTTTTCCGAAAACCGGTGCCCACTTTTCGGGGGTCATGCGTACTACATCGCCCGCTCGGACACCGCGCGATAGCGCAACGCCCAATTCTCGATTCCGTTGATGCTCTGCTGCACCACCAGCACGAACAGCACCAGTTGCAGCGTCCAGGCCATGGCGCCCGCCATGTCGAACAGTTGCTGCTGGCGCAGCAGCTGATAGCCGACGCCGCCGGTGGCGCCGACCAGTTCGGCCACCACCACCACGCGCGCGGCGTTGCCGAGATTGACCTTCCAGGCGGTGAGGATGCCCGGCACGATGGTCGGCACGATCAGGACGCGGAACAGCGTCCAGCGGCTCGGCCGAAACGCCATGGTCATCTCGAACAGGTCCTTCGACATCGAGCGGATCGCATCGAGAATCTGGAACGTGAAGGCCGGCAGCGTTGTCATCACCATGATGAACAGCACGCGGAATTCGGTGCCCTGGAACCAGATGATGGCGAACACCACCCAGGACAGGGCCGGAATGCCCTGGAAGAAGGTAAGCACGGGCGTGAGGAAATTCTCGGCGATCTTCGAGCGGGCGACCGCCAGCGCCAGCAGGCAGCCGAGGATGAAGGCGCCGAACAGGCCGCCGAAAATCCGCGCGGCGGTGAGCAGCACGTCGGCCAGCAGCGAGCCGGTGATCAGGATATCGACGGTGCGCGTTATGATCTCGGGGACCGGCGGGAACAGAAAGTGCGGGAACACCATCGACAAGATCTGCCAGGCCGCCGCCAGCACCAGCATGCCGGCGGCGGCTTGCAGAACGCGCAACGTCCCTGCGCCCGTCATTTCAGCGGCTTATCGTAGATGGTGTCGGCCGACGGCTGCTTCTTGAGGTAGCCGACGTCGATGCCGGCCTTGTAGACGGCCTCGATCTGCTTGGCGACATCCTTGGCGCCCACCACGCTCATGCCGAGGCGTTCGTTCGACTTGATCAACGAGACCAGCGCGGCGTGGACGGGCGGCGCGGATTTCGGCGCGATCAGGATCGCGGCTTCCTCCGGATGCTTGACGATGTATTCGCCGGCCGCCTTGTAGGTCGCATAAAGCTTCGGGATCAAAGCCTGGTTGGCCTCGATCCAGTCGGTGTGAGCGGCCACGCCGAGATAAGGAATGCGTCCGCCGCCGGCGAAGTTCTGCCAGGTCTTGTCCATCCCTAAGTCGAGCAGCCGGATGTCGGGCTTCTTCGCCTTCAGCAGCGTATAGGCCGGCTCCCAGAGCTGCACCGCGTCGGCGCGGTCGGCGACCGCATAGCCGACGAGGCCGGGCGGCGCGGTGTTCACCACCTTGATCTTGGAGACGTCGGCGCCGAGCTTTTTGGCGAAGAAGTCGAACATCTGGAAATTGGTGGTGGCGCGCGCGGCGGCCAGTTCCTTGCCTTCGAGGTCCTTGACCGACTTGATCGCGGGCCGCGAGGTGACGACGCCGCCCCAGAAGTCGAACAGGTTGAACAGATATTTCACTTTCACGCCGCGCTCGTCGGCGAGGCCCACCGTGAGCAGCGCGGCGCTGCCGCCGATCTTGAATTCGCCGGAGTTGAACTGGGTGGTGTAGGCGGTCGGCGGCCGTTCCGCGAAGGTGATGTCGAGGCCGTTCGCCAAGTCGAGCTTCTTGGCCTTGATCACCGGCGGCATGAAGGCGCCGAGCGAGGGGAAGCCGAACACGACGATGGTGATCTTGGCCGGCGCCTGCGCGGCGGCGGGCGCAGGCGCGAGCGTCACGCAGGCGAGCGCCGCGAGGGCGCAAGCTGCCGAACGCAGAGTTGCGGATAATCTTGTCATCGGATCCTCCCTAGCTTCGATCGATTGTTATGTCGCGTTTCTCGTTACGGCGGCGCCGGCGATACCGCGGCAACTTCGCGCCGCAGCGAGGTGAAAAACTGCTTGATCAGGTGTTTCGCGACGCCCTTCAGGATGCGCTGGCCGACGCCGGCGACCAGGCCGCCGATTTCGCCCTCGCCACTATAGCGCATGAGCGTGCTTGCGGCTTGCGGCGCAAGCGAAAAGGTCGCCAGCCCGCTGCCGTGGCCGAGCGTGCCGGAGCCGGAAACGGCGACCTTGCACTGCGCGGGCGGCGTCTTTTCCGACAGCGAAATCTCGCCCTCGAAGCTGCCGCCGACCGACGCGACCTTCAGATTGAGAATGAGCTTAAAGCGGTCGCCGCCTTCGGCGATCATGTCCTTGCAGCCGGGAATGCACTTTTTCAGCACGGCCGGATCGTTGAGCGCGTTCCACAGCGTCTCGATGGGGACTTCGAAGGTTTCCTCGCCGCCGATATCGAGCTTCATCTAGTGTCCCGATTCCGAAGTTCGCAAGTCTTTGCGGCGTCCTCTGATGCGAACTTCGGAATCAAAGGGACACTAGCAAGTTAAAATTTCTAGTGTGGTTTAGGATTTGAAGTTCCTATGTTAGCTCGCCTCGATAATAGGAGGAACTTCAAATCCACCACACTAGGTCTCATTTTATGTTGAACAGCCGCGCCGCCAGCCCACCGTTGATCGAGGCGGTCTGCGCCGGGGTCAGGCCGGCTGCGGCGACGATCGTCATCGGTTCGCTGTCGCCGATCGGGAACGGCATGTCGGAGCCCATCATCAGGCGCTCGGTGCCGATCATCTCGATCACGAATTTCAGCACGCGGGCGTCGTGCAGGACGGTGTCGGTATAAATGTGCGCGAGCGCTTCGACCGGATCGCCGATGCCGGGCGTGATCGCATGATTGCGCTTGAGGCGGCCGAGCACGAAGGGCAGCGCCGCGGCGCCCATCGGCGCGAAGAATTTCGCGTTTTTGTATTTGGCAATATGCCCGGCCGAGATCAGCCGCGCCACGGCGACCGCCGCGTCGGTGATGCGGCCGAGCCCGTTGGCGAGCCCGAAATCGTTCACCCGCACGTCGCCGGCATCGAAGCTCGGATGAATGTGGACGAGCGCAGCCGTCTCGTCGGCCGCCTGCCAGAACGGATCGAGGTCGGCGGCATCGAGCGTCGAGCCGACGCCGCGCGGCAGCGTGCCGATCATGACGCCGGCAAAGCCCGCCGCCCGCGCGGCCTTCAACACCGATGCCGCGCGCGTGCCGTCGCCCAAGCGGCACGGTCGCCAGCGGCACGAAATGCGGTTCGGCTTTGGCCGCGGCCTGCAAGGCGTCGTTGGTCAGCCGCGCCCAGGCTTCGCCTTCGGCGCCCGGCAATTCATAGCCGAACATGTCGACCCAGCCACCGACCACCTGCTTGTCGATGCCGTTCTTGGCGAGCCAGGCGAGCCGCGCCGGGATATCCGACAGCGGCTTCGACACCGGCCGCGTCGGCTTGGCCCCGGCAAACGAGAAGGCCAGGCTGCCGCCGTCCTCGATCAGCCGCAGATGGGGAAATTTCGCCGCATCCTTGCGGATCGCGGCCAACAGCTCCGGCGGCACCAGATGGGCGTGGCAATCGACGATCATTCAATTTCCCTTTTTGGCGCGTGCCTCGGCGATCAGGTCGCCGAGCTTCGACAGTTTCAGCGGCAGCGTATTGATGGAAACGCCGAGCGGGGCGAGCGCGTCGTTCACCGCATTGGCGACCGCGGCCGGCGCGCCCAGATAGCCGCTCTCGCCCGAGCCCTTTTGTCCGAGCACGGTATTGGGCGAGGGCGTCACGTGCTCGATGATCTCGACCGCCGGCACTTCCTGCGAAGACGGCAGCAGATAATCCATGAAGCTCTGCGCCATCAATTGGCCCTCGCCGTCATAGGCGAATTCCTCGAACAGCGCCGCGCCGATGCCGTGCGCGATGCCGCCCATGGTCATGCCGCGCACGATCTTCGGATTGATCACGGTGCCGCAATCGTGGCCGACCCGGTAGCGCACGATCTGCGTGCGTGCCGAGATCGGGATCGATGGTCAGCAGCAGCAAATGAAATTCGAACGAGAAGCAGGGATACATCTGCACGCGCCCGTCCGCCGTCGGCAGCGTGCCGCCGGTCGGCACCTGCATCACATGGGCGACCGCGAGGCCCGGCTCCATGCCCTCCGGCATGCGGTGATAGTTGCGGAAGGCGATCTGCACGAGCTCGGCCCAGGTGCGCTTGTTCTGCGGCGCGTCGCGGTCGCTCACCACGCCGTCCGTGTACAGCGCGCGCTCGAGCGCAATGCCGAGATCGTGCGCGCCGATGGCGGTCAATTTGGCCTTGAGCTTGTGCGCGGCGTGGAACGCCGCACCGCCGAGCATGATCGCCATGCGGCTGCCGACCGGCGTGCCGCTCGGCAATGAATTGAGTGAATCCGGCCGCGTCACCCGGATCAGGTCGGGATCGACCTGCAACACCTCGCCGATCACGGTGCCGACCAGCGTCTCATGGCCCTGGCCGGAAGACGTGGTGTGCATGGTGGCGGTGATCATGCCGAGGCCGTCCACATTGATGCGGCAGGAGTCCATGAAGGTCGAGGTGGTGATGGCCGGATTGAGCAGCGCCTCGAAGCTGGCATTGCCGCCCGACGGCTCCAGGCAGGCGGCGATGCCGATGCCGGCGAGCTTGCCCTCGGCGCGCAGGCGGTCGCGCTCCTTCTTGAGCTCTTCGTAGCTGGTATGCGCCAGCACCTTGTCGATGACGGTGTGGTAGTCGCCGCTGTCGTAGGTGGTGCCGCTCGGGATGGTGTAGGGGAATTCCTCGTGCCGGATCATGTTGCGGCGGCGGATTTCCAGCCGGTCGAGACCGAGCGCATTCGCCACCTCGTCCATGGTGCGCTCGATCGCCACATTGGTCGGCGCCTGGCCGAAGCCGCGCACCGCTTCCTGCGTGGTCTTGTTGGTGACCACGGCCATGGCGCGGTACTGCACGCTGTTGATCTTGTAGGGCCCGACGATGGCGCCGATCGGCTTGCCGAGCTGGAACGGCGAGCGCCCGGCATAGGCGCCGACATTCTCCAGCGCGCGCATCTTCATCGAACGCACGATGCCGTTATCGTCGAACGCCACCTCGACGTCGAACAGCCGCTCCGGCCCGTGCGCATCGCCGCCGCGCATGTTTTCCAGACGATCCTCGATCAGCCGCACCGGAAAGCCGAGCCGGCGCGCCAGATAGCCGCAGAGCACGGTGTGCTTGATGCCGCGCTTGACGCCGTAGCTGCCGCCGACGTCCACGTCGTGATGCACGCGCACCGAGGTCGCCGGGATTTTCAGCGCGATGGCGATCTGGTCGGCATAGCGCGGCATCTGGATCGAGGCGTAGACGTCGAGCATTTCGCGCCAGGGATCCCAGCTCGCCGCCACGCCGAAAGTCTCGATCGGCACCGTGGCGCTGCGGCCCCATTTCACCCGCAGCGAGAGATGGCGCGGGCTGTCCTTGAAATCCTGCTCGACCGCGCCCCACACGAAGGTCTTGTCGAGCAGCACGTTGGAGCCGTGCGCCTCATGCACCAGCACGGCGCCGGGTTCGATCGCCCGTTCGGCGTCGAGCACGAAGGGCCGTTTTTCGTAAACGATCTTCACCTTTTCGGCCGCGTCCTCGGCCAGCGCGCGCGTGTCGGCGACCACGGCCGCCACCCATTCGCCGGCATAGCGCGCCACATCGGGCGCCAGCGGCCGGCGCGGCACGTTCGGCGTATCGAGCCCGGTCATCAGCGGCAGCGTGGCAGCGGCCAGTTCGCGGCCGTCCAGCACGTAATGCACGCCCGGCATGGCGAGCGCCGCGCTCTTGTCGATGCTCTTGATGGCTGCCGCCGGGTAGGGGCAGGTCACCAGCGCGACGTGGCGCATGTTCGGGCAGATCGATGTCGGCGACGAACTGGCCCTTGCCGGCGACGAAGCGGCGGTCCTCGCGCACGCGGCGATCGGTCGAGACGTAGCGGTGACGGCCGGTTTCGCTCATTTGCGAACTCCGATGGCCGGTTGACGCCGCGCATGCGCTCGGCGGCGAGCGCGATCGCTTCCACGATCTGCGCGTAGCCGGTGCAGCGGCAGATGTTGCCGGAAATCGCCTCGACGATCTGCTCGCGCGTCGGCTCCGGATTGTCGGCGAGCAGCGCGTGCGCGACCAGGATCATGGCCGGCGTGCAATAGCCGCATTGCATGCCGTGGGTTTCGCAGAAGGCATCCTGGATCGGCGACAATTCGCCGGGGCCGGGGGTGACGCCTTCGATGGTGGTGATGGCCGAGCCCGCCGCCTGCGCGGCGAACATCAGGCAGGAGCGCACCGCGACGCCGTCGAACAGCACGGTGCAGGCGCCGCATACGCCGTGCTCGCAGCCGGCATGGGCGCCTTTCAGATCGAGCAGGTCGCGCAGGCAGTCGAGCAAAGTGGTGCGCGGCTCCACCTCGACCTCGTGCAGTGTCCCGTTGACATTGAGCTCAATGCGCATGGGCGGTTTTTCCTTGCGCTTGAGCATACGCATCGGCGATGGCGCGCGCGGCGAGATGGACGGCGGCGCGGCGGCGGTATTCGGCGGAGGCGTGCAGATCCTCCAGCGTGTCGACATCGGCGAGCGCTTCGCGCAGCGCCGCGTTCACCGCCTTGGCGTCGAGCGCGCTGCCGGTGAGCTGCTGCTCGGCGCTCTCCAGCCGCATGGGGAAATCGGTGGCCGCGCCGACGCCGATGGCGATGCGTTTGCATTTTCCGTCGGCGCCGAGCTCAACTTGCGCCGCCGCCGACACGAAGGCGAAGTCGCTGCGCCGCGCGTTCACCTCGTGAAAGCCGACGCCGACCTTTCCACTCCACACCGGAAACCGCACGCGCGGCTAAACAAGCGCCGGCCGGCAGCGTGGTGATCATCGGGCCGATGTAGAATTCGCGCGCCGGAATCTCGGCGGTCTCCCCGCCGGCGCGGTAGCTTAAACTCGCATCGAGCGTGATCGCGACCAGCGGCAGTTCCGCCGCCGGATCGGCATTGGCGAGCGAGCCGCCGATGGTGCCGCGCGCGCGGGTGGCGGCGTGGCCGATGTTCGGCATGGCGCGCGCCAGCAAGGGAAGCTGCGCGGCAACCAGCGCGTCGCGCTCGACCACGCATTGCCGCGTGGTGGCGCCGATGGCGACGCCGTCGCCGTCTTGAGAATTCTTGGCGGATATAGGACAAAGCGGCGATGCGGTTGATGTCGATCAGCCGGGTGGGTCGCGCCAGCCGCATCACCATCATCGGCACCAGCGTCTGCCCGCCGGCGATGACGCGCGCGCCGTCGTCGGCCGCCAGCCACGCACAGGCCTCGTCGATGTCGGCCGCGCGGGAATATTCGAACGGTGCTGCTTTCATGGATACGCTACGCCAGACCCGGTTGCGTGCATCGACATCGTTAAAGTGCCGCAGCCATTATCGCAACCGCAAATATCAAGCGGGCAAAGCGCGCCAGCCATACGCACCGGAGCGCGGCGCTAATCGCAGCGCACCGTCATGCCGCCGTCCACCACGATCTCCGTGCCGGTGATGAAACGCGCCTCGTCACTGGCGAGGAACAGTGCGGCATTGGCGGTGTCGCGGCCGTCGCCCATGAAGCCGATCGGAATGCGTTTTTGCCGCGAGGCCAGCAGCGCCTCGACGTCGCCGCCGGCGCGCTGCCCGGCGAGGCGGGCTTCCACCATCGGCGTATGCAATTGCCCCGGCACCACGCTGTTCACGCGGATGCCCTTGGCGGCATATTGCACGGCGACCACGCGCGAGAGCTGGATCACGCCGGCCTTGGTGGCGGCGTAGCCGACCTGGGCCGCGCCGGTGAAGCGGATGCCGGAGGCCGACGCCACATTGACGATGGCGCCCGCGCCCTGCCGCTCCATTACCGGCAGCACGTATTTCAAGGTGAGGAACACGCTCTTGAGATTGTAATCGACCTGGGCGTCCCAGACCTCCTCGCTCATCTCCACCGGTCCGCCGCGCGCCGAGCCGCCGACATTGTTGACCAGCACGTCGATACGGCCGTAGCGCGCGAGGCAGCCCTCGGCCATGGCTTTGACCGAGGCGCTGTCGGTGACGTCGCAATGCTGCACCACGATCTCGCCGCCCGCCGCTTTCACGCGTTCCACTGTCTCGACGGTCGCGTCGAGATTGCGGTCGACCGCGAAAATCTTGGCGCCTTCCTCGGCGAAGCGCACGGCGGTGGCGCGGCCGTTGCCCCAGCCGGGGCCGACGCAGCCGGCGCCGGTAACGATGGCGATCCTGTCCTGCAAGCGTCCGCTCATGATGTTGCTCCTATGGCGCCTGGCGCGCGCGTGCGCTCGAAGGCCGGCTCGTTCTTGGCGAAGGCCGCGAGCCAGGCGGCGAGCCGCGGACAAGCTGGCTGCCATTCCATCACCTTGCGCCAGTCAAGATAACCGAGCGCGCAAGCGAGCCCGATCGCGACCAGATCGGTCTTGCCCGGGTCGGGCGGCGCGGCCTCGAATGCGGCCAGCGCGCGCGTGATCTTGCCGCGCTGGTGGGCGAGCCAGCGCTCCGATTGCGTTCCGGATTCGCGGAAGCGGCCTTCATAGATGATCAGGATTGCGGCCTCGGTGATGCCGTCGGCCAGCCGCGCCAACGTGAGCGCCTTGAAGCGCGGCCGGCCGCGCGCCGGCACCAGGCGATCGCTGCCCGCCACCTCCTGCAGGAACTCGACGATCACGCCGCTGTCGTAGATCGACGTGCCGTCGGCCAGCACGAGACAGGGCATTTTGCCGAGCGGGTTCTGTTGCCGCAGCGTGTCGTTCTCGTCGAGCGTATCGGCGGGCATCACGGTGACGCGGTCGCTCAAGCCCAGCACGTCGACCGCCATGCGCACCTTGCGCCCGAACGGCGAGGTCAGGGACGAGCGCAAAATGAATTTTTCCGGTTCAGCGGACATGATTTATCTCCTGGCGCATGATCTTATCCGAAAACTTTTCGGGATCATGCGTTAGTGCATCGATTGCGGCAGATAGAGCGCCAATTGCGGAAACACGCAGAGCAGGAACAGCATGATGAAGCCGGCGATGACGTAAGGAATGAGGCCGGAGAATACGTCCTCCAGTTCGACGCGGCCTTCCGACGTCGCCTGCACCACGAAGCAGTTGACGCCGACCGGCGGCGTCACCGCGCCGATCTCCACCAAGAGCACCACGAACACGCCGAACCAGATCGGATCGAAGCCGAGCTTCATCATCACCGGATGGGTGATCGGCAGCGTGATGGCGAGCAGGGCAGGCGCGTCCATCATCATGCCGAAGATGAGATAGATGACGACGACGATCAGCACGATCACCCAGCGGTTGACGTGCAGTCCGGTGAGAAAATCGCCCAGCGTATTGGCGACGCCACTGAGCGCCAGAAAGCGCGAGAAGATCAGCGCGCAGATGATGATGGCGAAGATCATCGCCGAGGTCTTCACCGTCTCGCGCAAGGTTTCCATCAGCCGCAGGCCCTTGAAGCCGCGCTGCCGGATGACGGCAAGCAGCAGCGTTACCGCCGCGCCCATGCCGCCGGCCTCGGTCGGCGTGAACATGCCGAGATAGAGACCCGAAAATGATGCCGCGATGACCAGAATGAGCGGGCCGGCAAGCCGCAGCGAATAGAGTTTCTCGGCCAGCGTGTAGCGGGTAGTGGAACGCGGCGCGTAGTCCGGATGCCGGAACACGGTGAGGAAGGTGGCGCCGCACAAGATCATCGCGAACACCAGGCCGGGGATGACGCCGGCGATCAGCAGGTCGCCGATGCTGGAGTCGGTCAAGATACCGAAGATCACCATCACCGCGCTCGGCGGAATCATGACCGCGAGCGTGCCGGCGATGGCGATCGAGGCCGCGGCCATGCGCTTGTCGTAGCCGGCGTCGAGCATCTGCGGCAGCGCCAGCTTGGTGAACACGGTGGCGGTGCCGATCGAGGAGCCCGACGCCGCGCCGAAGGCGGCGGCGCCGAGCGTGGTGGAAATGGCAAGCCCGCCGGGCAGGCCGCCGAACCATTTGTGGCTGGCTTCGAACAGGTCTTCGCCGAGCCCCGCGCGCATGGCGAAAAAGCCCATCAGCAGGAACAGCGGGATCACGCTGAAATGGAAACTGTGCGTGGTCTCGAAGAACACGGTGGAGAGCATCGAGGTGGCGGCATGGAAGCCGACCACCATGGTCAGGCCGAGCGCGCCGACGAGCCCAAGCGCCACCATCACGTTGACGCCAAGCAGGATCGAGGCGAACAGCGCGATGACGCCGAACAGCCCGATTTCGAGCGAGGCCATCAGATGTGCTCCATGGCGCTCTCGTCGTCGGCCTTGATCGGCATCAAGGTCTCGGCGATGGCGTCGAGCAGGAACTGGATGGCGAGCAGCAGGATGCCGAGGAACACGACGAACTTCACCGGATAGAGCGGGAACGCCACCGTGCCCCATTCGTATTCGTTGAACGACCAGGACTGGTAGGCAAACCGCCAGGCCGCGTAGGCGCACCAGGAGAAGAACGCCGCCCCAGCAAGCATGGCCGCTACCGTCAGCGCGCGTGCGCCCGCCTTCGGCAGCCGGCGCGTGAGCAGCGTCACGCGGATATGGCCGCCGTCATATTGCGTGAGCGCGACCGAAAGAAAGATGATGAGCACGAGCAGGGATTCGGTGAATTCGAGCGTGCCGGTCAGCGGCTTGTTGAGCAGATAGCGGCCGATCACGTTGGCCACCACCAGCACCATCATCACGAAGGTGGCGACCGACGAGATCAGACCGAAGCCGCGCAGCAGGCGGCCGTAGCCCCGGTACAGGCGCTGGAAGGCGGACATCGCGGCGTCTCGTCGCTCTTTCTGTCATTCCGGGACGGCCCGAAGGGCCGGGCCCGGAATCCATACTCCGCAGCGCTGGGGCTCTGGATTCCGGGCTCGCGGCCTTCGGCCACGCCCCGGAATGACGATTAGAAATTGAATTCCGCGGCGATTTCCTCCGCCGGCACGCCGGCCGCCTTCGCCTTTTCGATCCACTTCGCGCGCACCGCCTTCACCGCCGGGAAGTCGAGCACCTTGGCGAACTGCTCCTTTGGCAGCCGGCTCACGGTCACGCCCTTCTTCTTCCAGCCCTCGTAGATCTTCTTGGTGAGGATATCGAGGTCGGTGGTGTAGCGCATGGCATATTCGCGGCCGAGGCCGTCGATGATCGACTTGGTCTGCGGATCGAGCGCGTCATAGCTCTTGCGGTTCATGGTGATCATGTGGCCGAACGAAGCGCCGATCGGAATCTCGATGTAGTATTTCGCCACTTCGTCGTATTTCCAGCCATGCGCCAGCGACGGGCCGATCGGCGAGCAGTCGAGAATGCCGCGCTGCAACGCCTCATAGCCGTCCGACGAGCTCATCGACACCGGCGTGCCGCCGAGCGCCTGCACGAAGGCCGGATAAGCAAAGCCATAAGTGCGGATGCGCTTGCCCTTGAAGTCCTCGATCGACTTGATCGGCTTGGTGCAGATCATGCCGTAGGCCTCGAGCGGGCGGAAGCCGATGGTCTTGAGATTGTACTTGGCCAGTTCCTGGTCGAACTGCGGATAGACCCGATGCCAATATTCCATCATCTCCGCGATCTCGATGGTCGAGTGCGGCTGCGGAATGAAATAGCCGACGGTGTTGTTGAGCGGGAACTTGTCCGGGAAATAGGGAGTGATGATGTCGCCCATGTCGGCGGCGCCGCCGGAGAGAAAGTCGGGGATCTCCTTGTCCTTGGCGACGCTGCCGCCCCAGAACATCTGGATCTCGCTCTTGCCTCCGGTGCGCTTCTTGAATTCGTCGACGAACCATTGCGTTGAGATCGCCTGCGCGTCGCCGGCATTCTGTGGCTTGAAGGTGATCCACTTCAGCGTCACCGCCTGCGCGCTCGCGGCAAAGCCCAAGGCGAGCGCGGCGGCCGTCGCGGCCATGCAAAAACGAGCGATAAATCGCGGCATGTTGTCCTCCCAAATATTTTTTTGTGGCAGCGGAGCGTAGTTCGATATGGCCGCAGCCGCAATGGCCCGCGCCGTTTCCGGCGATACTTTCTCGGCATGGAACGCGGGACACGGGGGTAAGCGGCGATGGCCTTGCGTCGCGCGTTCAGGCCAACTTCGCGCCGGCCCATTGTTTGCTGCGCACCAGCGCGCGGCAGACCTCGTGCAGCATGGCGCTCGCATCCTGCGTCGCCTTGGGCAGTTGCTTGTCGCGCAGCGTCACGATCGTGACCTTGGTCGAAAGCGTCGGGCGCACGATCGGGTAGATCGTCAATTGCCCGCGCGCCAATTCGTCCTGCACGGCGGCGTAAGTCAAAATGGTGTAGCCAAGGCCGTTCTCCACCATGGCCTTGGCGAAAGCGACGCTGTCGGCCTCGATTTTGATGCGCAGCCTGATGCCGTGCTCGATCGCGGCGTTCTCGACGAGACGCCGGTTGGCGTGCGCCATGTTGGGCAGGATCAGCGGCAGTTCCGCGAGGTCGCGAATGCGATAGCTGCGTGCGCGGCCCGCGGCCCTTGCCGTTGCGCGCGGGCGGCCCGATCACCCACATGCGCTCGCTCAGAAGCGGGCTGATATTGAGGATTTCCAGATGCGGCGGGTTATGCAGCAGGGCGATATCGAGCCGCTTCTCGATCAGCCATTCCTGCAGCGATGAGGCGACGCCCTCGCGCATGTGCAGGGTGGCCTGCGGCCAGGCCTTCTGGAATCGTTCGGCGAAATAGGGGACGATGATCCGTCCGGCCGCCGGCGGCACGCCGAGCGCGATACGGCCGCCCTGCGGCGAGCGGTCTTCCTTGATCTCCTCGCTGGTCTGATGCACGAGCTGCGCGATCGCCTCGGCGCGCTCGAGCAGCAGCGAGCCGGCGGCGGACAGGCGCACGCCGCGGCCGTGGCGGGCAAACAGCGAAACGCCGAGTTCGTGTTCGAGTTTCTTGATCTGGCGGCTCAGCGCGGGTTGCGCCAAGCGCAATTCGGCGGCGGCGCGGCTGACGCTGCCGGCGCGCGCGACGTGCATGAAGTTGCGCAGTTCTTTCAGTTCCACGGCGCGCCTGCTTTCATCCATGCCGGGGCGGCATAGCTTAGGCCAAGCGATGCCATAGGCCAAGCGCGGGCGCCGCCCGAGAGGAAAGGGCAGGACGAAAACACGCAATATGATAAAAGCAGCGGCGGGTGAGGGGAGTGTGAGCGGCGATGAACGACACGCGCGCAAAAGACGCCATCGTAGTGTTGGTGCTGGCAGGCGACGGCATCGGGCCGGAGATCACCGCGGCGACGCTCGCCGTGCTGCGCGCGGCCGACGCCAAGTTCGGATTGTCGCTCGCCTTCGAGCCGGCGGCGGTCGGCTGGAGCGCGCACCGCGCCGCCGGCACCACGTTCCCGTCCTCCGTACTCGACAAGGCCAAGGCCGCGCACGGCGTGCTGCTCGGGCCGGTGTCGCACAACGAGTATCCGCCGATCGCCGAAGGCGGGCTCAATCCGTCCGGCGAATTGCGTAAACAGCTCGACCTCTACGCCAATATCCGGCCGGCGCGCTCGCGCGCAGGTTTTCCGCCGCGCTGCGGCTCGGCCGGTCGATCTCGTCATCGTGCGCGAGAACACCGAGGGCTTCTACGCCGACCGCTCCATGTATCTCGGCTCCGGCGAATTCATGCCGACACCCGATCTCGCGCTTGCCGTGCGCAAGATCACGCGGCAAGGCTCGACCCGCATCGCGGAAGCCGCGTTCAAGCTCGCGCTGCAGCGGCGCAAGAAAGTCACCGCCGTGCACAAGGCCAATGTGCTGCGCGTGTCCGACGGGCTTTATCTCGAATGCACGCGCGCGGTCGCCGCGCGCTACCCGCAGGTGAGCTACGAAGAGCGCATCATCGACGCCATGGCGGCGCTGCTGGTGCGCGACGCCAGTCCGTTCGACGTGATCGTCACCACCAATATGTACGGCGACATTCTCTCCGACGAGGCGAGCGAGATCGCCGGCAGCCTCGGGCTGGCGGCCTCGCTCAATGCCGGCGCCGAGCATGCGGTCGCGCAGGCCCAGCACGGCTCGGCGCCCGACATCGCCGGCAAGAACATCGCCAATCCGTCCTCGCTGATCGGCTCGG
Source organism: uncultured Alphaproteobacteria bacterium (assembly GCA_963789455.1). Classification (GTDB taxonomy): domain Bacteria; phylum Pseudomonadota; class Alphaproteobacteria; order Rhizobiales; family Xanthobacteraceae; genus Pseudolabrys. The sequence goes on along the minus strand of CAWBLD010000008.1, from coordinate 78,412 downwards.
CCGCCATGCTGCTGGCCTGGCTGGGCGAGCGGCGCGGGGAGAAGAAATTCATCGACGCGGCGCAGGCGATCGACGCCGCGCTCGACCGCGTCATCGCCAAGCGCGAATGGCGCACGCCCGACATGGGCGGCCCGCTCGGCACCGATGCGTTCGGTGCGCGCGTGGCGCAGGCGGTGGAATAATTTTCGGTTATTCCGAGCTTATTCGTTTCGCTCGCGCTCCCCGGAATGACGGGGAGCATATTAGGCCATGGACTCATAATTGAAACTGGTGAGCAACGGTTGGCCAATGTCCGCTCTTCCTCCAATAGGCGACATGATTGGTGCGCGGCAGTGAAATGACGCTAAGTGCCAATAAGCGACATCGCTCACTTGTCTTGCAACGGAAAAAGCCGCCAGCTGAGGCGGCCAACCGTTCGATCATTAAGTGCTAATTCATTCTATCAGCAGATAGCGCCAAGCTTTCCCTGAGCGCCTGGGCGGCTCCCGGCACACCTTCGGCGTTGTCTTGGACGGTCCAAGCCTTGGCCAAGCGTTCCGCGTAAGAAGTGGTCAATCCATGGACCACAAGCAGGCCGTAAAAAAATAGCCAAACTACAAAAAGCGCTCCGAGTTCAGGTAGGGCCAAGCCTTCGCCTTTTGACTGCTCGCGCATCTTTGCCTGCCTTCTTGGTTGCCGTCGAGTGACGATTTGGCGTGCCGGAATAACTTTAGATGGTCGTTTCGCGAGCTGGCGCCGCCGTGGGAAGCGTTTCGCCGTGATCTAGCGTGGCCATTTAGCCGGCGCGTTATCGGTGTCTAGGTCAGGATCAGCTTCGGACAGGGTGTTCTGTCCTGGCAGCGATTTGATATCCATCGTCGCCTCCAGCGCGCGTACGTCCATCGTCACGGTGTCCGCGACAGCGTGTACGTCCGCTTTTGCTTGCTTAGGCGGGAACAAAAACTGCTTCGATCCAAACCCGATAACGAGAACTGCGACGACAGCGATGACGTGATGTGCGCGCATGAACGCCTCGTATTTTTCTGGGTTGATGTGAGACCGAAGGCACGGCTGAGAATTTCTCGGCTTTGCGCTTGGCCTCTGCTGTAGATCGAGCGATTTGCAGAAGATCGGGACGCACGAGAATTCCAAGGTCGGTCAATCGGGTCTTCGCGTGGCTCCGGTGGAATAACGATCCACCAAGTTCCGCTTCCAACCGCTTGATTGCGTTCGTAAGTGAGGGCTGCGATACCCCGCAGCGCTTTGCTGCACGGGTAAAGCTCTGCTCTTCGCAGAGCGCGAGGAAATAGCGCGCCTGATGCAATTCCATGGCCTGTCCCTGCACGTTCGTAAGGCGGAGCGACGTATCGCCCGACTTTGAGCTCATCTAAAATTCGAACTTGGAGACATCACAGCGGTCCTGGACCGGTCGCGTTAGCGCTGGTCGCATTGACTTCTTTTTGTTCTTGCAGAGATAGCTTTGTGCCCTTGAGGGCTCCTGCTCACCCGAGCGCAATGTAAGAAAGACAATCATTTAGGTTCAAGCGAATATTGACGTCGCTTCAAAGATTGAGGCTCCGCGTCAATAAATTGATCTCCATTATCAATTTAATTTGGAGTGCGCGTCGACGTTGCGCCAAGGGTGAGATTCCGCGTCATCAAATTGATCCCCCACTGTCAATATCACTTGAGTGCGCGAGGCGCGTTCGGCTCCATAACCTGGAGACTTGTGGATGTCACTGGCATGACAAGGGAAATGCGAAGGTAAATCCGGAGCGGCCTCGCCTCAAGCCGCGTTGACAAGGCTTACGAGGCCAAAAAGGTAATCGCCCACCGCGGGTTGCCGTGCTAGGTTTGTTCCGCCAGCTGATAGCGGTGTTTCGATGGCTAAGAACAGCGCCAACTTTTCGCAAGCGAGCGAACCCGCTGCGCCTTCCGTAATCGATAACGCTGACGGGCAGCTGTCGCCCAGGCTGCAAGTCCTGGAGACCAATCCGCAAGGCGAATGCGGGCCGCGCTTCTACCAGTCGTTTCGCAAAACCTTCGCGCACATCTACGAGCTATCGCTGCCGGACCCGTCGGAGGAAGCACGCTTCACCCTCTCCACCCGCACCTATCACACGCCCCGCGCGATCCTGATGCGCTCTCAGGGCACGGCGTTCATCATGACCCGCGGGCCCGCACTGGTCGCGCGCAGCCCCGACCAAATGCTCATCTATCTCGAGATCAAAGGCTCGTGTGACAACGACTGCGGCCGGACGGCGCGGGCGCGTCGAGGCAGGCGAAGTCCAGATCGTCGATTATGCGCGGCCGTTCCACAGTGTGACGACCGACTATGAGAATCTGATCGTTATCCTTGCGCGCGACAGCGTGCCCGCGGCACTGCTGGCCCTCGAGCCGCACGGCCTTGTCTTTCCGCTCGGCAGCGGTGCGGCGCGTCTGATCGGCGCAGCGATGCAGGAGCTTTATGCGCAGGCCGGCCTTCTGACGGTAAGCGAAGCGGAGGCGGCGATCGAGGGCATCGTGGCGCTGACGACCGCCTTCGCGCGCGCAAGGCTAGTGAACGATGAAGCGGATCACGTGAAGTCGAGAAGAAAAACCGCGCTGGATTACATCGAGGCGCACCTCGCGAACGAGAAACTCGGGCCCGACGAGATCGCCGATGCGGTGCACGTCTCGCGCGCGTCGCTCTACCGGCTCCTGGCGGCGGAAGGCGGCATCCGCGCCGTGTTGCTGACGCGCCGGCTCGACGAGGCCCTGCGGCTCTTGCTGGCAGACAACAAGGACGAGCGCTCGCTAACGGAAGTTGCCAAGCGCTGCGGCTTTGGCGGCGCGAGCCAATTCAGCCGGCGTTCCGCGCGCGCTTCGGCTTGCCGCCGGGGCGATATCGCGCACTCGTCCGCCAGCAGGATCTCGACTGGCACGAAGCGCGGCTCGCGGCCGACGGCTTCGACCGGGATTCCTTGTTCAGGCGGCACGGGCGATCGAACGGATCGAATCCATCCACTGGCCCTGATTGAACGCCGCGCGTGGCGCGCGATCGAGCGATTACGCCTTACAAGGTTGGATCAGTTTCAGCCCCTTGAAGCTCGCGTGGCCGTTCTTGCCGACGATGATGTAATCGTACACGGAAATGCCGAGCGGGTGCGCAACATCGATGATCGCCTGCGTCATCTGGATGGCAGTTCATGCGGTCGGGATCGCCGCTTCGGATCATTCGCGACCATTTCCCCAAAGCACATAGGTGCGCGGCAGTGAAATGACGCTAAGTGCCAATCGCGACCGTCAGTGCGAACAGGATGGCCGCTACGCGGAGATCTCTCCGAAGTTCGATCAGGCATTTTTATGAACAAGCCGCAAAGGATTCCGCTTCATGCGTTGCGCAAGCTAAGGCTTGGACTTCATTAACGCGCAGCCATAACCCGCTCGGTGCCGACGAATAAAGCAAGCCGAGATTAGTGTAGTCGCACACGATCTCCTCGCCCTCGGCGATCGCGCGAGCGGCCACGGTGCGCATTCCCGTTGCTTCAGCGGTGTTCGGTGTTGCGGAATCGATTCATCGAATCTGGCGTCATCGCCGCATAGAACATAAGCGCCGAGTTGTTGCTCGAAATAGGAGTATTTCTCGACGAGCTCCCTCGCCGGCGTGGCAAGCGCCGCAAGCATCTCCAACGTAAAGGCAATGTCGAAGGGCGGATCATATTGCCAAATCACGGTATCTGCTGCGATCGGCTCGGCGGCAAAAAGGCCGATACCATGGATGCGGCTGTTAGCGATTCGGGTTCTCACCTTCAGCATCGCGACATTGTAGCGGGCGTCGACCGGTCGCGCCCAGATGTCTCCCCATCGCTTGCGCGCATAGTCGCCTTTCGCAGGAGCAGGCCATAGAGGCCCCCCTGCAAGCTCGCGCAAAGGTGCTGAAGCCACGGCCAGTGGGCAGGGTTGCGGCAGGCTCCCCACGGGGTTTTGTTGACGTCAAACACGATGACCTCGCCGGTATGGCTAAGGGCATAGTCGATCTTGCCGTATTCAATTCCGAACCGCCGTCGAAACGCCTGCAACTCCGCCGGGATTGGCGCGTCGCTCGCAACACCGTCGTCGTCGAACGCGCAAATCGGCTTTGTACCGAGCCAAATCTGGTTGAGTTCCGCCTCCCCGAGAAAGTAATACCGTCGATGACAGTATTTGTCGGCGCGGCGCTCTGGTACGAACTTTTCGACAACAAGTCCCGGGTCCCGAAAGTACTCGGGAGGAACGACCGCGGCGGTCGGGTAGATCGTATAGGTTGCGGGATTGTTGATTCGGCGCGAGCCGCTCCGGCCAGCCGGAGGCTCAAAGACGTCGCCTGCGGCTCGCATCTGATTGTGTATGAGGCGCTCGGGGATACCCCCGCAGTTGAGATCAGTTTTGACGATGACCGGCCCCTTATAGTCCGCGGGTGTTTTAACCAAGAGCGAGCTGAAGCTGCGCTTGCGGATGTCCAGTGCGCTCGTGTTCAGCGTGATCGGATACCGCCGGGCAAAGTCCGAATAGGCTTGGGGGACAAGCGACAAGTCCACATGCAATACAGCGATGTCGGCCGGTACGAACGTGTCAATACCGTAAAGATGATGGACTTCTACCCCATCCCGCATCCAGAAACGCGCGAGGAACGACAGCAGATAGCCGTTTTGACGCTCTCGCGGCGCACGTCGGTGATGAATGACCGCCACCGAAACACGCCGTGATCCGTGTGCTCGCCACCTCGAATAGGATTGCAAATCTCGGCTATGTTGTATCGACATGCCACGATTGCCCGAACTGAAAGGACCATTCTATTTGTCACACTCGCAGCAACGAGATTCGCCCAACCCCTATATTTTTGGATTCCAGCACGTCTCGCCCATCCATCGGGCAGCGTAAAACAAATAATGGACGCTAGCTAGCGCCGCGAATAGTCCTCGGCGAGCTAGAACTTTTGCCCACGATTGCGTTCGGCAGCGCAATTGGCATGTCCGCTACGGGTCATTTGCGCCCGAACCGTTGGGGGCTAAAATCCAGCAAGGTCCGTTGTTGCGCCAATAGCCGGAAAATAGTGCGTCGCGGCGGCGGATAACGAACCGCGCTCGACCGCGTCATCGCCAAGCACGAATGGCGCACGCCCGACATGGGCGGCCCGCTCGGCACCGATGCTTTTGGCACGCGCGTGGCGCAGGCGGTGGCGCGGGCGGGCTGAGGCAGCGAGTCGCTCCCTGTGCTCGCCGGGTCACGGCGGTGAAAATTCCAACCGAAAACTTATCCCCGCTCATCCGCGCGCCTTTATCATGGCGGCGTCCGGTTCGTTTGAGGGCGTCATCTAGAGGCGTCTCGATGATGGAACCGGATGCGGCGCCCGCGGGCGCGAGGGTACGCTCCTCGCGCACTCGGGAGGCCCTGGGTCGCCGTCCGTCCCCACTAGGAGGGACTGCCTTGAATGGCTGGACGCGGCGCGGACGAAGGGCGGCGAAAGCTGCCCGGATCGGGTTGGCCGCAAGCCGCCCGGGTCCGCGCCCGGAAGTTACGGCCCCGGGGACAGAAAAGCCGCGATGGCGCGCCGAGAGGCGCCACGCACTTCGCGAAACGGTGCGTGACAACATGCAATGGCCGCGCCGCTCGGCGCGCCATCCCCTCCTGTTGCGGAGGGGGAAGGAAGGGGATTACGGCCTGCCCGGGGCCGCAAAGAATACGGGCGCCGGCGCTTGCCTGATGGGCCGGCCTGCGTTCTGTTGGCAGCGAATTTGCATGTTCCAGCCCGCAACAGGGACACCGCCATGGCAGACCCGAAACTCGACGATTTCATCGTAGCTGCCGCGCGCGCGCTTGATCTGCCGCTTGCAGCCGGAATGGCAGCAGCGCGATCAAAGCCAATCTCGAGGTCACGCTCAAGCATGCCGCCTTGGTCGGCGAATTCGCGCTGCCGGACGAGGCGGAGCCGGCGCCGGTTTTCCAGGCCTGACCCATGTCCGACGATTTATCCTGGGCGACATCGGCCGAGATCGCGCAAGCCGTCGGCGCAGGTGAGGCGAGTGCCGCCGGCGTTGTCGACGCCGCGCTGGCGCGCATCGCGAAACTTAATCCGACACTCAATGCCTTCACCGCGGTCACCGCCGAGCGCGCGCAGCGCCGCGCGCGCGCGATCGACGCCACGCGCGACAAATCGCGCCTGCCGCTCGCCGGCGTGCCGTTCGCGGTCAAGAACCTGTTCGATATCGCAGGGCTGCCGACGGTCGCCGGCTCCAAGATCAATCGGACGCGCGCGCCCGCGCAAAAGGACTCGCCGCTGATCGAGCGGCTGGAGGCGGCCGGCGCCGTGCTCGTCGGTGCGCTCAACATGGGCGAATACGCCTATGACTTCACCGGCGAGAACATCCACGACGGCCCCTCGCGCAATCCGCACGACTTAAGCCGCATGACCGGCGGCTCGTCGGGCGGCTCCGGCGGCGCGGTCGCCGGCGGCCTGGTGCCGCTCGCGCTCGGCTCCGACACCAATGGCTCGATCCGGGTGCCGTCCTCGCTGTGCGGCATCTTCGGCTTGAAGCCGACCTACGGCCGGCTTACGCGCGCGCGCAGTTTTCCGTTCGTCGCCAGCCTCGATCATCTCGGGCCGTTCGCGCGTTCCGCGCGCGATCTCGCGCTCAGCTACGACGCCATGCAGGGTTTCGATGCCGACGATGCCGCTTGCGCCGATCGGCCGGTCGAGCCGGCAGCGCCTGAACTCACGCGCGGGCTCGATGGCCTGCGCATCGCGGTGGCCGGCGGCTATTTCAAGAAGGGCGCATTCCCCGAAGCGCTCGCCGCGCTCGAGCGCGTCGCCACGGCCGCCGGTGCGCGCGAAGAAGTCGAGATTCCCGAAGCCGCCCGCGCGCGCGCGGCGGCCTATGTCATCACCGCCACCGAAGGCGCCGCGCTGCATCTTGATCGCCTGCGCCAGCAGGCGCGCGACTTCGATCCCGCCGTGCGCGACCGCCTGATTGCCGGCGCCATGGTGCCGTCTACTTTTGTCGTGAAGGCGCAGATTTTCCGCCGCTGGTATCGCGACCAGGTGCTCAAGCTGTTCGAACGCCATGACGCGATCCTGGCGCCCGCCACGCCCTGCACGGCGCCCAAGATCGGCCAGCAGACTTTCGTGCTCGACGGCGTCGAACTGCCGGTGCGGCCCAATGTGGGAATCTACACGCAGCCGATTTCCTTCATCGGCCTGCCGGTGGTGGCGGTGCCGGTGCCGCTCAAGCCGCTGCCGATCGCCGTGCAGGTCATCGCCGCGCCCTGGCGCGAGGATGTCGCCTTGCGCATTGCCCATGCGCTGGAGCAGATGGGCGCGGTGGCGGCGCCACGGCCGGCGATGTGATCGGCGATTGTACCTCAACCGTGCGGCAAAACGATCGTACTCCGTCTCTTCCCCCGTAAGCGGGAACCCAGGACGGCAATTCCGAACGTTATTGCCCTGGGTCCTCGCCTATGCGGGGACGAAGGAGATAGTGTAAGGAGAAATGTATATGGAAATCGACCTGCCGGAGGTCGTGGCGGAAGTGAAAGAATGCTTCGAGCGTTACGAAAAAGCGCTGGTGGGAAACGACGTCGCCGCGCTCAACGCGATGTTCCGCGACGATGCGCGCACCATCCGCTATGGCGGCGGTGAAATCCTCTACGGCTATGACGCGATCAAGGCGTTCCGCGCCGCGCGTTCGCCGGTGGCGCTCGGCCGCACGCTTGATCGCACGGTGATCACCACTTTCGGCCGCGAATTCGCGGTGGCCTCGACCTTGTACGAGCGCCCCTCGGCGCCCGGCAAGATCGGCCGGCAGATGCAGACCTGGGTGAAATTTCCCGAAGGCTGGCGCGTCGTGGCCGCCCACGTCAGCCTGATCGACAAGCCGGAGGCGAGCCGTGTCTAGCCGTTTCGCTCGACTATAGATTCTTCTTCGCGTCGGCCGGCGGAGTCGCTGCTGGCGGAGTGGTGCTTTCCGTCACGGTCTTGGTCATGGTCTTTTGCGTCGTCGTCACCTTCGCGCCGGCGGCCGGCTGTTTTGCCGCGGTCTGACCCGTTGCTGCGGTGGCGACTTTGATTTTACTCATATCGGCATTGGCCGGTTTCGTGTCGGCTTTGGCCGGTTTCGGCGGCGCCAGCAATTTGCCGCGCGCGATTTGGCCGATCAGGTAGTTGCAGCTCCGCAGCGACAGGAGCGGGTTGGTGATCGGTTGGCCATTGCCCGCGACCGGCCGGATGCGCGTCGGGTCGTGCTCGCTCAGGCAGGCGACCAGCATCGCACCGACCGCGGCATCCTGCGACGTATAGGTCGTGGGGTTTCCGCCGGTTCCCGTTCCCGCCAGCGCGACCAAGAGGTTGCCGTACTGGCTGAGGATCACCGCATAGGCGTCATGACCGAGCACGCCGTTGCTATAGGATTGGCATGCGGCGTAAAGGCCGTCGCGCAGCGCCAGCACGCCGGCCGTGCGCCCCGCGAGCGCGGTCGCCGTCTCCGTGGAGGTGGCGGTGACGCTGCCGCTGCCGCTGGTACCGCCCGATTCCGTGACACTCCCCGTGGCGGCCAAGCTTTTGCCGAACGCGATGGCGACGTCCGGGCTCGGTTCGGTGCAGATCGTCGGCAGCGGAGGCCCGCTGTCGATCGGCCGCGGCCGTTCGGTGACCATGCGAAGCGCCGGCCCCATGGTGACCGCATCGGTGGTCATGCCGAAGGAAAGATGGGTGGGTTTGGTGTTTGGATTCGCGCAACCGGCGATGCCAATGCCGAGGCCGCAAAGCAGACTGAACGTAACAACGCAACGCATGATACGCCCCCCACGCGAGAACCAACTTATAAGGGAGCATCGTAGCATAGACTATCATAGGTTGCAATCGAGCTTTTCACCCGTTTTGCGCATCGGGCCGGCAGGATGCGTTAGCGCGCCGCGACCGCCTGCATCGCGACCGACAGCGTTCGATGACGCTAGCCGACCTCGACGATCTCTTCGGGGAACTGGTGCAGCCGGTCGCCCGGGCCGTTGCCGCCGATCAGATAGTTGTCGCACAGCCAGTTCAGATAGCCGGCGTGGATATAGGTCGGGTGCACGACGATGTTCATGTCCTTCGCGATGGTCATGGGCTCGTCGTTGCGGATGAGCGGCCGCTCGACCAGATCGTAGCCCTGGCCGTGGCAATAGAGCCGCGCCTCCATCGGCCGGCCGTTCTTGCGCATGAAGGCGTTGAAGGCGTCCCAGATGTCCTTGCAGGACGCGCCCGGCTTGAGCAGATCGAGGGTGAGCTTGCGCGACTCCATGCAGAAGGCGAGTTCGTCTTTCATCGACTGCGGCACCTTGGCGCCGACCACGCAGGAGCGGCCGAGTTCGGTGTACATGCCGCCGGGCCCGTTGTCCTCCACCAGCAGCGCGATCTGGTCGCCTTTCTGGATGACTCGGTTCTGTACATGGCGATTGCCGAATTTCGACGGCGTGCCGAGCGGCATGGAGGCGCACAGATAAATGCCGTTCTCGCTGCCGTGGCATTGGCTGTACCATTGCGCGACCGCGGCCACTTCGGTGTCGCGCATGCCGGGCTTCACCGCGGCGAAGGCGGCCCGCATGGCGCCGTCCTGCATCGCCGCCGCGCGCCTGACCAGTTCCATTTCCTCCGGGCTTTTGATCACCTTGATGCGGTCGACCAGATCGGAAGCGTCGACATAGCGCGCTTTCGGCAACGCGCGCTTGATGTAGTCGAGCAGCGCAAAAGACATCTGGTAGGTGCCGACATAGCCGATGGTGCCGTTGCGAAACGGCTCGAGCGCCTTGGCGGCCAGCTCGGGATCGTAGTCCTTGGTGTAATTCGCCGAGGCGTAGCTCGGCGTGGTGAGGATGCGTTTGACGCCGCGCCATTGCGACAGGCGTGCCTTCAGATCGAAGGATGTATCGCCCGCCGCCTGCGGGGTGATGGACTTGCCGGTCGTGTCGGCCTGCGCGGTAGGTTCGCTGCCGCCGAACGGGCCCTGGCACACCACGCTCATCTCGTCGTCGCGCGGAAAGATCACCGTGTTGGGATAGCCGTTGGTCGCCGGCATGTCGGTGAAATAGCGCACATAGCCGCCCATGTGATCGTTGTTGTTCTGCATCAGCAGCACGTCGATCTTCTCAGCGGCCATGGCGGCGCGCACGGCGCGCCAGCGGCGCTCGAGTTCGGCGGTGGAGATCGGCGTGTTCAGGCGTTCCGACAAAGTCATGGTTCAATCTCCCCAGGACGCAGGCTTGCGCACGATATTGATCATGCTCTTGAGATCGCCGGCGAGAAACTTCGCCATATTGCCGGCGATGGTTGGCATGGCGCGCTCCTCGTAGCCGACCGAATAGCCGCCGAGATGCGAGAAGATCGTCAGGTTCTTGGTCTTCCACAACGGATTGTCGGACGGCAGCGGCTCTTGCGAGAACACATCGAGCGCGGCGCCGGCAATCGTTCCGCTTTCAAGCGCGGCGATCAAAGCCTTCTCGTCAACCAGGCCGCCGCGCGCCACGTTGATCAGATAGGCGGACGGCTTCATGGCGGCGAGCACCTTGGCGCCAATGATGCCGATCGTCTCCGCCGTCGGCGGGGCGAGCGTCACCAGAAAATCGAGTTCGCCCGCGATCTTCATGAGATCGCCGCGCGCGACCATGCGGTCGAAGCCCGGCGCCGCGCGCGGGGTCGCGCTGATGCCGATCACCGTCATCCCGAACTGCTTGCAGAGCGGCGCCAGATATTCCGCGATCAGGCCGACGCCGAGGATGCCGACGGTCTTGCGGTCGAGCAGCTGCGACGGCCAGCGTTCCCAGGTGCTCTTGTCCTGCGCATGCACGGCGCGCGGCAGGTCGCGGGCAAGCGAGAGCATATAGGCGATGGTGGCTTCCGACACCGGCGCGCCATGAATGCCGCGGATATTGGTGACCACCACCTCTGGCCCAAGCGAGGGCAGGTCGACGATGTTGTCGACGCCGGTGCCGAGCGCCTGGATCCATTTCAGCTTCTTGGCGTCGCGCACCACGTGGTCGGCCATGGGCGGCGAAAAGCACAGCAGGATGTCGGTGTCGGCGATGTAGGGGTCGACATCGTTATGGTGGCCGACCACGTTGATGGTCAGTTGCCCGGGGAATCGCTCCAAGAGCATGGCCTTGTAGCGGGCCCGCATGGCTTCCTGGACTTCGGTAAGGATGAGGAGATTGGGCATGGGGGTGGAGGTATAACGCGTGATCCCGAAGAGTGGGAACCGGTTTTCGGAAAAGATCACGCGCAGCTATAATAGGCCGATCGAAGGCCTGGGAAATGACCGGGCGCCGGTGACCCGCATCGTGGGTCTGCGCTGACATACGATGCCGATAGGAGAGTAAGCGCTATGAACTCTATCCCGATCGATCTGGCGACCGTCGACTGGTTCTATGTCGTGATCCTGGCGGTGTTCGTGTTTTTCGCCACGCTGATCGGCAGTCTGCTGGCTTTCAGCCACCGCGGTCTTCGGCGCCCTGCTGTCGGCGATCCTGTTCACGGCGGCTTTCGTGTTCTGGACCTATTATCCGCACCATTTGCCGCTGCCGACCACGCTGACGATGCCGAAGGCCGCCCCGGCCGCCGCGCCGCCCGCTCCCGCCGCCCCGGTACGGCCGCGCAACCCGGTCACCGACATCACCCCGCCAACGACCCCGGCGCGCTAGCGCATGATCCCGAAAAAGCCTGCCACCGACATGATCGGGGGTGGCAACCGGTTTTCGGAAAAGATCATGCGCCAGCAAAATGTTAGGGAACTACAGTGGTTCGGTGTAGACGGATCGCGCGCCGGCCTTGCATCGAACCGTCTAATTGATGTTCTCTCACGTTTCGCTAGGGTCATAATTGTCCGGGAGAGTGGTGGAGTAGCATGAAGAAGGTCTATCCCGACGCTAACAGCGCGCTGGCCGGCCTGCTCAAGGACGGCATGTTGATTTGTGCCGGGGGGTTCGGCCTCTGCGGCATCCCCGAAACGCTCATTTTGGCGATCCGCGATTCCGGCGTGAAGAATCTCACGCTGGTCTCGAACAATGCGGGCGTCGACGGCGCCGGCCTCGGCCTGCTCTTGGAGACCCGCCAGGTCAAGAAGATGATCTCGTCCTATGTGGGCGAAAATAAATTGTTCGCCCAGCAATTTCTCGCCGGCGAACTGGAGATCGAATTCAATCCGCAAGGGACGCTGGCCGAGCGCATCCGCGCCGGCGGAGCCGGCATTCCCGCCTTCTTCACCCGCACCGGCGCCGGCACCGACATCGCCAAGGGCAAGGAAGAGCGCATGTTCGACGGCGAGCGCTACATCATGGAGCGCGGCATCGTCGCCGATCTGTCGATCGTGCATGCCTGGCAGGGCGACACCGAAGGCAACCTCGTCTATCGCAAGACCGCGCGCAACTTCAATCCGATGATGGCGACCGCCGGCAAGGTGACGATCGCCGAGGTCGAGCACCTGTTCGAGCCGGGACAGCTCAACCCCGATCACATCATCACGCCGGGCGTATTCGTGCAGCGCATCATTCACGTCCCGAACGCAAAGAAGCATATCGAACAGCGCACGGTGCGTAAGCGGCTCGCCGCCGCCGGCACTGGGGAGGAAGTGTGATGGCCTGGACCCGCGAGCAAATGGCCGAGCGCGCGGCCAAGGAATTGCGCGACGGCTTTTACGTCAACCTCGGCATCGGCATCCCGACGCTGGTGTCGAATTACATTCCCGACGGCATGAGCGTGCAGCTGCAAAGCGAAAACGGCATGCTCGGCTTCGGGCCGTTCCCCTATGAGGGCGAGGAGGATCCCGACCTGATCAATGCCGGCAAGCAGACCGTCACCGAGATTCCGACCACCAGCTATTTCTCCTCGGCCGACAGCTTCGCCATGATCCGCGGCGGCCATATCGACATCGCTTTGCTCGGCGCCATGCAGGTGGCCGAGAACGGCGATCTCGCCAACTGGATGATCCCCGGCAAGATGGTGAAGGGCATGGGCGGCGCCATGGATCTGGTCGCCGGCGTCAAGAAGGTGGTGGTGATCATGGAGCACACCGCCAAGGATCAACCGAAGCTCTTGCACAAATGCGACCTGCCGCTCACCGGCGCCGGCGTCGTCGACATGGTGATCACCGATCTCGGCGTATTCAACATCGACCGCAAGGGCGGCGGCATGACATTGATCGAACTCGCCCCCGGCATCACGGTGGATGAGATCACCAAGAAGACCCAGGCGAGCTTCAAGGTCGATTCGAAGCTGAAGCACTGACCGGCTAAAGGCCTTCCACGCTGATCAGCCGCGCCGAGCTGCAGGCGTCGCGTATCGCCTTGAGGCCCTGATAGGTCGGGCCGGTATAGAAGGACTCCCATGCCGCGACGCTCGGGAATTCCAACAACACGTTGCGGCGCGGCTGCCAGTCGCCTTCGTGGACCTTGTGCGCCCCGCCGCGCGCCAGATATTTTGCGCCGGCCTGTTCCAAGGCCGGCTTTACCCCGGCCATGAATTCCTGATAGCGGGCTGGGATCGCGGATATCGACGTCGAAGATGACGTAAGCGCTCATTGAAGGCTTCCCCCCTGGGCGTGTGATCTTCATAAGCCGGCAATTTATTCAGAATTTCGTGGGCACTGCCAGCGCCGATTTCGCGCGCTGGAAATGAGCGCTCACCGGAGGTGCAGAACGAATTGATTTTCCCCCAAGAGCCGGGCAAGGATCACCCTTACAAGAAAACAAGGGGGAAACCGATCCCATGCTCTCCGACGCCGACCGCAAGAAAGCCGCCGATATTCTGATGCAGGCCGCCAAGGATCGCAAACAGGCGACCCAGCTTCACATCACCTTTCCCGCCATCACCATCGAGGACTCCTACGCCATCTCGACCGAGGTGATCGAAGCGCAAGGTCGCGGACGGCCGCAAGGCTGATCGGCCACAAGGTCGGTCTCACCTCCAAGGCCATGCAGCGCTCCTCCATGATCGACGAGCCGGACTACGGCTATATCCTCGACGACCAGATGATCGGCGACGGCGCCAAGGTGGCGCACGACGAATTACTGCAAGCCGCGGGTCGAGGTCGAACTCGCCTTCATCATGGGCAAGCGATTGCAGGGCCCGGGCGTCGGCCTCGCCGACGTGCTGCGCGCGACCGAATACGTGGTGCCGGCGATCGAGATCGTCGACGCCCGCATCCAGGACCCGCGCAAAATCGTCGACACCGTGGCCGACAATGGCGCCGCCGCCGGCATCGCCATCGGCGGGCGCCCGGTGGGGCCGCTGGACGTCGATCTGCGCTGGGTCGGCGGCATCATGTACCGCAATTCCGAAATCGAGGAGACCGGCCTGGCCGCCGGCGTGCTCGGCCATCCGGCGCTCGGCGTCGCCTGGCTCGCCAACAAGATCGGCCCGCACGGCCACGCGCTCGAGCCCGGCCACATCGTGCTCGCCGGCTCGTTCACCCGCGTGGTGTTCGCGCAGAAGGGCGACACGCTGCACGCCGATTTCGGCGCGCTCGGCGGCATCGCTATTCAATTCATCTAAGGGGCGGGATATGGGCACCGAATTTCAGCGCAACGCTTTCAAAGCTCGCCATCGCCGCGGGGAAGCTCGCAGATCGGCCTGTGGTCGAGCCTTTGCAGCAACATCGCCGCCGAGATCATCGGCGATTCCGGTTTCGACTGGATCCTGCTCGACACCGAGCATTCGCCCAACGAAATTCCCGATCTGCTCGACGCAGTTGCAGGCGATGCAGCGCGGCACCGCGACGCCGATCATCCGGCCGGCCTGGAACGACGCGGTGCTGGCCAAGCGCTGCCTCGATATCGGCGCGCAGACGCTGCTGTTCCCCTACGTGCAGAACGCCGAGGAGGCCAAGCGCGCGGTCGCCTCCACGCGCTATCCGCCGCAGGGCATTCGCGGCGTGTCGGTCGCCGCGCGCGCCAGCCGCTATGGCCGCACGCCGGGCTATCTCACCAAGGCCAATGACGAGATCTGCGTGCTGGTGCAGGTGGAGACGCGCACCGCGCTCGACCAGCTCGAAGCCATCGCCCAGGTCGAGGGCGTCGATGGCGTGTTCATCGGCCCGTCCGATCTCGCCGCTTCGCTCGGCCATCTCGGCAATCCGCAGCATGCGGAGGTGCAAGCGGCGATCGAGGACGCCGTCACACGCCTGCAAAAGCTCGGCAAGCCGGCCGGCATTCTCACCGGCAACGAGGAGGAAGCCCGCCGCTACATCGAGTGGGGCTATCTGTTCGTGGCGGTCGGCGCCGATGTCGGCCTGCTTGCGCAAGAACGCCGACGCGCTGGCGAAGAAGTTCAAAGTCTCCTGAGGCTGCTCGCTCCGCGCGATTTGATTTTTATCAAGGCGCGGGCAGGGCATCCGGCCAAAGCTTTCTGGCTCAGATTTCCGCGCGAAGCGGACCAGGGAGGCGGTTATGCCGCAGGCGGAACCCTTACACGACATCGCGCATCTCGGCAGCGTGGAATTGTTCACGCCCAAGCCGGAGAAAAGCCTCTGGTATTTCCGCGATCTGCTCGGCATGGAGCCGGCGCATGAAGCCGGCTCGTCGGTCTATCTGCGCGGCTACGGCGACTACGCCACCTCTACGCTCAAACTCACCGCGGCGGCCAATGCCGGCGTCGGCTGCATCTCCTGGCGCGCCACCAGTGCGCAGGCGCTGGAGCGCCGCGCCAAGGCGATCGAAGCGGCCGGCCTCGGACTTGGCTGGAGCAATGGCGATTTCGGGCGCGGCCGCTCCTACCGCTTCCGCGATCCCGATGGCCACGTCATGGAAATCTATTACGAGGAACAGAAATTCGTCGCGCCGCCGGAACTGCATTCGACGCTGAAAAACCTGCCGCAGAAATACACCGGCCGCGGCGTCGGCGTGCGCCGCATCGACCATCTGGCGCTGCTGGCCAAGGACGTCGAGGCCAACCGCAAATTCGCGCAGGAACTGCTCGGATTCCAGCTGCGCGAGCAGGTGCGTTACGACAACGGCAAGACCGAGATCGGCTCCTGGATGAGCCCGACCGCCATCCATCATCAGCTCGCCTATGTGGTGGACGTGAAGGGCGCGCATGGCCGCCTGCATCATTTCTCGATGTGGGTCGATAACCGCGACGACGTGCTGCGCGCCGCCGACATCCTGAGCGAGAACGGCATTTTCATCGAAGCCGGCCCCTCCAAGCACAATAATTCGCAAGGCTTCTATCTCTACAGCTACGAGCCGGGCGGCAACCGCGTCGAGGTCTATTCCGGCAGCTTCCTGGTGGTGGCGCCCGATTGGGAGCCGGTCACCTGGAACGAAGAAGAGCGCGGCACCGGCACCTATTGGGGCGCGACGCTGCCCGAAAGCTTCATCGAATACGCGACGCCCAATGTCGAAGGCGAGCGCGCCGACGCCGGCAAGACGCATCGCGAATTCGCGGCTGTCCTTCTAGACCCGCAAGCGAAAGTAAAACGAGAGAGCATGGCACTGCCTCCCCGGATCGACGCCAAAGCGGTGCGCGAGCGCATCGGACCCTATGCCGACAAAGCGGCTTCGCTCGAGGAGCGCACCGCCATCTACGGCGAGCTGATCGGTTTCGTGCCGCCGCGCATCGAGGCGCGCATGGCGGTAACCGGCGCGCTCGATCCCGCGCTGCTCGATATGCAGGAGAAAATGCGCGAGCACGCGATGTATCCCAAGTGCTTCGATGTGAAGACCGCGCAATTGATGCTGTTCGGCATGCTGCTGATGGACATGAGCGACGCCGCGCAATTGCACGCCATCGCCGCCCGCCGCGCCGGCGCCAGCTGGGAGGAGATGCAGGCGGTGGTCAGCCTGTGCTTCCTGTTCCGCGGCCTGCCGGCGGCCAATCGCGGCGCCGAAGTCCTGGCCAATGTCGCCAAGCGCGAGGCGGAAGCCGCCGCCTGATTTTCGGATCGCTTGACGAGACCTTGATCGGTCCAAGCTGCCACGGCGGCGCTACGGGCGGGGCGCGTTGCGAGCGTCGAGCGTGACGGTGGCAGTCATGAGCTATTTAAATCATTCGCGAATCAGCTTACACGGCGAGGAGCGATCCACGGTTGCGTGTCGGCGTCATTTTGCAACGGCTGGCCGCCAGCGATCCGCTTGATCGATTGCCGGCTCGGCGCTCGCCACAGATCGATCATGTCCGCCATTCAAGGCCGAACTCGCTTCGACGAGATGTCGCGCAAATGGCTCGCTCTCGCCGAGCGTCGGCTTGCGCATTTGATCGCGCTTTATCGCAGCGGCCGCTGGCAACGCTATTACAAAGCCGAGCATCTTGCCGCGCTCATGCGCGATGCGATCGAGGCGGTGAGGCTCTGGAAACAACTCGCCGGGCGGGCGCGGGTGCCGGCCTCCGACAAGAACGATCTGCACCCGACCGCATGATAGCGGTTGCGGCCGCCCAGCTGATGGCGCTGGGCCTGCTGATGATGGTGCGTCCGGCCGCCGCCCAGGATCTCAAGCGCGGCGAAATGCTGCTCGCGCGCGATTGCGGGGCCTGCCACGCGGTCGGCCGCCGCGGTGCTAGTCCGGTCAAGAACGCCCCCGCGTTCCGCAACCTCGGCCGGCGCTATCCGGTCGAATCCCTGGAAGAGGCGCTCGGCGAAGGATTCATGTCCGGTCACCCCGACATGCCGGAATTCAAGTTTGACGGCGCCGATGTCGGTGCCATCATTGCCTACCTGAAGTCCATCCAGCGGCGCTGAGTTTAGCGCACGATCCCGATCGTGCTTTAACTCCCGCAGCCCCATCCTGAGTATTTGCCCCATGAGCAGTGCACTTTTTTCGCCTTATCGGCTGGCCGGCCTGGAGCTCGCCAACCGCATCGTGGTCTCTCCCATGTGCCAGTATTCGGCCGATGACGGCTGCGCCAACGACTGGCACCTGATGCATCTCGGCATGCTGGCAAATTCCGGCGCCGCGCTGGTGGTGGTGGAGGCGACGCATGTCGAGCGCTCCGGCCGCATCACCCATGGCTGTCTCGGTCTCTACAGCGACGACAACGAGGCGGCGTTGGCGCGCGTGATGCGGGCGGCGCGCCGCGCCGGCACCGCCAAGTTCGGCATCCAAATCGCGCACGCCGGGCGAAAGGCGTCGTCGCAACGGCCGTGGGAGGGCGGCGGCGCGCTCAAAGCTGGGCAGGACCCATGGCCAACCATGGCGGCGTCGCCGCTCCCGTGGGGCGAGGGCTGGCACACCCCGCGCGAGGTCACCGAAGAGGATATGGAGCGCGTGCGCGCGGCCTTCGTTGCCGCCGCACAACGGTCGCTGCGCATCGGCTTCGATGAGATCGAGCTGCATTTCGCGCACGGCTACTTGGCGCACGGCTTCATGTCGTCGATTTCCAACAAGCGCACCGACGATTACGGCGGCTCGTTCGAGAACCGCCTGCGCTTTCCACTTTCGATCGTGCGCGCGGTGCGCGCCGTGGTGCCCAAGAATGTGCCGCTCGGCGCGCGCATCACCGGGAGCGACTGGCGCGAGGGCGGGTTGACCGCCGACGATGCAGTGGCGGTTTCCAAGATGTTCAAGAGCGCCGGGCTCGATTTCATCTGCATTTCGTCTGGCGGCGTCGCCGCCGACATCCGCAATCCGACCGAGCCCGGCTACAACGTGCCGATCGCCGCCCGGGTCAAAAATGAGGCCGGCATTGCCACCCGCACCGTCGGCCTGATCGTCAAGCCCGAGCATGCCGAGGCGATCGTGGCGCAGGGCGAGGCCGATTTGGTGTCGATGGCGCGCTGCTTCCTCGACGATCCGCATTGGGGCTGGCATGCCGCCAAGGCGCTCGGCGCCGATGTCGCGCGCCCGCCGCAATACCAGCGCGCCGGGCCCAAGCTCTGGGCGCCGGCGAAGGCGTAACGGTTGGAAAATCTCGTCTTCCTCGCCGTTCTGTTCGCGGCAGCCTGTCACGCCGGCTGGAACGCGCTGATCAAGGTCGGGCTCGACCCGCTTTCGACCACCACGCTGATTGCGATCGGTTCCGCCGTGGTGGGAATTGTTTGCCTGCCGCTGGCCGGGATGCCGACCGCAGCGGCCTGGCCATGGCTGATCGTCTCGGCGTTCATTCATTTGCTTTATTTCGCCGCGCTGATCGAGAGCTACCGCACCGGCGATCTCGGCCAAGTCTATCCGATCGCGCGCGGCTCGGCGCCGCTGATGACCGCGGCCGCGAGCCTGGTCTTCGTCGGCGAGCATTTGAGCCTGGCGAGCTGGAGCGGCATCGCCGCGCTGGCCGCCGGCGTTTTGCTGCTGTCGGCGCGCGGCGGCCGCGCGCTTGCGCAGATCGACCGCCGCGCCGTTGGCTTCGCGCTTCTGACGGCGCTCACCATCTGCGCCTATTCGGTGGTCGACGGCATCGGCGCGCGCGCCTCGCACAACCCGCAGTCCTATGTGATCTTGCTGCTCATCGGCAATGCGCTGTTGCTCACGCCCTATGCGCTGTGGCGCGACGGCCGCGACGTAGTCCCGGTGATGCGGCGTTTTTGGCAGCGCGGCTTGGCCGGCGGCGCGCTGCAGATTCTATCCTACGGCATCGCGCTATGGGCGATGACGCTGGCGCCGATCGCTATCGTGGCCAGTTTGCGCGAGACCAGCGTGTTGTTCGGCACGGCGATCGCCGTCATCGTGCTCAAGGAGCCGCTGCGCGCGGTGCGCATCGGCGCCGCGCTGCTGATCGTGGGCGGGCTGGTGCTGATAAGGCTGCAATAACTAAAGCGCCATCTCGGGAAATAAATGCTCACAGCGGGCGAGGTCGGCTTCGGTGTCGACGTCCCACAGCGGCGCGAGTTCAACGGCGCGAAGGCCGAGCGCGGCAATGCGCGCGCGCGTTTCGGCCAGCACGGTTGCGCTGCCCCAGGTCATGCCGGTGAATAGCGCTGGATACGCCGCGCGCGCGCCGATCAGCACATAGCCGCCATCCTCGGCCGGAATCAGCACCACGTCGGCGTCCCGCAGCGCGTTTGCCACCGCGCGCAGGTGCTCGACCGTGAAGGCGGGACAATCGGTGCCGATCACCAAAGTGGGGCCATTCATGGCGGCCAGCATGCGCGCGCCAAGGTCGCCCTCCGGCTGCCGCTTCAGCGCGATGCCATGGCGCAGGACGAGTTCGCGGAACGACACATGGCTTGGATCGGGCGTGCACCATAGCGTCATCGGGCCGATCGCCGCCGCGTGCGCGATTGCGACCGCGCGTTCGGTCAATCGTTCCTGCAGCACGGCCGCAGCGTGCGCGCCGATCGATGGGATCAGGCGGGTCTTGGCGGTGCCGGGAATTGGCGCCTTCGCCAGGATGGCGACGGTCACGGGATCAGCGTTCGCTGGCCGCATAGCCGTACTGCCGCGCGAGCTTGGCCGGGTCGGCGCCAAGGAAAAAGCGTAAACGCAGCCCCCACATCAGCAGCACGGTGCGCAACGTTCCGTGCCTGCGCCAGCGCCGCGCTGAAGTGGTTACGGGCGCGCGCAAGGCGAGCGGCCGGCCGACGCGCTTGAGCTCCGCCGACAGCGCCACGTCCTCCATCAGCGCGATCGGCGGATATCCGCCGGCGGCCTCGAACGCCGCGCGGGTCATGAACATCGCCTGGTCGCCGGTGGCGATGCCGGTCGCCCGCGAGCGAATGTTCATCATGGTGGCGACGACGCCGAGCAGGCCGCCGCTATCGAAACGCACATCGAACCGGCCCCAGGCCCGGCCCGAGCGGGCGAGGCCGTCCAGCACCAGGCGATCGGCGTTCTCCGGCAGACGGGTATCGGCGTGCAGGAACAACAGGACGTCGCCTCGCGCGACGGCGGCGCCGGCATTCATTTGGTCGGCGCGTCCGCGCGGCGCCGCGATCACGCGGTCGGCGAGGGGGCGGGCGAGCTCGGCGTCGCGTCGCTGCTGCCACCATCGACCACGATGACTTCGACGCCGCGTCGGCGATAAGGCGCCAAGGCCAGCAGGGCCGCCTCGATCTCGGCGGCCTCGTCGAGCACCGGCATGACGATGGAGAGTTTCATCGCGGACTTGCCTGCGTCATTGTGTAATCCGGCCCGTCGACGATGCGCGCATAATACGATGCATGCGCGGCCGAGCCTTCCGGCCAGCGCTTGCAGGAAGCGGTCGAGAAATGCTGCTTTGATCGTAGTGGACCGCCAGCGCATCGATATGAATGCCGTCTCGCTCGACGCCATAGAGCGGCTTGTGCGGCGACGGCGTGGTGGCGATCCGCGTCATGACCCCGAACGTGCTGCCGGTGAAATTCGGCATTCCGGCGGCGCCGTTATTGATGACGGTCAGCCGGCCGCCGGTAAATGAAAATTCGCGCAAGGCGGCAAGGCAGGTATGGCTCGATGCGAACACATCCACCTGCGCGGCGGCATGGACATCGGCGAGCCAAGCGCGCCGCTTCGGGTTGTCGAGTTCGTCCTGGGCAAAACGCCAGCCGGCGAGCGCGGCGGCGTCGCCGTGCACGATGCCGATGCGCAAGGCGCCGACCTGGGCGACCAGGTGCATCGGCAGCCGGGTCAGCCGCGGCGCGCGCCGCAGACGGCGCCGCTTCTTGCAACAACGACAAAATCTCGTTCGAGCGGGTCACCACGTCGGCGGATACGCTGTCCGGATAGGCGCAGCCGCAGCCGGCGCCGATATCCGCAACGCGGCCGAGTTCCGTCTCCACATTGCCGCGCAGCGCCCGATGCGGCGCAACGGCGCGCTCGACGCGCAGGAACCAATCGGGGTCGGCGTCGAACCAATGGAAATCGCCGTTGAATACCTGCGTCACCGGCGCGCGCTCTTTCGCCGCCAGCGCTTCGATGGCCGAAAGCGCGGTGAGATTGCCGTATAGCCCGCCGGCGACATAAAGCGTGTCGGCCGCAAAATCCGGCGCGCGCGCGAACACGCGCGGGGAATAACGATAGTCGTAGGGGCAAACGCGGCCGGCCGCTTCTTCTGTCCGCCAGCCGGAGATGTGAAGAGAAGGAGTTCATTCCGCCGCTTCTTTCAATGCCCCGGCGCAGCTCGAGCCCTGCCCGGCGGTGCAGCCATAGCAGTGGCCGGCGGTGCGGATCGGGTTGCCGGTGATGTCGTCGTCGAGCAAATCGGACAGATGCAGGCGCGCGCGCGGTCCCAGAGTCAGCGGCAGATCGAGCATCTGGTTGAAGTCGCAGTCGTAGACGAAGCCGCGCCAGTCGACCGAGATCAGCCTGCGGCACATCACGCCATCGAGATTGGCGTCGAGATGTGCGTCGCGCAGCAGATCGATATAGCCATCGAACTCGCCTTTGGTGATCAAGGCCGAGCCGAAGCGCTGGATCGGCATGTTGGCGAGCACGAACAGCTTGTCGAACACGATGCCGTAACGCTCGCCCAGCACGCGCTTGTAGTCGGCTTCGAGCGCGGCCTGCGGCGGCGGCAGCGCCGGCCCTTGCGGATTGTAGACGAGGTTGAGTGTGAGCGCCGGATCGCGGCCGAAACCGAGCGCGTTGAGTTTCTTCAGGCCGCGGATCGAGCCGTTGAACACGCCCTTGCCGCGCTGGCGCTCCACATTGTCCTGCAGGTAACAGGGCATCGAAGCCACCACTTCGACGCGGTTGGCGGCCAGAAACTCGGCGAGGTCTTCCTGCCCCGGTTGCTCCAGGATGGTGAGGTTGCAGCGATCCATCACCTTGGCGCCGAGCGCCCGCGCGCCCGTCACCAGGCGGCGGAAATTCGCATTGAGTTCGGGCGCGCCGCCGGTGATGTCGAGGGTTGCGATGTGCCGGCGTTCGACGAATTCGAGCACCAGGTCGGCGACCTCGGCGGACAATTCCTCGCTGCGATTAGGGCCGGCATTGACGTGACAGTGAAAGCAGGACTGGTTGCAGCGGTAGCCGACATTGACCTGCAGCGTATCAAGCGTGCCGCGGCGGATCGCCGGGAAGGGGACCTGGTCGAGCAGCGGCAGCGTGTCGCGCATTTTCGAGGGCCTTGCGAATGAACTGACGCGAATAATTTCGCACGATCCGGGCCAAAGGTTACCTCCTTAGACCGTTAACGCGGACAATTTAATGTGAGAAGCCAAAACAGCGGGTCATTAACGGGCGAGGGCGGTGGCGACCGGCGGAGAAATGCCGATGCGCCCGAATCCCGGCAGCTTGACGCCCGGGTGGCGCAGATCGAGCCCGGCGACCAGCCCGAGCAGGTCGATTTCGATGCCTTCGATCCAGCCGACCTTGACCGCGGCAAATCCATACAGGTTGAGCTCGAGGCCGGTTCCGCTGTCGGTGCGGCCGGCATAGATCCGGTCGCGGAAATCGCGGCCGACCGCGTTCGGCGGTAGCGCCACGCCCAGTTCCGGCACCGCGCGCAGAACGGCGGCGGTGAAGCTGTTGCTGTTGGGGCCCGGCCAGACGCGATAATCGCCGGCCCGGTTGAAGCGGTAGGCCTCGATCGCGGCCTCGATGGGCGGGATCAGCTTTTCGGCGTCCGGCCCGGAAATATCGGCGATCGCCACCGGTGTGTTGCCGTACCAGCGCCCGTCCGCCGGCCAGCCGTTGACACGCACGGGATGACCCCAGCCGACCACGTCGTAGCGTGTCCATTCGCTGGCATTCGCGGGCTTGAGCACGATCCAGCTATGCACCGCGAAAATGCCCTTCCAAGCGCCGGCCTTGCCGGTGAACACGATCACGCGCGCCGGCTTGGATTCGCTGGCAGGCGGCAGCGTGCCGGTGCTCGACCAGTCGGCATGGCGCCAGCTGCGCGGGTCGTCGCCGGCGGCATAGAACGCGGCGCGGGCGATGAGCGGTGCCACGAACAACAGGAAGATGGCGAGCATGAAAACCTTTCGGCGCGAGGGGCGGACGGTCGGCATGGCGATACAGTTAGCGATGCTTTCCGTCCGAAACGTGGCAGATCCCCGCGACTGCGGCCGAGCAAGGCGGCGCCGGCGCGCGCCAACTCGCCGAACGTGAGCCTGCGGCGCTTGCCCTTCCGCCGCGCAAAGCGCGCGACCTTCGGCACGTGCACGAAGGCGGCAACCGGCGGTCCGCCGTTTTTGGCCGCCGCAGCCACGCGCCAGCGAGATAGTTGCACAGATAACGCCCGGCATCGCGCGACAGCGTGGCCGGCACGCCCGTCGCGCGGACCGCTGCGAGCAGGCGGCGCACCGGCGCCGGCATCGGCATGGCGGCCGGCCCACCGGGCGAAATCGTGTGGCGGGGCGGAGCCGCGCCGTTCGCATCGGGCAATAGCGTAACCGCATTGCGTGCCCGCGTTTCGATGCGCAAGACGCGCGCCCGCGGCGCCAGCCCGAACATCAAGACTGCGTCCGGTCTGTGCGCGGCGAGCAGTCTGGGCAGCTCGCGGTCGACCGCCGCGTAACTGGTCGGAAAAACATGCGGGACGATTTTTATATGCGCCAAGCGCGGCCGCCGCAGCCGCGCCAGCCGTTGCACCAGCGGCCCGGTCGGATTGAACGGGGAGCCCGGAAACGGCCCGAAGCCGGTGACGAGGATGTGTGGCGGCCATCTAAACGCCGAGCAATTGCGCGATCTCTTCCACGGCCAGCGTCGGCGCCAGCTTGCCGGCGGCGACCGCGGCTTCCGCCGCCTTGAGCTTGCCGCGCACGGCCGGATCGCTGCGCAGCCGCGCGGTGAGCCGCTCCTCCAGCATCGACCACATCCATTTCACCTGCTGCTCGCGCCGGCGCGCGGCCAGTTCGCCGGAGGCGGTCATCTTCTCCTTGTGCTCGATGACCTTGGACCACAGGTCGCCGATGCCGTCGCCGGTGAGCGCCGAATAGGTCACCACCGGCGGCGACCAATTCGGCCGAGTGGGGCGCGAGGATATTGCAGCGCGGCGCGATATTCGGCGGCCGCCAGTTTGGCGCGCGCGATATTGTCGCCGTCGGCCTTGTTGACCGCGACCATGTCGGCGAGTTCGACGATGCCTTTCTTGAGGCCCTGCAATTCGTCGCCGGCGCCCGGCAGCATCAGCACCAGGAAGAAATCGGTCATGTCGGCGACCGCGGTTTCCGACTGGCCGATGCCGACGGTCTCCACCATCACCACGTCGTAGCCGGCGGCCTCGCACAGCAGCATGGTCTCGCGCGTCTTGGCGGCGACGCCGCCGAGCGTGCCGGAGGACGGCGAGGGCCGGATGAAGGCGTGTCGGATCGCCGGCGAGCTGCGCCATGCGCGTCTTGTCGCCGAGGATCGAGCCGCCGGTGCGGCTCGACGACGGATCGACCGCCAGCACGGCGACCTTGTGGCCTTGCGCCGTGAGGGTGGTGCCGAGCACGTCGATGGTGGTGGACTTGCCGGCGCCGGGCGCGCCGGTGATGCCGAGCCGCACCGCCTTGCCGGTCGCCGGCAGCAACTCCTGCACCAGATGGTGCGCGGCCTTGCGGTGATCGGCGCGCTTGCTCTCGATCAGCGTGATGGCGCGCGCCAGCATGGCGCGGTCGCCGGCGCGAATGCCGGCGGCGAGGGCGGAAGGCTCATGGCTGCGCGACGCCATCAATCGGCCAGCCGGATCGCCAGCCCGCCATTGTCTTTGTGGCGCGCGGCGGTGGCGCGGGCGAAGGCGAACAACTGCTCGCGCGTCTCGATGCGGCAGGCGACGCCGCCCGGATGCTTGCAATTGGCCGCGCGCGTGGCTTCGTCGGCATCGGCCTCGTCGATGGCGATCACCTGATAGACACCGTCGACAAGCTTACGCATCAGCGCATATTCGACGTGTTCCGGGTGACGGGCCGGCCGCGATTGGACGATGTAGTCGCTGCCTTCGAACGCATGCACCGTGAAGCCGCGCACGTCGTCCAGGCTCCCGCTGGCATGGGCGTAAAGCTTGCCGTTCCAGGTGAAGCTCGACCGTTCGGGATCGAGCGCATGGCCGTCGCGCAGCGAATAGAGCTGCAGGTTCAGGTGCTCACCCAGCACCGCTTGCGAGTCGGTGAGGATCGGACCGGAGGAATCGATGCAGGCGGAAAGCGATAACGCGCACAGAACGCCGCAACAGCCGCGCGGAGGACGAGTGATTTCACTCGGCGGCCTCTTTGCCGTGGCCGAGCCGCTTGTTGAGGGTCTTGAGCAGTTTCTCGGCCGCCTCCGCGATCACCGTGCCGGGCGGGAAGATCGCCTCGGCGCCGGCTTTCATCAGCGCGTCGTAATCCTGCGGCGGCACCACGCCGCCGACCACGATCATGATGTCGTCGCGGCCTTGGCTTGCGAGCTCGGCTTTGAGTTCCGGCACCAGCGTCAGATGCGCGGCGGCGAGCGAGGACACGCCGAGGATATGCACGTCGTTTTCCACCGCCTGGCGCGCGGCTTCCGCCGGCGTCGCGAACAGCGGCCCGATATCGACGTCGAAGCCGAGATCGGCGAAGGCCGAGGCGATCACCTTCTGCCCGCGGTCGTGGCCGTCCTGGCCGATCTTGGCGACCAAAAGGCGCGGCCGGCGGCCCTCCGCCGCCTCGAACGCCTCGACCGCAACGCGCACCCGTTCGACGGCGCCGGTCATGCCGACCTCCCGCTTGTAGACGCCGGTGATCGCCTTGATCTCGGCGCGGTGACGTCCGTACACTTTCTCCAGCGCCGAGGAAATCTCCCCGACGGTGGCCTTGGCGCGGGCGGCGTCGATGGCCAGCGCCAGCAGATTGCCGTTGCCGCGGTCGGCGGCGCGGGTGAGCGCATCGAGCGCTTCCTTGAGCGCGGCCGGATCGCGCTCGGCTTTCAGCCGCTTGAGCTTGTCGAGCTGCATGTGCATGACGGCGGAATTGTCCACCTTGAGCACGTCGATCGGCGCCTCGTCGGTCGGCTGGTATTTGTTGACGCCGATCACCGACTGCATGCCGGCATCGATGCGCGCCTGGGTCTTGGCGGCGGCTTCCTCGATGCGCAGCTTGGGGATGCCGGCTTCGATTGCCTTGGTCATGCCGCCGAGCGCTTCGACTTCCTCGATATGGCCCCAGGCCTTGCGCGCGAGTTCGTAGGTCAGCCGTTCGACATAATAGGAACCGCCCCAGGGATCGACGATGCGGGTGGCGCCGGCTTCCTGCTGCAGCACGATCTGGGTGTTGCGGGCGATGCGGGCGGAGAAATCGGTCGGCAAGCGCAAGCGCCTCGTCGAGCGCGTTGGTGTGCAGCGACTGGGTCTGCCCTTGCGTCGCCGCCATCGCCTCGATCATGGTGCGCGCGACATTGTTGAACACGTCCTGCGCGGCCAGCGACCAGCCCGAGGTCTGGCAATGGGTGCGCAGCGACAGCGAGCGCGCGTCCTCCGGCTTGAACGGCTTCATCAGCTTGGCCCAGAGCATGCGGGCGGCGCGCAGCTTGGCGATCTCCATGAAATAATTCATGCCGATCGCCCAGAAGAACGACACGCGCGGCGCGAACTGATCGATGGTGAGCCCGGCCTTGATGCCGGCGCGCACATATTCGACGCCGTCGGCGAGCGTATAGGCGAGTTCGAGATCCTGCGTCGCGCCCGCCTCCTGCATGTGATAGCCGGAAACCGAGATCGAATTGAACTTCGGCATCTCGGCGGAGGTGTAGGCGAAGATGTCGGAGATGATGCGCAAGGACGGCGCCGGCGGGTAGATATAGGTGTTGCGCACCATGAATTCTTTGAGGATGTCGTTCTGGATCGTGCCGGACAGCTTTTCGTGCGGCACGCCCTGTTCCTCGGCGGCGACGATATAGAGCGCCAGCACCGGCAGCACCGCGCCGTTCATGGTCATCGACACGCTCATCTGGTCGAGCGGGATGCCGGAGAACAGCGTGCGCATGTCGTAGATCGAATTGATCGCGACGCCCGCCATGCCGACATCGCCGGCCACGCGCGGATGATCGCTGTCGTAGCCGCGATGGGTGGCGAGATCGAAAGCGATCGAGAGGCCCTTCTGCCCGGCGGCGAGATTGCGCCGGTAGAAGGCGTTGGAATCCTCCGCGGTGGAGAAGCCGGCATATTGCCGGATGGTCCAGGGCTGCGCCGCGTACATGGCCGGGTAGGGGCCGCGCAGGTACGGCGGCTTGCCGGGATAGGTGTCGAGGAAATCGAGCCCGGCGAGATCGGCTTCGCCATAGGCGGGCTTCACCGCGATGGCTTCCGGCGTCATCCAGGGCGCAGCCGAGCCATTGCCGGCGGCAACCGGCGTATCGGCGAAATCGATGGTGGCGAAGTTCGGGAGCTGACTCATTTGACACCCAGAATATCATGGGCGGCCTGCAAGGTCGAAACCACGTCGCAGCCCATGAATACGAAGGATTTCACGCCGGCCCGCCGCCAATTCGCCTCGTTCTCGCCCGGCCTGCCGGCGAGATGGACGGTGGCGCCGGCTTCGGTCAGCGCCTTGGCGGCGTCGGCCGCTTGCGGCGGCATAGACCGCGTCCGACGAGCACAGGCAGGCGAGCCTGGCAGCCGGACGCCTTGAACGCCGCGATCATGGCGGCCTGATCCTTGAAGCCGTCATTGCTCAGCGCCTCGATGCCGCCGGCCTCATAGAAATTTTTCGCGAAAGTCGCGCGCGCGGTGAAGTCCGACAGCTTGCCGAGATTGGCCAGGAACACTTTCGGCCGGCTGCCGGTTCTCGCCAGCATGCGATCGGAGGCGTCGCGCAAAGCCTCGAACGGCTCGGCCAGCCGGATGCTCGGCAGCGACTCGGCGGTGACAACGGCGTCTTCTTTCGGCCGCAGCGCGCCGGGCGACATCGAGCACCGCGGCGGGCTTTTCATTGAGGTTCGGATAATCGCTGGTGCCGGTCAGCGCATCCTTGCGCCGCGCGGCCGCTTTCTGGCGTTCGGCGCGCACGGCCGCGACTTCTTGCTGCACGAGGCCGCTGTTCGAGCGCCGCCCAGGCGCCGCCCGCCTTTTCGATCTCCTGGAATTGCGCCCAGGCAGTGGCACAAAGCTTGTGGGTCAGGTCCTCGATGCGCGCCGGAGCCGGCGGCCGGATCGGCGACTTTCGCCAGGTTCGACTCTTCGAGCAGGATGAGTTGCGTGTTGCGCGCGACCCGGCGCGCGAAGGCGTCGGGCAGGCCGAGGGCAACGGTATGCGGCAGCACGCCGATGCAGTCGGCGCCGCCGACGCCGGCGGCGGTGACGGCGACGGTCGTGCGCAGCATGTTCACGTAAGGATCGCGCTGGGTCATCATGCGCCAGGCGGTCTCGGCGACAACGTAAGCCGGCTTCGGCGTCAGCCCGCAGGCGGCCTCCACGCGCGCCCATAATTTCCGCACCGCGCGAAACTTGGCGATGGTGAGGAACTCGTCGGCGTCGGCGGCGAGGCGGAAATAGATCATGCCGCGCGCGGCATCGAGCGTCACGCCGCTCGCTTCCAACGCGCGCAGGCAATCGACGGCAGCGGCAATAGCGAAGGCGAGTTCCTGCGCCTCCGAGCCGCCGGCGTTATGGATGATGCGTCCGTCGGCGACCGCGAACGGCCCGCGAAAGCCTTGCTCGGCGAGATCGCGGATGTTGGTCGCGAATATTTTCGACAGTTCGCTCCACGGCATCGGTGTCGCGCCCGAGGCAGCAAAGCCGCCGATCGGATTGATGCTGGCGCGCATGTCGACCGTGGCCGGCGCGAGCTTGCGCGCTTTCACCAATGCCGCGAAATGCTGCACGGCGGTGCGCGTCGCCGGACTGAGATTGAAGTCGATGGTGATGCTGGCATCGAGCTCGACGCCGTCGAGCACGCGCGCGAGCGTCTCCGGCGACGCATCGAGACCATAACCGTTGGCGTTGAGCGAGCCGGCGAACACCAGCGTCAGCCCGGTCGCGCCATTTTCCAGGTCCTGCAGCGCCTGCGCATTAGCGGCCGCCGGATCGGGATGGTCGACCCGTTGCATCAATGTCCAGGCCGCCCCCGGCGCGCGCCCAACGACCGGCTTCGCGCCGGCCGCGCGTGGATAGAGCGGCTCGATCCGTAAGCCGTCATAAGTCTGGCTGGTGAGCCGCTTCTCGAACGAGGCGCCCTTGAGGGCGGCGTCGACCAGCTTGCGCCACTCGGCCTGGCTGGCGGGCGGGAATTCGGCGGCGAGGGAAAGGTCGTCAGTCATCGGCGCAAATTGCCATAGTCGGCGCGGTGCCGCCATTGAGGTAAAGCAAATTAGGTGCCCGGGCGCGGCGGTAACCGCTCAATTCCGGCGGTATCGACGGCGGCGGCCGCCTCGCTCACTTTGCGCCCGCCGATAACAAGGTCGGGCGCGATTTCCGCGAGCGGCAGCAGCACGAAGGCGCGCTCGAACAGGCGCGGGTGCGGCACCGTCAACCCCAGCTCGTGCACCGCGAGCCGGCCATAGGCGATGATATCGATGTCGGCGGTGCGCGGGCCCCAGCGCTTTTCATGCGCGCGGTCGCGGCCGAGCTGCAACTCGACGGCTTGCGCGCGCGCCAGCAGGTCGCGCGGGGAGAGCGCCGTCTCGACCGCGATGCACAGGTTGATGAATGGCGGCTGATATTGGAAGCCCCATGGCGGCGTGCGGTAGTCGGAGGAGCGCGCGGTCAGCCGCACCTCCTTGCCTTCGCACAGCTGCTTTACCGCGCGGTCGAGAATGGTGCGGCTGTCGCCGACATTGCCGCCGAGCGCGAGCCACGCCTCGGTCATGATTTGGAATTGCTCCGTGCCCGCACCAGCGTCACGCCGACATCGCTGAAGGTCGCCGCGATCGGCGCGTGTGGCTTGTGGATCGTTACCTTGATCGTGCGCACGCGCGGAAAAGCTGCGAGCACGGCGCCGGCGACCTCGCCGGCGGCAGCCTCGATCAGCCGGAAGCGCCGCCCGCAGAACGCGTGGCTCGCGCAATCGACCACCTTGTCATAGGACACGGTGTCCACGACCTTATCCGAACGCGCGGCATTGGCGAGATCGATATCGAGTTCGAGATCGATCGTGAAGGTTTGCCCGACCTTGGCTTCGTAAGCCATCACGCCGTGATAAGCGTGCAGCGACAGCCCGCTGATGAAGATGCGATCGCTCATCGTACCGCCTCGATGGCCGCAGCCACCCGCAGCGCCTGCACGGTTTCGGCGACGTCGTGCGCGCGCACGATCGCAGCACCTTTTTGCACCGCCTCGAGATGGCTGGCGATCGAGCCGCCGAGGCGCTGGTCCGGCGCCGACGGCGTCACCGAATTGATGAAGCGCTTGCGCGAGGCGCCGATCAGCAGCGGCAGGCCGAAGCGTTTGAATTCGGCAAGGTGCGCGATGCAAACGATGCTTTGCTCCGGTGTCTTGCCGAAGCCGATGCCGGGATCGAGCACGATCTTGTCGCGCGCGATGCCGGCGCGTTCCGCGATCTCGAGCGAACGCGCGAAGAAGGCGATCACCGCGGCCACGATGTCGATGGTTGCGTCGGCGGCCTCGCGGTTATGCATCACGATCACCGGCACGCCGCGGGCGGCGATCAGCGGCGCCATGGCGGGATCGTGTTGCAGGCCCCAAACGTCGTTGACGATCCTCGCGCCCTGGTCGAGCGCCCAGGCGGCGACGCTCGCCTTGGTGGTGTCGATCGACACCGGCAGGCCGAGCTTGAGCACCGCCGGCAGCACGGGCGCAAGGCGGGCCAGTTCGTCGTCGGCGGCCACCGGCGTGGCGCCGCCATAGGGCCGCGTCGATTCCGCCCCGATATCGAGAATGTCGGCGCCTTGTTCGGCCATATCGCGGGCATGCGCGATAGCCCTGGCCGGATCGATGAAGCGGCCGCCGTCGGAGAAGGAATCCGGGGTCACATTGAGAATTCCCATGACCAGCGGCCGGCCGAGCGCCAGCAGTGCCGAAAGCACGTCGCGCGCGGGTTTTTGTGCTTGATCGGCCACGGTTTCGAGGGTGCGGGCGAGTCCCATGGCGGTCGCTTTGCGCGGTCGGCGCGGGGCTGTCAAGCAGCCGCTCCGCCGGGCAAGGCTATTTGTATGTGATCTTCAGCTGCAGCTTCTTGGCGTTTTCGATCCAGTGCCCGACCACCTTTTCCGACGGCAGCAAGCGGACCATTTTGGCTTTCTTGTTGGCGTCGGCCATTGCCCGGGCGAGATTGCCCGGGTTGCGATACTTGAGTTCCTTCACGGTATCGACGCCGGCGGCATGCAGCAGT
The DNA here is from genome assembly GCA_963789455.1 of uncultured Alphaproteobacteria bacterium. Lineage (GTDB taxonomy): Bacteria > Pseudomonadota > Alphaproteobacteria > Rhizobiales > Xanthobacteraceae > Pseudolabrys. The sequence continues at coordinate 46,373 of CAWBLD010000008.1, read as the reverse complement.
TCGGCATATTCCTTGCGGATGCCCTTGACGCGCATGCGGTCGGCGACGTTGGCCCAGCACAGCAGTTGCTTTTCGTCGAAACCGGTTTTCATGGCGAGCATTTTTCGCCCCTTCACGGTACGCGCCGCCTCGAGCAGCCGTCCGGTCGAGCGAATCCCCACCGACTTGAGGATATCGGCGGCTTCGCCGTCGATCCCGTCGATATCGGTAATGGGATAGGACATCCGGGTCTCCTCGCCTGATTCTAATTTTTCACTAAGCCGTCGAATGAACCGTTCAAACAAACTGACTTAAGCCCGGAATCGCCCCGACGATTTCCCCGGTCGCATCTTCACCGGCTTTTTCACGGGTATAGGCAATGATTTCCTTAGTGACGCCTTGCACCTGGCTCATGCTCAGGCCCGCCGCCATCATTTTGGTGCCGGCGCCCATGATGCCGCCCATGGCGAACATGCCACCGCCGGCGTCACTGCCTTGCTCGGCTTGCATAAGTGCTTGCGCGCCCGGAAGCTTGTCGATGAGGGCCTGCACTTTGTCCGGGGGGCCTTCCTTGCTCAGGAAGGCGAGAATGATGCCGACGGCTTTTTCCGCGACAGCCCGATCGACGCCGACGTTGTCGACGAGACGTGCAATCAATTCGTCCATAATCCCCTCACGCCCCCGCACTGATGGCAGGTTGTCGTTATATTGGACGTCGTTCGCGGAGATGACAAGCGCGCTGCGTCGGTGCATGCGCAATTTTTTTGTGCGGGCACACATTGTCGCGGCTGGATGTCAAGAAAAATGTAAAGTGTCTCTAATGGATGACATGGTATTGCCTGCGACGCCGGCACGCTACGCGGCGCGAGACCGGCAAATCGAAAGCCATCCGACTATACCGTCGGGAGTGTCCGAAAAATTGCGTTCAATCATATTTCCGGGCAGGGCAAGTGCGCCGGCCGGCATTGCTTTCAGAATCCTGAAGAAAAAATGGAAAAACCACGCCGAATTACGCAGGTTCGCCGTTTCAACTTGCGATCGGACGGCGAATTCGAGCCTTTGTGCCGGCCATTGCGCTTTTCAGCTTGAGAAAGCATAGCTAGTTTGCATGCCCTGCCCAGCGCGCGAACCCGAAACGCGTGGAGAGAGCCGTCATGAGCACACTCGACGCGGTCCTGAGCCGCATCGATCAGGATATTGACCAAAGCGTCGAGCGCTTGTTTGCATTGTTGCGCATTGCCTCGGTTTCCACCGACCCCGCGTACAAGGAACAATGCAGGAGCGCCGCCGAGCATGTGGCCGCCGACCTGCGTGGCATCGGTTTTGCTACCGACGTCCGCCCCACCGAGGGTCATCCGGTGGTGGTGGGCAAGACGAACGGCGCCGCCGGTCCGCACGTGCTGTTTTACGGCCACTACGACGTGCAACCGGTCGATCCGTTGAGCCAGTGGAAGAGCCCGCCATTCGAGCCACGCATCGAGACGCTTCCCGGCGGCCGCAAGATTATTGTCGCGCGCGGCGCCTGCGATGACAAAGGCCAGGCCATGACCTTCATCGAGGCCTGCCGGGCGTTCAAGGCGGTCACCGGCAAGCTGCCGCTGCCGATTACCACCATGATCGAGGGTGAGGAGGAGTGCGGCTCCAAGAACCTGTTCAAATTCGTGCGCGACAATGCCGCCGAGTTCAAGCTCGACCTGGCGCTGGTCTGCGACACCGCCATGTGGGACGCCGATACGCCGGCGGTTACCACTTCGCTACGCGGGCTGGTCTATGAGGACGTGAAGATTACTTGCGCCGACCGCGACCTGCACTCGGGCCTGTTCGGCGGCGCGGCGCAGAACCCGATCCGGCTGCTGGCCAAGATCCTCGGCGCGCTGTGGGACGACGACGGCCGCGTCACGATTCCCGGCTTCTACGACGGGGTGAAGGACCTGCCGCCCGACATCAAGGCCGACCTGAAGGCGCTCGATCTCACGCCGGAGAAATTCCTCGGGCCGATCGGGTTGAAAACGCCGGCCGGCGAAAAGGACCGCATGCTGATCGAGCAGATCACCACGCGGCCGACCGCCGAGATCAACGGCATCATCGGTGGCTATACCGGCGAGGGTGCCAAGACCGTCATCCCCGGTCAGGCGAGCGCCAAGGTTTCGTTCCGCCTGGTCGGCGAGCAAGACCCCGAAAAGGTGCGCGACGGCTTCCGCGCCTTCGTGCGCGCGCGTCTACCGGCCGACTGCAAGGTCGAGTTCGGCAACTTCGGGCTGGCGCCCCCGTTGCAGCTCTCGTTCGACAATCCGGCGCTCAACAAGGCGCGCGCCGTGCTGGCCGAGGAGTGGGGCCACAAGGCGGTGACGGTCGGCGCCGGTGGCTCGATCCCGATCGTCGCCGATTTCAAGAGCGTGCTGGGGATGGATTCATTGCTGGTCGGCTTCGCGCTCGACGACGACCGCGTGCATTCGCCGAACGAGAAGTTCGACCTCAAGTGCTTCCACAAGGGCATCCGTTCCTGGGCGCGGATTTTGGCCGCGCTGGCGTCAGCGTAAAACCGCAAGGCGAGATGCCTCCTCCGCTTCTTCAACTCAAGGATATCGCACTGAGTTTTGGCGGCACGCCGCTTCTCACTGCTGCGGAACTATCCGTCTCCACGGGAGAGCGCGTGTCCTTGGTCGGGCGCAACGGTTCCGGCAAATCGACCCTGCTAAAGATCGCCGCGGGCTTGGTCGAACCGGATCGCGGCTCGGTGTTCGTGCAGCCAGGGGTCTTGGTAAGCTATCTGCCGCAAGAGCCGGATTTTTCCGGTTTTGCCACGACCTTGGCATATGTCGAAGCGGGACTGCGGCCGACCGACGATAGTCATGCCGCCCGCTATTTGCTGGAGCAGCTTGGCCTTACGGGTACGGAGGATCTGGGCCATCTTTCCGGCGGCGAAGCGCGCCGCGCCTCGCTCGCCCGCGTGCTGGCGCCGTCGCCCGATATCCTGCTGCTCGACGAGCCGACCAATCATATCGACCTGACCACGATCGAATGGTTGGAGCGCGACCTCGATGCCCGGCGGACGGCGCTGGTGATCATCAGCCACGATCGCCGCTTCCTCTCCACGCTCTCGCGCTCGACGGTATGGCTCGACCGCGGATGTACGCGCCGCATCGAACGCGGCTTTACCCATTTCGAAGAATGGCGCGACATGCTGCTGTTGGAGGAGGAGCGGGAACAGCACAAGCTCGACCGCAAGATCGCCGCCGAAGAGCATTGGATGCGCTACGGCGTCACCGGAAGGCGCAAACGCAACATGCGCCGGGTCGGCCAGTTGCAGGCGCTGCGCGAACGGCGTCGCACCTATCGCGCGGCGGCCGGCGACGCCACCATCACCGCCGGTTCGGCGGCGCTGTCCGGCGCGTTGGTGATCGAGGCAAAAGGGATCGGCAAGAGCTACGCCGGCCCCGCCATCGTCAGCGATTTCTCGATCCGCATCCAGCGCGGCGACCGCATCGGTATCGTCGGGCCGAATGGCAGCGGCAAGACCACACTCGTCAACATGCTGATCGGGATCCTGCCGCCGGATACCGGTTCGGTACGGCTCGGCTCGACGCTCGCCATCGCGACGCTCAGCCAGCAGCGCGACAGCCTCGACCCCAACATCACCGTCAAGCAGGCGCTGACCGGCGGCGATGGCGATACCGTAATGGTCAACGGCGCCCCCAAGCATGTTATCGGTTACATGAAGGACTTCTTGTTTTCGAGCGAACAGGCCGGCACGCCGCTCGGCAAGCTGTCGGGCGGTGAACGCGGCCGGTTGCTGCTGGCGCAGGCCCTGGCCAGGCCATCAAACCTGCTGGTGCTCGACGAGCCGACCAACGATCTCGATATGGAAACGCTGGACGTGCTTGAGGACATGCTCGGCGAATACCCCGGCACTGTCCTGCTCATCAGCCATGATCGCGATTTCCTCGACCGGCTGGTTGGCGGCGTGATTGCCCCGGAGGGGGATGGCCGCTGGACCGAGTATGCCGGCGGTTACAGCGACATGCTGGCGCAGCGCGGCGCGGATTTGACGCGCGCGCGCCGCAAGCCGGAAGCGCAGAAAATCGCAAAAGAGCCTGCTCCCATCCTCGCCGCGCCGCCGGCCTCGAAGCGGCGGATGACGTTCAAGGACAAGCATGCGCTGGAAACGCTGCCCAAAACCATTGCCGCGCTGCAAGCGAAAGCCAACGATTTGCAGGCGAAGCTCGACGATCCGCAATTCTATGGGCGCGACCGCGCCGGCTTCGAAAAAGTCACCAGCGACCTTGGCGACACACAGCGGAAAATCGCCGCGGCCGAAGAGCAATGGCTGGAACTCGAAATCCTGCGCGAGGAAGTTGACGGCAGCTAACCGTCAGTTCTTGAGCCGATAGCCGGTCTTGAAGATCCACCAGACGGCCGCCAGGCAAATGCCCAGGAATACGAACGTCATGGCGACGCTGAGCTCCACGTTCACATCGGCGATTTCGAAGAAACTCCAGCGAAATCCGCTGATCAGATAGACAACCGGGTTGAACAGCGTGACCTTCTGCCAGAACGGCGGCAGCACGCTGGTCGAGTAGAACGTGCCGCCAAGAAACGTCAGCGGCGTAATCAGCAACAACGGCACGATCTGCAACTTTTCGAAGCCGTCGGCCCAGATGCCGATAATGAAGCCGAGCAGGCTGAAGGTCGCCGCGGTCAACACCAGGAAGGTGAGCATCCAGACCGGATGCGCAATGTGCAGCGGCACGAACAAGAAGGAGGTCGCCAGGATGATCAGCCCGAGGATGATCGACTTGGTGGCGGCGGCCCCGACATAGCCGAGCACGATTTCGAACGAGGACACCGGCGCCGACAGGATTTCGTAGATCGTGCCGGTGAAGCGGGGGAAATAGATGCCGAACGAGGCGTTCATCGTGCTCTGCGTCAGCAGCATCAGCATGATCAGCCCGGGCACGATGAAGGCGCCGTAGCTGACGCCCTCGATCTGCGTGATGCGCGAGCCGATGGCGGCGCCGAACACGACGAAATAGAGCGAGGTCGAGAGCACCGGCGACACGATGCTCTGCCAGATGGTGCGCCCGGTGCGCGCCATTTCGAAGCGGTAGATCGCATAGGCGGCGCGGTAATTCATTGCCGTTCGCTCACCAGTCCGACGAAAATGTCCTCCAGCGAGCTCTGCCGGGTTTCGAGATCGCGAAAGCGGATACCGGCGCGGCTGAGATCGCTCAGCAGCGCCGTGATGCCGGTGCGCTCCACCTGAGTATCGTAGGTGTAGATGAGTTCCGTGCCGCCTGCCGATAGCGTCAAGGCGTGCGCGGCAAGCCCGTCGGGCAGGGCGTCGACCTTCTTCTGCAGATGCAGGATCAACTGCTTCTTGCCGAGCTTGCGCATCAGCTCGGCCTTGTCCTCGACCAGAATGATCTCACCCTTGTTGATGACGCCGACGCGGTCGGCCATGTCCTCGGCTTCCTCGATGTAATGGGTGGTGAGGATGATGGTGACGCCGGAGGCGCGCAAATCGCGCACCACCTGCCACATGTCCTTGCGCAATTCGACGTCGACACCGGCGGTCGGCTCATCGAGGAACAGCACCTGCGGTTCGTGCGCGAGCGCCTTGGCGATCAGCACCCGGCGCTTCATGCCGCCGGACAGCGTCATGATCCGGTTGTCCTTCTTGTCCCACAGGGAGAGCGCGCGCAGCACCTTCTCGACATAGGCTGGATTGCGCGGCTTGTTGAACAGGCCGCGGCTAAAGTTGACGGTCGCCCACACGCTCTCGAACGCATCGGTGTGCAGTTCCTGCGGCACTAGGCCGATCAGCGCGCGGGCGGCGCGGTAGTCCTTGATAATGTCGTGGCCATCGACGGTGACGCTGCCCTGCGATGGCTTGAGGATTCCGCAGACGATCCCGATCAACGTCGTCTTGCCGGCGCCGTTCGGGCCAAGCAATGCGAAAATCTCGCCGCGGCGGATGTCGAGATTAATGTCCTGTAGCGCCCGGAATCCGGACGCGTAGGTTTTGTTGAGATTGGCGATGGAAATGATCGACGGCATTGATGCAAGCTGCGGCGGGTGTCGGGATAGCGCATATATGCGCCGGCGGCGAGACGCGCCAGCCCCAATGCGCAAGCGCTTAGGCTAGAGTCGCCAGTGAATTGAGATCGCTCAGTGTCTGCTGCGGCGGGAAGTCGAAATATTCGTCCGGCATCTTGCTGCGGTTGACCCAAATACCGCGGAAGTCGACGGAGGTTGCCGCCATCACGTCCCAGCGGTTGGACGACACGAAGGTCACGTCGCCGGCTTTGCATTGGTAATGCTTGGTGACGAGGTGGTAGACCTCCGGCCGCGGCTTGAACATCTTCAGGACATCCACCGATAGCACGGCGTCGAGATCGCCGCCGATGCCGGCGGCGTCCACCGCGCCTTTAAGCATGCTGGGCGAACCGTTCGACAAGATGCCGGTCCGGTGGCCCTTGGCTTTCAGCGCGCGCAGGGCGGCGCGCGCGTCCGGAAAGGCGTCGAGCTGGAAATAGGCCTCGAGCAGCTTCGCCTTCAGCGTCTTCGGCACGGTCGGCACCCGCGCCAGCGCGTAATCGAGCGCGCGTTCGGTCAGCGTCCAGAAATCCGCGTAGTGGCCGGCGAGCGTCAGCGTCCAGGTATATTCGAGCTGCTTGCCGCGCCAGATTTCCGACATGCGGTCGGCGTCGGGTCCGGCGTCGCCGCGAAAGCGCGCAATCGCCGCGTGCACATCGAACAACGTGCCGTAGGCGTCGAAGACGAAGATGGATGCCATGGTATTCTCCCGGTCGGCCCGATTATCTCACCATGATCTTTTCCGAAAACCGGTGCCCCCTTTTCGGGATCATGCGCTATGGTTGCAAAGCGCGCCGCCGAGGGAAAGGCAATTCCCGCGGCGGTCACAATAGCGTGTCAGGAGAAATGGAATGGCGTCGGGACAGAACTGGTCAAAGACATGGTCGTTTTATGAGGGCGACTGGCACGAGGGCAATATTCCGGTCATGGGCGTGCGCTCGCATGCCGGCTGGCTGTGCTCCTCGGTGTTCGACGGCGCGCGCACCTTCGAGGGCGTGTCGCCCGACCTCGACCTGCATTGTGCGCGGGTGAATGCCTCAGCCGCTACCATGCACCTCAAGCCGTCCGTGCCGGCCGAAACCTGGTTCGGGCTGACCCAGGACGGCATCAAGCGCTTCGACAAGGATGCGGCGCTCTATATTCGCCCGATGTACTGGGCCGAGCGCAGCGGCGCACTGCTGGTGGCGCCCGATCCGGAGTTCGACCAAGTGGTGCCTCACACTCTATGAGGCGCCGATGCGCCCGCCGGAGGGCTTCTCCATCACGCTGTCGCCCTACCGCAAGCCGAGCATGGAATGCATGCCGGTCGACGCCAAGGCCGGCTGCCTCTATCCGAACAATGCGCGCGCGCTGATCGAGGCGAATGCGCGCGGCTTCGGCAATTGCGCGGTGCGCGACCTGCTCGGCAATGTGGCGGAGCTCGCGACCGCCAATCTGTTCATCGGCAAAGACGGCGTGGTGTTCACGCCGGCGCCGAACGGCACGTTCTTGAACGGCATCACCCGCCAGCGCGTGATCAAGCTCTTGCGCGAGGCCGGCGTCAGTGTGGTGGAGACTGCGCTGCGCTATTCCGATCTGGAGAATGCCGACGAGATCTTCTCCTCCGGGAATTATTCCAAGGTGATGCCGGTCAACCGCATCGACGAGCGCTCATTGCAGCCCGGGCCGCTCTATCGCATGGCGCGCGAACTGTATTGGGATTTCGCGCACTCGTGACGCATAAACGTCCGCCATGAGATGGATTCTCGATCGCATCGGTCGCCTGATCGCGGCCTATCTGCAAAAGCCGGCGGCCGGGTACGAGCCGTTCACGCCGACCGATCCGGCGGCGCTCAAGGCCTGCATCAAGCCCGGCGATATTCTTTTGATCGAGGGCCGCAATCATATTTCCGGCATCATTAAATACCTGACACAGTCCACCTGGTCGCATGCCGGGCTCTTCGTCGGGCCGGTCGCCGGCAAGTTCGCCGCCAACGGCGAGCCGTGCGATCTGATCGAATCGAACCTCGACGAGGGCATCGCCTGCACTCCGCTGTCGCGGTATCTTCACTTTCATACGCGCATTTGCCGGCCGGTCGGCCTGTCGCCTGAGGATTGCAAAAAGGTTTGCGATTACGCCATCGCGCGGGTCGGCCTGGAATACGATCTGAAGAACATCATCGATCTTGCCCGCTATCTGGTGCCGCTGCCGGCGCCGCAGCGCTGGCGCCGGCGCATGATCGCGCTCGGCTCGGGCGATCCGACCAAGCTCATCTGCTCGGCGCTCATAGCGCAGGCCTACGCCTCCGTCGGCTATCCAATTCTGCCGGCGATCACTAGGGTGGAAAGCGAAAGCGCGCGGTGGGAAATTTATCACATCCGCGACTCGTCGCTTTATACGCCGCGCGATTTCGACATCTCCCCGTATTTCGCGGTGGTCAAGCCGACCATCGAAGTGGGCTTCGACTATAAGACGATCACTTGGGCGGCGGATAAAGGCCCGGCCGAGCGGTGAGAACTTCGCGGACGGTGGCGCCGGTGCGCCAATTAAGGCGGCGGCACCGTGAGCAGCTTCGGGGTCGGGCGGCCGCGCAGATCGTAGACATTGGCATAGACCACGCCTTCACGGCCGATCCGGGCCAGGATCGGCGCCTGCAAGTGGCGACAATAGAACGTACCGAGCGCCATGGCGAAGTCGGCCTTCTTCTGGTCGAACGTGGTTTCGAATAGCGGCCCGAGTTCGAGCTGCGCCGAAGCCTGCGGCCCGCAGATCGCCACCACCCAGCGCCGGCCGGGCGGCGGATGCTCGCTTGCGGCCGCCAGCCTGCTGCGCAATTCGTCCGCGGCCTGTTTGAAGGCGAGGCCCCAGTAATCCAGCATGTAATTGGCCTGCGCCATGCGCACGCCGCCGGAGAGTGCATTGAAATAGGTGTATTCGTAAGGATGCAGGCGCACCATGTCGCTCACTGGTAAAGCGACGCCGGCGATGACGATGGCAGAGAGCGCGCTGAGCGCGGCCTTGCCGTGCCGGCTTGCACTCTCGGCGAGCCAGGCTATGGCAAGCCCGCCGAGCGCCGCGAACGGCGGCACCACGAAGATGAAATGACGTAAGCCATTATAGAGCGCCGGCCGCGCCACCATGGCCAGGGCGATGGGTAGGAAGGCGGAAAGCGCAACGAGAATCAGCGCGGCGCGACGGTTGACGGCCACGCCGCGGCGCGCCGCGGCGATAAATGCGCCGGCAGTGCCGGTCAGCCCGAGCGCCAGCATGATTTCCGGCAACTTGAGCATGAACAAATGCGGCAGGTAGCTCGCCGGCATGGCGGGGACGGCGATCAGCCGGCCTTCGTAAAGTTCGCGCCACGGTTTTTCAAAAAATGTGTCGAAATATTCCGCCGCGTGCAACGGATTGAGCGGTGAGAGAACTGACCATGGCCATAACAGGCCCATGATCAGATAGCCAAGTCCTAAAGCCGGCAGCAAGGCCCAGAGGAATTGTCCGCAGCGTCGCGTGGCTGCCTTCCAATTGCTGGCGCGGCTTTCTGCGATGAGCACGAGCAGCAGCGCGGCGATCCCGGCCGGCGCGGCGATGCCGGCAAGCACGCGCGAGCCGAACGCCAATCCCAGGCCGACGCCGGCCAGCGTGACCGTGCGCGCACTCGGCTGCGGATATTCGTCGAAGGCGCGCACCAGGCCAAGCAGCAGCACGGCCATGGCCACGGCGAAGGGCGCATCCTTCGCATTCATGAACATGTGGCCGTAGTAGAGCGGGCAACTGGCGAGCAGAATGAGCGCGATCAGGCCCGCGAACGGCCCGCCGATGCGGCGGCCAATCCGCCAGGTGACGAACAGTCCGAAAATGCCGATGGCAGCGCCGGTCAGCCGGCGCGTCTCGAACAATCCGAACGGCAGCACCTTGGCGGCGAGCGCCGCCGCCATATCGAAGCCGCCGCCGTATTTGTAGAGGTTGACGAAAGAGAGCGCGCGGGTGTCGGCGAAGCCCGAGCCGTAGAGCTTGAGCAGCAGGTCGCCGTACTGGGAATGGGTGTAGTCGTCCCAGCCGAGCCCATAATCACGGAACGTTATCCCCGCGGCGACGGCCGTCGCCGCGAGGATCAGGATGGCGATGCGATCGGCGGAGACGTTGACCGATCGCATGCCGAACAAGTTCCGTCAGAAGATCGAGAAGAAAACCGACTTCTTCGCCGCGTGCCTATTCTTTGCGCGCGACATCTATTTGCTCGCGGCGACGAGCATCTCCTCCACGTAGTCCCAATTCACCAGGTGATCGAGATACGCCTTGAGATAGTCGGGGCGCCGGTTGCGGTAATCGATGTAATAGGAGTGCTCCCATACATCGCAGCCCAGAATGGGGACAGCGCCGTGGACCAGCGGGTTTTCGCCGTTTGGCGTCTTGCTGACGATCAGTTTGCCGTCCTTCACCGCCAGCCAGCACCAGCCGGAGCCAAATTGGGTCGCGCCGGCAGCCGCGAAATCTTCCTTCATCTTGGCGACGCCACCGAGATCTGAATCGATTTTCGTCTTGAGTTTGCCCGGGATTTTGTCGCCGCCGCCGCCCGGCTTCATCCATTTCCAGAAATGGATGTGATTGTAGTGCTGGCCGGCATTATTGAAGAGGCCGGCATTCTTGCCGAAGGCACCTTTCACCACGTCCTCGAGCGATTTACCCTCCAGCCCGCTGCCGACCAGCAGCTTATTGCCGTTATCGACGTAGGCCTTGTGGTGCTTGTCGTGGTGATATTCGAGCGTTTCGCGCGACATGTAGGGCGCCAGCGCGTCATAGGCATAGGGCAGCTCGGGTAGCATGAATGACATCGGGTCCTCCTCGATCAACAACGATGATTGGGAAATTGGCCAGTCTCTGTATGAAACCGGAATGTCCCGGGCGAGTTCCTCAATTAAGTTAATTAGGCGCTGGCGCGGGCCGGGGCAACGCCTTGGCAGCTGTGCGCCGCACCAACCCCGCTTAACCGTCCCGACTAAGTCTCTGGAAAAGCCCGGGAATGATCCCCGTGGCGATCATTGCGGGAGGCGCATTGTTAATCAAGGCGGAGCGTATTCGCCACAATATTAACATTAACAGTTGCGGCGGCTGCCGCGAACGGCCAAAATTCACCGCTGCTGGAAGGATTTACCAGCCCTTCGTGGCGAAGGCTCGATGGGTGGCTAACCGGGGGTCCGAATTCGTATGTCAGTCCTGTTGTTTGTTCTCGGTGCCATAGTCACCATGCTGGGCATCGGGATGGCCGGATACGGCATTCCGATCAATGAATTCAGCTTCGGCAACACGCTCATCGTCGCGGGAACCACGGCGACGGTCGGCGGCCTCATTATCATCGGAATTGGCGCCGCGGTCGGCAAATTGCAGCGGATCCTCGATGCATTGGCTACGACGCGCACGCCGGTGCGCGTCAGCCGGCCACTCGAAATGGCCGAATCGTCGGCCGGTTCGCGCGCGGCGCCGATGCCGGGGCAAATTCCGTTCCCGCCGCGGGCGGAACCCGTAACCGGCGCCCATGAATCGCAGATGCCGGTGGAAGCGCTGGCGTCCGCCGATATGCCAGTCGAAGACCGTGCTGCGGCCCCCGCCGCGCCGACGCTGCGAAATCCCGAAATGCCGGCTGTCGCCGTCGCGGAATATGAAATTGAGGAATACGAAGATGTCTCGCTGTCGCCGCGGCAGCCAATGCCCGCGTCGACGCCGGTCGAGCCAGGCGGAGCCGCGCCGCCTCCGCCGCTCAGCGCGAATGCTGCTCCGATGACCGAGAAGCGCTCTGAGCAGGCATTCGATGCGCCGTGGCATTTTTCACCGCCGCAGCCGCAGGAGCGTCCGCCGCAAACGAGCTATTTCGATGCCATGTGGCCGGCGGAATCCAAGCCGGCGAAGCGCCCAATGGTCGATCAGCCTTCGCCCGAACCGCCGCCGACCATGGCCAAAGCGCCGGAAGCGGCAAATTCGCATCCGGCAAGCGAGCCGCCGGTCGCGATCCTGAAGTCCGGCGTTGTCGATGGCATGGGCTACACGCTCTATGTCGATGGTTCGATCGAAGCCGAACTGCCGCAAGGCACGCTGCGGTTTGCCTCGATCAACGAGCTGCGCAACTATCTCGCGAAGAGCCCGTAATGGCAGGATGCCAGACCGAAGCCGCCAGCGCACGCCGCAGGCGGCATTGTTGTTGATGGCCTAGTAATCACCTGCCGAGCTTAGAAGTGCTAAAGTCTAGGCAGGCTTTTTATGATCTTCTTCTTGCAGCAATTTGATTTCGATAGTAATATTCACAACTATAAAGTTCGAATTCGTTATTCGGTATGTTTAAGACATCGGTTCAGCCGCGGCGATGTCTTCCTTCTGGTCCAGTCTGCGGGTCGCCCGGTTCGGCGGCCGCGCCATAGCAAGGACAGCATCGATGAGCGACACGACGGCCGATGGCAACTACATTGAACTGACGGCGGAAATCGTTTCCGCCTATGTGAGCAACAACACGGTGCCCGCGAGCGAGATTCCCAGCCTGATCAACCAGGTGCACGCCGCGCTCGCCCGGGTGTCCGGAAAATCCGGCGATGCCGTCGCCGAGCCGCTCAGGCCGGCGGTTTCGGTGAAGAAATCGATCACGCCCGAATACATTGTCTGTTTGGAAGACGGCAAGAAATTCAAATCGCTCAAGCGGCACTTGCGCACCCAGTATAATATGACGCCCGAGCAGTACCGGGAAAAATGGGCGCTCGGCGCCGACTATCCGATGGTCGCGCCCAGTTACGCGGCCGCGCGCTCGCAATTGGCCAAGCAAATGGGCCTCGGCCAGCAGCGCCGCCGCCGTTCCAAGTAACCGGCTTCAGTCATCGGATAAGATTGCCGCTGCGGCTTGAGCCGCGGCGGTCTTGTCTTGCGCGCGTTGGCAGTGTCTCAGTTTGATTGAGGCTCGCGCCGCTTCAAAGCTTTGAGTATGCGTTTCAATAGATTTGCGAGGCAACAATATAGTGATCAAATGACGGAGATAAATCTTTTCTGTTCATCTGGAGACGTTGCGTGGATTTGGATTTTCGATCGCTCATTACAAGACTAAAAAATTCAATTCGGAACGACGGCATCTATGCAACGCTCGGTAAAATAGCTCGTTATCCAGTTAGAAAACGGCAAGAACGCTTTTATTTCCAAAAAATTCTGCCAAACGCCCAATTATAGATTTAACTTCACAAGCCACTAAACATAGTGTTTTCAATGCCTTGGCAAGGTCGATTTGCAACATATGCCGGAAAAGCCCACCTTTTTGGCATGGGTGCGGAGAAAATCCTAAAGATCGGAAATTAAGGTGACGCCCGCAATGACGCGCGCCGCTTACGCCGCTTTGGAGCGTGAGATGCCTTGGTCAGGGACTGAGTTATGCTCTCGATTAGGTGAAGAGACCCTAGCCGCGGTCTACCGGGCAATGTTCTCGGCACGCCCATCAACTCGGCACCGCGGGCGGTCGCGTCGAGCTTTTGTATCTGCCGGTTCAAATCCTCGACATACTCACTGAGAACTAAGAAAATCTGTACGCAATGTAGCCCAGAATCTGCGATTAATGTGGGTAAGCTTCGCGCGATGAATAGGACGCGTTATATCGCTGCCAAACTGCGGAACAAAAATTATTCGATTCCCTTTTACGTCTACGCCACGGAACATGATCGTGTTGTGGGCGATGATATTGCGATATTCTGCCAGCTTGTCGGCTTTCGCTCTCGCCCATTCAAGGCGCTTAATGACTGGCTTCAGATTTAGCTTTGTGGGAACCGTCGAGATCGCAGCGAATGCCATTATACGTTGTTGATTGTCAGATTGGCTCACATGCCAGATAGCTGATGCGTGGTTGTAAAAGCGAATATGAGCGCCGAACTCATCCGGGCGCTGAAGACTTAACGCTATGTTGAAAAGCCGAAAAAATCTGTCATGTAAAAGATTATTGGCATAGATTACCTCGCCCTGCGCCAAAATAAGTTTCTGAGCGGCAGGCAAGGGTTGGCTTCCATCGCGAAGGATGACGTTTGGCCATGAGTCAAAAACAAGCCACGAAAGACTACAGCGAGCAAGAGACGCAACAGAGATTTGAGCGATTGGTCCGCTCTGCACTTAATACCCGTCCTAAGCCCCTCAAGAGTATGAGGCCGGAAGGGTCGTCGCAATCGAAGAAACGGCGTAAGCGAGCTAGAAAGGCGGCCTAATATAGTGATGGCGCGGTCATCACCTCATGCCAAATAGTGTCGCGACTATTCTCGTCCCTATGATTATGCACTTAAATTCGTAAGTGGCAGTTTCGCAGCCTGCGGCCTTAACGTCGATCTCTACAACTCTCTCATTGGGCGCACCCGGTTTCAAACTATTTGGGTCTAGTTTTGCGCGACTTGCGATGATCTCAGTACCTTAAATCACTGGTATCTGGCGCGCCGCAGCAAAAATACATTGCTTATCGCTAATATCAGCGGATTGAGCGTAAGCAGTCGTCGCGGCGAGTAGCACCGACGTTATCAAGATAAGACGCATCGTTGTCTCCAATATATCAGGAGAGGATGACCAACATGAATATGGTCGCCAAAACGTCTAACTGCGCTTCATATCGGGCGGCACCGAAAGATCAATATGGCCTACCATTTTCAATAGAAATTGAGAAAGTTCTGTTGCCTGCGCTGAGAGTCATCACAAATTGGATTGCTTCCCGTTCGCCTGTTTGCAGTTGCTCGTCAGTCCGTACAAATTCCATGCGAAGCAGGCACGCCATTCCTGCAACCGGAGCGGTCGTCCATCCCGTAACGGGACATAGTTTCACCATTCCACTTGAATTTAAATCTAGTTGTTTTTCATTGCCCATGACGCTCCCCCTTTCTCTGTAAGACAGTAACTTACGCGCCGTATTCGTTTAAGTCTTGAACTTAATCTGGTCAATGATGGGCATCCGCCTATGGAGCGTAAAATGCTTAGCCTTGCAGAACTGAAACATTCTAAAATAAATCCGCTGGTTGCGAGAGAAGCGTACTTACAAGCGGAGAAGAGGCTGTCTGATGTGCTTGATACAAAAAAATCATTAGAGCAAAAGGCATCCAGTCTTTTTAGTGCATACGTTACAGTGGCGCTCGCCCTTTTTGGAATAGGTGGCGCTATTTTCAAAGACCAGGGGCTAAATCAAAAAACTTGGCCGTTTTTCATCGCCGGCGAACTCTTTGTTGTTGGCGCAGGAATATTCATGGCCGCAATTAAGGATGATGAATACGGTTTTCTCGGTAGCCCACCAGAGATGTGGCTTAACAAAGGAACGATAGATGGCGGTGATAATGCGCTAGACGCGATGTTGGCTTATTTAGCCTTTCATCATGCGCGGCGAATAGAAATAAGCGCAGCAAGCAACAAAAGAAAAATGTTCGCAGTACGTGCAGGAATGGCTATAGGAATTACAGCAACCTTTGTATTTGCGCTTTGCTTTTTTGCCTTCACTTAGTTCGTATGGGAGGCGTGCCACCTTTGCGACCCGTTCCATCAGAATCAGGTGGTGGATCGGGGTTAGGTTGAGGATTTTGCGGCGACGGCTCAGGTGGTCTTGCCATGACCAATCTTTCCATTTTTGTGCTTCTTTCGCCAGCGCAAAAATCTCCTCGCCTGATATTTGAAAACCGGTTTAGTGAGGTTGCCGGTACATAAGGCGCTTGCCTTCTACCTTCTTCACGGCCGCAATGGTGCGGGCAATATCGCTGCATCCAAGACCGAACTTGGTGATTGTATCGAAAATCAAACTCGGCCAGATAACGGTGAAGGTGCTTTTCCTTGCAGTGCTGATAGACGCCCTTCATGCCGCGCTTGAAAATCGAGAAAGCACCTTCAATCGTGTTCGTGTGAACGTCGCCGCGCACGTATTCCTTGATCGAGTGCTTCACCGTTTCATGGGCGGCAAAGTGAGCATCGGCACCGGTATAGAGGCGGCTTTCATCGGTATGTAGCGTGGATTCACGGTCGACGTTTTCGAGTAACGATGCGCGATACCGTATCCTTGTCGGCCACGGCCACATGGAATGAGCGGAGATTTCCGCCACGTTCTACCAGTGCAACGATGGCGCGATCGTTGCGCTTCTTGTTGCCTTTGAGATATGGGCGGCCACGGCGCTGCTTGGAGACGTGAGACGTTTCGGGCTTTCCGAAATAGGTCTCGTCCGCCTCCACAACCTTGCCTTCCCCGCCGAGCGGGCCGGACTTGGCCGGATCATCGTCGCGCATGGCCTCGCGAATCCGGTGGCACATGAACCAAGCTGACTTGTAATCGAGGCCGAGCGCGCGGTGGAGCTGGTGGGCGGAGACGCCCTTCTTGCTGGCCGACATCATGTAGAAGCCCATCAGCCACTTATTCAGGGCGATATGGCTGCGCTCCATGACAGTCCCGGTCGTGACCGTGAAATCCTTCCGGCATTCCTTCTCGGCGCACCGATACCTGCCTGCCTTCTTGGTCTTGTAGGCGTGGCCGATGGTGCCGCAATGCGAGCAAACCGGCCCTTCCGGCCAGCGGGTCTTTTCCAGCCATTCCCGGGCTAATTCTGGGGTCTGGAAGTGGGGGGCTGTGAGGGCGTTAGACATGACCAAAATCCTTGTTTTCTGGCCTTATATCTAGCACTTGTGGCTTGTGGAGTCAAGTCCATAATTGGGGAAATAATCCTACCAAAGAGGTGTCGGATGACCCTGATCGAAGCCCTCAACAAACCGCGCCGGCGACGGCGTAAGCCGCCAGTTCACGACGACACCGCGCGCATCTGCTGGCTGATGGAAGCGGCAACCGCGGCTGCCTTCGCCGTGCCGGTCGACGAACTGCGGGCGCCGTCGCGGCGCGCCCCGGCCGTCGCATTCGCGCGGCAATGCGCCATGTACCTCGCCCACGTCGTGCTGGGCTTACGCTATGGCGAGATCGGCCGGCTGTTCCATCGCGACCGCACCACCGCTGCCTATGCCTGCCAATTGGTCGAGGACGCCCGCGACGACCCGGCGACCGACCGCGTGCTGCACACGCTCGAAGGCCTGTGCGGCGATCTGGCGCGCGGCATCCTTGCGCGCCCGCAGGTGCGGCCATGAGCGGCAACGCGGGAAAATCCCCAGGCCGCGCGGGCGAACCGCCGGCGCCGGCGATCGATTGCTTTCGCGGCCAGCATCTCAAATTGGCGGAACGGCAGATCGCGACCGAACTCGGCCACTCCAGCGTCACCGTCGACGACGCCGAAAGTCCGCTCGCCTGGCTGGCGCGCCGGCGCGGGCGCAATGGGCGCGCCTTGATCGAGCCGCATCAATTTCAGGCCGGCGAGCGGCTGCGGGCCGATTTCACCCGCGCCCATATGATGCCGCGCACGACGTCGAACTGGGCGAGCCCGATAGCGTCCGGCCGCCGCGGTGCCGGCGGCGAGCGCGCGGCAGCCTTCACCGAAACGATGATCGCCGCGCGCCAGCGCGTGCACCAGGCGCTCGATGTGGTCGGGCCGGAGTTCAGCGGGCTGCTGCTCGATATCTGCTGTTTCCTGAAAGGCCTCGAAGATATCGAACGCGAACGCGCTTGGCCGACACGTTCGGCCAAGGTCGTGTTGCAGCTCGCGCTCGACCGGCTCGCGCGGCACTACGGTTTTTCGGCGCAGACGAGAGGGCCCGCCCATGCGCCCATCCGTACCTGGCTGGCTGAGGACGCGGGGTTCAGTGTCGATGGAGTCTAGCTCTCAAGCCGCGGCCACCAGCGCCGCCTTGGCTTCGGCGCGGATGCGCTCGACCATGGAGCGCAGGCCATTCGAGCGCTGCGGCGTGAGGTTCTCGCGCAGGCCGATGCGGTCGAACAGAGCGAGCGCATCGGTTTCCAGGATCTCGCGCGCGCTCTTGCCGGAATAGAGCGCCAACAGGATGGCGATCAGGCCGCGCACGATATGGGCGTCACTGTCGCCGTCGAAGCTCAGCGTCGGGCCGGCGGCGCCGTCCGGCTTCACATGCGTGAGCAGCCAGACCTGGCTGGCGCAGCCCTGCACTTTGTTGGCGTCATTGTGGGCGCTTTCCGGCAGCGGCGCCAGCGTGCGGCCGAGCTCGATGACATAGCGATAGCGGTCGTCCCACTGATCGAGCAGCGTAAAATTCTCAACGATTTCGTCGATGGTCGTCATGCCGCCAATATATAGGCGAGGCGCGCCGATGGCCAAAAAAGATCGCCGCGGGCGCCGCCAATCCGCGACCAAACGCCGATAGATGGGTGCTTAAACCGCCGGCCGGCCGGCGCGCGCCTCGCGGCGCGGCGGCAGTGGAACCGGCGCATGCCAGGCCGGCGCCATGTCGGCCGAAGTCAGCGTCCCTTGGCCCGGCACAGAAACCGAGATCATTTTGGCAGCGGTTTTGTCGGCTGGCGCGGATTTCTCGCTGAGCTTGGTCGTGATGAATTCGTAGAGCGTGCGCGCACCCGCTTCGGCTTTATGGCCGAGCGCAACGGCAACTTTGCCGCCGACCGCGCAAGCATCGGGCTGCCGCTCGCAGAAGCCGCGCATATCGGACACGGCGGCGCTCGCCAGCGTCACCGCCTGTTTGGCGTCGATGTTGGCGTCGGGCGAAGTCGATTTTGTGCCGCTTGGCAGCAGCACGCAAACGACGCCCAACCAAAACACCATGCGCAACAGGAAAAACATAACCCGATCCGTTATCCCCGGCGGTTGATCCGCCGCCTTTGAACTAAACCCTAGCAGACAGGCTTGAAACTGTCGTTGGCAATGAAGCGAGGTTTTTGGGCAAAATCGACGCGATTGTGACGCGAATTTTCGTAAAATTTGACAGGCTCGGATTCGATTAAAGTTTTAGCTATCGACACGCGGTGCGTGTGGTGCGCGCCTGCGGCCAACCACACATGGTTACCGCAACGATAATGAACAGATTTTGCGCGCGCGATGGCGCAGCGCGGCAACCGAAATTTCACCATGCCCGGCAAATGAAATCGGCTGCCGCTCCGAAATGGGCCGCAGGCGGCCGCATTGCGGCCCCCCATCGGCCCGGCTTTAGCGTTCGCTTAAGCGCGTCCAGTTACGATTCCAGCCAGCAAAAAAAGGGGCGCGTCTGCTCGTTTGAAGACGTGGGACAGGACCTGTGAGTTTCCTCACGCCGGTGTGGAACTATGTTGACGCTTTGGTGCACCCGTCGGCGCAGCGGGATGCGCTGACGGCCGCGCGCCACCGCGCCTTCATCGCCCCGCGTCTGCTCGGCAGCTTTGCCGCGCTTGCCAGCTTCCCGGTCTATATCGCGTTCCGCGGCGTGCCGAGCGTACTCGAACTCGGTGTATTTGGCTGGTTGGCGGCGCCGATCCTGATCGCCTATTTCCTCTCCCGCACCGGCCGTTACGAGAGCGCGCATGTGATGTCCTCGTTTGCGCTCACCGGCCTGGTGACCGTGGTCGCCTGGTGCACCGGCGGCATCGGCTCGTTTGCCGCGATCTGGCTGGTTATCGTGCCGCTGGAAGCCGCGCTCTCCGCCTCGCGCCGGGTGGTGGCGCTGGCCGCGACGTTCGCGCTTGCCGCCGCCGGGATGCTGCTGACCCTAAGCGCCCTCGGCCTGCAGCCGCCGGCGGCGACGATGGCGAATGAACACGGCGCGCTGGCCGCACTCAGCATCATTGCCGCCGCACTCTACGCCACCGGCCTTGCGCTCGGCGCCGAGCAACTTACGCGCACCAGCGCCGGACTGCTCAACGCCGAGGAGGAGCGCTATCGCCTGCTCGCGCGCAACATGACCGACGTCATCACCCGGCATGGACGCAACGGCGCCGTGCTGTTCGCGTCACCGGCGGCCGAGCTGCTGTTCGGCATCCGCGGCAGCGAGCTTGCTGGTCACGGCCTGTTCGACCGCGTGCACGTGGCCGACCGGCCGGCCTATCTCACCGCGCTGGCCGATGCGGCAGCGCTCGGCGAGGACCGCTCGGTCGAATTCCGCATTCGCCGCGACGGCAACGCCGAGGCCCCTGGCGGCTACTTTGCGTGGATCGAAATGCGCTGCCGTCCGCTCGAGCCCGCCAGCGAAGCAGCGAATTCCGGCGAGCGCGAAGTGGTCGCGGTGCTGCGGGAGGTGACGGAGCGCAAGGTGCAGGAGCGCACCCTCGAGATCGCCCGCAATGAGTCTGAACGCATCAACAACGCCAAAAGCCGATTCCTGGCCACCATGAGCCACGAGCTGCGCACGCCGCTCAATGCGATCATCGGCTTTTCCGACATGCTGATCAATGTCGGGCTTAATTTTGATTCGGCGCGCAAAGTCGAATACGCCAAGGTGATCAACGAGTCCGGCCATCATTTGCTGTCGGTCGTCAATGGCATTCTCGATATGTCGAAGATGGAAAGCGGAAATTTCCAGATCACGCCAGAGCCGTTCGCACCGGCGTTGGCGATCAGAAGTTGCTGCGATTTGTTGATGCTAAAAGCGCAGGAAGCGGGCGTTGAACTCAAGCAGCGCCTCGCCGCCGATTTGCCCGAAATCGTGGCGGACCGCCGGGCGGTCAATCAGATCCTGATCAACCTTATTTCCAATGCCATCAAGTTCACGCCGGCCGGCGGCCGCGTCAGCGTGAGCGCGATGTGCGACGGCCCGAAGCTTGCGGTCGCAGTCGAAGACACGGGCGTCGGCATCGGCGAAGCCGATCTGCCCCATCTCGGCGAGGCATTTTTCCAGGCCCGCGCGTCCTACGATCGGCGCCACGATGGCACTGGCCTCGGCCTTTCAATCGTGAAAGGCCTGGTGCGGCTGCACGGCGGCGATATGGACATCCGCAGCCGACTGGGCGATGGCACCCGGGTGTTGGTGCGGTTGCCGATCGATTGCGAAGGCATTCGCCCTGCCGCCGAGCCAATCCAACTGGTCAGTGAGCGAGTCCGCGAATTTGCTGCGGCCGCCAACATTCAGGCGAAAAAAAGTGCGTAGACAAAACCGCCAGGAACGGACAAGGGAATTTGACGGCGGCGCCGGCCGGCTGGCCGGCGCGATCAGCCGTCATCCGCGCGAGTTTGTAGGCGTTCTGATGGCGACGGCGGCCATCTTTGCGATTTTTTTAAATGCGCTGTTCCTGCAGCATGGGCCGCACCCGGCGCCAATCTTCGCGACGCGGCCACTTCTGACGACGCAGCGACCGGTCGCCTTGCCGCGACCGCGCGCGGCGGCGCCCGCGGTCGCGCCAGCGTCGGTGGCGCGCAGCCAGATGCAGATCGCCAGCGATATTCAGCGCGAGCTTGGCCGGAAGGGCTTTTACGACGGGGTCGTCGACGGCATCTGGGGCGCCAAGACCGATGCGGCGGCGTGCGACTTCATCCAGGCGACCGGCATGAAGATCAACGCGGAAGCGAGCAAATCCCTGCTGCACGCGATCGTCACTTCCAATGCCAAGGCACAGAGCGGCCATGTCACTTTACCCGAGCCCGCGCGCAGCGATCCGATCGCCGAGCTGATCGCGCCAACCAAGCAAGTGCTCGCGATCCAGCGCGCGCTGGCCGATTTCGGCTACGGCCAGATCAAGCCGACCGGCGTCTACGATGCTCAAACCCAAGGCGCGATCGAGAAATTCGAGCGGGATCGCCGGCTGCCAGTGACCGGCCGGATATCCGATCGCCTGGTGCGGGAACTCGCCGCCATGACCGGCCGGCCGCTGGAGTAGTTGGCAATTCATATATCTTTCGCGCATGATCTTTTCCGAAAACCGGTTCCCACTTTTCGGGATCATGCGCAGTGCGGCTGAAATCCGGTATCTGGGTGGCGGCCTATCTGCGCCGCTGCAATATCGAAGGCGCCTTCGCGGCGGTGCGCCGGCGCGGCGCCGAGGAGGCCGGCGCGGTTTTCATCAAGGTCAATCGGCTCGATGGTACCGCCACATTGTATGGGCCGGCGCCGCAATCGGCCTTCGATGAAGCGCGGCCGGCCGATCGCATTTTCTCAGCCACGCTCGGCGGCGATAAGCCGGTGCCGGAAGCCGATATCGAAGCGCGCCTGGTACGAGAAATCCGGTTCGATCCGGACGTATGGATTATCGAGGTCGAGGACCGCGCCGGGCGTGATTTCCTCGACGGCAATGTGGTGGCTTAGCGGCGCTTATTTCCCGCTCGTTTTGACGCGCGAAGGTTGCACGACGCGGCCGCGATCGGAACGATACCGCGCCGGAGTCGAAAGCGAGCGGGCATCGCGGCGCTCGTCATCCCAATGCACGGGTGCGTGCATGGCCTGTGACCGGGCATTCGATTGCCGCCAAATCGCAAGCATGCGCTCGGCGGCGGCCGGCTTGAGTTCGTCGAAAAGGCGGGCAAGGCCGAAGACCCGCGCAACCGATTGGCCAATCGCCGGATTGAGAAACAGCAGAATGCGCTGGAGCACGGCGGCCGTCATGCCGAGCGCCCGGGCGGCGACGACGATCGGTTCGCCGGAGGGGTCGCGCGTGATGCGCTCGGCCAGTTCCCGGCCGATGCCAAGTGCGCGTTCAAGCATGCGGCTGAACTCGCCGGGATTGTGCTGCAGGGCCGCGTTTTCCAGGCGGCGGATCACTTCGCTAGCGGCCGGAGGGGGGCGGTGCGCCGCCGGCGCGGCTACCACATCGAGATTGGTCAAGATCAGGCGGCGTTCCTCGGCGCTGGCCGCAAAGAACAGTTCGACCAAGTCATTCCGAGGCATTGGCTGGGCCGCGGTCTTGGCCGGCGCCGGGGTGGCAGGCTGTGCGGAGCGGCCGCCGAGCCTTGCGAGGATCGCGTCCGGCGCGTTCCGGTAGCCCGCCAGGGTTGCCGCGACTGTGGCCCGGGTCGGCGCATCGACGGCGTCAATCAGCCCCAGCGCCAGTTCGACATATTGGATTTCCTCATCGGCGCTATGCGTCGGCTTCTGCACATAGAGATCGGTGAGGACGCGCAGCAGGGTCGGGCGGATGTCGACGCCGTCCCGGCATGCCAGATCGACCAAACCGTCGAGAGGGGGATACGCGGAAGACTTCATCATCATGACGGTTACGCTTTACAGACCTACGACGTCGCACATTAGTCGGTGCGCGTTAGCGGACCGTTAACCTTGCAGCCCGTTTAATCAGGACAAGGTGCTGACCTGGCAGATCCGGACAAGGATTGCGCCGAGGCGGCAAGGGGGTTGCAATGGGTGAAGTCATCCGATTTCCCGACGAGACGGGCCACGCGCGCGACGGCAAATATGTCGACGCCAATACGGAACCGGCCACCGTCATCATCCTTCCGGTGATCCGCATCGAGCGCAATCCGGAGGATTCCAATGGCCTCGAACCGGGCAGCGGCAACACACCGGGCCGCCGTCGCCGCCGCCGTATCGCGCGCGGAAACTAGCCAGTCGGCCGTTAAGAAGCCAATTTGCACGCTGGAGGGGCCATTATCGGGCTGCGTAGCGCGGCAAAGATCAGGCGCAAAAGAATTCTCAGCCAGGCGAGGACGAGACGGAGATTGTGTCCGACGGCGGTGAGGATGGCGTTGGCGGCATCGCCAGCGGTTCCCTTGAGATAGCAGCGGCCGAGATGACCCTCGGCCTTCATGTGTCCGATGACGGGTTCGATGGCGGAGCGGCGTCGCAGCTCGCGCTTGATGGCGCCGAACACGCCGCGCTTCTGGCCGGAGATGAAGACGCGATGCGGGTTTGCTGCATCGTGGCCACGGTATCCTTTGTCGACATAAGCGCGCTCGATCTCGCGCCCGGTGAGCCGCTCGGTGCCCTCGATCGCAGACCGCAGCGTGTGTCCATCGTATGGATTGCCGGGCAGCGCCTTGGCATGCAGCACGAACTGGCCGCCTGGGGCGCGAGCGTTGGTGGTGGCAATCGATACCTTGACGCCGAACTCATAGGGCGCGCTGGCCTTGCCCTTGCCGATGCATTCGACCTCGGGAGCATGGAAGGAATATAGCTTCCAGCCGCGCTGGCGTTGCTGTTGTAAACGGATCTGGCTGGCGCGTGCGAGCGGCCATTGGAATGCCTCCTCCAAGACCGGCTGGCCGGCAATCTTGCGGCCGACGTCGCGGATGATGCGGCCGAGCCGCGTGCGCAGGATGCGTAACTGCCGCCGATGCCGGTTGAACTGCTTGGCGTGAGCATAGCGCCCCGCCATCATTGCCGCGTGCTTGGCGATGCGCAGGTAGGATTGCCGCAACCGCACGCCATGCTTCCTGGCCAGACGGTTGAGGCCCTTGATTGCTGCGTGCAGCAGCTTGGCGTCGGTCGGGAAAGTGATGTTCTTGGGCTGCACGGTGGTGTCGACCGTCACCCGCGCCAGATCCTTCGTGCGCAGCGCGCCGCTCGCATGCGCCACCCGCAGGCTCTCGGCCAGCAGCAGCTCCAGCTTGTCGCCCAGTCGCTTGCGCCACTGGCTCAAGTCCGAGCGCTCGTGCGGGAACTCATGCTGGAAGAACTCTTCCCCGGTGAAGTACTGGAAATACGGATCATGCACCCAGCGCTCGCACACGCCCTCGTCCGACAGCCCATAGATGTGCTTGAGCAGCAGAAGCCCGATCACGAAGCGGGTCGCAATCCCGGGCCGGCCCTGGTCGCTGTAGAGCAGCGCGATCTCGCCGTCGATCCACACCCAGTCGATCTTGCCTGCGAGCTGCACCAGCTCGTGCTTCAGGTTGATGATCTGATCGAGCCTGGCCCGAAATAGATCGCCTGATCCAGTCGTCTTGTGTTGCTTCGGCCGCATCGTGACCTCCGATGCAACCACGGAATCATGGTTCGCGGCCCGAGGAAATCCAAAAATGAAATTGCAAGGTTCCAGGCTCTCAAGCACCGAAATCCTGCAATCTCAAACCAGTCCAAGCGACCAAAATAGACTCTAATTCAACCGCTTAGCGGTTGTTCACGGCCGACTAGCCAGTCTCGCGCGATCAGCAGGAGGCCGGCTATCGCCGCCGAGCCGGCCCCGCGCGTGCTCGAAACCGCTTAACCGATTGAAGGGTCAGATCGCGCGTTACGGCTTTGGCTCGTCCGCTTGCGTGCATTTTGCAGCGGCGATGGTGCTCCGTGCCATCGGCATCAATCCGGGCTCCGGCGCCAGCGCGCGGATGGCAATCAATCCGGTCAGCGTCGGCGATTCCACGATCAACCGGTCGGCGGCAGTGATGTCCTCGTCCTCGGGCATCTGGCTGTGCTGTTCGGCTGTCATCAAGTCGAGTTCGATCACGCGCCGGCCTGCCGCGCGGTCATTGATGGCGTAGTAGGCGACATCGTAGCGCGTATAGAATGAGACCGATGTGTAGGCGAGGCTTACAGGGACGCTGAGTTTCAACGGCCCTAGCGAAAGATCATAGCGGCAAACCGCACTGGCAAAGGCCGGATCCATGAACGGCATCGGCGCGGACGCCGGCGTTGGTGCGGCCAATGCAGTCACGGTGTTGACCGGGGCGCTGCGCGCCAGCCGCGAATAGGCGTCCTGGGTGGCGGTGCGTGGCAGGATAATGATCGTCGCTAGGTGCACGATTCCGCCCAGCAATACCCCGCCTAAAGCCAAGAGCAGCCATCGGATCATGGGCAACTCCTGACATGCACCGCCGGCATGGGAACTTCGCGGCCGGCCTTGGTGGAGACTCCGACCGCCGTGTCGTAGAGCCGCAGCAAAAGGATATAACGCTCAACGCCGCCGGTCGGCAGCCAGTTGCCGGGATTTGCGCGCGGCGCCACAACGATCTCGAAACTGCCGTCAGCGTGGCGCACGATTTCCTGGCTGGTAAATCCGGAGCGGTTGATCGAATTGGCCACCAGCTCGCCGTCGACATTATAGAGAGTGAGCGTCCAGAAACGCGCCGCCGGTGTGATGCCCGCAAGAACCACATCGCATCGCCCGTCGAGCGGGCGGCCGTTATCGTCGGCCGATGCCGTGAAGGCGACGCCGTCGCCGAGTGCGGTCGGTAATCGGCCGATGCGCGCGATCGATGCTCGCGCATACGGATCGGCGTCGGCGGTGCCGGTTTTCGGCCAAGCTGTCCAACTGCCAATCGTCAAGGGACTGAATGCTGCGCCGCGGGTGAGCGCGAGATAAGTCGAGCCGAGGCCAACGGCGGCGGCGACAACGAGAGCAAACAGCGATCCAAGAAGCAGCCGCACGATCAATCCACTGACAATAAGGGACGTCGATTCGCGAAAGGGAGACTACGCCGGCCGTTGGCGAGCGGCTAATCAGTTCTGGCTGCCGAACGCATGTCCTTCCAACGCAGCGGCGAGGGCATCGCCTTTTTGCGGAGCCTCGGCCTGCTTGTCTTTGTTGGTCGACACGGTTGGGCGCAGCGGCGCCATGGCACGGCTGGCGTCATCCATCATTCGCTCGACGCGGACCAGAATGACGGCTCCCCGTTTGGTGAGCACGGTCGGGCGCGGCGGCGGCGCCGGTTCGTTGGATTTTGATCTGTTCTCTGCAACGGTCGGCTGGCGCTCTCTTGGCGCGGGAATTCCGGGAAGTGGTTTGATTTCGATACCCTGATGGGCATAGGCCATGATGTTGTGCCAGGTCATCGCCGGCAACGAACCGCCGGTCATGCGGTTGGTCGATTGGTAATCGTCATTGCCCATCCAGACGCCGCAGACGTAATTGCCGGTGTAGCCCATAAACCAGGCATCGCGATAAGCATTGGTGGTGCCGGTCTTGCCGCCAGCGGCGATACCATCAAGGCGGGCGCGCCGGCCGGTGCCGTTCTCGACCACACTGTTCATCATCTTGATCATGTCGGCGGCCACGTGCTCGGGCAGGACCCGGTGCGGTTTTGGACCGTCGCGATCGAAACGCCAGATCAACTTGCCGTCGCCGGTGCGCACTTCGAGGATGGCATGCGGCGTCATTTTCATGCCGAGATTGGGGAAGGTGGCGTAGGCGCCAGTATGGTCGATCAGCCTCACCGAGTCGGCGCCGATCGGCAGCGACGGCGTGTCAGGCAGCGGAGTGGTAATGCCCATGTCGTGCGCGGTCTTGATGATGCGCGCGCGGCCGAGCTTGGGATTGCCGTCGCCGACGGCGACCGACAGGCGCACGGCGATGGTATTGATCGAATGGGTGAGCGCGTTGATCAGCGTCATCGAGCCGGCATAGCCGTGGCCGTAATTGTGCGGACACCAGTTACCGAGGCAGATCGGCGCATCGACCACAATCGAGTTTGGTTTGAAACCGTGTTCGAGCGCGGTGGAATAGACATAGGGCTTGAACGAAGAGCCGGGCTGGCGCATCGCGTCGGTGGCGCGGTTGAACTGGCTGGCGCCGTAGTCGCGCCCGCCCACCATGGCGCGCACGGAGCCGTCAACGTCCATCAGGACGGCCGCGGCCTGTCCGGCGTGATATTCCTGGCCGTATTGGCGCAGCGAATTTTCAACGGCATTTTCCGCCGCATGCTGTAAGTTGACGTCGAGCGCGGTGCGCACCACGAACACGCGTTCGGTCATCGATTTCGGGAACGTATCGACGAGCTTTTTCATCTCGTCGAAGGCCCAATCGAGATAGTAGTTGGGCGCGCGATCGTCGCGGCGGTCGACCGGCGTCGCCGGATTGCGGCGGGCGCCAAACACCTGGCCTTCGGTCATAAACCCTGCATCCACCAGATTGTCGAGCACCACGTTGGCGCGCGCGCGCGCGGCCGGCAGGTTGACGTTGGGCGAGAATTTTGACGGCGCCTTGAACAATCCGGCGAGCATCGCGGCTTCGGCGAGATTCACATCGCGCGCCGACTTGTTGAAATAATATTGAGCCGCCGCGTCCACGCCGAAGGCACCGCCGCCCATATAGGCGCGATCGAGGTATAACTTGAGAATCTCGTTCTTGGTCAGGCGCGCTTCCAGCCACATCGCCAGGAAGGCTTCCTTGATCTTGCGCTCGAGCGTGCGTTCGTTGTTCAAAAACAAGTTCTTAGCGAGTTGCTGAGTGAGGGAGGAGCCGCCCTGCACCACGCCGCCGGCCTTCGCATTGGTCACCAAAGCGCGCATGGTGCCGCCAATATCGATGCCGAAATGGTCGTAGAAGCGGCGATCCTCGGTGGCGAGCACTGCCTTGATCAGGCTGTCGGGAAACTGGTCGAGCGGCACCGAATCGTTATGGCGGATGCCGCGGGTGCCGACCTCGTTGCCGTAGCGGTCGAGGAAGGTCACCGCCAGTTCCGACTTCTTCAGCCAGTCGCTATCGGAGGTCTCGCGGAACGCCGGGATGGCGAGCGCCAGCAGCAGGATCGCGCCGGCGGTGCCGAGCGTGGCGGCTTCCGACGCCAGTTCGCTCAGCCAGCGCCGCCAGCCGGCGACGTGGAAGCGGTCCATGAAGGTGGAGAAGCGCTCATAGGCCTCGCGCAGGGTCGCCAGGCTGCGGTACAGGCCGGAATCGACGCGGGCGTCGAAGCCGAGCAGCAGCTTCTTGATTTTTGGCTTCCAATTGGCCGGAAAAAGATCGCGCACGGCTTCTCGCTCGTTCGGGCTTAGGGCGTCGCCGCCGGAGTTAAATTTAGCCGATCGGCAGGATAAGGGCCAAGGCCGCCGATCCGGTTAATCCCCGCCAAGGTGAAGGTAAATTACGGTGAAAAAGGGCCGGTTCCTGACCTCCCCCTGCAAGGGGGAGGTCGGCGCGTGAAGCGCGCCGGGTGGGGGTGCGTGCCGCCATCAAATGACCCCCCACCTTGAGCCTCCTCCTTTCAGGGGGAGGGAACGCGCTATAACTGCCGCCACGACTCTGTAGGAACCCGCGAATGCCCGACGCCAAAGCTCCGCAGCCGGCCCCGTTCTGGCGCACCAAGTCCATGGGCGAGATGACCAAGACGGAATGGGAGAGCCTGTGCGACGGCTGCGGCCGCTGCTGCCTGAACAAGCTGATCGACGAGGACACCAACCAGACCGTGTTCACCGACGTGGGCTGCCGGCTCTTGGACGGGCAGAGCTGCCGCTGCACCGACTATGCTCACCGCCAGGCCCGCGTGAAGGACTGCGTGCGGCTCACCCCGCGCAATGTGCGCAGGCTCTCCTGGCTGCCGCCGACCTGCGGCTACAGATTAGTGGCCGAGGGGCGCGACCTCTTCTGGTGGCATCCGCTCAAGTCCGGCGACCCCGAGACGGTGCACCAAGCTGGCGTCTCGGTGCGCGGGCGCGTGGCGGCGAACGAAAAGCACGTGCCGGACGACAAGCTCGAGCAGTACATCGTCAGCTGGCCGGGCAAGGTGCCGAAGGCGGCGAGGAAGCGTGTGGCGGCGAAGGCGAAATAGGCGGATAGGGTGAAAAAGTGAAGAGGACTAAAATCAATACCCCTATTCCTACACGTATAAAGAGTGGATATGGTGGTGATCGGTTGCAACCCGGCAAACAAAGAGCGTGACAAGAAAGTCAACCAAAAGCTTAAGGGGGCCGGCTGGCATGTTCTCCGAATATGGCAACACGAGCTACGAAGGCCGGACAAGGTAGCAAGGCGAGTAACTCGCTCGTTAGCTCGATGTCCGCCAGTTTAAGAGGAAGCAGAACTAGGAAAATAATCCCGATTACGTAGTTGACACCACAACGCACAAATGCTAGTGTTTTGGCCATAGGAGATACCGATGGCCAGCAAGACCAAGTTTTCAGAACCCCATTTCCATAACGAGGATGCCGCGCGGGCATGGTTTGAGGCCGCCCGCTGGCCGGACGGTCCTGTCTGCCCGAACTGCGGAAGCCTGAAGCACTACGCCACCAAAAAAACAGGCCGCTATCGCTGTGCGGAGCCTGAGTGCCGCAAGGATTTCACCGTCCAGACCAAATCAGTTATGGAGCGCAGCCACGCGCCCCTGACGGCTTGGGCGACCGCCTTCCACCTATACGCATCATCCAAAAAGGGCTTCACCGCCGCGCAGCTAGAGCGGATTTTGGGCTGCGAATACAACACGGCTTGGTTCTTGCACCATCGCGTCATGGAAGCGATGCGCCGTGGCGGTCTTGAACCGCCGCTTGGTCAAGGAGGTAAAACCGTTGAAGCCGACGAGACGTATTTTGGTTGGGTGCCGGAAGCCAAGCGCCCGATCAAAACAACGAGCGGCAGAAAATTCACGAAAAGCGGTCGCACTGGCCCTTCCGGCAAACGCGCCATCGTCGCTCTAGTCGAGCGCGGTGGCGACGTTCGCTCTTTCCATGTTGCCGTAGCTACGCAGGAAGCGGTGGAAAGCATCATCAAGAAAAACGTATCGCGCGAGGCCCGGCTGCACACGGACGAAAGTAAACTGTACTTCAACGCGCTCGATCACGTTTCAGCGCATGAGAGCGTAAAGCACTCGCGCGGTGAATATGCGCGTGGTGATGTGCATACGAATACGATTGAAGGTTTTTTCTCAATCTTTAAGCGCGGGATGCGCGGCAACTATCAGCACTGTGCCGAAAAGAATTTGCATCGGTACTTGGCTGAGTTCGATTTTAGGTACAACACGCGCGATATCACGGATAGTGAACGTGCGGTGCTTGCTGTTCGTGGCGGCGAAGGCAAGCGCCTCACGTACCGGCAACCTCATTAAGCCCGATTTTTCTTACGTTGCGAGGCGGTTTTTGCGCTGGCGCGGGAAGCGCCGCTAGGCCGGTTTTTGCCGATTTTGCGGGACTCGCCAATACGGGTTGGAATATCCTTTAGCGGCGTCGGGGAGCCAGAAAAGGCACCTTTCAACACGGCCTTCAAACGTTGCTCTGCCTCTTGTTTCATAACTTGGTCCGTTCACATGCGCGCCGAGATGACGGGGTTTCTCCACTCACACATACCGCGAATAGCTACCCAGGGGCTACCCCAGGCCGAACATCCGATTGCGATTACCGTCGATGGGTCCCTTCAAGGGCTCTTATCTTTTTTGACGACGTTCGAACACGACGTTCAATTGATGAATTATTGTCTCTCATCAATAGAGGCCATTAAAGCTTCAGCCGCTAGAACAACAGATGCTGCTTTCGAGCAAAGAGCAACATTCAACGCGTGGGCATCTATCGCAGGACGAGACGCGGCCCTGAATGTTTGGCACTTTGGAATGACAATAGATGGCCTGGCGCGGCTCATCACCCACAAATCCGCTCCTAGTCTAAACAGCCGCATCAATCATCGGCAACGGAAGCTGGCTTGGCAGTTCTTTAGAGAGAGTTTCCCCGCTTGGGAAGCGATCCGGCACTCGGTTGCACACTCGGCAGAGATTACCGAAACACCCCAAAAATATGAATTGACCATTGTCCGACCCGAGCACTCTCAATCAATTATGAGCGGTGGGAGTGGAGGGATGACAATAAAGTCTGGAATGAGGGGAAGCAGCCTCATGTACAGTGTCCAAAACGAAA
The DNA here is from genome assembly GCA_963789455.1 of uncultured Alphaproteobacteria bacterium. Classification (GTDB taxonomy): domain Bacteria; phylum Pseudomonadota; class Alphaproteobacteria; order Rhizobiales; family Xanthobacteraceae; genus Pseudolabrys. The sequence continues at coordinate 15,028 of CAWBLD010000008.1, read as the reverse complement.
TCAAAACACTGGACGTAAATGGGTCCTCTGTTTCGAAACTCGCCACAACTTTACAAATGTTTTGTGCGGCATACGAAGCTTTGGAAGCGGAAAGCGATCGGGAAGCTAGGATCAGCAATCGGGATCACCTTCGAGCGTTTTTAGGACGCGGTGAGCCACCACATGAAGATTAAACCTGCCATCAATAGATGTTGAATTGCCAAACGGCTCATCAGGGGCGCCTTGCAGGAAAGCGCCTGGACTTACATAGCGGAGAGCGTCGTAAATCGCGCGGGCAACCTTCTCCCGGCGACGCACCACCGTCTCCTTGGACGGTCTGCCACACGAGCGTGGGACTGGAATAAAGTCCTTTTTCATAGCCTTGATTTTAGCATAGCCCGCCATCCTTCCCAAAACACCGAAAAGCGCTGCCCTGTCAGTACCTTACTACATTTTGTATCGTGTGGCGTCAACTACGGAAATGGGAAAATAATCCTTGACACGCCGCCTGCCGCACTTTATCTCTGCGGCGCATGGCACTCTCCGACCCCATCAAACCCTCCCCCTACCGTCCGCCCAGCCGGGCGCAGATCGAGCGCGCGCGGGCGATGTATGCGCGAGGCTTCACCGTCTCGCGCGTGCTCGCGGCCAACGACATGAGCCTCGGCACGCTCTACTACTGGCTCGACGGCGGCCCGCGCGAGGCCGCGCGCGCAGGGCCGGCAACCGATCCAGCGGCGGCCGGCAGCGGGGCGCTCTATCCGCCGATCGCGCGCCGGCGCGTGGTCGCCGGCAAGCGCCGGGCGCCGCTGGCCGCCGACCGCGTCTCGCTCACCGCCCGGCTCTGGCGCACGGCGGAGCGCCAGGCCCACGACATCGAGGAGCGGCTGGCGCGGCCGGCCGCGTCATTGCCCGAGCGCGAGCGCGAACGCGACCTGCGCATGCTCGGCATGCTGGTGCGCACGCTGCGCGAGCTTTCGCTGTTCGATGCCGGCGGGGAGGCGGCGCCGGCGCCCGCCGAAGAGCCGCCGCCGGATGTGGAAGAGCTGCGCAACGAACTGGCGCGCCGGCTGCACGCCCTGGTCAACCAGATTGGCGCGGAAAGCGAGCGGGAGGCGGCGGGGGCGGAAATCAGCTAGGCGCGGGTTTGGCCCAGCCGGCAGCCTCATAGCACCCCCGCGTACTGGCCCATTGCCAAGGCGGCGCACGCGCGGCATCAAGCGCGCGCCATGAGTGCCAAAGCCCATAAATCGAAAGCGCCGGCGCAGGCCGAACTGCGCCCGCTCAGCCATCCGGAAATCCGCGCCATCGTGCTCGGCATCATGCTGGCGATGTTCCTGGGTGCCCTCGACCAGACCATCGTCGCCACCGCGCTGCCGACCATCGGCCGGCATTTTGCCAATCTCGGCGACCTCGCCTGGGTGGTCACCGCCTATCTGCTCACCGCCACCGCGGTGACGCCGCTCTATGGCAAGCTGTCCGATATCCACGGCCGCCGCGCCATGATGCTGATCGCCATCGGCGTCTTCATGCTCGGCTCGCTCGCCTGCGCGCTGGCGCCGAGCATGACCGCGCTGGTGTTCGGGCGCGCCCTGCAGGGTCTTGGCGGCGGCGGGCTGATGGCGCTGCCGCAGACCATCATCGCCGACATCGTCTCACCGCGCGAGCGCGGCCGCTACCAGGGCTATATCGGCGCGGTGTTCGCGACCTCCTCGGTGGGCGGGCCGGTGCTGGGCGGCTTCCTGACCGAGCATCTCGACTGGTCGCTGATCTTCTGGATCAACCTGCCGCTCGGGCTCGTCGCCCTCGCCATGACCTCCAACGTGCTCAAGCGCGTGCCGTATCATCCGCGCAAGCACCAACTCGATATCGTGGGCGCGCTGCTGATGATGGCGGCGGCGGTGGCGCTGCTGCTGGCGCTGTCGTGGGGCGGGCGGCGCTTCGACTGGATCTCGCCGCAGGCCGGCGCGCTGTTCGCCGCCTCGGCGGTGCTGTGGGGCCTGTTCGCCTGGCGGCTGGTCATGGCGGGCGAGCCGTTCCTGCCGCTTTCCGTGCTCGGCAATCCGGTGGTGCGCTGCGCGGCGCTCGCCGGCGCCTGCAACATGGGCGCGCTGGTCGGCATGACCATCTTCGTGCCGCTTTATTTCGAAGTGGTGCTGCATCTGTCCGCCGGCCAGTCGGGCATGGCGCTGATCCCGCTGATGGGCATGACGGTGCTGTTTTCGACCATCACCGGCCGGGCTGATGACCCACGTGACGCACTACAAGCGCATGCCGCTCATCGGCATCACGGTCGCGCTCGCCGCGCTGGCGCCGATGGCGATCTGGCCGGCGTCGATGCCGATGCTGCTGGTGCTGGCGTTGCTGGCGCTGATCGGCTGCGGGCTCGGCACCGTGTTCCCGGTCTCCACCGTGTGCATGCAGAACGCGGTGACGCAGCACCAGATGGGCATCGCCACCGGCGCGGCCAATTTCTTCCGCGCGCTGATTTCCGCGCTGGTGGTGGCAGTGCTGGGCGCGATCGTGCTCGGCGGCCTCGGCGGCGTGCCCGGCATGCCGATGGAATTGCTGGCGCGCACGGCCTCCGCGCATGAACTTGCCTACGCGTTCCGCTTCGTGTTCCTGGCCTGCGCGCTGGTTCTGGCCTTCAGCATGGCGTTCATGATCGCGATGGAGGAACGCGTGCTCAAGGGCCCGGCGACGCCGGCGGCGAATGCGCCGACCGCGCCGGCGACGCCGATCCCGGCCGAGTAGGGCGGCGCGCGGGCGGCATGTCCGCCGCGTATCAAAATCCGATACCCCGCGTCCGCCATGCCGAACCATGCAAAATGGCAGCCAGTTGACACAACTTATGGAAACTGAAAGCCCTTTCTGCCCATGCAGCACCAATCCTATCATGCCTAAATCCGGTCGCCTCGCGCGACTGCTTGCGATCATCGAAGTGAAAGCCGGTCAAGAGAAGCTGCAATGCCCGAAACAGGTGACGCCCAACCGCAAGCACTAGAATCCGGCTGCGGCGCCCTTGCAGACGACGTTTGAGCAGGCAATCGCGCTCTATCGGCAACGGAAATTTGCGGACGCAGAGCGCGACCTGTCGGCGAGGTTCTGCAACAGCAGGCGAACCACTTTGGCGCGCTGCATCTGCTCGGAATGATCGCCCTTCGAACCCGGCAATTGGGCGGGCCGCCGAACTGATCCGGAAGGCGATCGCGGTCAACGCGAACGTGGCCGCGGCTCACAACAATTTAGGCAAGGCGCTGCTGGAACTGAAGCGTCCCGCGCAAGCGCTCGCGAGCCTAGACCTGGCGATCGCGTTGGAGCCGGATCATGCGATCGCGCACGACAACCGTGGCCAGGCGCTGGTAAACCTGAATCGCTTCGATGAAGCATTGGCGAGCTACGACCGCGCAATTCAATTGCGGCCGAAGCTTTGCATTCGCCCACTGCAATCGCGGTAACGTCCTTCAGGCGCTGCACCGGTACGATGAGGCGTTGGCGAGCTACGACCGCGCGCTGCGTTTGCGGCCGGACTTCAACTGGGCCCACTTTAATCGCGGCAATGTCCTTCAGGAGTTGCACCGGTACGCTATGGCGCTGGCGAGCTACGATCAGGCGGTCGCTCTGCGCCCGGACTTTGCCGAGGCGTACTCAAATCGCGGCAACACCCTTGCTGCGGCTGCGACGGTACGAGGAAGCGCTGGCGAGCTACGATCGCGCGCTTGAATTGCGGCCGGAATTCGCCGAGGCGTGGTCGAACCGCGGCGCCCTGTTGCAGGAGATGAAACGGTATGACGAGGCGCTGGCGGGCTACGACCGCGCGGTCGCCCTTTTGCCGAATTTTCCGGGGCGCATTCCAACCGCGGCCTTGTCCTGCATCAGCTCAATCGGTTCGATGAGGCGCTGGCGGCGTTTAAAACCGCCTATACGGTTTCACCGGACAACGCCGAGGCGCATTTTGGCGAAGCGCAGACCCGGCTGCTGCTCGGCGACTTCGAGCATGGCTGGGAGCATTATGAATGGCGATCGCGCGGCCAGCAATTGCGGAGCGAGTGGCGCAGTTTCACGCAGCCGCTATGGCGCGGAAAGGATTCCATCGCCGGCAAGGCCATTCTTTTGCACGCCGAGCAAGGCTTTGGCGACACCATCCAATTCTGCCGCTATGTCCCCATGGTCGCTGAACGGGGCGCACGCGTCATTCTGGAGGTGCAGGAGCCGCTCAGAGAGCTGATGACCAGTCTCGCCGGCACGACACAAGTCCTCGCCAAGGATGCGCCGCTGCCGGATTTCGACGTGCAATGCCCGCTGCTGAGCTTGCCGCTGGTATTTGGCACCCGGCTCGAAACGATCCCCGCGGCGGTGCCTTATCTGCGTGCCTCGTCGCAGGCCGTGATCGATTGGGAGGCACGGCTCGGCGCCAAACGCCGCCCCAGGATCGGTCTGGCATGGTCCGGCAGGACCGACACCCCCAGATCGATGGTATCGGTCGATTTCTCTCAGTGCGTTGTTAGTCGCTCTTGGATGTCGACGCGACATTCGTAAGCCTGCAAAAGGACGTGCCCGCTGCGGACGCGGCATTGTTGAAGGAAAGAAGCGATCTTTTGCATTTGGGGACGCCATCATAGGATTTCTCCGATACCGCGGCACTGATCGCGAATCTGGACCTCGTCATCTCGATCGATACCGGCGTCGCTCACCTTGCCGGTGCGCTGGCAAAACCGGTCTGGGTGTTGCTGCTCGCCTCGCCCGACTGGCGCTGGCTGCTCGATCGCGACGATAGCCCCTGGTACCCGACCGCCCGTCTGTTTCGGCAAGATGAGACGGGTGCATGGGACAACGTGATCGCGCGCGTTCATGTTGCGCTGCGTGAATTCATTGAAAGCCGTCTATAGAATCCGCCGCCGCGTTATGCGAGGCAGTCATGCCGTAAACAGGTGGTGCCCGGCCGCAAGCGGCGAACGTTGCTGTTGCAGTATTGCAAGCCAGGCTCGAACAAGGGATGGCGCTGCATCGGCAGGGCAGGCGGGCCAAGGCGGAGCCTGAAATAATGTGACACAAGGCAATGTCATAAAATTTCCAGCAATTTGCTCTATTAAGATATGCCCAGAAAAAAGCCGGCCGCCGATTTTTCCACTCCCATAACCAGCGCTCCTACCATAGTATCGATGGGCGATTTGCTGGGTCCGACACCGATGTTGCCGCATTTGAAGCAAGCCTGCATTGCTTTCGGTATCGTGGCGGCGTCGGTGACGATGCTGTCGCTGTCGGCGCCGGCCGGTCATGCACAGAAGCATCCATTCGCCGACTTGCCCGGTTCCTGGTCGGGGCGGGGCAATATCACGCTGTCCAGCGGATCGCACGAACGCATTCATTGCCGCGCGACCTATGCCGTGCGGGGCGCCGGCAACGATCTGCATCTGGCGTTGCGCTGCGCCAGCGACAGCTACAGCTTCGATTTTCGCGCCACCGGGCGGTACGGCGACGGCACCATCAGCGGCAGCTGGAACGAGACGATCCAGCGTGCGGCCGGCTCGTTTACCGGCAGCGTCAACGGTAATCATATTTCGGTCAGGGCCGAGGGGCCGACTTTCGCGGCGCTGCTCGATATGACGACCCACAGCCGCCGCCAGTCGATCTTGATTCGATCGCCCGGAAGCAAGATGTCGGAAGTCTCCATCGTTCTCAGCCGGCGATAGCGCATGATCCCGAAAAGTGGGAACCGGTTTTCGGAAAAGATCATGCGCAAGCAAAATGTTAGGCAAGCACAGTGATTTAAATCGTAATTGGATCACGCTGTAACGCAGGGCACTACCGGCTCATCCGGCGGGCCAGCTGGTGCAGGAACATGGTGGTCGGCCGCAGGATGGTGAGATCGGCAACCAGCGCCGCCATCATGGCGAAGGCCGAAAGCCAGCCGAACAGGCGCAGCGACGGCAGGTCGGAAAACACCGTCATCGCCAAACCGCAGGCCAGCACCACCGAGGTCAGTATCAAGGCGGGGCCGACCAGGACGGTCGCGCGCTGAACCGCGGCACCGGGGTCCTCGCCGGGCCTGTTCTCGAGCCGTAACCGGTTGAGGAAATGGATGGTCGCGCTCAAGCCCAGCCCGAACGAGACGGTGAGCGCGACGACGCTGGCGAATTGAAGCCCTTCGCCCATGACCCATAGCAGCGCGCCCGAGGCCACGATCGGGAAGATCGCCGGCAGGATGCTCACCAGCATGACCAGGACCGAGCGGAAGGCGAGGCCGATGAAGGCGGCGACGAAGACGACTTCGATCGTCAAGCCTCGCTCCATGCGGTCGATCATGTCGGCGCTGTTGCGTGCGGCGATCGCGGCCAGGCCGGTCACGGCGATGTTGTAGCCCGGATGGGCGGCGCGCACCGCTGCGAGCTTTGCATTGAGCGCGTTGATCACCGGCAGCAACTGGCTGGCGTCGACGTCCGGAATGCGGCCCGACACCACGACCGCGTCCTGCTTGGCGGAAATGAAACGGCGCACCAGATGTTCCGGCAACACGTCGACATATTGCTTGAGCGTGGCGACATCGGACTTGCCGGCCTTTTCGGCCAGCCATCGCCGCAGCGTTTCCAGCGACCAGACATTGCCGACGCCGGCCTGTTGCTCAACGATCGAGTGCACGGCGGCTATGGTGGCGAGCGTTTCCGGCGCATAGAGCGACTTTCCTTTGGGAAACTCGACCAGCACGTCGACCGGATTGGCGCCGGTGAGCTTGACGTCGAGGCGCTGGCTTGCCTTGACCGCCTGATCGCGGTCGGGCACCTGGTCGGCCAGCCGGTAGCGCGGCTGCAAATTGACGAAGATGAACGCGAGACCGCCGACCAGCAGCACGCTGATCGCGCTGTAGAACGCGGCGCGGTCGACCATGCGGGTGGCGATCCAGGCGCAGAACCGGCGCAACACATTCACCGCGCGGTCGGTGCGGCCGACCGTCGCCGTGAAGGCGGCTTCCTTGTGCACCAGCAGAAAGCCGAGCAGCGGCGCCAGCATCAGAACCGCAACCAGCGCGATCAGGGTCGCGATCAGTCCCGCTTCGCCGAAGGTGCGGATCAGGTCGGAACTGGAAAACTGCAAGGCGATGAAGGAAACCCCGGCGGTCGCGTGGGTGAGCACGCAGGCCGGCCCGACCACCGTGACCGCGTTGCGGATCGCTTCGGTCTTGCTCTTGCCCTGCAGCATCCAGTCGCGCGAGGCGTAGGTGAGCTGCATGCTGTCGGAAAAGCTGATGACCATGATGAGCGGCGTCATCACGTTGAGGAACATGTTGAGGCGGAAGCCGAGCCAGCCCAGGGCGCCGAGCGCGAGCAGGATGGCGATCAGCGGCGGACCTGCCGCCATCACCATGAACGACACGCGGCGGAAGAACACGATGGCGATCAGGCAGCCGGCGGCAAAGCCGAAGGCGTTGTAGATCAGCCGGTCGCGCTCGACCGCGTTGCGGATTTCGAGCTGCATCACCGGCACACCGGAGAGCTGCCCGGTCAGCCCGGAATCGGCCAGATCGTCGGTCATGGTCTTGCGGATCTCGCCAACAACCGTGCGCAGCCCGTTGCCTTCGGCGACATTGGGATCGAGCGCGAGCACGACCAGCGCCAATTGCCCGTCGAGCGACAGCAGTTTGCCGCGGATGATCTCGTTTCCCATTACGCGCTCGATCAGCTTCTGATAATCGGCGCCCTGCGGCAGGTCCTCCGGGAACAGCGCTTCGGGAATTCCCCCGTTTTCCGGCGGCTGGCGCGCCGAGAACAAGGAAATAATGCCGCGGGTGCCGTCGATCAGCTGCAGGTCGGTGACTAAATCGCGCAACTTCGCCAGCGGCTCGCGTTCCAGCAGGGTCTTGCCTTCGACCACGACCAGCACGTCGAACTCGCTCGACGGGAACCGATGCGTCACCGACTCGTATTGGCGGAACTCGGGCGTGTCGGAGCGGAATAACTGGCTGAGCGAATCGTCGACCTTGATGCGTTCGAAGCCGAACGCGGCCGCAACGCACAAGACGATAAGGACGAAGGTGGCGATGGCCGGGAAACGCAGCGGAACCAGGCCGATCCGCTCGATCCCGAGGGCAAGGCGGTGCCGCTCGCGGCGGGGCGAAGCCGGACGGTTCGGAAGGCCATCATCGTGGCCCAGATTATGACGTTCCGAATGCATTGCCGTTCCCGGATTGCACGGCCCTGCCAAGGGGACCCTTTCTTGCGCGCACCGTCAATTGCTTTTGTCGGCGGTGCGCACAGGGGGCGTGGCGTTCGGTTGGGCAGAAATTCCGGTGACGGCGGACGGCCGAGCGCGGTCCGGCGGCTCGTTGCAGAGCCGCCGCGCGCAACCACGCTGCGGGCGCGATCAGGCCGTGATGAACGTGCCGCTGCGCAGTTCGGAGACAGCCTGTTGCAGCTCCGCTTGGGTGTTCATCACGATCGGCCCGTACCAGGCGACCGGCTCCTCGATCGGCTTGCCGGACACCAGCAGGAAGCGGATGCCGTGCTCGCCGGCCTGCACGGTGACCTCGTCGCCCGCGTCGAACAGCACCAGCGAGCGGTCGCCGGCCGGCTCGCGGAATACGATTTCCTCGCCGCCGACCTGCTTCTCGCTGAGCACGCCCAAGGGCTTCGAGGCGTAGGCGAACCGGCCGTCGCCCTCGAACACATAGGCGAAGGCGTGACGCTCGGTTTCGACTTTGAGCGTCTTGCGTTGGCCCGCCGGCACGAACACGTCGAGATAACGCGGATCGGCGGCGACGCCCTCGACCGGGCCGCGCTTGCCCCAGAAATCGCCGCACACCACGCGCACGCGCGTGCCGTCGTCGTCGACGATCTCCGGAATGGCGGCAGCCTGGACATCCTGATAGCGCGGTGCCGTCATCTTGAGCGCGGAGGGCAGGTTGGCCCACAGCTGGAAGCCGTGCATGCGGCCTTGCGCGTCGCCCTGCGGCATCTCCTGATGCATAATGCCGCGCCCGGCGGTCATCCATTGCACGTCGCCGGAGCCGAGCGTGCCGCGATTGCCCAGGCTGTCGCCGTGCTCAACCGTGCCGTTGAGCACGTAAGTGATGGTCTCGATGCCGCGGTGCGGATGCCAGGGGAAGCCGGCGAGATAATCCTGCGGCCGGTCGTTGCGGAAATCGTCGAGCAGCAGGAACGGATCGGTCTCCGCGGTCTCGCCGAAAGCGAAGGCGCGGCGCAGTTTCACGCCGGCGCCCTCGATGGTGGGCGTCGATTGCACGATGCGCTTGACGGGGCGGATGGACATAATTTTTGGCCTTTCTATCTTGAATCTAGCGTGCAGCGATTCCCGTTTTACCTCTCCCATAGGCAGAGGTCGGATCGCGATCCGGGTGAGGGGTTAGGGCCATTAGAAAGTCATTTGCCCCCTCACCCCAACCCTCTCCCCCCAGGGGAGAGGGAGTCCCGCCGCATTCGCAGCACTGCTTGTTTCATTACGCCGCTTGTCGCGCGCCCTGGATCACGAATTTACCGGCGAAGGCGGCGAACTGGTCGACGAAATTCTTCAGGAACGTCCGCACGCTGTCGTCGGTGACCGCGCCTTGCGCGTCGATGAGATCGGGTTTGAACAGTATATAGGCTTCGCCGCCCGCCACGTGCAGGCCCAGATCGCCGAGCACCGCGCGCAGATGCTGCTGGGCGATGGCGGTGGAGATGGCGCCGCCCGAGGTGCCGATGACGGCGGCCGGCTTGCCGGGCCACGAGGTCTTGCCCCAGGGCCGCGCACCCCAGTCGATGGCGTTCTTGAGCAGGGCGGGAATCGAGCGGCTGTGCTCGGGGGTGACGAACAGCAGGGCGTCGGAACCCGCGATGTCGGATTTGAAGCGCGTAACGCTCGCTGGCAGGGCGGCTTCCAGGTCCTGATTGTAGAGCGGAAGGTCGTCGATCGGGATGATCCTGCCGTCGAATTGAGCGGCGCCGAGCTTAGCTAATGCCTGCGCCAGCTTGCGGTTGATCGATTCCCGCCGGTTGCTGCCGACGATCAGGCCGAGCTTGAATTTCGTCATGGGGGCCTCTAGCTTGTTGGTTACGATTTGATACTGAGGCTAGATAGATGACCGCACGGCGCGCGCAAGAAGGCACATCCGCGATACCAGGTAACCTGCATGTGCCCGAGGACTGCCGGGCGGTAAGCGAGGTGCTGGCGCGGGTCGGCGACAAATGGACCGTGCTGGTGGTCTCGACGCTCGGCGACGGCCCCAAGCGCTTCAACGAACTGCGCAAAGCACTCGGCAGCATCTCGCAGCGCATGCTCACGCTCACGCTACGCGGGCTCGAGCGCGACGGGCTGGTCACGCGCACGGTGTTCCCGACCGTTCCGCCGCGCGTCGATTATGAGCTGACCCGGCTCGGCCGCTCGCTGCTTGAGCCGGTGAGCGAATTGGGGCTATGGGCGCGCAAGCACCGTGCCGCCATTCAGGACGCGCGGGTGCGTTTCGATAAGGCCTAGTGGCGGTTCAACCGAAACTCGCGGCGGCCGCTGGCGTTACTGATAAGCTTTAGGACGTGAGCGATCGGGTCGCGGCCGTTCAGACAAATTGAACGCCGATTCGCCGCGCGGATCGCCATGTAACGTGACAAGTTCGCTTTAGATATTCGGGCTTGATGACCAAAGTAAATTCGTCAGGAATCCCGACCGGGTTCTCAATTTCAAGACAAGCGCCGGTTTTTGAAATATTGCGCACGACGCAATCGATTCCGGCTGCATAGTCGAATGAGATCGAACCGCTCTTAAATGTTCTTAGTCTTATGTCGATTCGTTGTTCGACCATGAAGCGACAGCCCGCGATGTTCGACGTGCCTTCCGGTGCGGTATTGCAATAGAGCGGGGCCGCTTAGAAATCGGTAAATGGAAGCTGACAGTTCGCTGACAGCGCCCCGCTAAGATCGCGTAATTCTTGCGGTTTATTGACCCGCGCGTTGGTAGTGGGTCAGTTTGGATTTAAGTCCTAAATTCAGCCCTAGCGGCCTCGCGCGAACGGCTGCATATTGGTTTCATGAGGCGCGTTTTAGCTTTATTTATTGAAGTCAGCCTGGTGTTTTGGGGCGGCTTTTTGTTTGTTTTTGAACTTGGCTACGCTTCGCGCATATATTTTTTAGCTGTTGCCGGAGGGGGCGTAATGGTGGCGCTCGGCCTATACCTGCTTTGGACTGATTTCATTGGCCCTCTTGTTGGGGCAAAGGAAACTCCGGATGCCTGACCACCGCAAACGCCCCCGCGATCCCTCCCAGCTCGCCAAGCTCATCGTCGATATTGCGGCGGGAGAGGTGGAGGACAGGTAAGCGCCGTTTCAACCCCACCTTTTGCTGCGCATGTTGATCGGCGAGTGTGACGATCCCTGATTCGGAGATCGGCTTGTGTCTACGTTTGACCATACGCTTAAGCCGGAGGCAGTGCGGCGGCTGGAGGTGATCACGGGAACTGGCCGTCGGCGTCGGTTCTCGAAGGATGACAAGGCCAGTATCATTGAAGAGACGCTTGCTCCGGGTGCAGTGGTTTCGGAAGTTGCCCGTCGGCATGGGCTCACGCCGCAGCAGTTGTTCGGTTGGCGCCGGCAAGCCCGGCAGCCACTGGAGGCGACCGGCGGCGAAGGTACTCGGGCATTTGTACCGGCGGTCGTGGATATGCCTGCGGCGCCCGCAGGTTGCGGCCGGACACGCAAGCGGGCGCGCAGAGCTGACGGCGTCCCTGGGATCATCGAACTGGAGATCGACGGCGTTACGGTTCGCGTCGGCCGCGGTGCTGAGGCCAAGACGGTCGCGGCGGTGATCCACGCGCTGAAGGCCGAGACGTGATTGGTCCAACGGGTGCGGTCCGGGTGATGGTGGCGACCAAGCCGGTCGACTTCCGCAAGGGCGCCGAGGGCCTGGCGGCATTGGTGCGTGAGGCGATATCGGCCGATCCATTCTCGGGGGCCGTCTATGTGTTCCGCGCCAAGCGAGCGGACCGGGTGAAGCTGATCTTCTGGGATGGAACGGGCATGTGCCTGTTTGCCAAGCGGCTCGAGGATGGTGCGTTCCGCTGGCCGAATATGCAGGACGGCGTCATGCATCTGACGGCGGCGCAGCTCTCGGCGCTGTTGGAAGGGCTCGACTGGCGTCGGGTCCACAGCGCGCGAGAGACAGCGGCGCCAGCGCAGCCGAGTTGATCTGCGACAGAGTGAATCATTCTGCTCGAAAAACTCGCAAAGCACGACAGCCTGTGATTCAATCCTGCCATGACGGTGATGGCGGACACGCTTCCTGATGATCTCGGCACGCTGAAGGCGATGCTGCTGGCGGAACGTGCGCGCGCAGAGCGGCTGGAACAGATCATCAAGGAGCTGCAACGCCATCGCTTCGGCCGACGGGCCGAGACACTGCCGGAGGATCAACTGCTGCTCGGCCTCGAAGAGGTCGAGCAGGTGGCCGCGAGCAGCGAGGCCGAAGGCGAAGCAGCAGCCCCGGCTGAGCGAGCCAAGCGTGCCGCAAAGCGCCGCATAAATCTTGGATCGCTTCCGGCGCATCTGCCGCGCATCGAAATGGTAGTCGACATCGAGGATCACAGCTGTCCGTGCTGCCGCAACGCACTGCACCGGATCGGCGAGGATCGCAGCGAACGGCTCGACATCATCCCAGCGCAGCTGCGCGTGCTGGTCGTGCGCCGGCCCAAGTATGCCTGTCGGGCCTGCGAAGAGGTGGTGGTGCAAGCCCCCGCGCCGGCGCGGCTGATCGAGGGAGGGCTGCCGACCGAGGCGACAGTAGCCCAGGTTCTCGTCTCCAAATATGCCGATCACCTGCCGCTCTATCGACAGGCCCAAATCTACGCCCGGCAGGGCATCTCGTTGGATCGCTCGACTCTGGCGGACTGGGTTGGACGCGCCGCCTGGCTGCTGCGGCCGGTGCAGGAACGCCTCCTCATGCGGCTCAAGGGTTCGACCAAGCTGTTCGCTGACGAGACCACGGCCCCAGTGCTCGATCCGGGGCGTGGCCGCACCAAGACTGGCCAGCTCTGGGCTTACGCCCGCGACGACCGGCCGTGGGGCGGCGCCGATCCGCCAGGCGTGGCCTATGTCTATGCGCCTGATCGCAAGGCCGAACGGCCGATCACGCATCTGGCTGGCTTCAAGGGCATCCTGCAGGTGGATGGCTATGGTGGCTATCGCGTGCTCGCCGAGCGTGGCGACGTTCAACTTGCCTTCTGCTGGGCCCATGTACGCCGCCGCTTCTTCGAGCTCGCCGCGGCCGGCCCCGCGCCGATCGCCAGCGAAGTGCTCGAACGCATCGCCAAGCTCTATGCCGTTGAGAGTGAGATCCGTGGCCGCAGTGCCGATGAGCGGCGCGATCTTCGGCAAGAGAAGAGCCGGCCGGTCATCGACGACCTTGAACCCTGGCTTCGCACCAAGCTCGGTCTGATCAGTCAGAAGACGAAGCTCGCCGAAGCGATCCGCTACGCCCTGTCGCGCTGGGACGGCCTCACTCGCTTCCTCGACGACGGCCGCATCGAGATCGACAGCAACGTTGTCGAACGCTCGATCCGACCGATTGCGCTAAACCGCAAGAACGCGCTATTCGCCGGCTCCGACGGCGGTGGCGAGCACTGGGCCGTCATCGCCTCGCTGATCGAAACCTGCAAGCTCTGCGGTGTCGAACCGCTGACCTACATCGCCGACGTCATCACCAAGATCGTCAACGGCCATCCCAACAGCCAGATCGATGACCTGCTGCCATGGGCCTATCCTGCTGCCCCGGCACTCAAGCGCGTGGCCTGAAAACACCGCTTACGAGGACAGACCGCCGACGCCAGAAGAACAAGGAAAAGATGCGGCTGCGGTAAGTAGGGGTAAACTCGGCGGCACCAAGGGCGGTAAAGCCCGTGCTGTAACGTTGGATGCGGCCACGCGTCAAAAGATTGCCCGCAAGGCGGCTAAAGCTAGATGGGCAATTTCGGCTCGGCAGGGAAAGAAAGAACATCAATAGCCTTTTTATCTACGAATCCCTGCTCGATCCCCCTCATAATTACATATGGCTGCATTACAGGATCACTGAATCGAAAACGGTAGGCACGCTCTCTTCCCTTTCTGATCAAAACATTGCCGCGTTCTTCAGTTATAAAATTTTTCAAATGTTGCTGAAAAGCTGAAATCTCCACTTCTTTTGCGCGACCAAGAATTTTTGTGAGCGGCTTACATACTGATAGCGGCGCAAAATTTCCACGGTCATTAGTTTCAGCAAGGGCACATGCTAAAAGAACTTGCTTATATAGGCTGTCTGATCGATTGGAATGTACACAATGACTCTGTTTTCGCGATGCTATTCTTGTGAATTCCGACCATTATGCCCTGATCGGCGATCCAAAGTTTATCAATGTTCTCTTTCACAGCCTTTTGCATTACATGCGCGTCATTCTTGAAGAACCGTATCTCCGTTGGCACGTCATTGCTTTGCTGTCGCTTGTTTCGCAGCCGGAGTAACGGTGCATGAACTTCAGTAACAAACTGAATCAAGAACTTTCCGAGAAAACTTAATTGCAGTTCTGCCATATCACTATCAAACCAGCCGTCCTTCCTTCGATGTCCGTCGATATCCAACCAAAGAATTCGTTTTTGGTTTGGGGCGTGCTTTTGTGTATTGCAAACGAGTTCGAGTAGAATTTTTGCAAATTTTTCAAATCTCTCGAGTCGGAAATACACGATGGTAAAGCATCATCCTTGAACGTCTAAGCCCGCCGGTGAAATGCGGTTTTTCTGTTATTTCATAAGGTGGTTTGGATTCAGAGATATCGGCTAAACGTTTGTTCCGCTCTTCAATCAAGAGCCACCAATTATCTCTCATCTGGCTCAGTGCTTTGCGCTTGTCGGGATTTCCTCCGTATAAATCGTGGCATGACGCGCACAACGGCGCCGCATTTGCAATTGTGCTTGGCCCACCCTTGGCCTCAGGAATTAAATGATGAACGTCCACAAACGGCTTGTGGCAAACGCAACAACGGAATGCGGCTTTTACCTTTGCTAGAAGCTTTATGCGTTCCGGAAAAGGCATATCGATAATCG
>CAWBLD010000007.1:0-249605 GCA_963789455.1 uncultured Alphaproteobacteria bacterium | reverse complement strand
TAGCACTACTTTGGCAGATTTCAGCAGCGAGGGATTCCCAAATCAGTTTTTCTGTGACTTATGGGTGGTTGGCTTTTGGAGGGGCCGACCATGGTTGGCAGGACGTCGGATTGGACGTACGAGCTTGGACGTTTGCTCAAGCCTTTTCTTGTTGCTGGGGCACAAAGCTCGGCAACGGATGTGTCCGCTGTACGTGTCGGGATTGATTGGCCCTGGCGATCGCAAGAGCATTCAGCCGATGGCACAGCGGCTTGCGCTTTGCGAATACGATCAGTTGCATCACTTCATTGCGGCCGGGGTCTGGGATGTGGCGCCGGTGGAAACGGAACTGCTTGTCCAAGCGGATAAGCTCGTCGGGGGTAGTAGTGCCGTGATGGCGATTGACGATCCCGAACCGAAGAAGGGCACGCACTGGTTGGCGTAGCGGCGCAATACGCTTCAGCTTTGGGTAGGGCCGCCACCTGCCAGACCCTGGTATCGGTGCCTGGCGCGCGGCGAAGTGCCGGTCATGTTGGCATTGCGGCTGTTCCTTCCCGAGAGTTGGACGAGCAACCGGGCGCGGCTGCAGCGAGCGGGCGTTCCAGCCGAACACCGGGTGTGGCGGACGACGGCTTTGGCTCTGGCGGAGCTGGATCGTGTCATCGCGGCCGGCGTCCGCTTTGGCTGCGTCTTGGCGGATGCCGGTTATGGGCTGAGCGCGCCGTTTCGCCAGGGGCTCACGGCCCGCAAATTGGCCTGGGCGGTTGGCATTCCGCGTCATCTCAAGGTGTACCCTGCCGATGTGCGGATGATCTGGCCGGTTGCCAAGCGCGGCCGCCCCGCAAGCGGTATATTCCCAATGTTCTATCGAAGCCGGCCGAAGATATGCTGGCAGCTACCAGATGGCAGACCATCAGCTGGCGCACCGGCACAAAAGGCAAGCTCAAGGCTCGTTTTGCCGCGGTCCGCGTGCAAGTCGCCGATCGACCCCCGCAGCGGGTGTGGGACAAAGGTCAGCAGCGTTGCCGGAGGAGAACTTTGGCTCATCGGCGAACACAGGATGTCGGGGGAGAAGAAATACTATCTCGCCAATTTGCCGGCCAAGACTGATGTGCACACCTTGGCGGCTACCATCAAGGCGCGATGGATTTGCGAGCAGGCTCACCAGCAGTTGAAGGAAGAACTCGGCCTGATCACTTCGAAGGACGATCCTGGCAAGGCCTGCATCGTCATGCATTGATGACGATGATCGCTTACGCCTTCCTCCAGCATCGCCGCCTCGCAGCGGCAAGACGAAAAAAAAAAATCAGCGGCCCTCCACCTCAGCCAACTTTGCCCGCGTCCGAAACGCCATCCTCGAACTCATCACACAACCGCCATCGCAACGATGCCCGCACTGCAGAAAATAGATATGCCGCGCATCGCGGCGTCAGTAATCTGCCAAAGTAGTGTTAGGGCGTGAACTCATAAATTGAGGCTAGCGAGCAACGGTCAGTCGACGTCTGCTTTTCCCCGATGCTGTTGAAAAAGGGCTCGTCACTTTTGGCGAACAGTGATTCCGTCAGCATGGAATCCTGATGACGGAGGTTTGCCATGATGGGTCGGCAGACGGGTGATCAGAGCCAGCTGTTCTATCTATTCAACCTTGAACAGCGCATCCCGGCGGGCCATTTGCTACGCCGGATCAATCCGGTAGTTACGCAGGTTTTGGCAGGGCTTCGCGAGAAGCTGGCGCCGTATTATAGCGAGATCGGGCGTCCCTCGATCGACCCTGAGCTGATGCTGCGGATGCTGATTGTGGGTATTGCTACGGCATCCGCTTCGAGCGGAGGCTGTGCGAGGAGGTCGGGCTACATCTCGCCTATCGCTGGTTCTGCCGGCTCGATCTTGATGATGAGGTGCCCGACCACTCGACGTTTTCGGTCAATCGTCACGGCCGCTTCCGCGACAGCGACATATTGCGGCATGAGTATTCGAGGCGGTGGTGTTTGCCTGCATGAACGCGGGGCTGGTCAAGGGCGAAGGCTTTGCCGTTGATGCCAGTGTCATTGAAGCCAACGCCAGCCGCTATCACGGCAAGCCTCCCGATGAGATCGACTGGTCACTGCCGGAACGACAGACGCGTGCTGCTGCCGAGTTCCTCGCCGGGCTCGATGACGAGGATCCCGACGCCAACCGTAAGCCGCCGAAGGTGATCTCGCCGGTGGATCCTTGTTCAGCCTGGACGGCGAAGGCCAACAAGCGCGTGCAGTTCGGCTACGGGCTCAATTACCTGATCGATATCGGGCCTGCCGCTGTCATCGTTGGGGTTGCAGGCAACCCCGGCTCGCACCTACGACGAAGTCGCGGCAACCAAGCCGATGCTTGAGCGCACTGAGAAGATATTCGGCTTAAAGCCTAAGCGCCTCGTCGCCGACACGGCCTATGGCACGGGCAAGTTCCTCGGTTGGCTGATCGGAGCTGGCGTTACGCCGCACATCCCGGTCTGGGACAAGAGCGCCCGCGAGGACGGCACCTTTTCACGCGCCGACTTCACATTCGATAAGGAACTCAACGTTTATATTTGTCCGGCAGGTAAGCTCCTGAAGACAACGGGCCGCATTCTCTCTGGCTACATGCTGCGCTACACGGCGAGCACCCGCGACTGCGGCCGATGCCCCCTCAAGTCCAAGTGCTGCCCGAACACTCCACAACGCATCGTCCCGCGCGACGTCAACGAAGATGCCCGTGACCACGCCCGTGCACTAATGGGAACGCCAGAATACGAGAGGTCACGCGATGAGCGTAAAAAAGTCGAGATGAAGTTCGCACACGCCAAGTCGCATCACGGTTTTGAACGACTTCGCCTGCGAGGATATCCGGTGCGCGCGACGAGTGTCATCTCGTCGCTATCGCGCAAAACCTCAAAACTCTTGCAAAATACATCTGGCGGCCGCCTGATGCCACGGTCGCTTGCATTGCGTGAATATAAGTTGCCGCAGGAATCAAACGATAGTGTCAGTGGTGAACCCCTCGAAGGGGAGAGATCAATAAATAAGACGGCGGTGCCCGTCTAAAGCTCAAATAAACAGCAGCAAACCTTCAGTGGCCGACTTTTTCAACGCCATCCGTCCGATAGCGGACGCGCGACCGCAGTCGCGAAATGTTCGCTTTGTGCCATGTGTGGACGGCTCCGAGTTGGCAAGAGCTTTCTTCACGTTTGCAGCATTGGTCGGTGCAGCCATGTGTTCGGCCTTTAAGTGCGGCACACAGGGCCGCTGGCCATAATGCCCTCCGCGGATCAGGTCCCGGTCACAAGCACGCATTCGACAATGCGCTGGCACAAGTGGGTTGTCCTGATCGCCGGATCGACCGGCTCTGCATTACGTGCTGTTCGCTCCTTCCAACCTTCACATCACGCCGGCTGTCCGACGCGATCTCGATTACGCCGCTAGCGCGACGGGATTCTTGTAGCGTTCGCCCGTGGCCATCATGGCCCAGGCCATACGGGCAAGCTTGTTGGCCAGCGCAATGGCTGCGACCTTGGTCGGTTTTCGAGCCAGCAATGCCGTGAGCCAAGGCCGATGCTTGGTGCCGTGGATCTTGGCATAGCGGATCACGGACAGCGCGCCGGCCACGAACAGGCCGCGCAGATAGCGATCACCCTGTTTACTGATACCGCCGAGCCTATCCTTGCCCCCGCTTGAGTGCTGCTTCGGCACTAGCCCGATCCAGGCTGAGAAGTTGCGCCCTGATCGAAAAGCCTTCGGATCGGCAACGCTGGCAACCAAGGCCGTGGCCAGCATCGGGCCGACCCCGGGAATGTAACGAAGGCGCTTGCTCGTTGCGTCGGATCGATGCCAGGCCATGATCATCCGATCGAACGCAACAATCTGCTCCTTGAGCTTGCGTAGGTGAGCCCCGAGAGAGGCAAGACATTCGCGTGCAATATCGGGAACTCGCTTGTCGGCCGGATCGGCAACAACGTTGAGCAGCTCATCGACACCTTTGCGTCCGACCGGCGCGACGATCCCGAGTTCGGCAAGCTGAGCCCGGATCGAGTTGATCACGGCGGTCTGCTGACGGATAAACAGATGGCGTGTGCGGTGAAGCATCAGGCAACTCTGCTGCTCAGGCGTCTTGGTTGGCACGAACCGCATGTTGGCCCTGCGTGACAGCCTCGCAGATCGCCTCCGCATCAGTCATATCGTTTTTCTGCCGTTTGACGTAGGGCTTCACGTAAGCCGGCGGCATCAGCCGCACGGTGTGGCCGAGCGCCTTGAGTTCACGCGACCAATGATGCGACGAGGCGCAAGCCTCGATGCCAACCAGGCATGGTGACAGCTTCTGGAAGAACGCCAGGACGTAGCGCCGCTTCAACTGCCGGCGGATAACCACTTGGCCAGCAGCATCAATGCCGTGGACCTGAAACACCGACTTGGCAATATCGAGACCGATTGTCGTGACTGTGTGCATGTTTGGCTCCTCCAAATTGTGGGGGCCTTAACAGCGCCCACATTCGTGGCACTCACGTGCCGGTGGAGGAGCCGTCCACAGCATCACAAGCGGACTCATGCAGCGCAGCAAAAACGCATTGCTGGTCGATCGCTTCGTCGGCGATGAACAACATGACCCAGCTCGACCTCTTTGTATCTGGCGGTTTGAGCAAGACTGTCTTGGAAAGGAGCCTGGCTATGCCGAAGATGCGGTTAAGTGCAGAGTGACGCTCAAGGAAGTATCGTAGATTTGCCGTGACAGAAAGCCAGGCTACCAATCCCGGAACACCGTTTAACATCACGAACCAGACGAGCCAGACCCTTTATTAGATCACGCCGCAATCGATCTAAGATTATTTGATGGTGGGGAATTTATGAACTCAGGGACGCCTTGAGCGTCAATTGCTTACGAAGTCGGAGCTACATGATGGAACGAAGCGTTATTGGAACTGCGCCCGTCGTGCTCTCGTTAACGACGCACGGACACAGACTGGAAACGGTCTGGGGGACGCTGGAATCCATAGCGAACGGGGAATTGAAGCCAAACCGAACCCTGCTGTTTCTAGATGAGAAATTTAGTCGTGATCAACTTCCGAAGTCTTTGAAGGAGTTTGAGGCTCGCGGCCTTGAACTTTTCTTCGTGAGAGACCTCGGTCCCCATACCAAATATTTTTATGCTGTTCCTAAAGCATTGGCTGCGGACAAGCCGTTAGTCACGATTGACGACGACGTAATATATCCAACTTGGTGGCTTGCACGTTTGCATCAGGCTCACGAAGGTAACGGAGACGTCATCAACTGCTATCGTGCTCGAGATATGAAATTCGATTATTCAGGTAATTTATTGCGGTATCGGGACTGGCCTATGACGGCAAGCACCGAGCCGCGTTACTCGGTCTTCTTCACCGGAGTGAGCGGAGTAATCTACCCGGTTGCCTTTTTAAGAGTGCTAGACAAAGCAGGCGAAGGATTCCTCGACGGCTGCCCTAAGAGTGACGACATTTGGTTGAATTTCGTGGCGGCGCGAACCGGTTTTCGAGTACGACAAATTGCAGCAGATGCGCAAGAGTTTCCGACTATGCCTGGTACTCAAGACTTGGCGCTCGCGAGGCAAAACTTGACTGGCGGCAACTACCGACAATTGTTGGCGACCTATGATGCCCCGACGCTAGCCAGAGTGAGAGCCGATATCTCAGCTTGATTTGATGGGCCCCATAGATACGTGCCGGGCTTTTCATGCGTCCGCGCCCTAGTGATGGCGGGCAATTTCCGACCGCACCAGCGCGCGGCGGTCCTTGACCACGCCGATGCGCACGCCCAGCCGTGTAATGGTCGCAATCACCTTGCCGGCGAGCGCGCGGTCGCAATTCATGTGTGTCGGCGCAATGAAGAAGTCCGCCTTCTTCCAGTCTTCGGTCCATTGCAGGCGAGCGTCGGCTTCCTTCTCGAACGGCAGTCGCTCGCCACACACCGCCACGGTGTAATGGCGGCCGCGATCGCCGGTCTGATCGAGCTTGGCGACGTAATCTTCGAGATCGTCGACCGCCTCCGGCATGATGTTGACCCAGTAGTCAGTGACGTAGAGTCCCGACGCCCCCTCCAGCCCGCCGACCAGCGGATTGTAATAAAGATACTGATAGGGGTGCAGCTCGACGAGGATCGCGGCGTTCCATAACAGCAGCGCGCCGATGGCGGCGAGCGCCGCCATCGCAAGCGCGCGGCCGTGCGTCTCGATCTCCGTCAGCAGCCAGTCGAAACCGAGGCCGGCAAGCACGGCAAAAGGCGGAACCACGAACAGGAAATGCCGCAGGCCGGTGAAGGCGGGGCCGCGGTCGATCACTTCGCAGATGACCGGAAACGTGGCGATGAAGGCGAGCAGGGCGGTTTCCGAACGCCGGTCCGGCGCGCGCGCCGCCGCCGCCGCGCCGGGGTGGATGGCAAATGCGAATGCGGCCGCGGCGCCGACCAGCACGAACAGCGGCAACTTGATCAGCAGATAGACCGGCACGTACCAGCGCGGCACGTCGCCCATCTCGTAAACCTGGCCGTCAAGCAATGTTTTGATGTGGTAATTGAATTCGCCGAGATCGACCAGGCCGCGCACCGGATTGAGCGGAGCGAGCGCGGCCCACGGCCAGGCCGCGATCATGATCACGTAGCCGATGAGAAAGGCCGGCGCGAGCGCGATCACCGACTGCGCGAAAAAGTTCAAGCTGTCGCGCATCGGCCCCCGGCGCGGCCGCGGGATGCGCATGAGCATGGCGAGGCAGGCATAGCCCACCATCAGCAGGCCGAGCGCACGAATGCCGAGTGCGGCGCCGAGCAGGAGCCCAAAGGCGACCACGTGGCGCAGATGCGGCCGCGGCAGTTCGCGCGTCGCCCGCAACAGGAAATAAGTGGCGCCCATCATCGCGGCGGCGAACGGAACGTCCTTGGTGTGATTGAACATCGAGCCGTACCATGGCCCGCATACGGCCAGCGCCGCGGCGGCGATGGCGCCGGCGCGCGGCCCCGCCACCAGTCGCGCCGTCGCCCACGCGGCGGCGATGCCGGCAATGCCGGTCAGCGCGCAAAGAACGTGCCGGATCGAATAAGGATCGAAAAACGGCAGAAGTCGCTCGATGAGGACCGCGAAAACATCGAACAAGCCGCCGTACAAATAAAGATTCACGTAGTGGAACAGCGACTGATCGGTGAAGCCGCTGGCGTAATAGGCCACGATCAGTTCGCCGTAGTGCTGCTGCACCCCTTCGTCATTGGAGATCGCGTAGGAATCGTAGGTCGTGAGTGCGAGCGCCAGCAAGGCGATCAGCAGCGCGGCGGCCACAAGGTCATAGCGGTTGCAGACGGCAGGCTGCGCGCGCACGCGCGCCAGCGCGGCTCGCGTCGCATCGGCCCGAGGCATCGTCACGAACGACGCGCGGATGCGCTGCGGTGCGCCGCGCGGCACAGGGTTAGGCAGGGTCCCGGCAGACGATCCTCCTCCGTCAAGCAAGCGGGATTTTGGCGCGGGCACCGGTCGCTGTCATGCTGAAGGTGCACATTTGCAGGCGGGTGCGCTAACATGTCGCCGGGGCTAGACTTCACGGCCGTTGCCAAGCCGAACGGGCGCACATGCGATATCCGATCATTCTATGGGGCGTGCTCGTGCTGATCGTCCTGGCGGCGGCCGGTCCGGCGCGGGCGCAATCCGGTTACGACCGCCGCGGCGGCGACTACCTAACCTTCCAGATCCGCAACGGCGATCCGGCTGTTTGCGCCGCCCGCTGCG
The DNA here is from genome assembly GCA_963789455.1 of uncultured Alphaproteobacteria bacterium. Lineage (GTDB taxonomy): Bacteria > Pseudomonadota > Alphaproteobacteria > Rhizobiales > Xanthobacteraceae > Pseudolabrys. Next base: position 241,880 of record CAWBLD010000007.1, on the reverse strand, counting down.
AGCGCGACGCGCGCTGCCGCGCCTGGAGCTTCTCCTATCCGCGCACGGCCCACAGGCTCGCCACCTGCTGGCTGAAGAATTGCGTGCCGTCGCGGCAGCCGGACAAATGCTGCGTGTCGGGCGTGCGCGGCGCCGGGGTGATCGAGCCGCGCCGGGGCCCGATAGAATTTTCGATCGATCGCTTCGGCGGCGACTATCGCAACTTCGACACCGCGCCCGACGCCACAGGCGCCGCCTGCCGGGCGGCCTGCCAGGACGAGAACCGCTGCCGGGCCTGGACCTATGTGCGGCCCGGTTACATCGGGTCGAATGCGCGCTGCTATCTGAAAAACAAAATCACACGGCCGCGGCACAAGCCGTGCTGCATTTCCGGCGTGGTGCGGTAGTTTTACTCCGGTCATTCCCGCGCAAGCGGGAATCCAGTCTGCTTGGCCCTGGGTCCCCGCTTTCGCGGGTACGAGCGGAAGATTTTCAGTGAACCGCCGAGAAAAACCGCGACAACCGCAGCCCCGCGGGCCAGGTCCAAAGCGGTCGGCTTTTGATGCCGAGGTCCCAGGACCCGACGATGCCGTCCACGCGCCCCACCAGATCGGCCACCGGCAGCATGCCGACGCCGCCGTCCGCTACCTTCACGCGGCTGTCGGCCGAATTGTCGCGGTTGTCGCCCATGACGAACAGGTGACCAGGCGGAACGATCGTCTCCGGTATGTTGTCGAGCGGATTATTGGCCGTGAGCTTGAAGATCAGGTGCTGGCGCTGCCCCGGCAGCGTTTCCATGAAGCGGGCGGCCGTCACGCGCGAGCCGTCTTCGTTCTCGGCTTGGCCGGTGCCGTCCGGGCGAATATCCACCGACCTTCCGTTGATCGATAGGCGGCCGTTATACAGCGCGACGTGATCGCCGGGCAGGCCGATCACGCGCTTGACCCAGATTTGCGAGCGGTCGCCCGGCCAACGGAACACCACCACGTCGCCACGGCGCGGCAAGGCGCCGAGGATGCGCGGCGTATTCGGTAGCACGATGAAGGAGGGCAGCGACGCGGAGCCGTAGCCATAAGGGAATTTCGTCGCCAGCAATTCATCGCCGATCAGCAAGGTTGGCTCCATCGAGCCGGACGGAACGTAATAGGGCTCCGCGATCGCGGTTTTCGCCGCGGTCACGACTATCAAGATGCACGCCAAATCGACGATCGTCTTGATCCAGCCGCCGATACGGGAGAGATCCGATACCAACCTGTTGTGCTCCAAAGAGTCATATTCCTTGCGCATGATCTTATCCGAAAATCGCCGTCCGCGTCCTGGCATCATGGGATTCAAGCCGTTCCGCCGACGGTGATGCAATCCATGCGCAAGGACGGCTGACCGACGCCGACCGGCACGCCCTGGCCGTTCTTGCCGCAGGTGCCGATGCCGGGGTCGAGCGCGAAGTCGTTGCCGATCATCGAGATGCGATGCAGATCGGTCGGGCCGTTGCCGATCAGCATGGCGCCTTTCACCGGCGCGGTCACCTTGCCGTTTTCGATTCTATAGGCCTCGGTGCATTGGAACACGTATTTGCCCGAGGTGATGTCGACCTGGCCGCCGCCGAAGCTGACCGCGTAAAGGCCGTTCTTCACCGAGGCAATGATCTCCTGGCGATCGTGCTGGCCGGCCAGCATGGCGGTGTTGGTCATGCGCGGCATCGGCACGTGGGCATGCGCTTTCGCGCCGGCCATTGCCGGTCGGCTTCATGTTCATCAGCCGCGCGTTCTGCCGGTCCTGCATGTAGCCGACCAGGATGCCGTCCTCGATCAGCACGGTGCGGTTGGTCGGCGTGCCCTCGTCGTCGATCGACAACGAGCCGCGGCGCGCCTGCATGGTGCCGTCGTCGATCACGGTGACGCCCTTGGCCGCGACCTGCTGGCCCATGAGGCCGGCGAAGGCGGAGGATTTCTTGCGGTTGAAATCGCCTTCGAGCCCGTGCCCGACCGCTTCGTGCAGCATCACGCCGGGCCAGCCGGAGCCGAGCACCACGTCCATCTCGCCGGCCGGCGCTGCCACCGCGTCGAGATTGACCAGCGCCTGGCGCACAGCCTCATCCACCGCGCCTTGCCAGGCCTGCGTCTCGATGAAGCGCTGATAGCCTTCGCGTCCGCCGCAGCCGTAGCTGCCCGTTTCCTGCCGGTCGCCGTCACCGGTGACCACATTCACATTGAGCCGCACCAGCGGCCGGATGTCGCGATAGCTCTCGCCGTCGGCGCGCAGGATCTCCACCACCTGCCAGGTGGCGGCGACGGTGGCGGTGACCTGGCGCACGCGCGCATCCTTGGCGCGCGCATAGGCATCAATCGATTCCAGCAATTTGACCTTGGCGTCGAAGGCCGGCAGCGCCAGCGGGTTCTCGTCGCCATAAAGCTTGCGATTGGTGCGGCCCGGCGGCTCGGCATATTTGCCGCTGTGCCCGCCTTTGACCGCGCGCACCGCCTCGGCGGCGCGGGCGAGCGCTGCTTCCGATACGTCGGAGGCGTGCGCATAGCCGACCGCCTCATCCTTCACCGCGCGCAGGCCGAAGCCCTGCGCGGTGTCGTAGGTGGCCTGCTTGAGGCGGCCATTGTCGAACACCAGCACTTCGGCCTGCTTGTATTCCAGGAACAATTCGCCGTCGTCGGCGCCGTCCAGCCCGCGCGCGATCAGTTGGCCGACCTTGGCCTTGTCGAGCCCGGCGCGGTCGATGAGCGATGAAATGGCTGGGTCCATGGGTCCTTCTCCGGGCGGCGCCCTCACGCCATCAGATAGGACCTCTGTGGCGATTTGGCGAGAGCCGGTTGCTCAACGGAGATGGATTTGCCGCACCCCCCGGAATCCGGGGGACCCTTGCAGCCCCTTTAATCCAGGCGGGAAGACTAGGCGGCCGTGCTCGCCGGCGCGGCGACGGGAGGCTTGAATTGCTCGAACGCCTCGATGGCGTGGCTCGCATACATGACCGAGGGGCCCGCGCCCATATAGATCGCCATGCCGAGCGCTTCCATGACCTCGGCGCGCGAGGCGCCTTGCTCGAGCGCCGCCTTGACATGAAAGCCGATGCAGTCGTCGCAGCGGATCGCGACTGAAATGGCGACGGCGATCAGCTCCTTGGTCTTGCAGTCGAGCGCTTTCGGCGTCAGCGCAGCCTGCGCCAGGCCGGAGAAGGCTTTCATGACGTCGGGCGTATCGGTTCGCAGGCTTCGCATTAGGGCCTTCAGTTCGTTGATGGTCTCCTGCCAATTCGTCATCCGCCAATCTCCATGGTCATTGCGCTTACCGCCCCAAGCCGGAACGCGCATTGCATATTCGTCCCAACGCATATGATAATAAGGGCGCAATTCACCCCTTTGATCTCCATCAAGATGAGCCGGAAAATCTCGCCACGCGGGTTCTGGATATAGCTGCCGCTGGCAGGCTTACTATGCGGTTTTCGCGGCGGAGGATGCACATGAAGGCGATGTTATTGACGGGTCACGGCGGGCCGGAGATGCTGAAATACGGTGAGGCGGGCGATCCGAAAGCCGGCCCCGGCGAAGTGGTGGTTGATATCCACGCGGCCAGCATCAATGGCGCGGACCCCAAAGTTCGACGGGGAAATGGCCGATACAAGCTGAACCAATTCCCTCACATCATGGGCCGCGATTTCTCGGGTGTGGTCAGCGAGGTTGGCGCCGGCGTCACCGATCTCAAGGTTGGCGACGCCGTGTTCGGCGTGCTCGACCAGGGCATCGAGGGCACATATGCCGAGAAGGTCGCCATCAAGGCTGATCTCGTCGCCAAGAAACCGGCGTCGCTCAGCCATGCCGAGGCCGCGGCGCTCGGGCTCATCAGCCTCACCGCACTCACCGGCCTCGAAGACACCGCGCACCTCAAAGCCGGCCAGACCATTCTGATCCAGGGCGGCGCCGGCGGTGTCGCCGGATTTGCCGTGCAGCTCGCCAAGCATCTCGGCGCTAAAGTCATCGCGACCGCCAGCGCCGGCAACCATTCATATGTGAAGAGTCTCGGCGCCGATCGGGTGATCGACTACAACAAGGAGGATTTCACCGCGATCGGTCCGATCTGCGACGTGGTCTACGACACCGTCGGCGGCGCCGACGTGCGCGCGCGCTCCTACAAGGTGCTCAGGCCGGGCGGCAAACTGGTATGGATCGCGCCGGCGCCGGACGCGCCGGTGCGCGCCGATGTCGAGACTTTGAAGCCCGATGTCATACGCGACCGCGCGCATCTCGAGCGGATGCTGGCGCTGCTCGCGGCCGGTGCAATCAAGCCGCCGGCGATTCAACGCTACAAGCTCACCGACGCGGCGAAGGCGCATGAGATCAGCGAAGGCCGTCATCTGCAGGGCAAGCTGGTGCTGGAAATGCGCTGATCCGTTGCCAGGACGATTGTTCAATTCCGCGAAAAACTGACGCTAACTTCGCCGATCGGATCGACCGCGTGGCGCAACTCGATCTCATCCGCCTCGATCATCAGCGGCGGCGTGATCGAGCCGGTGATGATGATGTCGCCGGCGCCAAGTTTCTCGCCCAAGGCGGCGAGCGTGTTGGCGACATGGGCGACGATGTCGACGAGTTTGCCGGTGAGCGCTTCCGGATCGCTCGTGCGGCTCGCTTCCCCGCCGCGGCGGATCAGGCGCGACGTGAGCCCGGCGACGCTGCCGCCCGGGCGTGTCTGCGTGCCGAGCAGCACATGGCGCTGATAGATGTCGCCCGCCAGCACCGCATCCAGATTGTCCGGCTCCGGCAAGAGGTCGAGATCGGCCAGTTCGATCGCCGGCTGAATCTCGCTGATCGCCGCCAGCGCCGCGTCGGGGGTCGCGCCGGCGCCGAGATCGTGCGCCATGCGTACGGCGATTTCAGGCTCGGCTACCGGCCTGCGATAGCCCTTGAGCGACACCGTGCTGCCCGTCGGCAGTAGCGCCCGCTGCATCAGGAAGCCGATCAGCGGAGCCTGCAGGCCGAGTTTTTGCATGCTGGCCGGCGCGCCCATGCCGACTTTCCAGCCCAGCGGCTGCTCGCCCGCCGCGATGCGCGCGCGGCGCGCCGCGAACTGCACGGCCATGCCCTTCTTGATAAGCGGAGTGTCGAGGTCGCGCAGCGAGAAAGTCACTTGTGACTCTCCGGGTGCACCTCATAACCGGAGTCCTCGATCGAGCCGGCGCCCATCCAGCCCCAGACCAGCACCACGTCTTCGTTCGAGGTGTTGTTGAAGCCGTGCCAGCAGCCGCGCGGCGAATACACCACGTCGCCTTCGCCCGACGGCTTGTCGCCGTGATCGGTGTAGATCATGCCGTGGCCCTTGAGCACGATGAAGAACTCGTCGCAATTGTGATGGCGATGGTTCTCGTGCCGGGCCCCCGGCTTGAGCACGGTCCAGCCCACCACGTTGTCGGCATCCGCCGATTTCTTGTCGATCAGGAACTGCACCTGCATATCGACCCAGCCGTCGTCGCGCTTGAGGCCCTCGACCTTGGGCACGTCGCGCAGATTGGTGCGGTACATGACCGGGGCGGGCTGGCCTTCCTTCCATGCGGCGGCTGCGCCTTTCACGGCCTTGGCCAGAGCGGCCCCGATTTTTTCGCCAGATGTTGTCATGATTGTCCTCCGAGGCGGCGATAGACTTGATGCGCGACCACGAAATCGTTGCCGTCGATTCCGAGCCCGCGGCAGGCGTTCATCATTTCGTTGGCGGCGGCGGCGAGCGGCACCGGCGAGCCGAGGGTGCGGCCGAGATTGAGCGCCAGCAGCATGTCTTTCTGCTGCAAGGTGACGTCGGCGAGCGGCACCGCCGGCATCTTGCCTTCGAGGATGAACGGCCCGCGATAGCCGAGCACCGGCGAGGCCGCGACGCTCTTGAGCATGGCGTCGAGCGCGACCTCGCGTTTGACGCCGCCCTTCTCGGCCAGCGCTACCGCCTCGCCGAAGCAGATCACCTCCACCATCAGCAGCAGGTTGACCGCGATCTTCATCTGGCAGGCCAGTCCGTTGCCGCCGATGCGGGTGACCTTCGGCCCGATCGCCAGCAGTACCGGCTTGACGCGCTCGAAGGCGGCCTCGTCGCCGCCGATCATGATCGAGGCATTGCCTTGCACGACCGTGACGGGACTTCCCGACAACGGTCCGTCCAGCATGATCGAGCCGGCCTTGGCAAATTCGGCGGCGACCGCGCGGCTTTCGTCCGGCTCGATCGTGCTCATGTCGATATAGATGCCGCCCGGCTTGAGCCCTGCGACGATGCCATCGGGGCCGAGTGCCACCGCTTTCACCGCCTTGGCGTCGGTGACGATGGAGAACACAAGCTCGGATTGTTCGGCCACCGCGCGCGGAGTCTCGGCCCAGAGCATTCCGGCTTCTAAGAGCGTTACAGCCTTGGCGCGCGAGCGGTTCCAGCCGGTGACGGAGTGTCCTGCCGCCATCAAACGCGGCACGATGAGCTCGCCCATGGCGCCCAGTCCGACAAAACCTAATTCCACAACAATCACTCCGGCAATTCGTAACGCCTGCGTCCGCGACGGCGGCGCGCGTGCAGTATCCACGGATCGGGCGGGGAAGGCGAGGGTGGGCAGGTTGGGCGTTACGGCAGCTTGTCGTAGCCCTCGCCGAAGCCGGCGAGACTCATCGGAAAGCCGATGCCTTCCTCCGGCGTCTGGAAGATGATGAAGGTCGCGGTCTTGCCGGTGCGCAGCTTCTTGATCAGATCGTCGTCCATGACCACCTCGGCGATGCAGCCGTTGGGCAGGCAGCGCACGAAGCCGGCGCGCCCGATATCGGCCTGGTCGATCTTGAGCCCCAGGCCCGAGGGCAGCAGCACGCCGAGCGGCGCCACCACCCGCATCAACCGGCTCTTCTGGTCCGCGGTCTTGAGCACGATCACGGTCAGGCCGACATTGGCGCGGTCTTCCGCGGTGACGCTCTGGATCAGCGCGCATTGTTCGGATTTTGCGCCGGGCGGGGTATCGCAGCGGATCTGCCAATCCTTGTGCACCGAGCGGACCGCACCCTGAGCCGCGGCGCGCTTCATGGGGACGGCCGCCAACGCCACGGCCAGCAGCAGCGTCGCGAGCCATGCCCGGCGCCACAGCGCCCGTCTGTCATGCCCGAAAATGCCCATCATTCAATCCCTTGGCACGCGCCGGCCCGCCCCCCTGCCATAGCCGAATCGCTGGCTCGCCCGCAATTTTATTCGGCCCCGTTTGGGTCATGCCCGGCCGGTCCTGTCAAGCAAGCGACCGGGGCCGGGCGCATCCGCGGGCGGGGTCAAGCAAGCCGCTTGGTCGTGGCGTAAATGCGGCGTGCACAAGGTCGGGGGCAAGCCGTTTGTCGCATGGACCGAGCGATAAGGTGCATTGCGGCTAGGCCGGAATTGTGGTTTGAGAGGCCGGGATTTCCCCCCGTCCCGCCGCACCGCAAAAGCCGCCACGCCCGTGGTGAAACGCTGTGCTCAGCGGGGCCGAGCCGACATCTTGCCTGCGGTGGGCGGCAAAAAGGGGCCTAGCCAAGGCCGAATTTCTCGTCGAGGGAGCGCATAGGACAATGCTGGTGCTTAAGCGGTTGATCGCTTTCATGGTCACGGGCGTGGCCGTTATCGCCACCGGCGGTGTCGCATGGGCCGGCCTCGGCCAGCCCTCGCCGTGGGAACTCGGGTTTCAACAGTCGGCAACACCGGTCATGGACGACGTCGTTTGGTTCCATGACTTCCTGCTGTGGGTCATCGCCGCGATCGCGCTGTTCGTGCTGGTCCTGCTGGCGATCGTGGTGTTGCGATTTAACGCCCGCGCCAATCCGGTGCCGTCGCGCACCACGCACAACACCGCCATTGAGGTCATCTGGACCGTGGTGCCGGTCCTCATCCTGGTGGCGATCGCGGTGCCGTCGTTCCGCCTGCTGTTCTATCAGCTGAAAATCCCGCCCGCCGACGTGACGGTCAAGGTCACCGGCAAGCAGTGGTTCTGGAGCTACAGCTATCCGGATTCGAAGTTCGAATTCGACTCGCTGATGCTGCAGGACAAGGACCGCAAGCCCGGGCAGCCGCGGCTGTTGGCGGTCGACAACGAAATGGTGGTGCCGGTCAACAAAGTGGTGAAGGTGCTGGTCACCGGCGCCGACGTCATTCACTCGTTCTCGGTACCCTCGTTCGGCATCAAGATCGACGCCATCCCCGGCCGCCTCAACGAGACCTGGTTCAAGGCCGAGCGGGAAGGCATGTATTACGGACAGTGCTCGCAGCTTTGCGGCCGCGATCACGCGTTCATGCCGATCGCCGTGCATGTCGTGAGCGAGAAGGAATACACCGCTTGGCTCGAACAGGCGAAGAAGAAATTCGCCGACGATAACACCGCTCCACCGAATGCGATTGCCGCGGCCAGCGGCAACTGACGCTATGCATGATCCCGAAAAGCGGGAACCGGTTTTCGGATAAGATCGCGCACAATACTAAGACGCCGATAACGACAAGGGTCGAAGGACAATACCGATGGCGAGCAATACGACTGCACACGGCGCACATGAAGCGCATGATGCCCACGATCACCATCCCACCGGATGGCGCCGGTTTGTCTATTCGACGAACCACAAAGACATCGGCACCATGTACCTGACCTTCGCGCTGGTCGCCGGCATCATCGGCGGCCTGCTGTCGGTCGGCATCCGGCTCGAATTGCAAAATCCCGGTCTGCAGTTCTTCCCGAGCCCGCATGAATACAACGTGTTCGCCACCGCGCACGGCCTGATCATGATCTTCTTCATGGTGATGCCGGCGATGATCGGAGGCTTCGGCAACTGGTTCGTGCCGATCATGATCGGGGCGCCCGACATGGCGTTCCCGCGCATGAACAACATTTCGTTCTGGCTGCTGCCGGCCTCGTTCGCGCTTCTGCTCACCTCGATGTTCGTCGAAGGCGAACCCGGCGCGCTCGGCGCCGGAACCGGATGGACGATCTACGCGCCGCTGTCGACCAGCGGTCATCCCGGCCCGGCGATGGACTTCGTCATCCTGTCGATCCACCTGGCCGGCGCCTCGTCGATCCTCGGCGCCATCAACTTCATCACCACCATCTTCAACATGCGCGCGCCCGGCATGACGCTGCACAAGATGCCGCTGTTCGTGTGGTCGCAATTGGTGACCGTGTTCCTGCTGCTGCTGGCGCTGCCGGTGCTGGCCGGCGCCATCACCATGCTGCTGACCGACCGCAATTTCGGCACCACCTTCTTCGATCCGGCCGGCGGCGGCGACCCGCTTGCTGTTCCAGCATCTGTTCTGGTTCTTCGGCCACCCGGAAGTCTACATTCTGATCCTGCCGGGCTTCGGGGTCATCAGCCAGATCGTGGCGACGTTCTCGAAGAAGCCGATATTCGGCTATCTCGGCATGGCCTACGCCATGGTCGCCATCGGCGGCATCGGCTTCATCGTGTGGGCGCACCACATGTATACGGTCGGCCTTTCGACCGGCGCGCAAGCCTATTTCATCGCGGCCACCATGGTGATCGCGGTGCCGACCGGCGTGAAGATCTTCTCCTGGATCGCCACCATGTGGGGCGGCTCGATCGAGTTCCGCACCCCGATGCTGTGGGCGCTTGGCTTCATCTTCCTGTTCACGGTCGGCGGCGTGACGGGAGTGGTGCTCGCCAATGCCGGCGTCGACCGCGTGCTGCACGACACCTATTACGTCATCGCCCACTTCCACTACACCATGTCGCTCGGCGCCGTGTTCGGGATTTTCGCGGCCTGGTACTACTGGTTCCCGAAAATGAGCGGCTACATGTACAACGAGACCATCGGCAAGCTGCATTTCTGGATCACCTTCATCGGCGTCAACATCCTGTTCTTCCCGCAGCACTTCCTCGGGCTGGCCGGGATGCCGCGCCGCACCGTCGATTATCCGGATGCGTTCCACGGCTGGAACGAAGTCTCGTCGTTCGGCTCCTATATCGCGGGCTTTGGCGTTCTGGTGTTCTTATTTGGCGTGGCGGAAGCCTTCACGAAAAAGCGTGTTGCGGGCAACAATCCGTGGGGCGTCGGCGCCACGACGCTGGAGTGGACGCTGTCCTCGCCGCCGCCGTTCCACCAGTTCGAGACGCTGCCGCGGATCAAGTAGGAATACGCGCGTGATCGCGAAAAATGGGAACCGGTCTTCGGATACGATCGCGCGCAAAACCAAAAGGCTCTTCTAACCCATGTCGCTAGTCAGCGAAGGCGCAGACTTCCGCGGTCCGATGGCCGCCGGGGCGGGGCTGGCACTTGCCGAGCCGAGCCTGGCGAGCGTCGGCGACTATGTCGCGCTGATGAAGCCGCGCGTGATGTCGCTGGTGGTGTTTACCGCGCTGGTCGGCCTGGCGGTCGCGCCGGGCTCGATGCATCCGCTGATCGGCTTCACCGCGCTGCTCTGCATCGCGGTCGGGGCGGGCGCGGCCGGTGCGCTCAACATGTGGTACGACGCCGACATCGACGCGGTCATGACGCGCACCGCGCGCCGTCCGGTGCCGATGGGCCGCGTGCAACCGGGCGAGGCGCTGGCTTTCGGCCTGACGCTCGCGGGTTTCGCGGTGGTGGTGCTCGGCCTGCTGGTGAATTTGCTCGCCTCCGCGCTGCTTGCCTTCACCATCTTCTTCTACGTCGTGATCTATACCGTCTGGCTCAAGCGCTCGACGCCGCAGAACATCGTGATCGGCGGCGCCGCCGGCGCCTTCCCGCCGATGATCGGTTGGGCGGCGGCGACCGGCTCGCTGTCGCTCGAGCCGGTGCTGCTGTTCCTGATCATCTTCTTCTGGACGCCGCCGCATTTCTGGGCGCTGGCGCTCACCCGCACCGAAGATTATGCCCGCGCCGGCGTGCCGATGCTGCCGGTGGTCGCCGGCGATGCCTCGACGCGGCGCCATATCCTGCTCCATACGCTGATCCTGGTGCCGCTCGGCATCGCGCCTTACGCGCTCGGTTATGCCGGCGCGCTCTACGGGCTGACCGCGGCCGGATGCGGCGCGATCATGCTGGTGCTGGCTTTGCAGGTTTTCGGCGAACGCCGCCCGGCCGAACGCGCCAGCCGGCAGCTTTTTGCCTTTTCGATCCTCTACCTGTTCCTGTTGTTTGCCGTGCTGCTGGTCGAGCGGGGATGGGGCGGGCTGATCGCCCGGATGGCGGCGTGACTGTCGGTATCGCAATGAATGAGCAACCGAAAGACGACGGGATCGTGCTCACCGAGGCGCAAAAGCGCGCCCGGCGTTCGCGCTCGATCGCCATCGCGCTGTCGCTGGCCGCGCTGGTAATCCTGTTTTACGTGGTGACCCTGGTGAAGGGCCCGATCGTTCTGGTCCGCCCGCTATGACGAACGAACCGGTGCCCGGCACTCCCAAGCGACCGCTCCGGCGCGATGTCTTGATCGCCGCCGGCTGCGGCGTGGTGGTAGCCGCCATGGTGGGGGCGTCCTTTGCCGCGATCCCGCTTTACAACATGTTCTGCCGCGCCACCGGATTTGCCGGCACGACACAAGTTTCCCGTATCGCGCCCCAGCACGAACTCGGCCGCGAGCTCATTATTCGCTTCGACTCCAACGTGGCACCGGGCCTGCCGTGGAAATTCGAGCCGGAGCAGAACTCGATCAAGCTGCACATCGGGGAAGTGGCGACCGTCCACTACAAGGTCATCAATCAGGCCGCGCGCACCATTACCGCGCAGGCCTCATACAATGTTACCCCGACGACGGTCGGCGCCTATTTCGACAAGATCAACTGCTTCTGCTTCACCCAGCAAACCATGAAGCCGGGCGAGACGCGCGAGATGACGGTGGTGTTCTATGTCGATCCCAAAATCGTCGATGACCGCGACCAGGATCCGCTCAATACCATTACGCTGTCCTACACCTTTTACCGGCTGCCCGAAGCGGAGCGGCCGGTGGCGGAAGCGGCGGACACGAGATCGAGCAAGCTTTAACCGGGGATAAGGGGGCGCCCGCGGCGCCCGCTCAAACGAGAGTTGAACGGAGACGACGATGGCCGAGGCTCATACCAAACATCACGACTATCACCTGGTCGATCCGAGCCCCTGGCCGGCGGTCGGCGCCACCTCCGCCTTCCTGATGGCGTTCGGCCTCATCGCCTGGCTGCATCACATGTTCTCCGCGGCGCCGCTGGTGTTCGGGCTTGGCGTCGTCGGCATCATGTACACCTTCGTCGGCTGGTGGCGCGACGTGATCCGCGAAGCGCAATACGAAGGCTTCCATACCCGCATCGTGCAGATCTCGCACCGCTACGGCATGATCCTGTTCATCGCCTCCGAGGTGATGTTCTTCGTCGCCTGGTTCTGGGCCTATTTCAACACCGCGCTGTTTCCCAACGAAGTGCACGATTACGGGCGCATGGCCTTCACCCATGGCGTCTGGCCGCCGCAGGGGATCGAGACCTTCAATCCCTGGCATCTGCCGCTGCTCAACACGCTGATCCTGCTGACCTCGGGCACCACGGTGACCTGGGCGCATCACGCGCTGTTGGAGAATGACCGGCAGGGGCTGAAATGGGGCTTGGCGCTGACCATCCTGCTCGGCCTCACCTTCACCTGCGTGCAGGCCTACGAATACGCCCACGCCGCGTTCGGCTTCAAAGGCAACATTTACGGCGCCGCCTTCTTCATGGCGACCGGCTTCCACGGCGCCCATGTGATCATCGGCTCGATCTTCCTGATCGTCTGCCTGGTCCGCGCGCTGGCCGGACACTTCACGCCCAAGCAGCATCTCGGCTTCGAATTCGCCGCCTGGTACTGGCATTTCGTCGACGTGGTGTGGCTGTTCCTGTTCGCCTGCATATATGTGTGGGGCGCCGGCTTGCCGCATCCCGAGTGACCATCGTTCGACGGGTTTTCGAGAGGGCGGCGTGATTGCGCCGCCCTTTTGCTTTACGGAAAGAGCGTGAAACATGGCTGACGAACCGCTGCCGATCATCCGGGGCTTGCGCTGCCGCTGTCCGCGCTGCGGCGAGGGCAAGCTGTTCCAGGGATTCCTGACGCTGCGGCCGGCTTGCGAGCATTGCGGCCTCGACTTCGACTTCGCCGACGCCGGCGACGGCCCGGCGGTGTTCGTGATCCTGATCGGCGGAGCGATCGTGGTGTTCGCGGCGCTGATCACCGAAGTCGTCTACCAGCCGCCATACTGGCTGCACGCCCTGCTGTGGCTGCCGATGATCCTGATCGTGACGGTAGCTCCGTTGCGGCCGATCAAGGGCCTGATGATCGCCCTGCAATACCATCACAGGGCCGAAGAAGGCCGCCTCGAACATCGGGGCGACGGGTGAGCGCGCGCGGCGCGACGCAGCGCGGCGGGGTGATCGGAGCGACCGTGTTCGCCTTGGCCGGCATCTCCTTTTTGCTCGGGCTCGGCATTTGGCAGCTCGACCGCAAGGTGTGGAAAGAAAATCTGATCGCCGCGGTGACTGCGCGGCTGGCGCGGGCGCCCGCGGTACTGCCGGCGCGGGCGAGCTGGCCGCGGCTCAAGCCGGCGGCAGACGAATACACCCGCGTGACGTTTCCGGCCGAGTTCCTCAATGGCGAAGAGGCGCTGGTCTACACCGCCGGCTCCGCCTTCCGCTCCGACGTGCAAGGGCCGGGCTACTGGGTGTTCGCGCCGGCGCGGCTTCCCGGCGGCAGCATCGTCATTATCGACCGCGGCTTCGTAGCGGCCGACCGCAAGAATCCCGCCACCCGCGCGCAAGGCGCGCCGCACGGCGTCATCGATGTCGTCGGCGTGATGCGCTGGCCGGAAACGCGCGGGATGTTCACGCCCGCCGACGATCCCAAAGCCAACGTCTGGTACCTGCGCGATCCCAAGGCCATCGCTGCGGCGAAAAAATGGGACACCGCCGCGCCGTTCTACATCGAGCAGGAGTTGCCGGTGCCGCCGGGCGGCTGGCCCAAGCCGGGCAAGCTCACGGTCAACCTGCCGGACAACCACCTGCAATACGCCATCACCTGGTTCGGCCTCGCGCTCGGTCTTGCCGGCGTCTACGGGGTCTGGCTGTTCGGCCGCCTGCGGCAGTCCGCGTAGCGGCAACGGCTGGCTTTGCCCGTTGATATGTATCAAATGAACTCATCCCATCCCGGGTTTAAGTTACGCACGCTGGGCCGCGCCATCGTTCATCGGCGGCGCGAGAGATTGGGGCCATTCGACTGTGGTTACGCGCATCCTCGATCGTCTGATGTGGGGAATTGAACGCGCGCTCGCCTATGCCTTCATCGCCGCGGTCGGCCTTAACTTCATCAACGTCGTCGGGCGCTACGGATTCGGCAGCACGATCCTCAGTGCCGACGAACTGCAAATCTACATCATGGTGTTCATGACCTTTCTGGGCGCCGCCGTGGTCGCCTGGCGCAATCGCCACCTGCGCATGGACGTGCTGGTGAACGCGCTGCCGCTGCCGTTGCGGCGGCTGGTGCGCATGGCCGAACTCGCGGCGACCATCGTTCTCACCGCCTTTGTGCTGTGGAATTCGACCTATTATGCCGAGCAAATGTTCGCCATCGGCCGCGTGAGCGACATGGCGCGGGTGCCGATGTGGATCCCGCATGGCGCGGTGGCGGCAGGTTTCGGCCTGATGGCGCTCATCGGCTGCCTGCGCCTGGTTCAGACCTTGGCGCGGGCGCCGGACCTCGGCAAATCCGGCACGGAGAGCTGAGCCATGTCGTTTGCGCTCGGTGTGGTGCCGGTCGTCCTGCTGTTGCTTGGATTCCCGATCTTCATCGTCTTGCTGGCCTCGGTCAGCGTCGCGCTGGTGTTCTTCATGCATATGCCGCTCGCGGCGTTGCATCAGAACCTGTTCGGATCGGTCAATGCCTTTGCGCTGCTGGCCATTCCGTTTTTTGTCTATGCCGGCGAATTGATGGGACGCGGCAGCGTCGCCCAACGCCTGGTCGATTTTGTCCAGGCCGGCGTCGGCTCCGTGCGCGGCAGCCTTGCCGTCACCACGGTGGGCACTTCGGCGATCTTCGGCGCGATCTCCGGGGTCAGCGCGGCCTGCGTCGCCACGATTGGCCGCATCATGTATCCGGCGATGCGGCGCAGGGGCTATCCGGAACACTTCGCCGCCGGCCTGGTCACCGCGGTCGGCGCGATCGATATCATCATCCCGCCCAGCATTCCGATGATCGTCTACGGCGCGACGGCGGAGGAATCCGTGCCGCGGCTCTATGCGGCGGGCGTGTTGCCCGGCCTGATGCTGGCCCTCATGCTCGGCAGCTATGTCGTTTGGTTCGCCCGCCGCCATGGCATCGGCGCCGGCGAGGCCTTCAGTCTCGATCGTTTTCTGCATGCGAGCGTTCGCGGCATCTGGGCGCTCGGCATGCCGTTTATCATTCTCGGCGGCATCTATGGCGGCGTGTTCTCACCGACCGAGGCGGCCGCCGTCGCCTGCGTCTATGCCGCGCTTGTCACCCGATTTGTTTTTCGCGAGCTCGGCTGGCGCGATATCGTCGAGGCCGCCGCCGTCACGGTGACGTTCACGGCGCAGATTCTCATTATCGTCGCCTGCGCCGGAGTGTTCTCCTGGCTGCTGACCGTCAATCAGATTCCCGCGACGATCGTCGCCTGGCTGCAATCGCTTAACATTTCCGCCTGGATGTTTCTGCTCACGATTAACGTCATCCTGCTGGCGATCGGCTGCTTCCTCGACCCCTTGTCGGCGATCCTGCTGTTGACGCCGCTGCTGGTGCCGTTGGTCAAGGCATTCGGCATCGATACCGTGCATTTCGGCATTATCGTCACGGTGAACCTGGCGATCGGCCTGTTTCATCCGCCGTTCGGGATGAATATTTTCGTGGCCCAGTCCGTGCTCGGCCTCGAACTGCGCTCGATCTATCGCGGCATCATCCCGTTTCTGGTGATTTACCTGATCGCGCTCGGACTGATCACCTATGTTCCGGTGATCTCCCTCGGCGGCATGCGCATTCTACTCGGGTTGCATTAGGGCGGCGAAAACGGCTGCGCCGCCATCCCGGTCGCCCGGGATGACGGCGCAATGGCGTATTGGCTGTGGCGATGGCGCTACTGCGTCTTCTTCGACACCGCCTGCATGGTCTCGTAGTCCTGCTTCATCTGCGCATTGGTGGCGAGCACACCCGGGATCACCGAGGTCACATCCTTCAGGTATTTGGCCGCTTCGGCCGGCGGCAGCGTGATCGCTTCGCCGCCGTTCTTGACCCAGATTTGCCGGGTTTTCTCGACGTCTTCGACGCCAAGGGTGGAAAACACGATTTCGGCCTTGCGCGCCTCTTCCCGCACGATATTGGCGAGCTCCGGCCCGATCGACTTCATGAAGTTGCGATTGACTACGCCGGCAACGAACAGGAACGATCCCGGCAGATAGGTCGCGTTCTTGGTCACGTCATAATACTTGAAGTGGGTCAGCACGTTGAACGAGGAGATCGAGGCGTCGATAGTCTTGTTCTGCATCGCCGGCAGCACCTCGCCGAGCGGAATCGACAGCGGCGAGGCGCCGAGTTTCTTGAACGGCTGAATATGCAGCGGCGCCGCGCCGGGCACGCGGAGCTTCTGGCCCTCGAAGTCCTTGACCGTGCGGATCGCCTTGTGCGAGGCCACCATCAGCGGACCGTTGTTGCCCATCACCAAGAGCTCGATGCCCTTGGCTTCGCCGAAGCTCGCCAGCCGCGCGCGCACGGCGGGATCGGCCAGCACCTTCTGACTCTGCTCGACGCTGGTGAACAGGCCGGCGGCGTCGAACACCTGGAAGCGCGGCTCCAGCCCGATCAAGAAGCCGACCGCGGGGATGGCGAACTCGATGGTGCCGAGCGCAACGCCGTCGACGGTCGCGGGGATTTGCCCGAGCTGGCTCGCCGGATAGATTTCCACCTTGATGCGGCCCTTGGAGCGCTGCTCGACGCCGGCCTTTAAGCGCTTCATCCATTCATGCGGCGCATCGTTCGCCGTCGGCGACGACAGCTTCATCGTGAATTGCTGCGCGCTGGCCGCATTGGCCAGCAGCGTCACGGCCGCGGCGGCCGCCAATCGAAATATCCAGCTTCGCATCATGCACCCCCGGTTTTGCGTTTCCCCGAAATCGAGATTCCGGCGATTTCGGACGGACAAAATCTTAAGTCGCGCCGGTCATTGTCTCAGCCGGGGACAGTTCAATAGATGCCGGTTGGCAATATTGACCTGGATCAATCGGGGTGGATGCCCGCGCCGGGTTTTCTTGTGAAAGCCTCGGCGCAAGGCTACTGTGCGCTCGCGATTGCGGCCGTACCGGAACCATAAAAGCTAGTAAACTCAATGCGTTATGTCTCAACCCGGGGCGAGGCCCCCGCGCTCGATTTTGTCGAGGTCATGCTCGCGGGGCTGGCCCGCGACGGCGGCCTTTATGTGCCTGAGACCTGGCCGGCGCTCGACGCCAAGACCATCGCGGGTTTTGCCGGCCGGCCTTACGCCGAGGTCGCGGTCGAGGTGATCCGCCCTTTCGTCGGCGACGGCATTCCGGAAGCGGATCTGGCGCGCATGGCGCGCGAGGCCTACGGCACGTTCCGCCATCCGGCGACCGCGCCGCTCACCCAACTGGCCTCGAGCCTGTTCGTGCTCGAGCTGTTTCACGGGCCGACACTCGCCTTCAAGGACCTCGCCATGCAGCTGGTGGCCCGGCTGATGGACCATGTGCTGCACGCGCGGGCTGAGCGCACCACGATCGTGGTAGCAACCTCGGGCGATACCGGCGGCGCCGCGGTGGAAGCCTTCCGCGGCCGCGCCCAGGTGGACGTGATTGTGCTGTTCCCGCACGGGCGCATTTCCGATGTGCAGCGGCGCATGATAACCACCGTGCCGGATTCGAATGTGCACGCGCTCGCGATCGAAGGCACTTTCGACGACTGCCAGGCGCTGGTGAAGGCGATGTTCAATCACCATGCCTTCCGCGACCGCGTGCGGCTGTCCGGCGTCAATTCGATCAACTGGGCGCGCATCGTGGCGCAGGCGGTCTATTACTTCACCGCTGCCGTCGCGCTCGGCAGCCCGCACCGCAAAATCGCCTTCACCGTGCCGACCGGGAATTTCGGCGATGTCTATGCCGGCTATGTCGCGCGCCGCTTGGGGCTGCCGGTCGACCGGCTGGTGGTGGCGACCAATGTCAACGATATCCTCGTGCGCACCTTCGCGACCGGCGACTACGAACTGCGCGACGTGGTGGCAACCACCTCGCCGTCGATGGATATCCAGGTCTCGTCGAATTTCGAACGGCTGCTGTTCGACGCCTATGACCGCGACGCAAGCCAAGTCGCCGCGCTGATGGGCTCGCTCGCGCAGTCGCGCCGTTTCACAGTGTCATCGCACGCGCTCGAGCAGATGCGCGCGCTGTTTTCCGCCGACCGCGCCGACGAACAGGAAGGCGCCGCCACCATCCGCGCCTGGTTGCGCGAGGCCGGCTATTGCGCCGATCCGCACACCGCGGTCGCCCTGGCGGTGGCCGAAAAGGAGGCGCGTGACCCCGCGGTGCCGATGGTGGTGCTGTCGACCGCGCATCCGGCCAAGTTTCCGGACGCGGTCAAGGCCGCCTGCGGCAACACGCCGGCGCTGCCCGACTGGCTGGCCGATCTGCCCGAGCGGCCGGAGCGCGTCAGCGTGCTGCCGGCCGACCAGGCGGCGGTGGAACGTTTCGTTTTGTCGGCGTCGCGTGCGGCGCGTGAAGGAGCAGCGGCATGAGCGTCGAAGTTACCCGTCTTTCCTCCGGACTGTCGGTGGTGACCGACCGCATGCCGCATCTGGAATCCGCCTCGCTCGGGGTCTGGGTCGGCGCCGGCAGCCGCAACGAAAAACCCGACGAACACGGCATTTCTCACCTGCTCGAGCACATGGCGTTCAAGGGCACCACGCGGCGCAGCGCGCGCCAGATCGCCGAGGAGATCGAGGCGGTCGGCGGCGATCTCAATGCCGCCACCAGCGTGGAGAGCACCGGCTATTTCGCGCGCGTGCTCAAGGCCGACGTGCCGCTTGCGCTCGACGTGCTGTCGGATATTTTGTCGGATCCGGCTTTCGACCCGGAGGAGTTGCGGCGCGAGCAGAACGTGATCGTGCAGGAGATCGGCGCCACCGAAGACGCGCCTGACGATCTGGTGTTCGAGCGCCTGCACGAAACCGCGTTTCCCGCGCAACCGGTCGGCCGCTCCATTCTCGGCACGCCGGAAACCGTGCGCTCGTTCAATTCGGCGCGGCTGCGCAGCTATCTGGCGCGCAACTATCGCGCGCCCGGCATGCTGGTGGCCGCCGCCGGCGCCATCGAGCATGCGCAAATCGTCGCCGAGGCCGAGAAACGCTTCGCGAGCTTCATTGGGCCGGCGGCGCCGGAGCCGGAGCCGGCCCATTTCGGCGGCGGCATCAGGGTCGAGACGCGCGATCTCGAGCAGGTGCATATTGCGCTGGCGCTGCAAGGTCTGGCCGTCCGCGACGAGCAGCTCTACAGCCTGCAAGTGTTCACCAACGTGCTCGGCGGCGGCATGTCGTCGCGCCTGTTTCAGGAGGTGCGCGAGAAGCGCGGGCTCTGCTACTCGATTCATGCTTTCCACTTGCCCTATTCGGACACCGGCCTGTTCGCCCTTTATGCCGGCACCGATGAGGCGGACGCGTCCGAGCTGATGCGCGTGGCTATCGACCAGATTGCGATCGCCACCGAAACGCTCACCGACGCCGAGATCGCCCGCGCCAAGGCGCAGATGAAGGCCGGCCTGCTCATGGCGCTGGAAAGCTCGGAGGCGCGTCTCGGCCAGATCGCGCGCCAGATGCTGGCCTATGGCCGGCCGATCCCGCTTGACGAGATCGTCGCCAAGGTCGATGCGGTGACGGTTGCGAGCGCGCGCGCCGCCGGCCGCGTGCTGATCGGGCGTGGCAAGCCGGCGATCGCCGCGCTCGGGCCCGGTAGCGGGCTTGAAAGCACGGCCGCGATCGCTGAAAGTCTCATGTGCCGGGCAGCCTGATCGAGGAGCGTTAAGGTCGGTATTGCCCATGGCGTTTTTCCGCACCGTCAGCATCAATGAAACCACGCCGGCGATTGCCGGCGCCGGGGTGATGCTGCGCGTGCCGCACGGCGGCGACTACGCCGAGTGGGCGGCCTTGCGCGATTCGAGCCGCGCCTTCCTGATTCCCTGGGAGCCGACCTGGCCCGCCGACGATCTCACGCGCGGCGCCTTCCGCCGGCGGCTTCGGCGCTACGCCGAGGACGTGCGCAGCGATCTCGCCTATGCCTTCCTGATTTTTCGCAGCGACGATAATGCGCTGGTCGGCGGGCTGACGCTCGCCAACATCCGCCGTGGCGTCGCGCAGGCCGGCAGCATCGGTTACTGGATCGGCGCGCCGTTCGCCCGCAAGGGCTACATGACCGCGGCCATGCGCGCGCTGGTGCCGTTCTGCTTCGGGACGCTGCGGCTGCACCGCCTGGAAGCGGCCTGCATTCCGGCCAACACCGCCTCGGTTCGCCTGCTGGAAAAGACCGGCTTCCGGCGCGAAGGCTATGCGCGCAGCTATTTGTGCATCAACGGGGTGTGGCAGGATCATCTGCTCTATGCGCGGCTGAAGGACGATCCGGATTAGCGCATGATCCCGAAACGTGGGTACCGATTTTCGGAAAAGATCATGCGCAAGCATAATGTTAGGCCCGGGTGGCGATTTAATCCAAAAGGATAGTGTCGTTTCCCGCCGCCTTTTGGTCGCCACGCTTGGCTTGCTATAAGCGCGGGCAAGGGCGGCTGTCTTAGAAAGCGTGAGTCGGAATGGGTAGGGAACGAAACAGACAAGCCGTGCGCAACCGCGCCAGCGCGCTGGCGCTCTTGGGCTTGGCGCTCGCCTTGGGCGGCTGCGGCAGCAGCAGCAACCTGCTCAAGTCGTCACCCTTGGACCTTTTCAAATCGTCGTCGAAATCGACCGCCGGCGCTCCGACTGGCGGGGCGGCCGGCGGCGATAGCGGCAATGTTGCCACCGTGGATGTCGATTGCCCGGACGTCAGCGTGCGCACCGGCGCCGCGACCCTCATCATCGGCAGCAAGCCGGGAGAGAGCGCGCCGGCCGCGCTCGATGTGCGCTACCAGGGCTCGATCATCCGCACCGCGCGCGAATGTCACGTGAATGCCGGCATCATGACCATGAAGGTCGGCATCGAAGGCCGCATCATCACCGGTCCGGCCGGCGGCCCCGGCACAGTCGACGTGCCGTTGCGCATCGCGGTGGTGCACGAAGGAGTTAATCCGAAGACGGTGGTGTCGAAATTCGGCAGCGAACCGGTGGTTGTCGGCAATGCGGTCGACCGCGTTACCTTCACCCACATCGATCCCGACGTTGCGTTCCCGCTGCCGCAGCCGATAGGGGACATCGATCAATATGTGGTCTATGTCGGCTTCGATCCGATCAGCGCCGAGCCGGAAAAGAAACCGCCGCCGCCCAAACGCAAGCCCGCGCACAAGCGCAGGCCGGCCGCCAAGCCGAAGCCGAAATCGAGTTGATGATTTCAGCCCGTCGTTCGCGCAGCCAAGCGGGATAGTCGCCCGCTAGTTCAGCTTTTTGCGGACGTCGTCGATGCCCTTGGCGATCAATTCGCCGGCGAGTTTGCCCTTGGCTTCCTGGCTCAACACTTTCGCGGCGGCCGCGACGGCGGCTTCGGCGGCGGCGCTGCGCACGTCGGCGGCGGCCTGCGCTTCGGCCTGGGCGATCTTGGTTTCGGCCATCTTGGTGCGGCGCGCGACGAATTCCTCGATTTTGACCTTGGCTTCGGCGGCGAGCCGCTCGGCCTCGGCCTTGGCGCCGGCGATGATCTCCTGCGCCTCGCTCTCGGCCTCATCGCGCTTGCGCCGATAGTCGGCCAGCAATTGGGCGGCGTCGTCCTTGAGCTTCTTGGCCTCGTCGAGTTCGGCCTTGATGCGGCCGGCCCGCTCGTCGAGGGATTTGCCGATCATGCGGTGGATGCCGAGATAGCCGAGCAGGCCAAGGAAAACGAAGAAGCCCAGCGCCACCCAGAATTCAGCTTCAAGCAGCATGGCCTCACCCTAACGCTTCAAAGCTTCGGTAACGGCGTCGGCGAGCGCCTTGTCGCTTGGCGCGGTCCCGATCAGCCGCTCGACGATGGCGCGGGCGGCGTCCTCGGCGATGGAGCGGACATTGCTCATGGCCGCCTGCTTGGTGGCGGCGATGGTCTTCTCGGCCTCCGCCAGCTTGACGTTGAGCTCGCCTTCCAGCGTCTTGCGGGTAGCGTCTGCGGCGGCCGCCTGCTTTTCGCGCGTTTCGTTGGCGATCGCCTGGGCGCGGGCGCGGGCGTCGGCGAGCGCCTTCTCGTAGGCCGCCACCGCCTCGTCGGATTGCAGCTTGAGCCGGCCGGCCTCGGCAATGTCGTCGGCGATGCGCTTCTGCCGGTTCTCGATGACCCTGCCGACCTGCGGCAGCGCCCATTTCGCCATCAGCGCATAGAGCAGCACAAAGGCGATGACGAGCCAGATCAGCTGCGACGGGAAGGTGTGCGCATTGAACGGCGGAAAGCCGCCGTCATGCTCGCCCTTCGGGACGTGCTCGGTGCTCGTCGTATGGGCCGGCTCAGCCATTCGCCCGCTCCGGTGACTTGGGACCGCTTACAGCGCGAACAGCAGCAGCAGCGCGATCAGCAGCGAGAAGATGCCGAGCGCTTCGGTGATGGCGAAGCCGAAGATCAGGTTGCCGAACTGCCCCTGCGCGGCGGACGGATTGCGTATCGCCGCGGCGAGATAATTGCCGAAGATGATGCCGACGCCGACGCCGGCGCCGCCCATGCCGATGCAGGCGATGCCCGCACCGATATATTTTGCTGCCACTGGATCCATAACAAACTCCTTCTGCTTGTCCGGTCGGGCCTTAGTGGCCCGGGTGAATCGCATCGTTGAGATAGATGCAGGTGAGGACGGCGAACACGTAGGCCTGCAAGAACGCCACCAGCATTTCGAGCGCGGTCAGCGCGACGATCATGGCGAACGGCAGCACGCCGCCGGCCCAGCCGATGGCGCCGAGCGCGCCGCCCAGCAATATGATGAAGCCGGCGAAAACTTTCAGCGCGATATGGCCGGCCAGCATGTTGGCGAACAGACGTACGCTGTGCGAGATCGGCCGCGAGATGAACGACAGGATCTCGATCGCGACGATCATCGGCAAAATGTAGATCGGCACGCCCTTCGGCACGAACAGGTTGAAGAAGTGCAGACCGTGCCGCCATAAGCCGTAGAACAGCACGGTCAGGAACACGGTGATCGCGAGCGCGGCGGTGACGATGATGTGGCTGGTGACCGTAAAGCCGTAGGGGATCAGCCCGAACATGTTCAGCGTGAGCACGAACATGAAGAGCGTGAATACGAAGGGGAAAAACCGCATGCCCTCCTGGCCGGCGGTCGAGCGCACCATGCTGGCGACGAATTCGTAGGACAGCTCCGCGGCCGATTGCAGGCGCGTCGGCACGGCCTTGCCGCCCGCGGTGCCGAGCACCAGGAATAAAGTAAGGCCGACGACCGCGATCAGCATGAACAAGGCGGAATTGGTGAAGGCGATCTCGGCATTGCCGAGCTTGCCGAGCGGAAACAGATTGACGATCTGGAATTGGTGGATGGGATCCATGGACTTCGCGTCAGTCGTTCAAAGGCCTGTCGCGGACCACGCCGGCCGCGCGCATCACGTTAAGGACCCCGGCGGCGAAGCCGAGCAGCAGAAACACAATCAGCCCCCACGGCGAAATTCCCAGCCAGCGGTCGAGCAGCCAGCCGATCAATGCGCCCACGAGCACGCCCGCCACCAGCTCGGTCGACATCCGGAAGCCGCGGGCATACGCCGAAGCATCGGCGGTCGGACGAGGACCGGAAACGTTTTCGGATGGTCGGCTCGCATTGTCGAGCCGTTCGCCGAGACGCTGGAGCCTCGCGGAGAGAGCAGCCTCGTCGTCCGGCGGTTCCTCGCGATCACCTTTGCCGCGCTTGCCGTCAGCCATGCTTCCGACCTGCGTGGGTTTAAAGGCCTCGCTCTCGTTCCGCCGCCCTAAAAGCCGCGCGGACCATACTGATCGGGTTTCTTTGAGTCAAGAAACGGCCTCTGCGACATAAGCGCTTGATTTCAATACGTAAATGCAAATTTTCCGACCCGTTCGGAAGCCCGCGCGTGCACTGCGGCATCGCTGTCAACAGAGAACGCGGCCTGCCGGTTCAGACCGGCGGAGGCGGGTGGTAGGCTTCGCCGCCCCGTGCCGGAATGGGAGACACCGCCATGCGGAAATTGACGCTTGCCGTCGCCGCCGTGCTGGCGTGCGCGGCGTTTCCCGCAAGCGCGCAGGACGGCCCGAGTTCGCCGCCGGCCGAGCCTCCGCACGATACCCA
Organism: uncultured Alphaproteobacteria bacterium; assembly: GCA_963789455.1. Classification (GTDB taxonomy): domain Bacteria; phylum Pseudomonadota; class Alphaproteobacteria; order Rhizobiales; family Xanthobacteraceae; genus Pseudolabrys. The sequence continues at coordinate 217,541 of CAWBLD010000007.1, read as the reverse complement.
GGCCACCCCGAGCGCTCCGGGCATTGCCAAGGCTCCGAGCGCGGAGAAGATCCCCAACGTCCCGAACGCTCCGGGCGCCACGGAAAATATGCCGCCGGGCCCGCCAAGCCGATTCGCCTTCAACCGCGTCGATGACGGCTTCCTGCGCCTCGACCAGCAGACCGGGCAGGTCGCGTTCTGCAGTCCGCACGCCGTCGGCTGGGCCTGCCAGGCGGTGCCGGAAGACCGCGCCGCGCTGGAGAAGGAGATCGCGCGCCTGCAGGATGAGGTCGCGAGCCTGAAGCAGGAGATCGCCGCGTTGCGCGCGCCGCCGCCACCGCCGCGGCCGCCGGCGGACCTGACGCCGCCGGCGACCGACCAGAGCGAGGACTCGGCTCGATTGCGCGAAGACCTCGCGCGCGCCCGCGTCGCGGTCGAAAATGCCTGGCGGCGGCTGGTCGAGATGATCGTCAATTTTCAGAAGGACATGATGCCCAAGGGGTAGCTGGCTCAGCGTCTGTCTCCGCTCGTCCCGCGCAAGCACTCTGCGCTCCCGAGGCAGACAATGCGCGGGAAGCGTACGCGACAATACGCACTCGCATGCCCGGCCGACTTTCAGCCATCACCGAGGTTACGCCGCAACTGATCGCGACCGCGACGCTGCGCCTGGAAACGCCGGGCGCCGGCTTTACCGACATCACCGGTCAGGCGGCCAATTTCATTGCCCAGATCGGTGCGGGCGAGGGCACGCTGCTGATCTTTCTGCGCCACACCTCGGCCTCGCTCACCATTCAGGAGAATGCCGACCCCGACGTGCAGACGGATCTCATTTCCGCGCTCGATCGTCTCGCCCCGGAAGACGCGCCCTGGATCCACGATGTGGAGGGGCCCGACGACATGCCGGCGCATGTCAAGGCGATGCTCAACGGCGTGTCGCTGCATGTGCCGGTGATCGCGGCCAAGCTCGCGCTCGGCACCTGGCAAGGCATCTATCTGGTCGAGCACCGGCGGGCGCCGCACAGCCGCGAGATCGTCCTGCAATTCACCGGCAGCCGGAAATAAGCGGCCATCAGGACGGCCCGGTCACGCCGAACAGCGAGAACAACAGCGCCACCGCCCACATGACGACCGCGATGGCCGAGGTCCACAGCGCGAAGGTGAGATAGGTATCGCGCAGGATCGTGGAACTCGCCCATTGCGCATAGGCTTCCGGCGGCCGGAAATCCTTTGGCAGATAGAGCCACATCTCGGTTTTCTTGTAATCCTTGGTCAGCGCTTCGCGCGCCTTGTAGATGAGGATCACCGCCATAATCGTGGTCAGCGTGCCGCCGGCCTGGAACGCCAGCCGCGGGTCGGGTGACAATCCGACCATGGTGCAAAAAATCGCCAGCGAGCCGAACAGGCAGGCGCGTTGAACGGTCTGGAAGGCGATCCGCCGCATCTCCTGCATGGCGCACCCAAGCCGCAAGTTCCCCCATCGGCCCGGTCAATACTAGCGCAAATTCGTCGCGCGATCAGTCACGAAGCGGTGTCAAATCCCGCCATGTCCCACGCTCGCCGACAGCAGCAGGGCCGAAATGTAAAGCAGCCCGGCAACCCCGGAGGCGGCCTTGGCGAAGCGCAGCAGCAGCTCTTCCAGCTGCGCCCGCGCCAAATGCTGCTCGTGGTCGCCGATCGGCCGCTCGTCGGGCCGCAACGCGCGCCAGGCCTCGCTGTTCAGGAAGCGCTCCTCGGTCAGCAGGTAACTGCGGATCAAGAGTCCGATCGAAAACGTCAGCGCCACCGTTGCGCCGACCTTGAACGCCAGCGGCGGCTCGAAGCTGAACGCCACCATCAGCATCAAAGCCGCCAGCGCCACGAAACTGGCGTCGCGGGCGACGGTAAAGAACGCGAAGCGCCTGAACGGGATCATGGCCGTCTCCTTTCGGACCAACCGCCCCCAGAACACCCCCGGATTAAAAAGCAAATGCCGTGCCAGTCTAACCGGCATGGCCGTATCGACAATTCCAACACCGCAGAAATTAAAAAAGTTCAAGCAGCGGGTACGGTCCTACCGCCCGTATTGAAGAAAATTCCCGATCTCCGGCAGCGGCGGCAACGCGGTACCCCGCCAGCCGGCCGCCCGGCGGCGCCGCGCGCGGATCGTCCCGGTGCCGGCCAGCCGTTCATCGGCGACGGGCTGCTGAACGGCAGCGCCGGGGCGAGGATCTGCCGGGGGATTAAGGCGGAAAAGCAGCCGCGGCCGGGAAAGTTTCTCGATTTGCAATTGCAGGGATTGCGGTACAAAACCCATCCATGAACGCTCTTACAGAAGCCATGCCGCCTGGTCGTTCGCCGTCATGACCGCGGTCCCGCAACAGGCCGGCGGCCTCTGGCATCGCGTTTTGCAGCTGCTGTGGACGCGGCGCGATACGTCTCCCATCGACAGCATAGCCAAGCTGCAGGACTTTCTCGGCAGCCGCGCGGCCTACGTGGGACAGAAGACGCTGTATGGCTATGTGAAGGCGCGCATGGGCATTCGCTATCCGGCCATGTTCGAGAATGCCGACGTCATCGCTTCGCTCAACATCGCCAAGCTGCACGTCTTTGCCGCCTGCCTGTCCGACTTGACCGTCTATGCCGTCGGCAACGCCCTGCACAATCGGCCGGTGGGCAACGACGAGCGCCATGAAATGGCGCGGCAATGCTATCGCGCCGCGCTGCACGACATCGCCGCCGCGGCGCCCGCGCAAATCGACGCAGGATGCCGTCGACGAATTCGAGCGCCGGCTGGCGGATACCGATTGGCGAAAGGGCGCGCTGCAGCCGGAAAATTTCACCGCCAGCCCGCGCGCATTGTTTCGCTGGGCTCCCATCGCGGACAATCTGAAAAATTTCGATGCCGAGATCATCGAGAATTCGATCAAGTTCGCCTGGCGCGACATTCGCGAGCAGTTCCGCAAGCGGATCGATGCGGCCGCGATCGGCGACGACTGGTCGCGGCAAACCGCAAAGTGAACGATCGCCGGCTGACCGTCCGCGTCAATTGAACAAGCGTAACGCTATTTCAGATAATAATAGATCGCGTGGGCGAATTCGCTCTCCAACGGGAACGAGAGCATGCCCATGACGGAATATCCGAGCAGCCACGGCATGATGTAAAAGCGGATCATGAAGAAAAACCAGGCGACGTAAAGCGGAACCAGGGCTCCAGCAGGAAGCTTGGCGTCACCGGCGAAAACAGCTTGAGCAGGGGATCGGTCGCCCGCACGAAAACCCGCATGAAGAAGAAGCTCGAATCCTGCCGGCAGGAAAAAGCTCATGGCGGTGCGCCCGACCAGCGTCCACATGACCACGCCGAGCAAATAGTCGATGACCACGACCCAAATCGGAAATATGGCGAGCGGATTGTCCATCGCGTCAGTCTATCCCAGTCGAAACGAAAGGGGGGCGGGAAATCTCCCGCCCCCCGATCGATTGACTTGTTGCCGCCGATCAGTGCGACTGGTCGAGAATAGCCGCGCCGCTGGGGATGCGAACCTCGTCGACCATTCTCTGCGTTTCGGCGTCGGGCGCCTCCGTCAGCAGGCTGACCACCACCATGGCGACCAAGCTGACCGGCATGCCGATCATGCCGAACCGGAGATGATCGATGCCGATCCACGGCGCGCCGCCGTGTTCGACGTACCAGAGGTACGCCGAGCCGGCCACGAAGCCGAAGACCATGCCCGCGATCGCGCCCGGACGGTTGGCCCGTTTCCACCAGACACCGAGCACCAGGGGGAAGAACAGGCCGGAACAGGCGAAGCAGAACGCCCAGGCGACCGCACCGAGAATGCCGGTCAACTGGAGCGAGGCCACCAGTGCCGCCAACACCCCGATGATGCCAAGAAGGATGCGAGCCACGATGAGACGCAGTTTAACGTCCGCATTCGGATCGATCATCTTGTAGAACAGGTCGTGGCTGAGCGCGTTGGCGATCGCCAGCAGCAGCCCGTCGGCGGTCGACATGGCCGCCGCCAGACCGCCGGCGGCGACCAGGCCCGAGATCACGTACGGCAGACCGGCCATTTCCGGCGTTGCCAGCACGACGATATCGGGTCGCATGAAGAACTCGTTGAGCTGCAGAATTCCGTCATGATTGCTGTCGGAAATATGCAGCATGCCAACGGCCGACCAGTTCTTGATCCACGCCAGATTGGCCACTTGCGGCAAACGGCTTGCCGATGATGGCGGTCGGGAGATTCGGATCAAGCATTTGCAGCTTGGTCAGCGTCGCCAGGCAAGGCGACGTGAAGTACAGCAGGAAGATGAAGAACAGCGACCAAGCCACCGACTTGCGCGCCGCCCGCACCGACGGGGTCGTGAAGTAGCGCATCAGGATGTGCGGCAAGGACGCCGTGCCGGCCATCATGCAGAAGGCCAGCGTGAAGAACTTCCAGCTTTCCAGATGCGCGCCGGTCGCGTTGATCGGCGTCGACCAGGATGCTCAGTCCCTTGAACGACTCGGTCGCCTTCGACCCCCAGCTTCACGAGCGGTTCGAGCTCCTGAATGCGATGGACGGCGCCGCCGTACGAGAAGTGCGGAATGATGCCGAAGCCTTGCCGGTTGGACATCCAGATCACCGGCACCAGGTAGGCGATGATCAGCACGATGTACTGCGCCACCTGCGTCCAGGTCACCGCACGCATGCCGCCCAGCATCGAGCACAAGATGATGGCGAACAGGCCGACCCAGATGCCGACGGTGTAGGGGATCGACAGCGCGCGCGACGCGATGGTGCCCGACGCGTTGATCTGCGCGGTCACGTAGGTGAACGAAGCGACCACCAGAATGACCACGGCAACAAAGCGCGCGAGATTGCCGCCGTAACGGGTGCCGATGAAGTCGGGAACCGTGTAGCAGCCGAACTTGCGTAAGTAGGGCGCCATCAGCGAGTTCACCAGCACGTAACCGCCGGTCCATCCGACGACGAAGGCCATGTAGCCGTAGCCGCCGAAATAGATGCCGCCGGCCAGCGCGACGAAGGACGCGCCCGACATCCAGTCGGCCGCCGTCGCCATGCCGTTATAGACGGCGGGAACTTCGCGCCCCGCCACGTAATAGGCATCCAATTGCATGGTGCGCGACAACCAGCCGATGAATGCATAGATCACGATGGTGAAGGCGACGAAGCAGATGCCGATCACCTTGGCGCTCATCCCCAATTTGTCGAAGATCGACATGATGAAGATGAAGAGGATGAACCCGCCGGTGTAGAACCCGTAAATTTTCGGCAGGTTATCGACCAGCCTGCCTTGCAATCTGAAAAATGACATGACGCCCCCCTATTCTTCGCCGAAGCCGAATTCGTCGTCGATTCTGTCCTGGAACCAATTCTGGACAAAGATCAGCACGACGAACGCGATCAGCGACCCCTGAGCGATCATGTAGAAGCCAAGCGGGAAGCCGATGAACTTGAATTGGTTCAGCGCTTGCACGTTCCACGGCACTACAAAGGAGAAGAATGCCCAGAGAACCAGGATCACGTATGTGAGGTTGCGCGTTTTCACCCAATGTTGGGTTCCTCTGTCGGCGCCATCATTTCCAGCCATTGTCGTTGCTCCCTTTGTCGTTTCCCTTGTTGCCGTGCCTGGCGACTGCCGGCACCGCTCCGCTTGTCTATGCCGTTTGCCGATTCTCGATCGACCGCATGGGGAAGACCTTGCGTTCGGTTGCCTCCCTAAATTTGCCGCACTGCAAGTCGCGTGGACTGCAATTCGGCCGATCGAGGGTAACGATGTCGGAAAATGCGGCGCCCCCAGCCGCCGCGGTCGCGCCGGTTTTTACCGGCGCCATATCAATGACTTTAGCGTAAATTTTTGTGCCTGAAGGTCAAATACGACTTTGGGTGTAGCGTTGTGGCAAAAGCCCTGTTATTGCAGTGCAAATCGAATTTCGCGCATTGCTGCATGCTGATGTTGCGCTGCACTGAAAAGTCTTCCATGCGGTCATTTCGGGATGGAATTGGGACTTATTCGATATAATGCGGCGAACATCGCGGCATTTGCGCGCCGGCGGAGAGGTTATCTCGGTTGAATGACAATTCGCACTATCGGTTGGTGATCGCCGACGACCACCCGTTATTCCGCGGCGCACTGCGCGAGGCGGTTACCGGTTTGTTCGAGCTTGCGGATATTGCGGAAGCCGGGACCTTCGATGAGGTGGCGGAACTGCTCGAGCGCGGCGGCGACGTCGATCTGGTCCTCTTGGATCTCACCATGCCCGGCGTGCGCGGTTTTTCCGGCCTTATGTATTTGCGCGCGCAATATCCGAGCGTGCCGGTCATCGTGGTATCGGCCAATGACGATCCGGCTGCGATCCGCCGCTGCATGGAGTTTGGCGCCTCCGGATTCATCCCGAAGACGCTTGGCGTCGAAGCCATGCGCACGGCGATCTCGCGCATCCTGGGCGGTGGCGTGTGGACGCCGCCGGATGTCGATCTCGCCGCCGGTTCGGATGCCGAGAGCGCCGAACTGATCGCGCGGATGGCGACATTGACGCCGCAACAGGTGCGCGTGCTGATGATGCTGTCGGAGGGCCTGCTCAACAAGCAGATCGCCTACCAGCTCGGCGTGTCGGAGGCGACGGTAAAGGCGCACGTCTCCGCCATTCTGCAAAAGCTCGGCGTCGAAAGCCGCACGCAGGCGGTGATCGCCGCCGCCAAGATCGAAACCGGCCAGTGGCAGCAAGGCGCGCCGACGGCAGGCTAAAGTATTTTCCGCTCGTCCCCGCGAAAGCGGGGACCCGGGTCTTCATAAAGAAGATTGCTGGATGCCCGCTTTCGCGGGCATGAGCGGCTGATGTGCCTATTCCGCCGCGGCCACCCGCAGCACGCGCCATTGCGCCAACAGCGCACGCAAGGCGGCCGGCTTGAGCGGTTTGTTCAGCAGTTGAATGCCTTGGGCGCGCGCCTGCTCGCGCACGGCGGGCGAACGGTCGGCGGTGATCAGGATCGCCGGCAGGTCGCCGCAGCGCGCCCGCAGCGCCAGGATCGCCTCGATGCCGTTGCCCTGATCGAGGTGGTAATCGACCAATAATCCATTCGGCGCGGTCGGACTCTCCTCCAATGCGGCCAGCGCAACGGCGAGATCGGGCGCTTTGATTACCTCGCAGCCCCAGCCGTGCAGCATGGTCTCCATGCCGTCGAGCACCGACGGTTCGTTGTCGATGCAAAGCGCGGTGGTGCCGACGAGTTGGCTGGGATCGACGCGAATTTCGTCGCGCGGCGGCAGGTTGACCGCCACGGCATTCGATAACGGCACCACGACCGAAAAGCGCGAGCCGCGCCCGGCGGTCGAATCGACTTCGATCTTGCAGGCGAGCACGCGCGCCACGCGCTCCACGATCGAAAGACCCAAGCCCAGCCCGCGCGCGATCCGGGCGCCCTGATCGAGGCGGTGGAATTCGACGAAGATGTCGCGCTGCTGGGATTCCGGAATGCCGACGCCGGTGTCGTAGACGTCGATGCGCAATTGGTCGCCGCGCCGCCGGCCGCCGACCAGCACGCGTCCCGACGGCGTGTATTTGATGGCGTTGGACACCAGGTTTTGCACCAGCCGGCGCAGCAGCCGGCGGTCGGAGCGCACCACCAGCGAGCACGGCACGAAAGTGAGGTCGAGCCCCTTGGCGCGCGGCGAGCGGCGCGAATTCCAGTTCGATCTGACGCATCAGCTCGTCGATGCGGAAGCTGGCGAATTCGGGACGCATGGCGCCGGTATCGAGCCGCGAAATATCGAGCAGCGCGCCGAAAATCTCCTCCACCGCCTCGAGCGAGGCGTCGATATTGTCGACCAGCCGGCTGTCGTCGCGGCCGCCTTGGCGCTCGATCAGGCTGGTGACGTAGAGCCGCGCCGCATTGAGCGGCTGCAGGATGTCGTGGCTCGCCGCCGCGAGGAATTTGGTCTTGGAGATATTGGCGTCGTCGGCTTCGCCCTTGGCGCGCGCCAAGGCGGCATTCAGCCGCGTGAGTTCCTCGGTGCGCTCGCGCACGCGCCGCTCGAGCGTTTCGTTGGAGCGCTCCAGCGCTTCGGCCGCCTCCACGCTGGCGGTGATGTCGGTGAAGGTGGTGACGATGCCGCCGTCCGGCATATGGTTGGCGCGCACCTCGATCACCATGCCGGGCTCGGCGAAGCGCTCGAGGAACGGCTCGCGGCCGGAGACGTAGCGCTCGATCTGCGCCTGCACGAAATCGTCGATGCGGTCGGGGGCGACGTTGCTGCGCCGGCCGTTGAAGTGCAGGATATCGGCGAGCCCGCTGCCGACGCGGATCAGGCTTGGCGGCAGATCGAGGATTTCGCCGAACTGCCGGTTCCAGCAGATCAGCTGCAGGTCCTTGTCGAATACCGCGATGCCCTGACGCACGTGGTCGAGCGCGGTTTGCAGGATTTCGCGGTTGTACTGAATCGCCGCGTTGGCGTCGTCGAGCAGCTTCAAGGCCGCCTTGGTCGAAACCGTGCGCTTGCGCAGCAGCAGCGAGAGCACCAGCCGCGAGGACGCCGCCCCGATCGCCGAGGCCAGGATATGCTCGGCATGACGCACCAGCCGGAAATCGGCCTCGTCATTGGGTTCGAGGCTGATGCGGTGCGTGCCGGCGAAGCTTTCGAACGCGCTGCGCGTGCGTTCCTCGCCGAGATAGCGCGCGACCGTGCTGGCAAGCTCCTCCACCGTCACCGAGGAGCGCCAGAGCCGGAAGCTCGGCGCGATCGGCGCCAGGTCCGACGGCACAAAAATATTGGCCTGCAGCCGCTCGATCGGCGAGGGCGCGCGCCGCATGGAAAAGCCGACGTAACACAGGAGATTGAGCGACAGGCTCCAGACCACGCCGTGCACCAGCGGCGACAGCTCGAGCCCGAACAGGTGTTGCGGGCGCAGCATCGCCAATCCCCACGGCCCGTCGGTGAGGATGTGCTGGCCGAGGACGCCGATGTCGGCGAAAGTCGGCAGCAGCAGCGTATAGGCCCACACGATTATGCCGACGCTCATGCCGGCGATGGCGCCGCTGGCGGTGGCGTGCCGCCAGATCAATCCGCCGAAAAACGCCGGCGCCAGTTGGGCGATTGCCGCGAAGGCGAGAATGCCGATCGCGAACAGCTGGGCATCGCCCGCGCTGCGGTAATACATGTAGGCGAGCAGCAGGATGGCGAAGATCGCCAGCCGCCGCACCGTGAGCAGCAGCAGGCCGACATTCTCGCGGCCGCTGATCAGCGCCTCGCGCCGCTGCAGCACCAGCGGCATGATGAGGTCGTTCGACACCATGATCGACAGCGCCACCGATTCCACGATCACCATGGCGGTGGCCGCCGACAGACCGCCGACAAAGGCGGTGATGGTGAGAATGTTGGAGCCGGTCTGCAACGGCAGCGCCAGCACGAACATGTCGCTGTCGACGGCGCCGGCCGGGAATATCAGCAGGCCGGCCAAAGCGATCGGTACCACGAACAGGTTGATTGCCACGAGATAGAGCGGAAACAGCCAGGCGCGCGCGCTTGATCTCGCCTTCATTGTTGTTTTCGACCACCGCCACATGGAACTGCCGCGGCAAAAGGATGATCGCCACGAACGACAAGAGCGTGGTGGCCAACAGCGTGTCGAAGGGCGGCTGCGCGCATGAAGATGCCGGCCGTCTGCGGGCTATGACGCGCGGCCTCGAACAGCGCGCCCGGCCCGCCGAACATCCAGAAGGTCACGAAAATGCCGACCGCGAGAAAAGCGAACAGCTTGACGATCGATTCCGCGGCGATCGCCAGCATCAAGCCGTCCTGGTGCTCGGTGGCGTCGATATGGCGGGTGCCGAACAGCACCGCGAAGGTCGCCATCGACAGCGCCACGAACAGCGATATGTCGCCGAACAACGGCCGGCTGACGCCGACGCCCGGCGAGACGTGAGCAAGGATGGTTTCGAGCGAGGACGACACCGCCTTGAGCTGCAGCGCGATGTAGGGAATGGTGCCGACGATGGCGATCAGCGCGACCGTGGCGGCGACCGCCTGGCCCTTGCCGTAGCGCGCAGCGATGAAGTCGGCGATCGAGGTGGTGTTCTGCGCCTTGGCCAGCCGCACGATGCGCACCAGCAGCGGCGAGAACAAGCCGATCATCAGCGCCGGGCCGATATAGATGGTGAGAAATTCGTAGCCGGTGCGCGACGCCGAGCCGACCGAGCCGAAGAAGGTCCACGAGGTGCAATAGATCGCCAGCGACAGCGGGTAGATCAGCAGCCGGGTGCGGCCCTGGCGGCCAAGGCCGCGCTTGCGGTCCCCGTAGCTCGCCACCAGGAACAGCAGGCCGATATACGCAAGCGCCACCGCGATGACGACCCAGCCTTGCAGCATGTAGGCTCCCGATCCGGGCTAACCCCAAGCAAGTGAAGGATTTTACCCGTTCTAGGTCACCACAGAATTGCTCCCAGGTCCATCGCTAGGGTTGTAGTGACGGTCGTTATTTTGCCGCCCGGCGCCGTCAAATTCGCTGGCCTTGAGAAAGATCGGCAGTAAAAGAACTAGGAAATCCGCTGCGCGGCCGCGCCGGGGGGCCGATGCCAACAGCCAGCCATACGACACCGCTGATCGCGCTCGATGCCATGGTCATCGACACCGAGACGACCGGCCTCGATCCGGGCAAGGCGCGCATCGTCGAGATCGGCGCGGTGCCGCTTGTCGCCGGCAAGCTCAACGAGAAGGCGGCGCTGCGCTGGCTCGTTCATCCGGGCCAGCCGATCCCGGTCGTGGCGACGCAAATCCATCATATCGACGATGCGGCCGTGGCCTCGGCGCCGCGATTTGCCGCCGTGTGGCCGGAGGTCGCCGGCGCGATTTCCGGCGCGATCCTGATCGGGCACACGCTCGGCTTCGATCTCGCGGTGCTCAAGCGCGAATGCGAACGCGCGGGTCTGCCATGGGCGCCGCCGCGCACGCTCGATACCACGCTGCTGGCCGAGGTGGCCGAGCCGCATCTCGGCGGTTACACGCTCGAACATCTGGCGAACTGGCTTGGCGTGACGATCGAAGGCCGCCATTCGGCGGTTGCCGATGCGACGCTCACCGCGCGGATCTTCCTCGCGCTGCTGCCCAAGCTGCGCGAGGGCAATATCCGGACTTTGGCCGAAGCCGAACAGGCCTGCCTCACGCTCACCAGAGTGCTGGAAGATCAGCACCGCGCCGGTTGGGAACAAACGGTGGTGGCGCCGCAGGTGCGCGAACGAACGCGTGCTGGCGCGTATCGATTCATATGCCTACCGGCATCGGGTCGCCGACGTGATGAGCGCGCCGCCGAAATCCGTCGCCGCCGATGTCTCGCTTGCCGACGCGTTGCAGGGCATGGCGAAGGAGAAGATTTCATCGTTGCTGGTGACCCCGCTCGGCGCCGGGCCGGTCATGCGCGCGCACGACACCGCTATCGTCACCGAGCGCGACGTGCTGCGCGCGCTGAGCGAGCAGGGCGCGCAGGCGCTCGCCCAGCCGGTCGCGCGTTTCGCCAGCAAGCCGCTAATCACCGTGCCGGACGCCGCATTCGTCTATCGCGCGCTCGGCCGCATGAGCCGGCTGAAGTTGCGCCATCTCGGCGTGGAAAACGACGACGGCGAGATCTGCGGCATCGTCACCTCGCGCGACCTGCTGCGGTTGCGCGCGCAGGAGGCCTCGATCCTCGGCGACGCCCTCGACCAGGCCGACGACGTGCCGTCCTTGGCCGCCGCCTGGGCGCGGTTGCCGCAAGCCGCCAGCGGCCTGGTGGCCGAAGGCGTCAGCGGACGCATCATTGCCGCGGTGATTTCGCGCGAGCTTGTCGCGCTCACCCGCCGGGCCGGCATATTGGCCGAAAACCGCATGGCGGCGGATGGCCTGGGCGGGCCGCCGTGCCGCTATGCACTGTGCGTGCTCGGCTCCGCCGGCCGCGGCGAGAGCCTGCTCGCCATGGATCAAGACAATGCCATCGTGTTCGCCGACGGTGCGCCGGGCGAGGCCACCGATCGCTGGTTTGCCCAGTTCGGCAGCATCGTCGCCGACATTCTGCACGAAGTCGGCGTGCCCTATTGCCAGGGCGGGGTGATGGGCAAGACCCCGGCCTGGCGCGGCTCGATGGCGACCTGGCGCGCGCGCATTGCCGACTGGATCGCGCGTTCCAATCCGGCCGACCTGCTCTCGGTCGATGTCTTCTTCGATCTGGTGGGTGTGTATGGCGATGCCACGATGGCCAATGAAATCTGGCGCGCCGCATTCGATGCCGCGCGCGGCAAGGCCGCTTTCGCCAAGCTGCTGGCGCAAGCAGCCGGCGACGTGCAGTCAGTTCTCACGATCTGGGGCGGCTTTCGGAGCGAGAATGGCCGCGTCGATCTCAAGCGGGCCGGTCTGTTCGGCATCGTCACCGCCGCGCGCGTGCTGGCGATCTGTCATCACCTGCTCGAGCGCTCGACGCCGGCGCGCCTGGCGGCCGTCGCCGGGCTTGACCGCGGCGGCCGCAGCGACCTCGACGCGCTGGCGCGCGCGCAGGCGCTGTTCCTCGATCTCATTCTCATGCAGCAGCTTGCCGACATGCGCGCCGGCCTGCCGCCGAGCAACAAGGTCGCGGTCCGGCGGTTGAACCGGGAGCAGCGCGACCACTTGCGCGAAGCCCTGCACGCCGTCGGCCACCTCGATACCCTCACGCACGATCTTTTATTCTGAATGCCATTTGACGGAACGGCCCGCGCGCGGCATTGATCGCGCTTTACGGGCCACGGTGCAGGTCGTGCATTCGGGCTCCGCGAAAGCCGCCAGCCCTTGTCCGTGCCGCCAGCCACCGACCGCCTCGCCACAACCCGCCAACTCGCGGAAACGCTTGCCATTGCGATCGTCGGCGGGTTGACGCTCGGTCACCTGGGGTTGCCCGCCGGGTATCTGTCGGGCTCGATTCTGGCAGTTGCCGCCGCATCGCTGGCCGGCCGGCCGCTGCTGATTCCCACGCCGATGATGCGCGCCATCTTCGTGCTGATCGGTATTTCGCTCGGCGCCGTGGTTACGCCGGCGACGCTGCACGGCATGGCAACCTATCCGCTGAGCATCGCCGTGTTGCTGGTGGCGATGGCCTGCGTCGGCGTCGCCGGCGCCGCCTATCTGCGCGTGGTGCACGGCTGGCAAAAGATACCGGCCTATCTCGCCGCCGCGCCGGGCGGCATGTCGCAGGTGCTGTCGCTGGCGGCGGAGCTCGGCGTTGAGTTGCCCGCCATCGCCATCGTGCAGACCATGCGGGTGGTGATTGTCGCGGTCGGGCTGCCGGCCGCGCTCGCGCTGTTCGGTCTGGTCGGGCATGGCACCCGCAGCGTCGGCGGGCCGTTCGATCCGGCGCTGCTGCCGGAACTGGCCATCCTGATTGTCGTCTCAACGGTGGCGGCCTATGTCGCCTATCGCATCCGCTTTCCCGGCGGCTTGCTGTTCGGCGCCATGCTCGCCTCGGCTGTGCTGCATGGCAGCGGACTGATTCACGCGGTGATGCCGTGGTGGGCGGCCAATACGGCGATGATCGCGCTTGGCGCCGTCACCGGATCGCGCTTTTCCGGCACGCCGCTGCGCCTGCTGGCGAACTACATCGCTGCCGCCTTTGGTACGTTTGCGGTGGCGGTGGCGATTGCTTCGGTATTCGCCGGTGCTCTGATCAGCGTGCTGCCGCTGCATGTCGCCGAAGTGATGATCGCCTTCGCGCCCGGCTCGGTCGATGCCATGATGCTGCTGGCGCTGGCGCTGAATCTCGACCCGGTCTATGTCGGCGCGCATCACCTCTGCCGCATATTTTTCGTATCGCTGATGATGCCGCTGGTCGCACGCGGCGGCGCGCGCCAGCTTGCCGCGCCGCCCGCGGCAAAGCCGCCGCGCGAGCGGCCGCCGTTCCAGGATTGATTGTTTATTCCGCCGCGATCGCCCGCTTGCGGGTCGGCAGGTCGAGCCGCTCCCACACCTCGACCAGCGCTTCCGCCAGCCGGTCGATCAGCGCGTCGTCGTGATAGGGCGACGGCGTGATGCGCAGGCGTTCCTCGCCGCGCGGCACGGTCGGGTAGTTGATCGGCTGGATATAGATGCCGTACTCGGAGATCAGCAGGTCGCTTGCCGCCTTGCACTTCTCCGCATCGCCGACGAACAGCGGCACGATATGGGTCGTTGACGGCATCACCGGCAGCCCGGCGGCGTTGAGCACGGCTTTGACGCGCGCGGCGCGATCCTGGTGCCGCTCGCGTTCCCATTGCGACGTCTTCAAGTGGCGGATCGAGGCGGTCGCCGCCGCGCAGATCGCCGGCGGCAGCGCCGTGGTGAAGATGAAACCGGGCGCGTAGGAGCGCACGGCATCGACCATCTCCTTGCTGCCCGTAATAAAGCCGCCGAGGCAGCCGAACGCCTTGGCCAGTGTGCCCTCGAGCACGTCGACGCGATGCATCGCGCCCTCGCGTTCGCAGATGCCGCCGCCGCGCGGGCCATACATGCCGACCGCGTGCACCTCGTCGACATAGGTCATGGCGCCGTAGCGCTCGGCCAGATCGCAGATCGCATGCACCGGCGCCACGTCGCCGTCCATGGAATAGAGGCTCTCGAAGATGATCACCTTCGGCCGCTTCGGATCGGCAGCCTTGAGCAGTTCCTCGAGATGGCCGAGATCGTTGTGCCGCCAGATCTGCTTCTCGCAGCCGGCCTGGCGCACGCCCTCGATCATGGAATTGTGGTTGAGCGCGTCCGACAGCAGCAGGCAATTCGGCAACAGCTTGGCGATGGTCGGGATGCCGGTCTGGTTCGAGACGTAGCCGGAAGTGAACAACAGCGCGGCCGGCTTGCCATGCAGGTCGGCGAGCTCGCGCTCCAGCTCGACCAGCGGATGATTGGTGCCGGCGATATTGCGGGTGCCGCCGGCGCCGGTGCCCATACGGGCGGCGACGTCGACCATGGCGCCGATCACCTTGGGGTGCTGGGCCATGCCGAGGTAGTCATTGGAGCACCAGATCACCACCTCGCGCGTGCCGGTCGGCGAGTGCCACAGCGCGTGCGGGAAGCGGCCGGCGATGCGTTCAAGATCGGCGAAAACGCGGTACCGGCGCTCGTCTCTCAGGGTGGCGAGCGCAGACGCGAAAAAATCATTGTAATTCATGTTATATTTCTACTTTACGGCCCCACGCGACCCCCTTTTTTAAAAGGGTTCCAGGGGGTTTGTCGAGGCAAGATTGGTGAAATTCCAAATTAGCACATTGACCAATGTCAAAGGCCGGGTCCGCATGAATTTGCCCAGGAATTTGGCTCTTGGATGGCGATTCTCGGCGGTCCCCGGCAAGCCGCTTAGTTCACGGTAGCCCGCTACGTCGGCCGGCCGCCGGTGACGAGCGGGTGGGCGTTGCTCACGCCGCGCCCTCCTCGCCGGCGTCTTCGCTGGCGAAGTCGATCCAGGTTCCCTGTTGATGCGAGCGGCGGGCGGCGTCCATCAGCCGCTGCACGCGATAGCCTTCGGCAAATCCGGGCGCGGACGTGCCGCCGCTTTCGATGGCGTCGAAAAATTTCCTGGCCAGCCGCGACACCGGCGCGATGCGGCCGTCGGGATAGGGCGCATCGTCCGGATCGCTGACGGCGATGTGTTCGAGCGCGGCCGCCGGCCGCTTGGCGTGAAACAATTTAAAGCCGCGCATGTAGTCGGCGCCGGGGTTGTGCAGCACCAGCGTGCCTTCCTCACCGAAGAATTCGATGCGGTGGCCGGCGCCGAGATAGGACGCACAACTCATGGAGAGAGTCACCAGCGGCCCTGATGCGAACTGCATCGCCATCGCTACCGTCGTCTCCAGCTCGCTTTCGCTCGGCAGCCCGCCGATGCGCGCTGACAATCCGGCAATCGGCCCGCAGAACCATTCGAGATAGTGGAAACAATGACTGATGAAATTGCCCAGCACGCCGCCGCCGTCGTCGCCGACGGTTTTCCAGTTGCGCATGCGCAATCGCAGCGAGGGGCTTTCGACGTGCCAATGCACCGTGACGTGGCGCAGCGCGCCTACGGCGCCGGCATCGAGCATCGCCTTGGCGCGTTGCCAGCTTGTGATCTGATGGAAATTGAAATCGATCATGGTCGGCAGGCCTTGCCGCCTGGCCAGCCGTAGCATGGCGCGCGCGGCGGCGAGATCGTTGGCCATCGGTTTTTCGATGAACACCGGCTTGCCGAGTTCGAGCGCCCGCAGCGCCGTCTGCACCTGCACGCTCGGCAGCGTGGCGATGGCGACCGCTTGCACGTCCGGGTCCTCGACCAGCGCGCGCCAATCGCCATAGCCCTTGGCCACGCCGGCTGCGCGGGCAAGTTCGCTCGCGCGTTTGGCGTCGCGGCCGGCGAGCGCGATTACCTGGCAGCGCGGGTCGGCGCGGAACGCCGGTAGTTGCACGGTGCGCCCGTAATTGATGCCGACGATGCCGAGACGGATCACGGTCTAAGCCCTTGCAAGAAATATCGGTATTGCCGCGCGCGGCATGGATTTGAGCCAAATCGACATGCTAGGCAAGGGCGTTTTGCCGCGAGGCGCCGGCCGCAAGATGGCAGCCGCAAGCGGTTGCCGCCATGGCTTGCATCCGGCCGCACGCGGCTGCAAAAGAGTTCCGCATGAGCAAAGAACCCACCGGGATCGCCAACGGTCTCACCAATTACGGCGACCGCGATTTCTCTCTCTATCTGCGGCGCTCGTTCGCCCAGTCGCAAGGCTATTCGCGCGCCATGCTGGAAAAGCCGGTGGTCGGCATCGCCTACACGCCGTCCGGCTTCAACAATTGCCACCGCCATTTCCCCGAGATGCTGGAGGCCGTGAAGCGCGGCGTGCTGGCGGCCGGCGCGCTGCCGATCGAATTTCCGACCATTTCGCTCGGCGAGGTATTTCTCAATCCGACCAGCCTGAAATTCCGCAACCTGATGGCGATGGACACCGAGGAAATGGTGCGCGCGCAGCCCATGGACGCGGTGGTGCTGATGGGCGGCTGCGACAAGACGGTGCCGGCCCAGCTCATGGGTGCGGTTTCGGCCGGCCGGCCGGCGGTCATGCTGGTGGCGGGACCGATGATGACCGGCCGCCACCGCGGCGAGCGGCTGGGCGCCTGCACCGATTGCCGCCGGTTCTGGGCGCAATACCGGGCCGGCAAGGTCGACGACAAGGAGATTTCCGAAGTCGAGGGCGAGCTCGCCACCACCGCCGGCACCTGCGCGGTGATGGGCACCGCCTCGACCATGGCCTGCCTTGCCGAAGCGCTCGGCATGATCCTACCGGGCACCGCCGCGATCCCCGCCGTGCATGCCGACCGCTTGCGCGCGGCGGAAGCGACCGGCGCGCTCGCCGTCAAGCTGATCGGTTCCAAGCTGACGCCCGACAAGATCATCAATCGGAAATCGATGGAGAATGCCGTGCGCGTGCTGCTCGCGATCGGCGGCTCCACCAACGGCATCATCCATCTGACGGCGATCGCGGGCCGCGCCGGTGTGCCGGTGTCGCTGCAACGGCTCAATGAATTGTCCGACACCACGCCGGTGCTGGTGAACCTGAAGCCGGTCGGCAACGGCTACATGGAGGATTTCTTCGCCGCCGGCGGCATGGGCGCGCTGATGCGCGAACTGAAGGACCTGCTGCATCTCGATTGTCTGACGGTGACCGGCGAGACGCTGGGTGAGCGGCTCAAGCACGATAGCGACGCCTGGATCGACCGCGGCATCATCGCGGAACGCAAAGCGCCGCTGGAGCCGCAGGGCGGAATGGTCGCGTTGTTCGGCAATCTGGCGCCGCAGGGCGCCATCCTGAAACGCTCGGCCGCCGATTCCAGCCTGTTCGAAACGGAAGGCCGGGCGGTGGTGTTTTCCTCGCTCGAAGATCTCGCCGCGCGCATCGACGATCCCAAGCTCGACGTCGAGCCGCAGGATATTCTGGTGCTGCAGAATGCCGGGCCGCATGCGCAGGCCGCGATGCCGGAGGCCGGCTATCTGCCGATCCCGAAAAAGCTCGCGGTCAAGGGCGTCAAGGACATGGTGCGGGTGTCCGATGCGCGCATGAGCGGCACCGCGTTCGGCACCGTCGTGCTGCACGTGACGCCGGACTCAGCCTCCGGCGGCCCGCTCGGCCTGGTGCGCAATGGCGACCGCATCCGGCTGTCGGTGAAGGAGCGCCGCATCGATCTCGCCGTCGACGCGGCGGAGCTCAAGCGCCGCGCCGCTGCGGCGCCAAAGCCGGCGGAGCAACCAATGCGCGGCTATGCCCGGCTTTATGCCCAGGAAATCCTCGGCGCCGATCAGGGCTGCGATTTTGGGTTCCTGAAGCCGCGCTGAAGACGCGGAAGTCTCGATGGCGGCGTGAAACAGAAGCGCCAGAAGCCTCAACGGGCTTGCGTCTCGCGCTGATGCGGGTCGGTTCGCATCGAACGAATTGAAACGACGCGCGGCTCCGCATCTGTGCTCCCGTCGCGCAACAAAGGCGGCCACACTTGATTGCGGCCATTGCGTTTGGCCGCATAGAGCGCCGCATCCGCCGCTGCGATCAACTCTTGTGCGGAAATCGTTGCAACTGGGGCGGCGGCGGCGCCGCAGCTGACCGTAACAACGCTCTTCATTCCGTGACCCTCGTTCGGGATCCCAAGTGCCTCGACCGAACGCCGGATCCTTTCCGCAATCCGTATGGCGTCGGCAACGTCGGTCCCCAGCAACAACACAAGCAGCTCTTCGCCGCCATAGCGAACCGCAAGATCGTCGTCGTTTCGCAGCTCCGCCGTCACGCCGCCGGCGACCCGCTTCAAACATGCATCGCCGGTGACATGGCCATAGGCATCATTGAAGAGTTTGAAATGGTCGATATCGAGCATAATCATGGCCACCAGCGTGTCATCGGTCCTGCCCCAGAGTTCGGTCAGTCGCGCGGTGAGATAGTGGCGGTTGGCCAGGTCAGTGAGGGCATCGTGTTTTGACGCGGCCTCGATCTCGGCGTGCCGCAGCCGATCGCGCAGCGCATGGAGATAGGTGCGGCGGGCGTCGCGCTCGAGATAATAATTGCTGATGAGGGTGAGATAAGCCGACACGGCAAGTGTCGTCATTGCAACCAAAGCAACCGGAACCGACAAATGGCCGCTTACGACGACAGCAACGGCGTGGCATACGAGGATGATGCTCGAAACGACGACGGCGTAGCGGAAGGGGAGACGCTGGACGGTGTTCGTGAACAGCACGACGAGCAGGACGAAGTATTGATAATGGCCGGCGTCAGGCGAGGCCGTGAGCACGAAGCTCACGAGAATCTGCAAAACGATCGCGACCGGGATCGACGCCGCCAGGCCCTCGCGCCGCAGGCGCGAACTGCTGTCCTTGGTCAGCCATCCGGTCAGCAATATCCAAGGCGTAACGACGGCGAGATGCAGAAAAAGGGCGATCGTTATCTTGTCGCCAACCAGCATCCAATCCGGGATCAGGAAAAGATTGTAGATGACGATCGTCGCAGGAATAGCGGCCCGCACGCGCTGTGCGCGGCGATGGCGCGTATCATGTTCGAATTGACGCTCGAGCCAATCCGGGAAGCCGAGACTTTATGCCGCGCGGCAATGAAGCTCTCGACTGAGGCAAGCGTAGGCGGCGTGGTGTTCATGGCGGCCCGGATTTCAATGTCTAACAGTGAATCTCCGATCGCTCAGTTCCGGTTAACCGGGGCTGCCAATCTCCTCGTAAGAGTCAATGATCGGTAAAAAAGCCGGTGACGGGAGTGGTGCTGCCGGAGTGGATTGAACACTCGACCTCCCCCTTACCAAGGGGGTGCTCTACCACTGAGCTACGGCAGCGAAAAAACACGCTTGTTTGCGCATGATCTTCTCCGAAAACCGGTACCCACTTTTCGGGATCATGCGCCGACCCGCGTGGGTGCGGCGCGGACGCGGCGGAAACTGCCACAACGGCCCCCACTGGCGCAAGGCAATGCCGCAAGCTTGCGAAGCGGCTCGTCCGGCGGATAATGCCGCCATGACGCGCGCTGGCGACGATGAGAAAACCAAGCCCTCCGGCGCCCGCGCCGAGCACCTGGCGGCGGCATTGCGCGAAAACCTGCGCCGGCGCAAGGCGCAGGAGCGCGAGCGCCGCGCGCGGGAGACGCCCGAGGCCCGCGGCCCGGCGCCGCGCGACGATAAGAATCGTTGAGCGCTTTTTTACCCTCCCCCCGCGCAGCGGCGGGGAGGGTCGGTTTGCATCGCGTTAGCGATGCGAACCGGGTTGGGGCGCATTTACAATGCTGATCGAACTCGCCCCCCACCCCCAACCCCTCCCCACCACTCGCAAGAGCTCGTGGGGGGAGGGCAGATAGGCAGGGGTCCGACTTTCGCCGCATTTGAGCGGCGAGGGTGGTAACCTTTCGGAGACTTAGGCTATGCAGGAAGCCCGCCGGGTCCCGGCGAGCAAAGGGCAAACGCCGCAGGCGGGCGGGGCGACAATGGATCGAATACGCATCGTCGGCGGACAGCGCCTCAACGGCACGATCCCGATTTCGGGCGCCAAGAACGCCACCCTGCCGCTCATGATCGCGAGCCTGCTCACCGAGGACACCCTGATCCTCGACAACGCGCCGCGGCTGGCCGACGTCGAACTGCTGCAGCGCATTCTCGGCAATCACGGCGTCGACGTCATGATCGCGGGCAAGCGGCCGGGCGACGATCCCAATGCCGGCCGCACGCTGCACATTTCGGCCAAGAACATCATCGACACCACCGCGCCCTATGAGCTGGTGTCGCGCATGCGGGCGAGCTTCTGGGTGGTGGCGCCGCTCCTGGCGCGCATGGGCGAAGCCAAGGTGTCGATGCCGGGCGGCTGCGCCATCGGCACGCGGCCGGTCGATCTCTTGATCATGGCGCTGGAGAAGCTCGGCGCCGAGATCGAGATCGAGGGCGGCTATGTGCTCGCCCGCGCGCGCAAGGGCTTGCGCGGCGGCGACATCGTTTTCCCCAAGGTGACGGTCGGCGGCACCCACACCGCGATGATGGCGGCCGCGCTCGCCAACGGCACCACGGTGATCGAGAATGCCGCGCGCGAGCCCGAGATTGCCGACGTCGCCGATTGCCTCAACAAGATGGGCGCGAAAATTTCCGGCGCCGGCACCGCGCGCATCGTGGTGGAGGGCGTGCCGCGTCTGCATGGAGCGCGCCACACGGTGCTGCCCGATCGCATCGAGACCGGCACCTACGCCATGGCGGTGGCGATGACCGGCGGCGACGTGCTGCTCGCGAACGCGCGCCCGGAACTGTTGCAGGCCGCGCTCGACGTGCTGGCGCAGACCGGCACCGTTATCACGCCGACCAATGCGGGCATCCGTGTCGCGCGCAACGGCTTCGACCTCGCGCCGGTCGACGTCGCCACCGCGCCGTTCCCCGGTTTTCCCACCGACCTGCAGGCGCAATTGATGGCGCTGATGACGCGCGCGGCCGGCACCTCGCACATCACCGAGACCATCTTCGAGAACCGCTTCATGCATGTGCAGGAGCTGGTGCGGCTCGGCGCCCATATCCATCTCGACGGTCAGAGAGCGACCATAGAAGGAGTTGCTCACCTCAACGGCGCGCAGGTTATGGCCACGGATTTGCGCGCCTCGGTGTCGCTGGTGATCGCGGGGCTCGCCGCCGAGGGCGAAACAACCGTCAACCGCGTCTATCACCTCGACCGCGGCTTCGAACGGGTCGAGGACAAGCTCGCCGCCTGCGGCGCCATGATCGAGCGGCTTAGTTCTTAGCGATCGCACCTTTTTCCGTTCGTCCCCGCGCAAGCGGGGACCCAGGGCTACGAACTCATGCTGAAAGCATATTTCGACGATAGCGGTACGCATGTCGGTGCCCCGATTGTGGTCGTCGGCGGCCTGATCGGTACCGACGCGCAGTGGAAGGGCTTTGATGCTAATTGGCGAGCCAGATTGAAATGCCCCATCGAAGGTAAACAGCCTTTGAAGAAATTTGGGATGCATGATTGTCAGGAATCAATCGGCGATTTTAAGGGCTATAGTCGCACTGAAAGCGATTTCGTAATGCACGAGTTTCGTCAGATCATCAAAAATTCTGGTATTGTTGGCTACTCGTCAGCAATAGATAAAGTCGCCTGGGACGAATTGGTCACGGCCGAACGGCGCCAAAATATGGGTCCCGCCGAAAATTTTTGTTTAACTCGATGTGCAAGAAATATGCTTGCGAATGCTAAGGATCATTTCACAGAGAAGACGATTAGATTTACTTATGACGAGGGACGCAAGGCAATACTGTCAAATCGAATCGAACGTTTTGAATGGACGCGGGGGCTCATCGATTGCCCGCAGGTTGCATCATTTACTTACGCAAAAGTGCGAGATCTGACGCCATTACAAGGTGCTGATATGCTCGCAACTGAATCATATTGGCTTTTAAAAAAAAGGCGCAGCAATAAAACGGCAGAACCGCGCAGTCATTTTCAAGACTATGTCAAATCGGCGAAAGGGTTTGGAGATTTTATGTCGCGAGAAGTCCTTTTGAAGGAACTCGCTGCAAGGTACCCCGACGGTACAGTCAAAAGCACATTCGCTCGATAGAGTGGGATTCGCAGGCGCTCAACCTATCTCCACTTTCTCACCGCCCCCGGCGACGCTTCTTCGCCTTCACCGGCTCGACGCTGATCTTCAGCCGATGCCCCTTGGCCTTAGCGCTTGCGGCGACCAGCGCAAATTCCTCCTCCAGCGCGCCGTATTCGTTGCGGTACGCCGGATCCTTCATCAACTTCTTGTGTAGCTTGCTAAATTTCACCGCCTGACCTCGTTCGCACGACTTTGCAATGGGAATGACCGGCGTTCAACACACAAGCGAACATAGGATCATATTCCGCATATTGTACTTGCCGTACCCATCCGCTACCACTATGCTCGCGTGCAGGTGGGGATTAAAGTATGATCCCCACTCTGGCGCGCCCATATTCTCGGTCTGGCTATCAAATGATCCACGGCGTTGAGATACGTAACTATAAGTGCTTTCGACACCTGAAGATCGAGCGCTGCAAGCGCATCAATCTCATAGTTGGTGACAATGGTGCCGGAAAGACCGCCCTGCTTGAGGCGATTTTTTTGACATTGGCTGGCAACGCACAGACTATCGTTCGTAATAGACAAGCGCGCGGATTCGATGGTGCATTTTCCGGCAGCACCCGAATGATCGAGGATGCGCTGTGGGGTGACCTTTTCCATAATTTTGAAACGAAAAATCCAATTTCCGTTATCCTGACTGGCAGCGAAACGGAAAATCGATCTGTCTTTATCTCGAAAGGAAGCCAAACGACGTTAGTTCCACTTGAAGATACTCGTGTCAGTGCCGCCGCATCTCAATTCAAATTTATTAGGAAGGCCGCAAATGGCCAAGAATACGATGGCACCCCGAGTTTTGTTGGTACCGCGTTTTCCTTCCCTCCCGAAAATGAACACCTCCCTGACTATTTTTATTTTGCGGCAACCACTGTTGGCGGCGCGGGAGAGAATGCAGCTCGTTTTTCTGAGTTGAGTAAGGCGGCGAAGCAAAAACAGTTTGTCGAACTATTCACGAAAGAATATCCGTGGATTGAAGACCTATCGATTGAAATAACTGCCGGGCAACCCGTCATACACGCAACGCTGCATGACATGACCGGTAAGATTCCACTAAATTCGATTTCCTCGGGCATAAACCGGCTGCTTAGTATTTTGCTTGCGATGGCTTCTCATCCAAAGTCCGTTATATGCGTCGATGAAATAGAAAATGGCCTTTATCACAAACATCAGAGTTCCTTTTGGCGTTGGTTGCTGTCTTTTTCTCAAACCTTTGATAACCAACTCTTCTTAAGCACCCATAGCGAGGAATGGCTTCAGGCCCTTGTTTCCATTGCGAACGAACAGTCCATGAAAGACATTGCGTTCTGGCGTATTGAACGTGACGAAAAAGGAAAAGCTATTCTCCACGAATTTGAGGGAATGACGTTAAAGGCCGGTGTCGAACAAGGGGCAGAAGTGCGTGGCGGACGGGAGTGACAGAGCGCGGTTTCCAAGGCTTCTGATTTGCGAAGGACCAGAAGATTGCTTCTTTTTTGCACGACTCATTGAAGCATGGGGACTAGCGCGTTTTCACATCTGGCCCTCAGGTGGTCCTGGCAAGCGTGGAGGCAAATCAAAATTCGGCAGTGCGATCCGTGCGTTTCAATCTGAGCGCCCAAATACATTTCATTCCTTGCGCGACATTGTTTTGGTGGTAGATAATGATCAAGACCCTGACCAAAGCTTCACAACTGTATGTGAACAGATCGAAACATTTTTCGGTGTCGGGACTGCACCAAAGAAGCCACGCGAGCGGACAACCACGATAAAACCAGCGGTTTCCGTACTGATGGTTCCGTGGTATAGCAAAAAAGGTCATTTAGAAAAACTTTGCGTAGACAGTGCGCGCGACGCTGACAAACCGACAGCGGCGCATGTCGATTCATTTATGGCCATGCTTAAGTCTGGAGATTGGAAAAATAAATCGCGGGAAGGAAAGGCTTGGTTGCGGACGAATCTTCGCTGCCCGCTGTGAGAATGATCCATTCGTAGCACTTGGCCACGTCTTCGAAGAAAATAAGTATACAGCCCTTATTCCGGTTAAACACAAATCACTAAAGCCAATCGCCGACTTTCTAGCTACTTTTGACGTGCAGAACGCGCAGGCACGATAGCGGAAAAGACGCTTTCAAAATCTTTTCCACTTTCATCAGCGCCGAATTTCCTAGCGATCTTTATGAAACGCTCGGATTGTTTTTTCTGCGCCACCTTTTTCTGCTCTTTAGTTTTGCCCGCACTTCGGCCAGTTTTGGGCTTTTTAGGCATACTGCCTCTTCTCTAATGAGTTGTTCGATAGGTCAGGCGCTTTCCGATGATGCCCTTGAGCAAGTTGTCCGCACGGGCAGCGTCGTTAACGCCCAACGCAATTCGATTGTTATAGCGGAAATCGAACTCGGCAAGGTAGCGGTGCAGATGTTTTTCCGCACAGTGCTGATAGGTGCCTTTCATGCCGCGTTTGAACACTGAGAATACACTTTCAATGGTGTTGGTGTGTACGTCACCGCGAACGTACTCACCGGCAGCATGATGCACTTTCTGATGCTCTGAAGTTAACTCTTTATATCGTTATATAGTTTGCTTTCGTCGGTGAACACGCGGGCATCGCGCGCGATGTTACACGAAGCGATCATATTAATGGTGGACTTGTCAGCATGTTCGATATGGAACGAGCGAACTTTGCCGCCGCGCTCCACGAGCGATACGATTGCACGTTTGTTTGACGGGCCGGTTTTCCCACTCTTAGTGTAGGGGCGCCCGCTGGTAGTTACATCGCGCGGGACCGCAACCTTGCCGTGATAGGTTTCATCTATCTCAACGATGCGACCTTTGCTTCCCATCGGGGGCAAAGCCGAACCGTCATCGCTCATGGCCTCACGAATGCGATGCCCGATGAACCAGCCGGTTTTTAGGGTGCAGCCAAGAGTGCGGTAAAGCTGATTTGCGCTAATGCCCTTCTTTGATGAGGCCAGCAGGAATATCGCCTGTAGCCATAGGTGAAGCGGCACATGGCTGAGCTTCGAAAATGGTGCCGATCTTCACGGTGAAGGGTTTACGGCACTGGTAGCACTTGTAGGTGCCAATACGGGTAGATTTGCCCTTCATTGGGCTGATCCGGTCAACACCTCCGCAATGCGGGCATATCGGGCCGTTGGGCCAAACGCGGGCTTCCACCAAGCGAAGGCTGCCGCTTCATCGTGAAAGTGCTTGTCGTTCAGGGCAGATTTCATGGATTGCTCCTATTGAGCAAACCATAGCATTTGTGGGTGGGTACGTCAAGTATAATATGCGGATCATATTCCTGCCATATTATAGGACTATATCCCTCTCATCCCGCCCTCGCTACCGAGGGGTGTCTGATCAGCGTCTTCAGATACGGGGCGGGAGGCGGTGGCCGGTTGGGGGCGCTGGAGATGCGGCGCCGATTCCCCGCCGGCGGTCCAAGCCGCCTCTCCCGGCGCGCGAACGCCCGCGCGGGGCCGCCCGTGCGAGGCCGGTCAACTGGTCACGAGGTTCGCCGACTCGACCTAGGCCCATAGCGGTGGATAGGCGGCCTTCCAATTCGAGAGGAGAGGCGGGGCGCCTGAAACTTGTCTCCCACCGGGGTCGACGCGGAGCAAACCTAAAAACACCGCGCGCGGGACGCCTTGGGTTGGGCGGACTTGCGGCACTATCGGACTTCGACAAGCCTCGATGTCGCGAGGCGTCGAGGCCCGCGGGTCCGAGCATTCTTGTTTGCGCCTACTTGCGTAAACCTGAGTGCGCCCCGGACCCTTGGCGTCCCGCGCGCCCTCGGCATTGTCGAGGCGGCGGATTGGACGACGGCCTGACCCGGGGCCGCAAAGAATACGGGCAGCGGAGCGCGGCTTTCTCCGCCGTCGTCCTGGGAGGGCGCGGAACCGCGCCCGTCTCGCAGGATCGGATAGGCCACGGCGTTCGAGTCGCGCCGCTTCGCGTCGCTCCTCACCATGAGGCGATTGGGTTTGATGGAGCGTTGGCTCATTTCGCCCCCGCGCAACCTGGGACCCAGCACTCCGCTGCAAATCCCGTGTTTACTGATTGCCGCTTGCGCCGGCAATGACTGAACAGGAAGGTGAACACGACATGCCCACCATCAAAGTCCTGAGCGCCGGCGCCGTGCAGTCGATGGTGGAGGCGCTCGGCCGTGAATTCGAGCGCGCGAGCGGCCACAAGCTCGATCTCATTTTCAACACCGCCGGCTCGCTGCGCGACCGCTTCAAGAACGGCGAGAGCGCCGACCTGGTCATTCTGTCGGAGTTGATCATCGGCGAACTGGCCAAGCTCGGCCTGTTCGTGCCCGGCAGCGTCACCGATCTCGGCCGCACCGTCACCGGCGTGGCGGTGCGCGAGGGCGCTCCCGTGCCCGACATTTCCACGCCGGAGGCGTTCAAGCAGGCGCTGCTCAAGGCCAGGACGGTCGCCTATACCGATCCGCAGGCGGGCGGTTCCGGCGGCATCATGTTCGCCGCCCTGTTGCAGCGGCTCGGCATCGCCGACGCGGTCAACCGGAAGGCCGTGCTGGGCAAGCGCGGCGCCGAGGTGGCGCGCTCGATCGCGGAAGGGCGCGCCGAGATCGGCACCACCTTCATCAGCGAAGTGCTGCCGGTGCCAGGCGTCAAAGTGGTCGGCCCGCTGCCGGGCGACCTGCACAACGCCAATACCTACACGGCGGCGATTCCGGCCGGCAGCCGCAACCGCGAAACGGCGACGGCCTTGCTGCGCGCGCTCACCGATCCCGCCACCCGCAACCGCTGGACCGCGGCCGGCCTGGAGCCGGTATTTTAAGTTTCCCCTCCCCCCACGAGCAATAGCGAGTGGCGGGGAGGGGTCAGGGGTGGGGGCGTGAAGCAGAAAACAGGGATCGGTAATCAGAAAAAATTTGAATCTTCTGATCGTCGATTTCTCAGCTCTGTTACCCCCCCACCCCGGTTCGCAATCGTGAGCGATTGCGAACCGACCCTCCCCACCACTTCGCGGGGGCAGGGTGAAGCCAGCGAAAGCGCATATATTCAAACGGTCATTTCGCCATCTTGCGCCTGCGCGCCGCCTTGCCTAATTACGCAAGAGACCGGGGGCGCAGACGTCCATGCAGCAACTCAAATTCGTCGTCCTCGACGAGGAAGACCTGGAAATCGCTTCCACCCACCTGCAGGACGCGGTGGCCAAGGTTTCCGATATTCTGTGGCGGCCGCAGGAAAAGCGCCTGGTGATGGCGCTCAACCGTTTCGACTGGGAAAGCGTGCAATCCGCCCAGCCGGAATACCGCCGGCGCCGGGCGGCGCTGCGCTTCGAGCGGGTGCTGTCGTGCAAATGCCGGGACCTGGACCCGGCCGGCAAAGACGCCGTGCTCAACCTGCTGGCGGTCGAATTTTCCGAGACCGATGCGCCGTCCGGCGTGGTGACGATCAGCTTTTCCGGCGGGGCGACCCTGCGCCTGGAGGTCGAGTGCCTGGAAGCCGAATTGGCCGATCTCGGACCGACCTGGACCACGGCGGCCCGCCCGCTCCATGTCCTCGCCGAGGATAGCCCGCCGCCGTCCGGCCGCCAGTGAAGGCGGGCCCGCAATTCGTCCGGGCGGCACCGCAACAATAAATTCGGTTCGGAACTCCGCGCGCGCGCCCGGTCGGCCCGTGCCTGGCTTGATATTTCAAAGTTCCAATGGCGTATTGGCGCGCTTTCTCCAACAGGGATGATTCCATGCGCAAAATCGTCATTCCCGCAGCCGCGCTGATGGGCGCCGCGCTGTTTACCGGCACGCCGGCCAAAGCCGAACTCGGTTGCACCTGCGTCAAGCTCGGCGCGCCCGCGACCTGCGTGTCGGGCCTCGCCGAATGCACCTTCAAGAACGGCGGCCTCTGCGTTTTGCCGTGCGCCTACCAAGCGCCCAAAATGTCCAAGCGGCAGATGGGAAAGAAAAAGAAGAAAACGTAAGCCGAGCGGTTTTTTTGGCGACAGGGCTCCGCCTCGCGGCGGGGCCTTTTGTTTTTGGCTGGATCGCTCACTGCTCACTCCGTTCTTCCCCGCGCGAGCGGGGACCCGGGGCTACCCGTCGGAAGCCAAAGACGCTGGATTCCCGCTTTCGCGGGAATGAGCGGTCTAACGAGGAGGTTGACGCGACCGCGCGCATCACCCATTGACCTGTCATTCGGGTAGGATCAGGCCATGCCGCTTCGATTGGACAGTCAAAGCGCCGACTTCGCGACCCGGTTCCGCGCGTTTCTGAGCGCGAAACGCGAGGCCGCGCAGGACGTGGAAGCCAGCGTGCGCGACATCCTTGCCGAGGTGAAGGCCAATGGCGACCGCGCACTATTGCAACTCACGCTGGAGTTCGATCGCGTCGATCTGGCCAAGGTCGGCATGCGCGTGAGTGCGGCCGAGATCGACGCGGCGGAAAAGCTTTGCGAGCCGCAAGCGCTGGCCGCGCTCAAGCTCGCGCGCGAGCGCATCGAGGCCTATCACCGCCGCCAAATCCCCGCCGACGATCGCTTCACCGACGCGCTCGGCGTCGAGATGGGCTCGCGCTGGACCGCGATCGAAGCGGTCGGCCTCTATGTGCCGGGCGGCACCGCGGCCTATCCGTCCTCGGTGCTGATGAACGCCGTGCCGGCCAAGGTGGCCGGCTGCCCGCGGCTGGTGATGGTGGTGCCGGCGCCGGACGGCAAACTCAGCCCCCTGGTGCTGGCGGCGGCCAAGCTCGCCGGCGTCGACGAGGTCTATCGCATCGGCGGCGCGCAGGCGGTGGCCGCGCTCGCCTACGGCACCGAGACCATCGCCGCCGTGGCCAAGATCGTGGGGCCCGGCAATGCCTATGTGGCGGCGGCCAAGCGTCTCGTCTTCGGCCGGGTCGGCATCGACATGATCGCGGGCCCGTCCGAGGTGCTGATCCTGGCCGATAAGACGGGAAACCCCGACTGGATCGCCGCCGACCTGCTGGCGCAGGCCGAACACGACGCCAGCGCACAATCAATCCTGATCACCGATGACGCCGCGCTCGCCGGCGAAGTCGAAAAGGCGGTGGATGCCCAGCTCAAGACGCTGCCGCGCGCGGCCATCGCCGGCGCGTCATGGCGCGATTTCGGCGCCATCATCACGGTTCCGCGGCTGGCCGACGCGATTGCGCTGGTCGACCGGCTGGCGCCTGAGCATCTGGAGATCGCCGCCGCGGATGCCGAAACGCTGGTCACGAAAATCCGCAATGCCGGCGCGATCTTTATCGGCGCCCACACGCCGGAAGCGATCGGCGATTACGTCGCCGGCTCCAACCACGTGCTGCCGACCGCACGCTCGGCGCGCTTTTCGTCGGGCCTGGGCGTGCTCGATTTCATGAAGCGCACCTCGCTGCTCAAATGCGGACCGGAGCAGTTGCGCGCGCTCGGCCCGGCGGCCATCGCGCTCGGCGAAGCGGAGGGCCTGACCGCGCACGCCCGCTCGGTCGCGATCCGCCTGAATCAGCGATGAGCCCGGCTAAGCATACGCCTGCTGCGGGCAGGCAGCGTCTGGGCTCCGTCATCCTCGACGAGGAATCGATCGGCCGCTCCAACCCGGACGTCGAGCACGAGCGCGAGGTGGCGATCTACGATCTGCTCGAACAGAACGTTTTCGCGCCGGTCGGCCACGACGGGGGTCCCTACGCGCTGCATCTCTCGATCGATGGCAACCGGCTGGTGTTCGACATCCGGCTGGAGGACGGCACGCCGGTGGTGGCGCATCTGTTGTCGCTCTCGCCGCTGCGGCGGATCGTCAAAGACTACTACATGATCTGCGACAGCTACTATCAGGCCATCCGCACCGCGACGCCCGAAAAGATCGAGGCCATCGACATGGGCCGGCGCGCCATCCACAACGACGGCTCGCATGTCCTGATGGAGCGGCTCAAGGACAAGGTCACGGTCGATGTCGACACCGCGCGCCGGCTGTTCACCCTGATCTGCGTGCTGCACTGGAAGGGTTGAGCTTTCAATGCCCGCGTCAGAGCGCCGTTTGCGCCCCCAGGCGGTGCTGTTCGCCTGCGGCATGAACGCGGTGCGCTCGCCGATGGCCGCCGCGCTGTTCAAGCAGATGTTCGGCAGGTCGGTCTATGTCGGCTCCGCCGGGGTGCAGAGGGGCGAGCTCGATCCGTTCGCGGTCGCCGCCATGGAGGAGATCGGCATCGATATCGCCGCACACAAGCCGGTCACCTTCGAGGACGTGGAAGACCTGGAAGGACTTAATTTCGATCTGATCGTGACGTTGTCGCCGCCCGCGCACCATAAGGCGCTGGAATTGACCCGCACCAATGCCGCCGCGGTCGAATACTGGCCGACGCTCGACCCGACCAGCGTCGAGGGCAGCCGCGAGCAGCGGCTCGAGGCGTATCGCGCAGTGCGTGACGAGCTGATGGCGCGCATCCGGGAACGCTTCGGCAGCCCCAGCGGCGGCAATGAATGAGTTGTGAAAATAGTCCCGTTCCGCTAGTTTCCGCGCGCATCCGCAACGGTTTAACCCCGCTATCGTAGCCGCAAAATCAAATGATCGGCCGGCCCAAATTCGTGCTTGCTTCCGGTTCGCCGCGACGGCTCGCTTTGATCAATCAGGCCGGCATCGAGCCGGATGCGCTCAAGCCCGCGGACATCGACGAAAGCCCGCGCCGCGGCGAAATTCCGCGGGCGTACGCCAACCGGCTGGCGCGCACCAAGGCGGAAGTGGCGCTGGCCAACGTGCAGCTCGACGACGAGCTGCGCGGCGCCTTTATCCTCGCCGCCGATACCGTGGTGGCGGTCGGCCGGCGCATCCTGCCGAAGGCCGAGCTGCTCGACGAAGCGGCGCAGTGCCTGCGCCTGCTGTCGGGGCGCAATCACCGCGTCCACACCTCGATCTGCCTGGTGACGCCGAAGGAGGCGTTCCGCCAGCGCATTGTGGAAACGCGCGTTCGTTTCAAGCGATTGTCGGACGAGGATATCGAATCCTATCTCGCGTCCGGCCAGTGGCGCGGCAAGGCCGGCGGATACGCGGCGCAGGGCATTGCCGGAACCTTTATCGTGAAGTTGGTCGGCTCCTACAGCAACGTGGTCGGCCTGCCGCTGTATGAGACCATGAGCCTGCTCGGCGGCGAGGGCTACCCGATCCGCTTCGGCTGGCTCAACGCGACGTGAGCGATGTTGCGCTGGCGTCAATTTTTATTCCGTTCATTCCCGCGCAAGCGGGAATCCAGGGCCGCTAGCGCGGAGCTTGCCGCTCCTGGGTCCCCGCTTTCGCGGGGACGAACGGAAGGCTGAACGTACATGAACCTCGCGCTATGGCTTTATCGCGCCGGACTCAGTCATCCGTCGTTGCCGGCGGCGGCTTCGGGCACCGGCGTCGTTGCGACCTATGGCGAGCTCGCCGCGCGCGCCGCGCGCCTGGCCGGCGCGCTGCGCAGCCGGCTCAAACTTGCGCCCGGCGACCGCGTCGCCATCGCGGCCAAGAATTCGCCCGACTATCTCGCGCTGCTGTACGGCATTTGGCACGCCGGCCTCGCCGCCGTTCCCGCCAACGCCAAGCTGCATGGCGCCGAGCTCGGCTATATCCTGGAGCAATCCGGCGCGCGCGTCTGCTTCGCTTCGCCCGGCATCGACGGCGAGATCGCGCCGCACGCGCCGCAATCGCTCGAGCGCCTGATCGCGATCGGCGGCGCCGAATACCAGGCGCTGTTCAGCGCCAATCCGATCGCGGTCGTGCCGCGCGCGGGCGATGATCTCGCCTGGCTGTTCTATACTTCCGGCACGACCGGGCGGCCGAAGGGCGCCATGCTCACGCATGACAATCTGGCGATGGCGAGCCTCGCCTATGGCAGCGAGGTCGATCCGGTGATGCCGGGTGACGCCATCCTGCACGCCGCGCCGATGAGCCACGGCTCCGGCATCTACATCATGCAGCACGTCGCGCGGCTGGGCGTGCAAGTCGTGCCGGAAAGCGGCGGCTTCGAGGCGGACGAAGTGATCGGCCTGATCAATGCGCTGGCCGCGCCTGTCCATGTTCGCCGCGCCGACCATGATCAAGCGCCTGGTCGCCTGTGCGGCCGACTGCAACGCCGAGAATATCCGCACGCTGATCTGGGGCGGCGCGCCCATGTATGGCGAGGATGCGCTGGCCGCGCTCGACCGCTTCGGCCCGCGCTTGGCGCAGATTTACGGACAGGGCGAGGCGCCGATGACCATCACCACGTTGTCGAAGCAGGACATCGCCGCGCGCACACATCCGCGCTGGCGCGAGCGGCTGGCTTCGGCCGGCAAGCCCTATGCCTGCGTCGAGGTGATGATCGCCGACGCCGCCGACAATCCCGTGGCGCCGGGCGAGCCCGGCGAAATTCTGTGCCGCGGCGTGGTCATGGCGGGCTATTGGCAAAACGAGGCTGCCACGGCGGTGAGTTTGCGCGGCGGCTGGCTGCACACCGGCGACGTCGGCGTCCTGGATGCGGAGGGCTATCTGCACCTCAAGGACCGCTCCAAGGATTTGATCATCTCCGGCGGCTCCAATATCTATCCGCGCGAGGTGGAGGAGGTGCTGTTGACCCACGATGCGGTGCGGGAGGTTTCGGTCATCGGCCGGCCCGACCGCGAATGGGGCGAGGTGGTGGTGGCTTACGTGGTCGGCGAGGCGTCCGCGGCGGAACTCGATACGCTGTGTCTTGCGCGTATTGCGCGCTTCAAGCGGCCGAAGGATTATGTCTTTGTCGACGCGCTTCCCAAAAACAATTACGGCAAGATTTTGAAGACGGAACTGCGGGCGCTCGATGCGGGCCGCAAACAAGACAATCGGAGTCAGTAATGGCCGATATCGTGCTCGCGATCGGAACCTCGCATAGCCCGCTGCTCAACAGTCCGGCCGAGGATTATCCCAAGCACGCCGCCATCGACGCCGCCGGCCGCAAGCTGCTCGACAAGAACGGCAAGCCCTGCAGCTACGGCGAATTGCTGGAGCAGGCCGACCCGTCGATCAAGCAGCAGATCGAGCCCGAAGTGCTCGAACAGCGCTCAGCGCGCTGCACCGAGAATATCGAACGGCTGTCGCAGGAACTCGTCGACGCCAAGCTCGACGCGCTGATCGTGATCGGTGACGACCAGCACGAGCAGTTCTTCGACGACAACATGCCGGCGATCCTGATCTATTGGGGCGACAAGATCGAGAACAACCCGCTGCATATGGACGACGACGCGCCGCAGTTCTGGCGCAAGGCGCGCTCGCAATATCACGGGCAATCGCGCGATTATCCGGTCGACGCCAAGCTCGCCTTGCATCTGATCGAGCAGTTGATCGCGCAAGGCTTCGACATCAGCCAGTCCAAGCGCCTCGCCAAGGAGCACGGCGAGGGCCACGCCTTCGGCTTCGTGCACCGCCGCATGATGACCGACGCGCATATCATTCCGATCGTGCCGGTGGCGCTCAACACGTATTTTCCGCCCAACCAGCCGCGCCCCCGCCGCTGCTATGAGCTGGGCCAGGCGATCCGCGCCGCCGTCACGAGCGCGAAGGGCAGCCAACGCGTCGGCATTTTGGCGTCGGGCGGCTTGAGCCATTTCACCGTCGATGAAGAGCTCGATCGCGGCGTGCTCGATGCCTGCGAGCGCAATGACGGCGAAGCGCTGTGCTCGATTCCGGTGTCGCGGCTCAATTCCGGCTCGTCGGAAATCCGCAACTGGATCGCAGTGGCGGGCGCCGCCGCGCATCTGGCGACCGCGTGGCAGGAATACATCCCGTGCTACCGCTCGGCGGCGGGCACCGGCTGCGGCATGGGTTTCGCGGTGTGGAAGTAGCGCATGATCCCGAAAAGTGGGAACCGGTTTTCGGATAAGATCATGCGCAAACAAAAAGCTGCGCCATGAACGAAATCGACCGCAAAGCAGCTGCCGCGCGCTGCCCGATCTGCGGCAAGGCGACGGAGCCGGTATTCAAGCCGTTCTGCTCCAAGCGCTGCGCCGACATCGATCTCAATCGCTGGCTATCCGGCGTCTACGCGGTGCCGGTGAAAGAGGACGAAGACGAGGACGGCGCGCGTCCGCCCGACCATGACGCGGGAGAGAATTCATGAACGCGCAAGCCGCCGATTGGCCGGACCGGCTGTTCGAAACGCTCAAGCGCGCCGACATCCGCCAGGTCGCCTATGTGCCCGATGCCGGCCATGCCCGGCTGATCGACCGCTGCCGTGCCGACGCGCAAATCCGCGACGTGGTGCTCACCACGGAGGAGGAGGGCGTCGCGCTCGCGGCCGGCGCCTGGCTGGGCGGCGAGCGCTCAGCGCTGCTGATGCAATCGAGCGGGCTCGGCAATTGCGTCAACATGCTTTCTCTTGCAAGGACCTGCCGGTTTCCGCTGCTGATGCTGATCACGATGCGCGGCGAATGGGAGGAGTTCAATCCCTGGCAGGTGCCGATGGGATCGATCGTCGAGCCGGTGCTCAAGCTGTGCGAGGCGCAGGTCTATCGCGTGACCACGCCGGACGAAGTCGCAGGCACGGCCGAGCGCGCCGTGCAGCAGGTGTTCGGCGACGAGCGCATCGCCGCCGTGCTGCTGTCGCAGCAACTGATCGGCAAGAAGGTGTGGACCAAATGACCCAAGGCAGACTGGAGCGCCGCGCCGCCATGACCACGCTGCTCGCCGAGCGCGGCGACGATCTGCTGGTCGTGCCCGGCCTCGGCTCGACCACCTGGGATCTCGCCGCGCTCGGCGACGACGACCGCAACTTCTATCTTTGGGGCGCCATGGGCGGCGCCGCCATGATCGGCCTTGGTCTGGCGCTGGCGCAGCCTCAGCGGCGCGTCGCGGTCATCACCGGCGACGGCGACATGCTGATGGGGCTGGGCTCGCTCGCCACCATCGGCATCCAGCGGCCGGGCAATCTGGCGATCGTGGTGTTCGACAATGGCGTCTATGGCGAGACCGGCATGCAGCCGAGTCATACGCCAGAGCGGCGTCGATCTCATCGCCGTGGCCGGCGCCTGCGGCATCGGGCTCTGCCTCGACGTGCGCGATGAGGCGGCGTTGCGCGATCTTGGCCAGCGCTTGAAGGGCCTGCGCGAGACGCTGTTCGCCCGCGTGCTGATCGCCGCCGAGGAGCCGCCGCGGGTGCTGCCGTTGCGCGACGGCGTCGCGCTTAAGCAGCGGTTCCGCGCCGCCATTGGCCTCAGGGCTTGAGTTTTACGTGAGGCTGGCGCTGTTCTGGACAGTGCGAAATCGAGCCTCTATAACGCGCGGCACTCCGCTAGTCCGCTCAACCCTCGGGCGGGCAAGTGCGAGGACTTGTACCAAGCCTTGGCGCCCAGGTAGCTCAGTTGGTAGAGCATGCGATTGAAAATCGCAGTGTCGGTGGTTCGATTCCGCCCCTGGGCACCATCTCTTCACGGCGCGCGGGCTTGGAAGCGCGTGCACGGAAATAGCGGTTGGGATGGGCTGCCCGCATTTCAGGCCGGAAAAGACAAGCAAAGCGCAGCATTAATTTAAGGTTGTTCGGCGGAGCGCCAGTGAAATCGCGGCCGCGAACATGTGATTGTGGCGAAACTTTTTAGCGAGCGCCCCAAAGGCCGGGGCTCACCAGCATGGAAATCGGTTGATGCCGGAGCGGGAGACCTGGCTCATTCTCTCTCACGCTTTCAATATGGATGGGCGGGCGGCGAGCCAGACCATTACCGACAAAATTCCGTATTTGATCGCGCACGGCGTGACGCCGATCGTCATCAGCGCCGTCACCGGCGAGCGCGACCGGGTTGTTGAACAGCACCGGCTGCTGGCGGTGTCGCCCGCCGGATTGCGTTTCGATCTGCGCCATGTGTTGCGCCGGTCCATTGCCAACGAGGCGGCCTGCAAGATCGCGACCACGTTGACCGCGCTTGTCCTGCTGCCGTTCTATCTTTTGGAGCGGGCGTTCATCCCGCTTGAGCCGCAATGGTCTTGGTTCATCCCCGCTTATTTCCGCGGTGCACGTCTGATCCGGGAGCGCGGCTGCGCCGTCATTTATTCGACCGGCGGCGCCTCATCGGCGCATCTGGCCGGCTATCTGCTGGCGAAGAAATTTGCCCTGCCTTGGATAGCCGAAATCCACGATCCCATGGTGCCGCGCGATTCCAAGCGCACCGGCATGCGGGCCCGCTTTGCCGCCTGGCTGGAAGCCAGGATTTGCGCGCGCGCCGATGTGCCGATCTGGTTCGTCGAGAACGCGCTGGCGCATGCCAAGCAGCGCAATCCCGCCCTCGGCGATCGTGGATGTGCGCTGATCCCGGGCGCGGACCGGCCGAGCTTCGGCAAGATCGCCTACCGACGCGGAGCGGAACTGACGATCGGCCATTTCGGATCGCTCGCTTCCTCGCGCAATCTCGCGGTGTTTTTGGAGGCGCTGGCGCAGGTCCTGCGCAAACGCCCCGCGCTTGCGAACATCATACGCCTTGAGTTGTATGGCAGCGCCGTCGATCCGGTATCCGCCGATGCCATCGCCCAGTTCCCATTTCCCGGCATCGTGCGGCCGTTCGGGCGGCTGGAGCGCGACCCGATGACCGGGGTGAGCGGGCGGGACCGCGTGCTCAAGCGCATGCAGACGGTGGACGCGCTGCTGCTGCTGCATGGCACCGGCACGGCCAGCGAGGAGTACATCCCCTCCAAGGTCTACGAATATTTCTGGAGCGAGCGCCTGATCATCGGATTACTGGGACCAAACCCGCAGCTCGATCGCATCTTGCGTGACGCCGGACACTGGGCAGTGCCGGCGAATGACGTCGCGGCAGCCGCCGCTGTGCTGGAGGAATTGATCGCGCGTTGGGAAGCCGATGACCTGCGCGATTCCGGCAAGCCATCGCCCTATACGCCGGCCGCGGCGGTCGACCAGATCATCGGCTGGCTCGCAGACGCGCGCCGTGCGCGTCAAGCGCAAATGGAAACCATGCGGCAAGGCGCGCCGCGCGCACTGTGACCGATCGAATGCCTGGGCGCTAAGGCTTGACGAAAAGCCGCCGCAGGAACGTCCTTGCGACATCGAATGGGCGATCCGATTCGCAATCGGAGTTTGCGTTTTTTGATGTCAGTGATTGCGGCTCTAAATCGGGGTCTTCTTTGGCTTTTTCCGGAACATAACGGAACTTGTATTGGTGCTTGTATTCTTTCCAGTGTTTTAGACTATTCACCCAGTCATCGTCGCCGCCGCCGAGACTGATGGGGTCAAGGCGCGTGTTTATCGCGTAGCAAATAAGCTGAAACCACATATAGGTGAAGCCAAATAATCATATTGCTTGTCGTACATGACGGGTTCGGCATCCCAGTAACCGCCGCGCTGGACGATGTACTGCATGCCGATCCCGCAGGAGAAGACCTTGAGCCGCCCGCGCCGTTTATGCTTCAGCAGCGAGTCGACGTTATATCCCCATCGAATGGACTGGCCGCGTACGGTCTGTTTTTCCCACAGCTTCATATAGCCTTCGACCTCGTCCCGTACGAAGGGCACCTCTCTGTAGGGATACGTGTCGCCGTAAAGCTTCATGGCGTACTTGTAATTCTTGCGCGCCGCCTTTGAGAGAGAGGCGAGATAGCTTTCGAAATCGGGCCAGTCGGTCCTTACGATGATCATTTGGAGACTGCGCCTTTGACGCACCTCGATCTGATTTTACGCATTCCACAATGAGCGTAGCCATCGTGGCACGTGCAGGCGCCGCCGCCGTTTTGCACGACCGGGATGGGGTGGATTTTCCAGCGGGATACGGCCGTCGATCACCACGTGGGTTTCGGAAACGTTGAACGTGTGGGTGCCGGTGAGGTTTGGATACCAGGTCGGCTCGATGGTGCGGACGACTTCGTCCCCGCGAAGAAACTTGATCGCGCGGCCATAGACCGGCTGGGTATCCTGGGTCGGACGGATGTCGCCGATAAAGTTGCCGGCGGAGCGCTGGAGCGGCGCTTCATGCGTGCGTATCAGACGCCACGGGCCTGCGATGTGCTTGGCTTCGAAGACATGGAGCACGTCCGCTTTTGTCGCCCATATCTCGAAGCCGCGTTCGGTCTTGCGCAGTAACGGGTCGTCAAAGCGGCCTCGTGCCACGTTGACGAACGGTTCCCACCGATCGGGGAACGCCGTCGCCTGGTAGACGCGCAACAGCCTCGCATTATGACGCTCGGGGGTCATGTACCAGTCGCCGTCGTGGTGCAGCACCGATGGGAATGAAACATGCTCCGGCTCGTCCAGAACGGGGCGCACGTTCTTGATCGTCAGGCCGTCGAGTTCCCCGACGCTGATATTGCCTTTTTCATAGTCGTAGTCCTCGAAGAAAAGGTATTGGCCCGCGAGAAACGGGTCGGCCCAGAAGTGGCCGGGAGGCGAATGGAGGATGGTGAGGTTGTCGAGGTTGTAAATGTCCTCGCCGCGCTTCTTGATGGCGATGAACCAATAATTGTTCACGATACATGTCCGGAATTTGCTTGGAATGCGGCGCGGCGCAATCTCCAATGCCATGAAGGTATTGTTTCGGCCTGCGAAGTCAATCGGCCGATCGACAAGCTTGGTCGTAAGCGTGTGCCGGTCGCCGACGTTGCGCAGGCCGATCTGACCGGATACGAGAACGTCCATGAGTGTACTGCGACCGATCGAAGTTGCGGCCAAGCGGCTTTGGACCGACAGCGCATGGTTTGCGAGTATGGCGGTCGCGGCGATGGTCGAACCGGCCGCGGCCGCTTTCTGCCGCAAGCTGGAAGCCGAAGCCTTTCGCGCCTACGACCTGGTGCGCGTGCTGCCGAGCCATGACGTGATTTATCTGGTCGTGTCGAAGGCCGCCTCCACGCGCATCCGCACGATTCTTGCCGCCATCGGCGGCCGCCATTCGCGGCGGCTCAAGCCAAGTCAGCGGCCGAAGTTTCGCGAACCTCAGGGCCTGCGCAGCATGACCGTGCGTTCGTTCTACCACCTTGCGACCAGCCCGAAGACGTTCCGGTTTTCGTTCGTACGCAATCCCTATGCGCGGCAGTTGTCCTGCTGGGCCAACAAGTTCGAGGGCAAGCCGCTGGTGCCCGGATTGCCCGGTTCGCCGGAAATCGACGATTATCTGGCGCGGCGCGCGCAGATCGACCGGACGCTGCCGGCGGGCGCGGACCAGACGCTGTCATTCGAACAGTTCACGATCTTTGCAGCGGCGAGCGCGCATTCGCGCAATGATCCGCATCTTCTGGCGCAGAACGATCTTTTGTCGGTGCCGGGGATAGCGCTCGACTTCGTCGGCCGGATGGAGTCGTTTAACGCCGACATCGCCCGGGTGCTTGATCGTCTCGGCGCCGACGATCAGATTCGGCGCGACGCATTGGTGCCAGTCAATCCATCGCAGCACCGGCATTGGTCGGACTATTACACGCCGGATCTCGCCGATCGCATTTACCGCGCCTACAAGTGTGATTTCGGCCGCTTCGACTATTCGCGCTCGCTGCCACGCTGATGCTTTCATCGGCACCGGTGAAAATAATCCTGATATGAAAGTCAAGATTGCGTCGCTCAACCTCGCCATGCGGCAGCGCTCTTGTGCCGGCGCGCCGCGGGCGTTTAAGGTAGTTATATGGGGCGCACATGAGGATCGTGAGGGTTCGGTTGGATGCGGGTATTGAAGCCGATTGAGGTCTGGGTCAAACAGCGTTGGGTCGACGGCAATTGGAATGCGAGCGTGATGATGGCCAAATGGCTCGAGCCATCGGCTATCGAATTCTACAACAAATTGGAAGAGGAGGCCTTCCGTCCCGATCATCTCGTGCGAGTTTTGCCGACGCACGGCGTCATCTACCTCATGGTGCCGAAAGCCGCCTCCACCCGAATCCGCGCGACGCTCGGCGCCATCGGTGGCCGTTATTCGCGGCGGCTGAAGCCAAGCCAGTGGGGAAAGGCGCGCGAAGTGCAGGGCCTGCGGAGCGTCGGCGTCCGCACGTTCTACCACCTGGCGACCAGCCCGACGTCGTTTCGCTTCACGTTCGTGCGCAACCCGTACGCCCGGCTGTTGTCCTTCTGGGCCAGCAAGTTTCAGAATGAGCCGCTGGTGTCCGGGCAGCCGCAGATCAACGACTATCTGGCGCGGCGCGAGCTGATCGACGGGGCGCTGCCGGCCGGAGCGGACAAGACGCTGTCGTTCGAAGACTTCGTGACCTTTGCCGCGGCGAGCGCAAATTCGCGGCAGAACCAGCATCTGCAGCTACAGGACGATATCTTGTCGGTGCCGGGAATTCCGCTCGACTTTATCGGCCGGATGGAATCATTCAATCCTGACTTCACTTACGTGCTCGACCGTCTCGGCGCGAGCGAGGAGATCCGGCGCGAGGCATTGGTGCCGGTGCATTCGTCCCGCCACCGGCATTGGTCGGAATACTATACGCCGCAGCTTGCGGAACGGGTCTACCGTGCCTACGAGCGCGATTTCGACCGCTTCAAATATTCGCGCTCGCCGTCGGGCTGACGATTTCGGCGGCTGCCGGACTGGTGCCGACCGGGGCGCGCTACCTGAACCGCGCGAGCCTGCGTTTCACGCGCCGCAACAGCCTCGATGACAGCGGCTTGATTTTCGCTCCGGCATCCAGCTCGAAGTGCCAGTTCGATTGATAGACCACGCCGAGAAAATTTTGCGATAGCTTGTCGTCGGTTTCGCCGGCCGCTTTCATGGCCTGCCAATACCATTCATAACCATAACACCGGAACAGCGGTTCGATGGGCCGCAGCGGAATGCTGCCGAATTTCAGCAGGCTCTCCCCATACCAGGTCAGTTCTGACGGTAACTGGGCGATCGCTTCCCACAGGGTGAGGCCATCGGGCGCGAGGAATTTGGCATCGAGATCGTCCCACACGCGCCGGGACCAGACGAAAGGAGCGGTTCCAAATTGGTAATCGGGTCCGCTGCTCCCGAAGCGCTCCTTCATGCGTTGCGAGCGTTCGCGGAAGGCGCGAACCCACTTGTCCTGCCCCCGGTTGATTGCCAGTTGCTGGAAGTCCTTGGCCTGATGCATCACGGTGTATGGATGGCCATCCGGATGCAGGAAGTCGCTTCGGTGGAAGTCCCGCAAAAATTTGGAATCGGAATCGATGCAGACGTAGGAATCGCAAGGGATCAAACGCCAGAATTCGCTCTTGATCACCTGCTGCGACAGCCGGCCGTCCCAGCCGGCATAGCGTTGCGGATCGACGCGCGGATTGGCACGCACGATGTCTTCATCGTCGATCAACTCGACGTCGCCGCCGCCCAGAAGCGAGGAAAACAACGCCCGATCGGAGGCGGGGACGCTGACGTAGAATTTGATGCCATCGCGGTTGAAGCGGTCGATGCTCTCCTTAAGCAGCGCGGCGCGCCGGACATCGCCTTCGTAGGATTTGCAATAAAGGCACAGCGGCGTGGATGGGCCGGCCATGATGTATTTTTCCCCCACCGGCAGGCCGGCGCGAGTTCCGATTAAGCCGCTCCGCAGGCCGCAGTAGCGCCCGCTCGTGCAGTGACCGTGCGCTTTCCTTGACCGCCTTGATCTCGACCGCGACCGCCCAGGTCACATGCGGTCCGCAGCGCGGACCTCACCCCTGGTGCCTCCACGGCGTGTCACAGCGGACAGTCACTTGGTGCTCGATTGGGTTGCGCTTTTCGCAGTGCTAATTGGCTGCATCGGGGAAGATACCTTAGAGGAAGATAGCTTAGGAGAAGTTCGAGCACTGTGGGCGTGCCCGATGATCGATTGAATTCTCGCGATCACCCTGGCATGCAGGCGATTGATCTTCTCGATATTGAAATGATTGATGTCGGCGGCCGCATCGAGATTGACATTCGAAATCGTTCCCCGGAAGCCGCGCCCTTTGCTGACGATCGCTCCGCCCAGATAATAATTGACGACGCGTGTGACATTTGACGGCGCCACCAAACGTCCGTTCGGTCCGAAGGTTACGACCAAGGCGACCGGCGCGCCGACGGCCTTCATTCGATCGGCCATGTAAATCGCGGCGTCCGCGCCGAGCGAATGGCCAATGATTATCACCGGACCTTTGCCCCTTCTTTCCAGGCGGGCGGCTTCCAACGCGAGGTTGTCATAGTCGTCATAACTGTGCACGGTGGCCGAGATGCCGCGCCGAAGCAGTTCTTCGTCAAGCGTATCCAGCCCGGTGGAAAAAATACCGGCGAATCCCTTCAGCAGGTAGACATGGCCGGACGCGTGGGCCGTGCCGGACAGGGTTGCCAGGCCAACGAAAACAGCAGCTAACAGCGAACAGATGCGCACGGTCTACTCCATCGATTATGTGCGGCGAGGGAATTCGGTCGGCCAATTTATGGCACGTGTTCGGTGGCAAAGTCATCCCCAACCTTCTGTGCGTGGCGCCGAAACCGGTATTGCGGCTGGACCGCGATTGATGCAGCAGCGGAACTGCGATATTCAGCGCCGGCGCGGTCTGCTTTTCATCGGCACGTGGGTGGAACCGATGAGTTGTGTCGCATTTCGACGTATGGTTGTGGCCAATGACGACACCCCACGCGGCGGCCGAATCGCCGACGGCGCCAGACCGGCCGTGAGCGCAGGCCGATGACGCTCTTTTTTGCCAAATGCATCTGGGGATGCGGATGTGTGGCGTATTTCCTCATCCGCTATCCCTATCAGCGTCATGCCCGCAAGACGCCGGTGGCGCAACGCCTCCACCCCATGCGCGAGAGGGCGCTGATGGCGATCTCCTACTGCGGCTTGTTCGTCATTCCG
Source organism: uncultured Alphaproteobacteria bacterium (assembly GCA_963789455.1). GTDB lineage: Bacteria > Pseudomonadota > Alphaproteobacteria > Rhizobiales > Xanthobacteraceae > Pseudolabrys. The sequence continues at coordinate 174,291 of CAWBLD010000007.1, read as the reverse complement.
CTGATCTACGTGCTGACGGAACAGCCCGGATTTGCTTCCTATACATTCCATCCGGTGCAGGCCTGGCTCGGGACGCTGGTGCTGATCGCCGCGATGGCGCTGCTTTACCGCACGCATCGCGATCTCGGCCGCGTTTGGTCGATCACGCTCGAGATTCGCGACCGGCACATTCTGGTTACGCGCGGAATTTATGAGCGGCTTCGCCACCCGATGTATTCTGCGTTTTGGCTGTGGGCCATCTCGCAGGCGCTGCTGTTGCCGAACTGGATCGCGGGACTGTCCGGCCTCGTCGGCTTCGGGACTCTGTTCTTCGCGCGCGTCGGGCGCGAAGAGCGCATGATGCTGGAGACCTTTGGCGACGAATACCGCGCCTATATGGCGCGGACCTATCGGCTCATCCCGGGGATTTATTGACGCAGGCCTTTGATCTTAAAGGTAGATTTCACGCGCACGGCATATAGCCCTGGTCCGCAACCCGCCATTTCTGGATTGATCAGGCGCAATGTGCAGACCTACACTCAAACCCGGGCCCGCGTTGTAAAATGATCCTGAGGCCCCGAATTCATTCATCCTCACGAACAGCGGTGGGCGCAGGCTTGGATACCCTTCTGCTACAACTCGGCACCCCGTTTGCCGGCCCGGCTGGGGCAGTCAGTCGCGATGCCCCCGAATACCGGGCGGCCCCTGCGAGCAATCTGGCGGCGGCTTTCCTCGACGTCGCCCGTGCCCGCGCCGGTCATCCGGCGGTGGAGACGAAAGCCGGCGCCGTCTCGTACGGCTGGATTTTGCGCGCGGCCGATTGCGTGCGGCAATATTTGTGTGCCCGGCCCGACTACGTCGCCGGGGCGCCGGTGGCGCTGCAACTCTCCAATTCACCCGAATACCTGGCGGCGTTTTACGGGACGCTGCTGGCCGACTGTGTCGTCGCGCCGCTGCCTGCTGCGCTGGAGCAGCGGCGCCGGGAAAAGATCTACGAACTGTGCCGGCCCATTGTGTTGATCAGCCGCGCCGAGGATTTCGGCGGGCCGGAAAACGATCCTTCGCTTGCACTACTGCGGTTGCCCGAGAACGGCGGCGGGGCGGTCTCGCTTCCTGCGCCGCGCCGGCAAGGCGACGATCTGGCCATGCTGCTGTTCACATCGGGCTCCACGGGCATGCCCAAAGGGGTCATGCTGAGCCACCGCAATCTGCTCGCCAATGCCGGCTCGATTCTGCATGAGCTGCCGATTCGCGCGGACGACCGGGCGCTGGTCGTGCTGCCGTTCTGTCACGCATTCGGCAATTCCATCCTGCAAACGCATATCCTAGCCGGGGCGACGCTGCTCCTGTACGGCGCCCCGACATTCCCCGCCGCTGTTGTCGAGGCGCTGCGCGACTGGCGCGCCACGAGTTTCTCCGCGGTTCCCGAAGTTTACGGCATGGTATTGAAATACGGTCGGCTCGGCGAACAGCCGCTTCCGGAGTTGCGCTACATGGCGGTCGCCGGCGGTGCATTGCGCCACGATTTGTCGGTGGAAATCGCCAACCGCATTGCGCCGGCGCCATTCCATGTCATGTATGGCCAGTCGGAGGCGACCGCCCGCCTGGCATTGTTGCCTCCGCAACAGCTCCATGGTCGCCCCGGGTCGATCGGCAAACCGATAGGGGGCGTCGAACTTTGCGTTATGGACGAAGCGAACCGCGAACTGCCGCCCGGCGCTGTCGGCATGCTCTGCGCTCGGGGCGACAACGTCATGCTTGGCTATTGGCAGGATCCGGCGGCTACGGCCGAGGTGCTGAGCGGCGACGGGTGGTTGCGGACGGGCGATCTGGCCCATCGTGACGCGGACGGCTATTTCTATTTGCACGGACGCGCCAATTTGCTGGTCAAGATTGCAAGGGCATCGCGTGCATCCCGCGGAGATTGAGGGACTAGTGGAAGCGAGCTTTCCCCATATGCGCGCCGTGGCCATTCCGACGGCGCAAGGGGAGGAAACGCGATTCGTCCTGTTCCTCGCCCCGCGGGACGATCGCGCGATCGATGTGGGCAAGGTCCGCGCGTTCTGCCAGCACGAGCTTCCCCCCTATAAGGTACCGGTGAATTTCGAAGTGCTGGACCGGTTTCCGCTCACTTCGGGTTACAAGGTGGATCGCGCGGCGTTGGCTCTCCTCGCTCCACCGATCCGGAGGCCCGCCGCGTAATTTCGCCCCGCCCATACACCAGGCGGCTGCTGCCGCCGCCGTCCTGTTCGCCGGAAATCGATCGGAAGGAAAATCGCCTGAAAAAAGTCCGCGATAAATCAGTCATGAGCTATACCCCGGACTCCATGGATTCCGTGGGTGAAAAGTTCAATCGGGCGACGCTCTATTCCGACCGCAATCCTGAATGCCTGCCGAGCGCGGTCTGCCCGCTGTCACCCCGTTACTCTCACGTTGAATTGGCATGAGGTCCGATGACGCCTGATCGCAAACAAGTGGAAGCGGAATTGGTGCAGTTCGTGCAATCGCGCGGCGTGCGTCATGCGGCTGTGACTTCAACGACGGACCTGCTAGACAGCGGTCTGCTGGATTCCTTGCTTCTGATGGACTTGATCTTTCACATCGAGGAATTGTACGGGGTTCGGTTTGAGAGCGATCACGTCAACCCTGCGAACTTTCGCACCATCGCGGCTATCGTCAACCTTGTGCTGGAGCAATTGCCAGTGTCGAAGCGGCAAGCGGACTGACTGCGGAACGGGACGCGTCGCCGGACCCTATAGGCAATACGACCAATGAAGTGGCCATTACTCAAGCGCGCAATGCCCGACCGGCAGGTCCCGCTTTACAATCGATTTTATCTCTATGCGCCGGGGGCAAAGCAGGTCGATCCGACGATCGTCTGGGGAACGGAAATCGACGCCGGCGCTCTGCAGGCATTCTTACGCGAACGGAATCGCGGCAGCCACGTCCTGCTTACCGTGGCGCACGCGCTGATCCGCGCAACGGCCTTGGCCTTGGCGCAATTCCCCGAATTGAACGCCCGCATCGTCGGGCGCCGTTTGTATGCCTTTCGCGACGTGAACGTTCGCATGGCATTTTTTCACCGTCGCAGCGGTGAAATCGATTTGCTGATGATATCGTGTGCAAATCAAAAGAGTCTCGAACAGATCGGCGCGGAAGTCTGGCAGCGCCTGCTGCAGGCGGGGCGGGGTGAGGTCAAGCGGGATCGTGACTTGGCGCGCTTGCGCCGGATCCCTGGTTTCTGGCTGGACTGGATACTTCGCTTGTACGGTTTTCTCGACCGCCATGTGCGCCTGCCGACGCTGGGACGACTGGACGCAACGCGCGGCGCCTGCGCGACCGTGAATGACCTGTCGTTCCCCGGCGCGCCGCCGATGCGAAGCTACAAGCCGTCACGCTTTCCCGACCAGAGCGACTCGTTCAATCTGACATTGGGAGCGATAGAGAACAAAGTGGTCGCCCGTGCGGACCAATTCGTGTCGACCAGCGTCATGCCGTTGTTCGTGCGCGCCGACCACCGCATCGTCGATGCCTACAAAGTCGGACGTTTCCTCGCCGCCGTGCGCGACCTGTTGAACCATCCCGAACGGCTCGATTTATCGGCGGAGCAGCCGGCGGTGAACAGCGCAAGCTCCGGCGCCGCCGCCAAACGCTGACCGCCGTAATTTGAAGCACTTCTGCGGCAAGCAGAGCCGGCCGCGACCTGGAATGCCGGCGTCCGAAGCTCCGCCCGCCGCTATACCTGCTCGGCGTTGAGATAAGCGAGCCGCGCGCCGCAGAAGGCGCAGATCAGGCCTAAGCCCAGCGCGGTCAGCCCCGCAACCACATCCATCGTGCCGCCCAGATTGCTGGTCTTGCTCATCACGCCGCCGGCGGTGGCGGCCGCGAACACCACCGCGACCAGGGCGCGCTGCGCGACCCGGTAAACGATTTCGCGTTCGCGCGTCGCCGCGATCAGATAGGCGCCGGTCGCCCAGCTGCCGGCAAAGCCGGCGCCGCCGATCGCCCACCAGGCCAGCGCCGAGATGAACTGCTGTTTGCCGCCGGCAGCGCGCAGCACGGCGTCGAGCCCGACACCGAACACGGTGAGCACGATGTGCATCACCAGCGCCGCGAATACGCCGCAGGCGATGGCCGCGGCATAGTGCAATCGGCGGAGGGCGTCGGTGTCCATGAGCACGATCCAATAGCGTCCGCGCCACCGGAGGGGAAGGGCGCTCCGGAACGTTGCCCCCCGCGGCAATATGCCGAACATCGGCGCCGGCCAAGCGTTATTCTCAGCGGCAGGCATGGCGAGGGCACGAATGGCGTTCAGTCAGGCAATCGTGGAGACCGACATCCCGGCGCGGCTCGACCGGCTGCCCTGGGGCCGCTTCCACACGCTGGTGGTGGCCGCGCTCGGCATCACCTGGATCCTGGACGGGCTGGAGGTGACGCTCGCCGGCGCGCTCGCCGGCGCGCTGAAAGAAAGCCCGGTCCTGCGCTTTACCAACACCGATATCGGCCTTGCCAGCAGCGCCTATCTGGCCGGCGCGGTGCTCGGCGCCATTTTCTTCGGCTGGCTCACCGACCGGCTCGGCCGCAAGAAGCTGTTCTTCATCACGCTCACGGTCTATCTCACCGCCACCGCCGCGACCGCCGCGTCCTGGGACCTGGCGAGCTTCGCGCTGTTTCGTTTCATCACCGGCGCCGGCATCGGCGGCGAATATGCCGCGATCAATTCCACCATCCAGGAATTGATCCCGGCGCGGGTGCGCGGCTGGAGCGATCTCGTCATCAACGGCAGCTTCTGGGTCGGCGCCGCCATGGGCGCGCTCGGCTCGCTCGTGCTGCTCGATCCGGCGGTGATCGATCCGGAACATCGGCTGGCGGCTCGCTTTCCTGATCGGCGCGATCCTGGCGTGCGTGATCTTCTTCATGCGGCTGTGGCTGCCGGAAAGCCCGCGCTGGCTGATGACCCATGGCCGCGCGGAGGAGGCCGAGCGCGTGGTGGCCGCATCGAAACGCGATTTCATTGCTCGCGCCGGAACAAACTTGCGCGCGTGCGCCTGCGCGCGCGCCGCTCGACGCCGCTCTGGGAAGTGGCGCGCACGCTGTTCCAGCGCCACCGCCAGCGCACGCTGGTGGGATTGAGCCTGATGGTGTCGCAGGCGTTCTTCTACAACGCCATCTTCTTCACCTATGCGCTCATCCTCACCGATTTCTATCGCGTGCCGTCCGATCATGTCGGCTGGTATCTGTTGCCGTTCGCGGCGGGCAATTTCCTCGGCCCGGTGTTGCTCGGCCGCCTGTTCGACACGCAAGGCCGGCGGCCGATGATCGCCTTCACCTACATCGCCTCCGGCGTGCTGCTCGCCGGCACCGGCTATCTGTTCGCGCGCGATCTGATCACGGCGGAGACGCAGACGCTGTGCTGGATGGCGATCTTCTTCTTCGCTTCGGCGGCGGCGAGCTCGGCCTATCTCACGGTGAGCGAGACCTTTCCGCTGGAGATCCGCGCGCTGGCGATCGCCTTCTTCTACGCGGTCGGCACCGGCGTCGGCGGCATTGTCGGCCCATCGCTGTTCGGCGCGCTGATCGACACCGGCTCGCGCGCGAGCGTGTTCGGCGGCTATCTGCTCGGCGCGGTGCTGATGATCTTGGGCGGGCTAGTGGCCTGGCGCTGGGCCGTTCCCGCCGAGCGCAAGCCGCTGGAGATGGTGGCGCGGCCGCTGACGTTTATCGATATCGACTAGTCATCTGGAACCCAAGTTCGTCACATTATAGAAGAGCGCTCGGAGCTTCGAATGGAGAGCGCTTATGGCGAATGCAGGTAGGAGAGGCCGGCCGATCGCGCCGTTGGTGCTGAGTGCGGAGGAGCGGGCGTATTTAGAGAGGCAAGTTCGTCGTCACCGTGTTGCCCGGTCGCTATCTGAGCGATGCCGCGTCATTCTGCGCTGTGCGGAGGGCTTGTCGAGCAAGGATGTGGCTGCCGAACTCGGCCACCATGAACACACGGTTGGCAAATGGCGGCGCCGATTTTTGAAGGATCGCTGCGATGGTCTGCTTGACGAGGCTCGCCCCGGCCGACCTCGAACTATCGATGACGATCAGGTTGCTGCCGTGATCGAGCGGACGTTGCGCACGACACCGGTCGACGCGACGCACTGGTCGATCCGCTCGATGGCGGCGGAAACCGGCTTTTCCCACACCACGATCCGCCGGATGTGGGCGGCGTTCGGCTTGCAGCCGCACCGTAGCCAGACGTTCAAGCTGTCGAGCGATCCGCTGTTCGTCGACAAGGTACGTGATATCGTCGGCCTTTACCTTTCCCCGCCCAACCGAGCCCTCGTCCTCAGCATCGATGAGAAGAGCCAGATTCAGGCACTCGATCGCGAGCAGCCGGTCTTGCCGATGATGCCTGGCGTACCCGAACGTCGCACGCATAGCTACGTGCGGCATGGTACGACCTCGCTATTTGCCGCACTCGACGTCGCCTCGGGTTTCGTCATCGGCAAATGCTACAAGCGTCACCGGGCGACCGAGTTCTTGAACTTCCTCAAAGAGATCGATGCTCAAGTCCCCGAAGGGCTCGATATCCATATCGTCATGGATAACTATGCCACCCATAAAACCCCCAAGATCAAGGCGTGGCTCGCCCGGCGGCCGCATTATCATGTCCACTTCACGCCGACTTCGGCGTCTTGGATCAATCAGGTCGAGCGCTGGTTCGCTGAGCTCACCAGAAAACGGCTCCGGCGAGGTGTTCATACCTCCGTCAGGCAACTCGAAGCCGATATCCGTTCATTCATCGATCGGCATAACCAAAATCCCAGGCCCTTCAAATGGACCAAATCTGCCGACCAAATCCTGGCCTCAGTTAAACGCTTCTGCCACAAAGCGCAGCAGACATTATGCGGCGAACTTTAAATTCACGTGACTAGTCACGTAAATTTAAAGTTCGCCGCATAATGTTTGCTGTTCTTTGTGGTAGGAGCGTTACCGGCGGCAAGGATTTGATCGGCAAATTTGGTCCATTTGGACCGCCGTGCAAAACGGTGACCTCTCCAAATTCGTCCCTTCATGCGCGTTCAGCACCGGCCTCTGACCCCTGCATCCGCGATAGAGCCCGCTCGTATAATGTGGCGAACTTCAATTCCAGATGACTAGGGCGTAGACTCATAAAAAAGCAGCAAATGCCAACTTACACTAGTCACGTGAATCTTAAAGTTCGCCGCATAATGTCAACTGTGCTTTGTGGTTGGAGCGTCACCGACGGCAAGGATTTGATCGGCAGATTTGGTCCATTTGGACTGCCTTGCAAAACGGCGACCTCTCCAAATTCGTCCCTTCATGCGCGTTCAGCGCCGGCCTCTAACCCCTGCATCCGCGATAAAGCCCGCTCGTATAATGTGGCGATCTTTGATTCCAGATGACTAGCCGTTTGCCGGCCCTATTCGCGAACTTTCTCACTGCGCCTTACGATACGGCATTAGCAATGCAAATGCCGTTGCAACAGCTGAAAGCAAATACGCCGAGTAAGCGGCCATAAGCAGATACAAGCCGCCGCCCCAATGGACAATCAAACTGGCACCTCCCGCCGCCGCGAAAAGATAGAAGAACACGGCCAGCACGGGAACGCGAATGGATAAACCTTCGTGTTTGCGAAGTTCATTGACGATGACGGGTCCGGGTAGCAAACACGCGCTTGTCAGATTGAAGACGATCAATTCAATGCCAAGTACAATCACATCCTGCGGCAAGAGAACAAGATTTGAACCAATCATGATGGTAATCATGCTCAAAGTAGAATTTCGAGCGCGCAATCGCCAATGCAGCGAGGACAATATTTGATCTGCGCGAACCGCTGTCGCGACAATTAGGAGGCCAGCGATCACCGCGCCACCGTTGGCAAGAATGATAAATGCATCATGCCATTCTTTCGGCTGATACATGGTTTCCAAGAGAGGAAATCCTTTCAGTGTTATCCGCGTGTGGCAAAGTTGCTGCGAATCTCATCTAGCAAAAGCTTCGATAGTTGTCGAAATTGATGTCGCCTCCTGGCACAAAGCGGACATTCCAACAGCGTCTATGAATGTCCGCAATTGGCAGTAATGCGGACATGGCACACAGAGTGTTTTAAGAGTACACGCCCTAGTCTAAATCCCCGCCAAGTCGCGCATGATCTTGTAAAGCGCGGCCTGGCCTTCGAAGCCGATGCCGGGGCGGTCGGAGAGCGTAATGAATCCGTTCTCGATGCGGGCATCGTCGGCAAAGCCGCCGAAATCGCCGAACACGCCGGGATAGGATTCCGCCCCGCCCAGCCCGAAGCCGGCGGCGATGGCGAGCGACATCTGGTTGCCGCCGTGCGGGAACAGGGCCGAGCGCGGCCAGCCGTGGCGCGCCAGCATGGCAAGCGTGCGGGCATATTGCACGATGCCGTAGGCCTGCGGCGGGTCGATCTGGATGACGTCGTTGCGCTCAGGCTTTAGGCCGCCGAAGCGCACGAGGTTTTCCACGTCCTGGGTCGAGAACAAATTCTCGCCGGTCGACAGCGGCGGGCCGTAAATCGCGGCGATTTCGGCGAGCAGCGCGAAGTCGAGCGGATCGCAGGGCTCCTCGAACCAGCGCAATGCGAACGGTGCCAGCCCGCGCGCGTAGGCGAGCGCTTGCGGGCGGTCGAATTTCGAATTGGCGTCGACCGCAAGCTGCGCGCCCGGCGGCAGGATCGCTTTGACCGCTTCGACGCGGGCGAGATCGTCGGCCAGCGGCAGCCCGCCGACCTTCATCTTCACCATGGTGTAGCCGGCGTCGAGATGGCGGCGCATCTCGTCCTGCAGGTCATGAATCGTCTGCCCCGGCCAGTACCAGCCGCCGCCGACATAGCAGAATACTTTGGCGAGCGTTTTGCCGTTGTTGTAGCGCTCGGCCAGCACGGCGTGCAGCGGCTTGTCCGCGATCTTGGCAGCTGCGTCCCACACCGCCACCTCGATGGTGCCGATGCCGACCGAGCGCTCGGAATGCCCGCCGGATTTCTCGTTTTGCAGCATGACGGCGAGGAATTTTTCCGGCGCGAATTGGCCGGCGTCATCGAGCAGGGATTGCGGCGGCGCTTTCAGGATGCGCGGAATAAAGCGCGCGCGCATCTGCGCGCCGCAGGCGTAACGGCCGGTGGAATTGAACGCGAAACCGCAGACCGGTTTGCCGGCGCGCATCACGTCGGTGATCACGGCGACCACCGACGTCGTCATCTCGCTGAAGTTGAAGCTCGAATTGGCCAGCTTCGACTTGAGCGGGACCGCGGTCTCGCGGATGTCGACAATACGCATCGCGCTATGCGGAACGGCGAGGGCTCACTTGATCTGCGGGATCTTCGCTTCCTTGATCACGTTGCTCCACTTTGTGACCTCTTTCTTGATGTAGCCGGCGAATTCCTGCGGCGTATCCGCCACCGGGTCGAAGCCGAGCTGGGCACATTTCGCCTTCACGTCCGGCAAGGCCATCGCCTTGACGATTTCGGCATTGAGCCGATCGACGATCGCCTTGGGCGTCTTGGCCGGCACCAGCACGCCCTGCATGGTCTCCGATTGCTGCTCCTTGATGCCGGATTCCGCCAGCGTCGGCACATCGGGCAGCGCGGGCGAGCGTTTGGCCGAGGTGACCGCGAGCGCCCGCAGCTTGCCGCCTTTCACTTGCGGCGCGGTCGGCGGCATGGCGGCAAACGCAATCGGCGTGTGACCCGCCACCGTCGACTGCACCGCGGGCGCGGCGCCGCCGAACGGGACGCTGGTGGCGTCGAGCTTGAGCGAGAGCTTGAACAGTTCGGCGGCAAGCTGCGGCGTCGTGCCGATGCCGGGATTGGCGATGGAATATTTGAAGGGATTGGCCTTCAACAGATCGACCAGTTCCTTGACCGTCTTGACCGGAAGCTCGGGGTTGACCACCAGGATATTCGGCGAGGCTGCCGCGAGCGTGACCGGTTCGAAGTCCTTGAAGGCGTCGTAGGGATTTTTCGCATACAGGCTCGGATTGACCACGAAGCTCGAACTGGCCAGCAGAATGGTGTAGCCATCGGGCTTCGCTCGCGCGGCAATCGTCATGCCGATGTTGCCGCCGGCGCCGGGATGGTTCTCCACGAAGAATTGCTGCTTGAGGCTTTCCGACAGCTTCTGCGCGATCAGCCGCGCCATCACGTCGGTCGGCCCGCCGGCCGCGAACGGCACGATCACCTTCACCGGATGGTCCGGATAGTCGGCAGCCACGGCCGGCGCGATCGCAAGAGCGGCCGCCAACAGCGCCGCACAGGCCGTCAGACTTCGTACGATTGAGCGCATAAGCTCCTCCCCAGTTTGTTGCATCGTAGCATCAAGCAGCGCCAGCTTGCGTCCGAGCGAACAAGCCAGGATCACTCGGAATCCGTCGCATTCTTCTCCCGCATTCTGCGCAGGATGGCGCCGAAAACGTTGGAATAATCATCGGTCCACACCCGCTGGTTCGGGTCGCGCTTGCGGATCGGCCAGAACGGCGACTTGGCGAGCGCGCCGAAGTCCGCGTCGGCTCGCGCGATGGCGGCGACGCGCGGCACCCAGTGCTGCTCGTTGGCATCCTCCTCCACGTCGCCGCCGTCATAGACCCGCGCGATCGCGCCGTTCGCCTGGGCGATGCCGGCGGCGACCGAAGCGAGCTCCAGGTTGTAGTTCGACACATGCATGGCCACGATGCCATGCGGCTTGAGCTTGCGCAGATAGAGCGCCATCGCCTCGCGCGTGAGCAGGTGCAGCGGGATGGCGGCGCCGATGAAGGCGTCGACGAAGATCAGGTCGTAGCTGCCGTCGGGCGCGTCGGCGAGCCGCAGGCGCGCGTCGCCGAGCACGACCGGCACGTCCGGGGCGCAATCCGAGATGTAGTTGAACAGTTTGGGATCGCGCGCGATGCGCACGATGTCCGGATCGATCTCATAATAGGTCAGGCTGTCGCGCGGTCCCCGCTGACAGGCGAGCGTCCCGGTGCCGAGCCCGATCACGGCATAGTCGATCGGCCCCCGCGCATGCATCATATCGAACACCTGCGCGATGCCGGCGCCGGCGAAAAATTCCGCGATCATTTCCGGCCGCCCGGTCACCGGGTTGCCGTCATCGTCGCGAATGCGCTGCGAGCCCTGTCCGGTGGTGCCGTGCCACAGCACGCGGAAGCGGCCGTCCGAAGTGTCCGTCACGCTGAGAACGCCGAAAAAATTGCGCACCGTATAATCGGTGGGGTAGGCAGTGAAATAATGATTGGCGAAAAGCAGGAAGGCGACGATGGCGGCAAACGGCAATGGCGCCCGCCAGAACGCAGCGGTCAGCCCCAACAGCACGCCGATGAGCACGTTGAATAAATTGTAATCGAAATTCAGATCGAACAGCTTCACGCTGATCAACAGCGCCGCCGCCGCGGCGAGCGCCGCGAACAGCGGATATTGCCCGTTGCGCCAGGCCGGCAACGACAGACCCGGCCGGCACAGTGCGGCCAGCACGATCAGCAGCGGGTATTCCGCAATCCAGGTAAACACATGCGGCGCGATCAATGCCGCCGAGATGCCGCCGATCATGCCGCCGGCCGAGATCCACATGAAATAAGCGGTGAGGTGGCGCGGCGCGGGCCGGCGGCGGGCGAGTTCGCCGTGACACAGCAGCGCGCAGACGAAGAACACGATCAGATGCAGCGCGATCAGGGCGATGGTCGAGGTGATCAGGCTGATGATCAGCACCACGACCAGGGCCAGGACGAAAACCGGCTGGACCGCCACCACCAGCCGGTGCGGGATGAGCGGGCGGGTCTGAAAAACGATGACGAAGGTCAGCAGATAAAGCGCGAGCGGCAGCACCCACAACAGCGGCACCGCCGCCACGTCGGTCGAGATATGGGCGGTGACCGCGATCAGCAGCCCCGACGGCACCGCCGCCAGCGCGGCCCAAATCGCGGCATCGCGCCAGGTCAGGGACGCAGCATCGTCGGTTATGGCTGTGATTCCGCCGGCTGCGGCGGTTGCGGCGTTCGCCAGTCCATTGCTCGATCGCAACAACAGCGCGCCGCAGCCCGCGATCAACAGGATCAGCCCGTAGAAGCCGATCGTCCAGGTCCAAGTCTGTTCGCCGAGCCGCGTGAACGGCTCGATGACCAAGGGGTAGGAGATGAGCGCCAGGAAACTTCCGGCGTTGCTCGCGGCGTAGAGGAAATACGGGTTCTTTGCCGCCGGGTGGTCGGTGCCCATGAACCAGGCCTGCAGCAGCGGCCCATTGGCGGCGAGCGCGAAGAACGGCAAGCCGATCGATACGGTAAAAAGCCCGAGCAGCCAGAATGCTTCGCCGGTCGCCGGCGGGCGGCCCCATCCGGCGGCAATGTGCAGCGGCAGCGCGAAGCACGCGACCACCATCACCGTCAGATGAATGACGACGGATTTGCGGCCGGGCCCGAAGCGCGTCAGCAGGTGGGCGTAAGAATAGCCGGCGAGCAACGCGGCCTGGAAGAACACCATCGCCACCGACCACACCGCCGCGGCGCCGCCCAGCCGCGGCAGCACCATCTTGGTGAACATCGGCTCCACGGCGAACAGCAGCGCGGCGCTGACCAGGATGGCGGCGACGAAGTTCGCCAGCATGAGATTGTACGATGAGGCGGCGGCCGGCGTTGCTCCGTTGGTCGGAAGCTCGGAAGCAGTCATGTTCCTGTCACCGTCGCCGCAGCGCCAACGCGTCCCAAATGTTCGGGGACCCGCGTGAACGCTAGCATTGCAGTGTGGCCGTTAGAAGCCAAACAGAAGGGCGGCCTTTCGACCGCCCTTCGTATCGTTCAAGATTGCTCGTCGACGACAGTTGCGCTGCCGTCAGCGACGTTGTCCTGGTCTACTGCCGCAGTGACGTGGCGGTTGCCGGAATCTTCGCGCCCGAGCCGACCCAGTCTTCCCAGGTCTGCATATGCACACCGATCCGGTCGTAATAGACGCGCAGATAACCGTCGCTGCCGCGCACGACTGCGTCGGGCCTGACCGCTTGGACTTCCTGCGCCATCACGCCGACATAGGCCTTGTCGCTGCCGTTGTAGCTGAAGCGGTAGAAGCCGAGGCCGTTGTCGAGATGGCCGAGCAGGACGATGTCATGCTTGGCGCGGATGTCGGACATCATGCCCATGCCGCCGCCGCCGCCCATGCCGCCGCCGCCCATGCCACCGCCACCCATGGCTCCGCCGCCGCCCATGGGGCCGCCGCCGCCCATCGGGCCGCCGCCACCCCTGCGGCCGCCGCCCATGCCCGCCGCCGCCCCTGCGACCGCCGCCCACGGCCACCGTGCGCCCGGGCCGCCGCCACGGTAGCCCGGGGGCCACCACGGTGCCAGCCGCGATGGTGCCAGCCACGCCAGCCCCAGCCGCCGCCCCAGCCGAAGCCGGGAACCAGGTAGCTGCCGCACCGGTACCAGCCTGGCCCGTTCCAGCCGTCGTCGTACCAGCAGTATTCCCTGCCGCCGAAAAAGAACTGGGACTTCTCCAACAAATTGAGACCGCTGGCGGCGATGCCCAGTTGGCCTGTCTGACCAACCTGCGCCGCTTGCGCGGTGCCGACCATGGTCGCTCCGGCTGCGAACGTGACGGACACGACGGAAAGAACGATGGAGACTTTCTTCAGCATCTTGTCGCCCTCCTTGTGGTGAAAGCTTGATCCTAATTCTTCGAAAGTTATCGCTAGATGATTTCGCGGCTCTTGCTACGGAACAAGCCTACTGCAACGCAGTATCGGCCGAATGAAGTGAACGCCGCCTGAACGCAAAAAGGTAACATTTTGCCCGACACGGAGCAATAAAACCGGCGCTTGCGCGCAGGGCTCGCCGTGTTTCGGCCTTGATTTCGCAACTCTGCGCAGGCTGTATTCTTGCCAGCCCGCCCGCCAGCCAGCCATTTTAACAAAGGAAACGCAATGCCGGCTCGAAAAATCACCCGCCAGGACATGCGCGACGCCGCGGAAAAGTACAAGAACTGGGGAAAATGGGGCCCGGCCGACGAAATCGGCACGCTCAACTACACCTCGCCGGAGGACATCGTCGCCGCCACCAGACTGGTCAAAAAAGGCAAGGTGATCTCGCTCGCGCTCAATTTCGACCACACCGGCCCGCAGGGCGCCAAAAGCAAATATCCCTCGATGGGGCGCACCAACCCGATTCACACCATGCTGCGCACCGGCACCGACGCCTATTCCGGCGTGCTCGACAAGCGCGGCATCCGCGCCGCCGACGACATGGTGACCATGCCGCTGCAGTGCGGCACGCAATGGGACGGGCTCGGCCACGTGTTCTATGAGAACCATATGTGGAACGGCTACGACTGCCGCGAGGTGACGAGCGCCGGCGCGCAGAAGTGCGGCATCGAGAAAACCAAGAACAAGATGGTCGGGCGCGGCGTGCTGCTCGACGTGGCGCGCGCCAAGGGCGTCGAGTTGCTCGACGACGGCTACGGCATCACTTGCGCCGACCTCGACGCTACCGCCAAGAAACAGGGCGTCACGGTGCAGCGCGGCGACTACGTGATCGTGCGCACCGGCATGATGGAGCGCTGCCAGAAGGCCGGCAGCTGGGACGGCTATCCCGGCGGCGACGCGCCGGGCTTTGCCTTCGAAACGCTGGAATGGATCAAGCGCACGGAGCTCGCCGCGCTCGCCAGCGACACCTGGGGCTGCGAGGTCAGGCCGAACGAAAGCGAGGAGGGCATCAACCAGCCCTGGCACTGGATCACCATCCCGATCATGGGCATGACCATGGGCGAGATCTTCAATCTCAAGGAACTGGCCGACGACTGCGCCGCCGACAAGACTTACGAATTCCTGTTTGTGGCGCCGGCCATTCCGATCACCGGCGCGGTCGGCTCGCCGGTCAACCCGCTGGCGATCAAATAGCCGCGGCGGCCACAGCCGATGAAACCGCAATTTCCCGTCACGCGCAGCGATGCCGAATGGCGCAAGCTGCTCAAGCCGGACCAGTACATGGTCATGCGGCGTTTTGCCACCGAGCCGGCGGGCAGCTGCGCGCTCAATCACGAAACGCGCGCCGGCACTTTCGTCTGCGCGGGCTGCGACCAGCCGCTGTTTGCTTCCAAGACGAAATACGAGAGCAACACCGGCTGGCCGAGTTTTTTCGATCCGATCGGCGGTGCGGTCGGCACCAAGAAGGATCCGGTCTACGGCGATCTGAACGTCAAAGTGTATTGCCGGCAATGCGGCAGCCATCTCGGCCATGTGTTTCCCGATGGGCCGCCGCCGACCCATCGACGCTATTGTATCAATGGCGTCGCGTTGAAATTCCTGCCCGGCGAGCCCACCGGCAAGGACCGATAATTGTGCCGAAACCGTATCCCGTCACCCACACCGAGGCCGAGTGGCGCAAGCTGCTCACGCCCGAGCAATACGAAATCATGCGCGAGCACGGCACCGAGGCGCCCGGCAGCTGCGCGCTGAATTACGAGAAGCGCCACGGCACTTTCTCCTGCGCCGGCTGCGGCCAGCCGCTGTTCATGTCGAAGAAAAAATTCGAGAGCGGCACCGGCTGGCCGAGCTTCAACGATCCGGTCGAAGGGTGCGGTGGAAACGACGACCGATACCAGCTACGGCATGACGCGCACCGCGGTGAATTGCAGCCGGTGCGGGAGCCACCTCGGTCATGTTTTTGACGACGGCCCGCCGCCGACCTATCAGCGCTATTGCATCAATGGCGTCGCGATGAACTTCAAGCCGGACTGACGTCCCCCTGCCGGAAAGGATTACATAATGCTGGGCCACAATACCAAACGCGTTGGCGCCGAAGTGCTTGCCGATATGCTGGCGGGCTATGGCGTGACGCACGTGTTCATGGTGCCCGCCGTCATCCGGCGCAGCTTCGCCGAGATGGAGCGGCGCACCAAAATCGCGCGCGTGCACTGTCACGGCGAGAAGTCGGCCGCCTATATGGCGGACGGCTATGCCCGCGCGTCCGGCAAGCCCGGCATCTGCATGGCGCAGGTGATCGGCGCGCTCAATCTCGCCGCCGGCCTGCGCGACGCCTATCTGGCGCATTCGCCGGTGATCGCCGTGACCGGCGGACGCGATCCGAAAACCAAGTTCCGCAAAGTCTACCAGGAAGTCGACGACGTGCCGGCGTTCGAGCCGGTGACCAAGTTCAACGCCACCGTCGACGACGTGGCGCGCATACCGGACATGTTGCGGCAGGCTTTCCGCGTCGCCACCTCCGGGGCGCCCGGCCCGGTGCATCTGCAGTTCCGCGGCAACGAGGGCCAGGTGGACGTGGAGGAGGCCGAGATGGAGGCGCTGGTCGAGGCGCAATTCGCCCACGTGCCGCCGTTCCGGCCGGAGCCGCAGGCCGAACACGTGCAGGCCGCGCTCGCTCTGTTGCAAAAGGCCGAGCGGCCGATCTTCGTCGCCGGCGGCGGCGTGCGGGCGTCGGGCGCCGGCCGCGAGCTGGTCGCGCTGGCGGAAGCCTTGCAGATTCCGGTCGCCACCTCGCTTAACGGCAAGGACAGCATCCCCGGCACGCATGCGCTCTCGGTCGGCGTGGTCGGCAGCTATTCGCGCGAGAGCGCCAACCGCGCGGTCAACCGCGCCGATCTGGTCTGCTTCATCGGCAGCGAGACCGGCGGCATGACCACGCATTTCTGGGCGGTGCCGCCGATCGGAACGCCGGCGATCCAGATCGACATCGAGCCGGAATCGCTCGGCCGCAATTATCCGTTGCAGGCGAGCGTGCTGGGCGACGCCAAGGCGGTGCTCGCCGCCATGCTCAAGCAGGCCGACAAGGCAAGCGCGAAAAAGCGCGAGGCGTGGATCAAGGAAATATCCGCGCTGCGCGGCGAGTGGTACGCCAAGTACAAGTCGATGCTGGAATCGGACAGCGTGCCGATCCATCCGGCGCGCATCTGCCATGAACTCACGCAACATGTGCCCGACGACGGCATCGTGGTGGTCGACACCGGCCATGCCGGCATGTGGATGGGCGGCATGTACGATTTGCGTAAAGCCTCGCAGAGTTACCTGCGCAGCGCCGGCCATCTCGGCTGGGCGTTTCCCGCAGGAATCGGCGCCAAGGCGGCGTGCCCGCATCGTCCGGTCGTGGTGTTCACCGGCGACGCCGGCTTCTGGTATCACATCGCGGAGATCGAAACGGCGGTGCGCTGGAAGCTCAATTCGGTGACCGTCGTCAACAACAATGGCGGCGGCAATCAGTCGAAGCGCGGCTTCGACCGCGCCTATGGCGGCGAGCAGACCGCGCAGGCGCGCGAATTGTGGACCTACAATGCGATGAATTTCGCACGGCTGGCCGAGGACATGGGCGCGCTCGGCATTCGCGTCGAACGCGCGAGCGACATTGCGCCGGCGCTCAAGCGCGCGCTCGCCGCCGACCGGCCGGCGGTGATCGACGTCGTCAGTGACATCGAGGCGCTGGCGCCGACCGCGGTCAGCTAGCCAGCACGCTCCGACCTTTGACCCACGTCAAGGCTGGTGGTTTCCTTGTGCGCTATAAACTTCCATCACCTTGGTGCCACTGGGAGTCCAGGCTATGAAATTTGCTCGCCTCTACGCCGACAAGAACGGCAACACTCATTTCGATGATGTCACGCTCAAGCTCGATGAGGCCGATTACCGGCCACCGGCGCCAATGATGTTCGTGTCGCATGCCTTTGCGACCGACGGGCTCCAATTCATCCGGCTGCCGTCCGGCTGGGCCGCCGACGCCATCCACCCGCCTAAGAAACAGTTTTTGATCTGCGTAAAGGGCCATATCGAGGTGACCGTCAGCGACGGCAAAACCCGCACGTTCGGCCCAGGCGACACTGTGTTGATGGAAGATATCGAGGGCAAGGGCCATCATACCCGCGTCAAGGGCGACGAATGCCTGGCGGCGGTCATTCCGATCGACTGAACCGTCGCGCGACGCGGGCTCAGCCTTCCCCGATCTCTTTCAAGATTTCCGCCGAATGCTCGCCGAGCCGGGGCGCGGGGCGTTCCGAGGCCGCTTTCCAGCCGTCGATCACGATCGGCGTGCGCACGCCCGGTATGCTGCCGCTCTTGGCGGCGGCGCTCGGCAGCGTGAGCTTCATGCCGCGATGAATGACCTGCGGATCGTTGAACACCTGCTCGAGATCGTTGATCGGGCCGGCCGGCACGCCTTGCGCTTCGAGCTTGTCGAGCAGGTCGTCGCGTTTCATTTTCGCGGTGAGCGCCGATAGCTTGCCGATCAGCTCCTCGCGATGTTGCAGCCGCCCGACATTGTCCTTGTAGGCCGGGTTCTGCGCGAGTTCGCTCGCGCCCAGCGCGTTGCAGAATTTGACGTACTGGTTGTCGTTACCGGTGGCGACGATCACGTGGCCGTCGGCGACCGGGAACACCTGATAGGGCACGATATTGGCATGCGCATTGCCGATACGCTTGGGCACCTTGCCGGACACCAGATAGTTCAGCGCCTGGTTCGACAATACGCCGACGGTGGAATCCACCAGCGCGGTGTCGACATAAGCGCCCTTGCCGGTCTTCTCGCGCTCGGCCAGCGCGGCCAGAATTCCGACCACCGAATAGACGCCGGTGAAAATGTCGGAGACCGGAATGCCAATGCGGGTCGGTTCGCCGTCGGCCGTGCCGGTCAGATCCATGATGCCGCCCATGCCTTGCGCCATCAGGTCGTAGCCGGCGCGCTTGGCGTAGGGGCCGTCCTGGCCGAAGCCGGTAACCGAGCAATAGATCAGCCGCGGGCATTCGCCCGCGAGGCTCTTGTAGTCGAGGCCGAATTTGGCGAGCCCGCCGACCTTGAAATTCTCGATCAGCACGTCGGAGCGCGCCGCCAGCTTGCGCACGATGCGCCGGCCGTCTTCGCTTTCGAAATCCATCTCGATCGAGCGCTTGCCGCGGTTGGCGGAATGGAAATAGGCGGAGCCGATGGGCTTGCCGTCAACGCCTTCCACGAACGGCGGTCCCCAGCCGCGGGTGTCGTCGCCGGTGCCCTTGCGCTCGACCTTGATGACGTCGGCGCCCAGGTCGGCCAGCAACTGCCCCGCCCAGGGCCCGGCCAGGATGCGGGCAAGTTCGAGGACGCGGAGACCCGCCAATGGCTTCGGCATGCTGAGAAACTCCTCAAGGACGCGGATTGAGCGACGACGGCGGGGTTATAGGACCATCATTCCGCGCTGACCAGACCGGGAATAGTTCATTGGATGCATGGGGTTGAGCGGAAATTTTACGATGCAGCTATGGCGCTGTGTCGCACCGAAGGCTATGGTTTAACCGGGCGCGACATGTTGTTTTTGGCTATTGTTCTGGCCCCAGATCAAACGTGACGGTATTTCCGTCGCGAAAAAACACCAACGGGAGGAAAAAACATGAGGATGCTATCGACCATTCTTGCCGGCGCCGCGGCGGCCGTTCTGCTGTCGGTTTCCGCGCAGGCGCAGATGACGCTCCGGGCCTCGCACCAATTCCCCGGCGGCAAGCACGACATCCGCGACGACATGGTGCTGATGATCGCCAAGGAAGCCGGCGCCGCCAATGTCGGCCTCACCGTGCAGGTCTATCCCGGCGCCTCGCTGTTCAAGCCGAAGGAACAGTGGAACGCGATGGTGAACGGCCAGCTCGATATGGCGCTGTTCCCGCTCGACTACGCCAGCGGCAAGGTGCCGGCCTTCGGCGCGACGCTGATGCCGGGCTTGATCCGCAGCCAGGACCGCGCCAAGCGCATCAATAATTCGCCGTTCATGAAGCAGATGCGCGCCGAGATCGAAAAGCACGGCGTGATCGTGCTGTCCGACGCCTGGTTCGCCGGCGCCATGGCCTCCAAGAACGGCTGCATCACCAAGCCGGAAGACATGAAGGGCCGCAAGTTCCGCTCCGCCGGCATCACCTTTGCCGACATGTGGAAGACCGCCGGCGCCAGCATCGTCAGCCCGCCGTCGAACGAAATCTACAACGCCTTCCAGAGCGGCGTGATCAACGGCACCGACACCAGCCTCGGCTCGTTCCAGTCGATGCGCCTCTACGAAGTGACCGACTGCCTCACCGCCCCGGGCAACAACGCGCTGTGGTTCATGTATGAGCCCGTGCTGATGTCGAAGAAGAGCTTCGACAAGCTCAACAAGAAGCAGCAGGCCGCCATCATCGCCGCCGGCAAGAAGGCGCAGGCCTTCTATGAGGGCAAGGCCGATGAAGTGAACGAGGACGCCATCAAGGCGTTCAAGGATCACAAGGTGAAGGTCGTGACGCTCAACGACGCCGAATACCATTCCTGGCTCGACGTCGCGAAAAAGAGCTCCTATGCCGATTTCGCGAAGAAAGTGCCGAATGGTCAGAAGCTGATCGACGAGGCGCTCGCGGTTAAATAACGCTTCCTAAGCATGCGCCGGCCGGCGGACGTCCCGCCGGCCGGCGGCAAGACGCCGCCCGTCGATCGATCCGCCGAGCCAAGCCGGAACTCCGTCCCCATGGATCTCTTTATCTGGGCCGCGCAAATGCTGTCGCGCATCGCCGGCATAGTGGCGGCCTTTTTTGTCGCGCTTGCCGTGATCGTGATCTGCGACATGGTCATCGAACGCTACATCTTCAATTTGACCACGATCTGGCAGCTCGACGTCGTCACCTATTCGATCATCGCCACCACCTTCGTCGGCTGCCCCTACGTGCTGATGACCCGCGGCCACGTCAATGTCGACGTGCTGCCGATCTATCTCGGTCCGCGCGCGCGCTACTGGCTCGCCATTTTCGCCAACCTCTTGGCGCTCGGATTCGCCGCGGTGCTTTTCGTCCTGTGCAGCAAGTTTTGGTATCAGGCCTGGACGAGCGACTGGCACTCGGACACGGTCTGGCGCGCGCCGCTGTGGGTGCCCTATTTTTCGATGCCGGTCGGCCTCGGCATCTTGGTCCTCCAATACATCGCGGATCTGATATCGGTCGCGACCGGGCGCACCCCGCCGTTCCAGATCTCGCATGAAGAGCACGTGGTATGAGCCCGCCCGCTGAAGGAATGATCGTGCTCGTCGCCACCATGGCGATCTTGTTGACCGGCATACCGGTGGCCTTCGGCCTGGGTGCGGTCGCGGTGATCTTTCTGGTGCTGTTCCAGGGCTTCGACAGCATCCAGGTGGTGGCCGAGACTTTCTATTCCAGCCTTGATGAATTCACGCTGGTCGCTATCCCCATGTTCATCATGATGGGCGCGGCGATCGGCTCCTCGCCGGCGGGCAAGGACCTCTACGAAGCGCTCGATCGCTGGCTCTACCGCGTGCCTGGCGGGCTGGTGATTTCCAATCTCGGCGCCTGCGCCATCTTCGCGGCGCTCACCGGCTCCTCGCCGGCGACTTGCGCGGCCATCGGCAAGATGGGCATTCCGGAGATGCGCAATCGCGGCTATCCGGATGAAGTGGCGACCGGTTCCATCTGCGCCGGCGGCACGCTCGGGATTCTCATTCCGCCGTCGATCACTTTCATTCTCTATGGCATCGCCACCGAGACCTCGATCGGCCGCTTGTTCCTCGCCGGGGTCTTTCCCGGCCTGCTGCTGACCGCACTGTTCATGGCGTGGACGCTGCTCTACATCTGGATGAAGGGCTTCCGCGCCTATGCGCCGGAATTCCGCTTCACCTGGAAGCAGAAGTTCGAATCGATTCCCAAGGTGGCGCCCTTCCTCGCGGTGGTGATCGGCGTCATGTACGTGCTTTACGGCGGCGTCGCCACGCCGTCGGAAGCGGCCGGCGTCGGCGCCGCGTTCTGCGCGCTGCTGGCGATTTTCATCTATCGCATGTGGAGCCCGCGCTCGTGGTGGGAGATCCTGCGCTCCACCACGCGCGAGTCGGTGATGATCCTGATGATCATCGCCGCCGCCGCGCTGTTCGGCTACATGCTGACCTCGCTCTACATCACCCAGACGCTGGCGCAGGCGATCGCCGACGCGCATTTCAATCGCTGGGTGCTGATGGGGATGATCAACCTGTTCCTGCTGGTCTGCGGCTGCTTCATCCCGCCGGCCGGCATCATCCTGATGACCGCGCCGATCCTGCTGCCCATTATTACGGCAGCCGGCTTCGACCCGGTCTGGTTCGGCGTCATCGTGACCATCAACATGGAGGTCGGCTTGATTACCCCGCCGGTCGGCCTCAATCTGTTCGTGGTCAACGCCATTGTCCCCGACGTGCCGACCAGCAAAGTGCTGTGGGGCTCGGTGCCCTACGTCATAATGATGCTGGTCGGCATCGTTATCTTGTCTATGTTCCCCGGAATCGCCACATGGTTGCCTGACTATCTGATGGGCGCCGCCGTAGGACATCAATGAACACCTCGTTTTTCGGCGAGTTGTTGCAAACCATTTCGGAGCGCGGCCGCGCGTTGCTGGCGCGCAACCGGCGTGGCGAAGCAGCGACCGCCCGCTCCGAGAGCCTGGTCGAATTGTGCGAGGACCTGTTGTCCAGCCGCGGCGAGGCTTCCGGCGTCGCCCGCGCGCGCGAAATCCTCAACCGCTATGGCGAGCTGACGACCGGACCGCGCGTCGCCTTCTTTGAGGCGCTGGCCGAGCGCTTCGGGCCCGATCCGGCCCGTATGGAAGGCGCCATCGCGGCCTGGCGCGCGAAGCCGTCCGACGCCACCGCCGCCGAACTGCACGCGGCGTCCGAGCCGCGCCGGCAGGAACTGTTCCGCCGGCTCAACCTTGCGCCCGGCGGCACCGCCGCGCTGGTGCGCATGCGCGAACAGTTGCTCGACGTGCTCGGCCATCGCGACGAACTCACCGCGGTCGACGAGGATTTCGTCCACTTGTTCTCGTCCTGGTTCAACCGCGGCTTCCTGGTGCTGCGCCGCATCGACTGGTCGACGCCGGCGATCGTGCTCGACAAGATCATCCGCTACGAGGCCGTGCACGAGATCAGCGACTGGGACGATCTGCGCCGCCGCATCGAGCCGCCCGACCGGCGCTGCTACGCGTTCTTCCATCCCGCGCTGGTGGACGATCCTCTGATCTTCGTCGAGGTGGCGCTCACGCGCGACATTCCGGCCGCGATCGCGCCGATCCTCGGGCGCGGGCGCGAGGTGATGGATACCGACAAGACGCGCACGGCGGTGTTCTATTCGATCTCCAATTGCCAGCGCGGCCTTGCCGGCGTGTCGTTCGGCAACTTCCTGATCAAGCAGGTGGTCGAGGAGGTCAGCCGCGAAATGCCGAAGCTCTCGACCTTCGTGACGCTGTCGCCGGTGCCCAATTTCGCCGCCTGGCTCGCGCGCGAACGCGGCAACGAGGCTTCGGTGGCGTTGAGCGAGGCCGACAAGTCGGCGCTCAGCGCGCTCGATACCGCGGGCTGGTGGCGCGAGGAAGAAACGGCGGCGCGGCTGCAGGACCCGCTGATGCGCGCGGCCGCCTGGTATTTCCTGCGCGCGCGCAGCCCGCGCGGACTGCCGGTGGACGGAGTGGCGCGCTTCCATCTCGGCAACGGCGCCCGGCTGGAGCGTATCAATTGGCTGGCCGACACCTCGGACAAGGCGCTGCAGCAGGCGCACGGGCTGATGGTGAACTACCAGTACGACCTCGACGACATCGAGCAGAACCACGAGGCCTATGCGGAGAGCCGCACCGTGGCCGCCTCCGGCGCGGTGCAGCGCCTGTTGCGCCCGCCGCTCGAACTGGTGCCGGTGGCGGGGTGATTATTCTTGTCGTCCCGGCCGAGCGTAGCGAGAGCCGGGACCCATAATCCCAGGACTATCGATAGGCCGCGACGTATGGGTCCCCGCCTTCGCGGCGACGACGGTTAGGATTTCCCGTAAACCGGCACAATCGCCCCGCGGCTGACGCGGTTGTCAGGCGAGGCGAGAAACAGGATCGTCGCCGCCACGTCCTCGACCTTCGGCCACAAGGCGTGGTCGGCCTTCGGCATGGCGGCGCGATTGGCCGGCGTATCCATGATCGAGGGCGCCACTGCGTTGACCAGGATGCCGTCCTTGGCCACTTCCTCCGCCAGCGCCACGGTGAGCGCGGCGACGCCGGTTTTGGCGACCGTGTAGGCCGCCATGCCTGCGCCGCTGCGCCATTCCAGCGCCGGCCGCGCCGCCACATTGACGATGCGCCCGCCACCGGCCGCCATCGCGTTCACCGCCGCGCGGCAACACAGAAAACAGGAGACGAGATTGCTATCGAGCTGCGCCATCAGTGCGGCCTGCCCGGTGTCCGCCACCTTGCCGGCCGCGAAGCCGCCGGCGATGTGGATCGAGGCCCAGAGTTGCAGGCCGTCGTAGACTTTGGCCACCATCGCCTCGTCGGCCAGATCGGCGACCGCGATCAGCGTCACCTTAGGATCGCCGCGATGGGGAAAGCGCTGCGCCTCCGCTTCGTGCTGATAGGGCACGGTGCAACTCGCGCCCGCCGCCAGCAGGGCACCGACCACCGCGCTGCCGAGCGCGCCGGTGCCGCCGGTGACCACGATATGTTTATTGGAAAAGTCCATTTCCATTTTCCGTCATGGCCGGGCTTGTCCCGGCCATCTACGCCTTCCTTTGCCCGCTAGCCTAAAGACGTGGATGCCCGGCACAAGGCCGGGCATGACAATAGTGAGGCAAGCGAATCCCTATCCCCGCCCGCGCTTGACCCGCATCGGCAGCACCTGGAATTCAATCCAGTTCGCCACCTCGCCGACCCGCAGCTTCTTGTCGAGCACATTCTTGCTGATGCCGTGCCGCCACGACAGCCGCATGCAACCCGGGTCGCGGTCGAGTATATCGAGATCCTGCGAGAACGTGCTGATGTCGTCCACGTCCTTGAAGAAGCCTTCCTCGATCAGCCGTGCGCCGATGCGGCGCACGATCGCCGCGATTTCGCGCAGCGGATATTCCGGATGATACTGCACGCCCCAGGCCACCGAACCGTTGGTGCGGAATTCCGCGCTCTGCACCGCCGACATCGCGTTGGTGGCGAGCACGGTGGTGCCGGCCGGCAGCGCGTCGACTTCGTCGAGATGCACGGTCGGGGCGTTGAACACGTCGAGCTTGCCCACATACATCGGATGCTTGCGGCCGGCTTCCGTCAACCGGATGCCGCGGCCGAAGCCGATTTCACGGCCTTTCGGATTCTTGCGCACGCTGCCGCCGGCCGCCGCGGTGATCACCTGCAGACCCCAGCAGGAACCGAACAGCGGGGTTCCGGTCGCCAGCGCCGCGCGCACCAGATCGATCTGGCGGGTCACCGACGGGCCGCCGTCATAGACATGCAGCGACGACCCGGTGATGGCGATGCCGTCATAGCCCTCGAGCGACTCGCCCTCGGGCAACGCGGCCGCCGGATCGCCCGGATGGCAGGTGTCGACGATCGCGCCCGGCAGCAGCTCGCGCAGCAAATTCGAATAGCCCTGGTGCGCGGCCGTGCCGCCGACCGCGATGTGTTCGGCGAGCGACTGCGGCGAATTGCCTTCGATGACGAGCAGGCGGGGGGAGGGCATTGGGCCTTAAGTGGACGGGTCGCGTCCCCGTGTTTTGCGCGCGAAACGGCGCGGATCAGATAGACTTGATATGGCTAAGCTGAGGCGATTTTGCAATCGCGGGCGATACTTGTGGGCCTGGCGCGCCTTTCGCGCGCTCGCTGCTTGAGGTCGCCACATAAGCCGCCCATTCTGCGCCAAATCACGCAAATCGGCGGACAAATCCGCGGGCAAATGGCCGACTACGACCTCGCCATTATCGGCGGCGGCATCAACGGCACGGGCCTCGCCCGGGACGCCGCCGGCCGCCGCGTGCGCGTGCTGCTGGTCGAGCAGAACGATCTTGCCTCCGGCACCTCCTCGGCCTCCACCAAGCTGATCCACGGCGGCCTGCGCTATCTCGAGCACGGCGCCTTCCGGCTGGTGCGCGAGGCGCTGCATGAGCGCGAAGTGCTGCTGCGCATGGCGCCGCACGTGATCCGGCCGCTGCGCATCGTGCTGCCGCTCAAGCGCGGCTTGCGCTCGGCGTTGTGGCTGCGGTTCGGCCTGTTCATTTACGACCACCTGGGCGGGCGCAAGCTGTTGCCGGGCACCCGCAGCGTCGATCTCACCGTTCATCCGCTCGGCCAGCCGCTCAAGCGGCCGTTCCGTTACGGCTTTGAATTTTCCGACTGCCTGGCCGACGATTCCCGTCTGGTGGTGCTCAACGCGCTCGATGCCGCCGAGCACGGCGCCGTTATCCGCACCCGCACCCGTTGCATCCGGGCCGAGCGGCGCGCCGAATGGGAACTGGTGCTCAACGCGCGCGGCCGCCGCGAGGTCAAGACCGCGCGCGTGCTGGTCAACGCCGCCGGGCCCTGGATCGGCGAAGTGGCGGACACCGTGATCCGGCGGCCGCTGGCCGCGCCGGTGCGTCTGGTGAAGGGCAGCCATATCGTCATACGCCGGCCGTTCGAGCACGCGTGCGGCTATCTGTTGCAGGCCGCCGACGGCCGCGTGGTGTTCGCGCTGCCGTTCGCGCAGGATTTTACCTTGATCGGCACCACCGATGAGAATTTCGTCGGCGATCTCAATGCGCCGGCGCCCGACCTCGACGAAGTCAGATATCTTTGCCAGACAGTGAACGACTATTTCCGCGACAAGGTCACGCCCGACGAAGTGGTTTGGTCGTTCGCCGGCGTGCGCTCGCTCTATGACGACGGCGCCAACAAGCCGGAAGACGTCACCCGCGACTACGAATTGGCGCTCGACCAGGCTGATGGCAAGGCGCCGCTGCTCACGATTTATGGCGGCAAGATCACCACCCATCGCCGGCTGGCGGAGGCGGCGATGGAACGCATCGGGATTTTCTTCGGCGCGTCGCCGCCGTGGACCGCCGGCTCGACGCTGCCCGGCGGCGAGTTTCCGGTTGACGGCTTTGACGCACAGGTGGCGGAGGCGGTTCGGCCGCTGGCCGTTCCTGGCCGAGCCGCATGCGCGGCGTCTGGCTGCGCGCCTATGGCCGGCGCCTCGAGCGTTTTCTGAAGGATGCGCGAAGCATGGACGATCTGGGCCCGCGCTTTGCCGGCGATTTGACCGGCGCCGAGGTGCGCTACCTGATCGAGAACGAATGGGCGCAGACCGCGGACGATGTGCTGTGGCGGCGCAGCAAGCTTGGCCTGCACGCCACGCCCGAGCAACGCAGCGCGCTCAGCCGCTTCATGGCAGCGTCGCGGACCGCGCCGCAATCGGCGCCTTGAGAACGCACATGGTTGACGAAACCTTGCCGCGACCGGCGCGATAGTCGCCGGCCGTTTTAACGGGTCACCAGAAATTTGTGGTTAAATACAACATTACGCCTGTTGCACCGATCGCGGACCGCCGATGTCGACCGACTCTAAACAGCTCATCGAGCGCTTTGCCACCGCCAAGGTCTTGTTGGTGGACGACGAGCAATACATGCGCAAGGTCGTGCGCACCATGCTGATGGGCATCGGCATGCGCGAAATCTATGAAGCGGCGGACGGTCAGGCCGGTCTCGAATTGATCCGCAGCCAGCCGCCCGACGTCGTCATCCTCGACTGGGCAATGCCCGGGCTCGACGGCCCGGGTTTCGTGCGCATCGTGCGCTCGCCGGCGACTTTCCCGCATCCGGACGTGCCGATCATCATGCTCACCGGCCATGGCGAGCGCTCGCGCGTGACCGAGGCGGTGAAGATCGGGGTCAACGGGTTCCTGCTCAAGCCGGTGTCGTCGAAGGCGCTGCAGGACTGCATGGTCGCCGTGCTGAGCAATCCGCGCCAAACCATGCAGAGCGGCGAAGGTCCGGCATCGGGCAAACTGGCTGCCGCCATCCATGCCGACAACGATCAGGCAATCGCCAATCTTCCCCTGATGAACTAATCTGCGCGGACTTTTCTCGTCCGCGCATGATCCGATTCGAAATCAGGTGCCGCTGTTCGGGATCGTGCGCTCGCCGCGCGCGCCGGGGAGGCCGACTTGCCGACCGCACTCATCGCCATCGACCAGGGCACGACGTCGACGCGCGCCATCGCCTTCGATGCCGCGCTCCAGCCGCTCGCCACCGCGCAGCGGGAGCTGCGCCAGATCTATCCGGCGCCGGGGCTGGTCGAGCACGACCCGGAGGAAATCTGGGCGGCGACCGTTTCGACGGTGCGCGACGCTATGGCGCAAGCCGGACTTGCGGCCAAAGACATCGCCGGCATCGGCATCGCCAATCAGCGCGAGACCACCGTGCTCTGGGACCGCGTGACCGGCCGGCCCATCCATAACGCCATCGTCTGGCAGGACCGGCGCACGGCCGATTTGTGCGACGCGCTGCGGCGGGCCGGCCATGAGCCGGAAATAATCGCCAAGACCGGGTTGCTGCTCGATCCCTATTTTTCCGCCAGCAAGATCGCCTGGCTGCTCGATCAGGTCGACGGCGCACGCGCCTTGGCGCAAGCCGGCCGGCTTGCCTTCGGCACCATCGATTGTTTTCTGCTGTGGCGGCTCACCGGCGGCAAGGTGCATGCGACCGACGCCAGCAATGCCGCGCGCACGCTGCTGTTCGATATCGGACGCGGGCAATGGGACGAAGATCTGTGCCGGATGTTCGGCGTGCCGCCATCGCTGTTGCCGCGGGTGGCGGACTGCGCGGGCGAATTCGGCGCGAGCGCGCCCGACCTGTTCGGCTCAGCTATTCGCGTTCTCGGCATGGCCGGCGACCAGCAGGCGGCGACGGTCGGGCAGGGCTGCTTCAAGCCCGGCATGATGAAATCGACCTATGGCACCGGCGGTTTCGCGCTGCTCAACACCGGGCCGCAGCGCGTGGTCTCGCGCAATCGCCTGCTCACCACCATCGCCTACCAGCTCGAGGGCCAGCGCACCTACGCGCTGGAAGGCGCGATCTTCATCGCCGGCGCTGCCGTGCAATGGCTGCGCGACGGCCTGAAGATCATCGCCAAGGCGTCCGACGCCGATGCTCTCGCCGCGCGCGCCGACCCGGCGAGCCAAGTCTATCTGGTGCCGGCCTTTGTCGGCCTGGGCGCGCCCTATTGGGACGCCCAGGCGCGCGCGGCGATCTTCGGGCTCACCCGCAATTGCGGGCCTGCGGAACTCGCGCGCGCGGCGCTGGAAGCGGTCGGCTATCAGACCCGCGATCTGCTCGAGGCCATGCATGCCGACTGGCCGCTGGCGGCCGGCAGCACCACCGTGCTGCGCGTCGATGGCGGCATGACCGCGAGCGAGCCCACCATGCAATTCCTCGCCGATATTCTGGCGAGCCCGGTCGACCGCCCGGTGGTGATGGAGACCACGGCCCTGGGCGCGGCCTATCTGGCTGGACGCGCGGCCGGCCTTTGTCCCGATCTCGACGGCTTTGCCGCGCAATGGCGGCTCGACCGGCGATTCCAGCCGCGCATGGCTGCGGCTGAGCGCGAACGGAAATATTCCGGCTGGCAGGATGCGGTGCGCAGGACGCTGTCGGCGCCGCCGGCGTCCTGATGTGCAAGGCGTGCGCTAATCGCTGCTGCGCCGGCGCGGCGGGCGGAACAGATAGGCCAGAAACCAGATCGGCACGATCACCAGCGAGCCGAGCAGCAGGTTCGGCCAGGCCCAGGCGAAGCCGCGCCTGGCGTAGTCCTCGAGCAGTTCCGTCGAGAGGCCGAATTTGTGCATCAATTGCTCGACGGAAATGCCGAAATGCGCCAGGACGGCTCCCGCCACCAGCGAGGCGACGACGACCCTGAATAGCGTTAGGAGGATGGGATACACAGCATCCGCGCCCTATCGCGCCGGCGGCGTTCGGCCGGCGGGTGATTCGTTTCAGGCGCAATGATAGTCAAATGGCCCGGCCGCGGCACGGCCAAGCAACAGGCTTATTCCAGCTTTTGCGCGCCCGCCGGGGCGGTCGACTGCTCGGCCGCCGGGATGGTGCCGGAGGGGGCGCCGGTCAGCCGCTCGATCACCGAGCGCGCCGCGTCGCGCGCGCGCCGATCGCGCACCGCATTGAGCAGCGGCGCGGCCGCGCCGGAGCGGCGAATCAGGGCTTCCGGATCGGGCAACATGATCGGATCGTCCCATGAGCCCTGCACGATGAACGGCAGCTCGAAAGCGGTTGCCGCGGGACTGCCGGTGGACACCAGGGTGGCGGTGCCCTTGAGATCGAGTTCGCGCGCCGGAATGGAGGCCGAGCCGGCGAGCGCCAGCCGCACCGCCGAGCCGTCGATCTTCACGTCCTGGACCGTAACCATGCCATGGCTGATCTTCAGCATGATCGCGATCTTCTCGAACGGGGTGCGCCCGCTGCGGAATTCGCCGCCGCCGGACAGCGGCCGCCGCTCCAGGCGGCGCAGCAACTGCTCCACATTGAGGCCGGCGAGCGCGCCATCTTGGCCGGTGAGGCTGGCGGTGCCGTTCAAGGTGCGCGTGACCGCGAGCACGCTGTCGCCGCTGCCTTCAACCGCGAAAGCCATGTTGCCTTTGCCTTCGAGCCGATGCAGCCCGAACAACTGGCCGAGGCAGCTTTCCAGGTCCACGTCGGTGAATTGCAACTGGGATTTGACATCCACGCCGGAGTCGAAATTGGCCAGCGTCAGCGATCCCTTGATCACGCCGCCGTAGGCCTGCGCTTCGCCCACGGTCACCACCAGATGGCCGCCGCGCAGGTTCGCGCCGATGGCGGTGCGGCCGAGCTTGGCGTTCGACATCACCACGTTTGCCGCCGACAGCCGCAAATCGAAATCGACACCGGCGAGACCGTCGAGCCCGATGCGCGAATTATTCCATTCGTGCTCGTTGGCGGTGAGCAGGCGGACCGTGGAGACATAGGGCGTGAGATCGAGCTTGTCGGCGGCGAGCGTGCCTTGCAGCGTCTTGCGCCCGTCGGTGGCGAAGGTGAGCACGCCCTCGGCGGTATTGCCGTCGAGTTCGACATTGACGTTCGAGAGCCCGATCGTGCCGCCCATGACATCGGTCTTCGCCTTGATCGCGAAGTGGCCGAAGCCGCCGCCGGGCAGCGGCTGCTGTCCCATCCAGATCAGCGTCTTGCGCATCGACGCGGTGTCGGCGGCGAGCGTGCCTTCGATCTTGAGGGTGGGCTTCACGCTGATGGCGCCTTCGAACGCGGCCTTGATCGGATTGCCGGCGATGCGCAGCTTCATGCCGGTGCGATTGCCGGCGAGCGCGGCCGGGAAATCGCCGAGTGTCAAGGTCATGTCGAGCGGTTCGTCATGCCAGACGAAGCGGCCGGTGGCACCGAAGCTCTCGGAGATCGACGGCCAGGCCAGCGAAAAGTCCACGTCGCTCAGCGTCTCGTCGATATGGTGTACCGTGCTGCGCACCAGCACGGTGCCGTTGTCGATGCGCATTTCGGAAAATGCCGCGAGCCGGTGCGTGTCCTTGGTCTGGCTGCGCGCCAGCGCCTCGATCAGGCCGGACCAATTGGATTTGCCGTTCGGCTCCAGATCGAGCGCGATGATCGGCCGCTCCAGCGCCACGTCGGCGATCTCGACCCGGCCGATCAGCAGCGGAAAAAAGCGCAGGCGCGCGGTCAACCGTTCCGCGGTGAGCGCCGGCCGCTTGCCGTCGCCCAGCACCACGTCGGCGAAGCTGACGCTGCCGAAGGGGAACAGCGAGACGCTGGGCTCGCCGAGCAGGGTCGGGTTCAAGCCGGTGACGGCGCGGATTTCGCTCAAGACCTGCTGGCGCACCGCGCCGGCCGAGATCAGGTAGCCGGCCGCGATGAGCGCGCCGGTGCCGACCGCGATCACGGCCAGCAAGGCTAAACCCAGGCGTTTGAAGCCGGAAGCGGGCGTCAAGGGTGAATTTCCGGTTGTTTCGGCGTCGATTGCCGGCGGACTATACCATCGGTCGCGCCGTCACCAACCGTGCTCGGCCTCTGTGACCCTTTCATGGCTGGGGCCAAATAGGCTTAGCGCGGCGTGGCATCGGCGATCTCGGCGATCAGCTTCTTGATTATGGCCTGGCCGAACGAGTTGAAGTCCTTCGCCTCCAGCACGAAGGCGCCGGGCCCGCCGACCACGTTGTCCCGGTAGTAATTGGCGAGGCCCCCGGGCGGATTGGTGTGCGCGGGGTTCCAGGGCAAGGGGCGCTCGCTCAGGATGACCAGCCCGTTGATGGTCAGGCCGAGCGCCAGCGCCTCGTCGCGCGCCACGGTTACGTCGCGGCCGGCATTGTTGGTGCCGTCGCCGGAGACGTCGATGGTGCGGCGTTCGCAGGCGAACGGCGCGTGCGCAAATTGCGCCACCGCGAAGTCGATGCCGCCGCTGATCGAGGTGCGGTCCGCGAAGGAGCGCGGCTGCTCCAGCAGCCGGTCGCCGAAGGCTTGCGCGGCTTTCGGCCCGTCGATCAGCGTCCAGTCGATCACGACATTCTGGTTGCCGAGGCCCGACCACTCCAGGAACAGAACCGCGATGCGCCGGTGGCGGCCGGAGTCGATGGCTTCGAGCACCTGGCGGTCGGCGATCGCGGCGGCGTAGCCCGCGCGTTGCAGTTGGAATTTTTCGGCATCGACGCTGCGCGAGACATCGGCCGCCAGCACCAGCAGCAAGTCGACCGGCTCGGCCGCGCGCGCGGCCGGCAGGCTCACGCCGAGCAGCAGCAGAAGCAGCGCCAACGCCGGCCGCAACAGACGCGACATGACAAGTCTCATTCCCCAAGTGCGGGAATGATAGTCGATTTCAAAGGCTTTGCGTAAGGCGGTGAATGCATCTCTCCGCTCATTCCCGCGCAAGCGGGAATCCAGAGCGGCATTACGAAGCTGTCGTGTTTTGGCACTGGGTCCCCGCTTTCGCGGGGACGCGCGGTAGAGGGAGCGCCCGGGTTACTGCGCCAGCACGCGGGTGGCCGGGAACGCCACTTCCACCAGGGTGCCGCTATCGACCTCGCTGGTGATGCGGAAGCGCGCATGATTGGCCTCGGTGAGCGCCTTGGTGATCGGCAGTCCCAGGCCGGTGCCGCTCGAACCCCAGCGCGCCGAGGTGGCGAGCTGGCGGAACGGCTCCAATGCGGTCTGCAATTCCTTCTCGCTCATGCCGGTGCCGGTATCGCGCACCCGCAGGACCACTTCATGGTCGTCGGTCAGGGCGGTGGAGACGATCACCTGGCCGCCGGCGCCGGTGAACTTGATCGAGTTCGACAGCAGATTGAGCGCGATCTGCCGCACCGAGCGCGCGTCGGCCACGATCTGCGGCAGGCCCACCGGCAGCGAGGTGCGGATGATGACGCGCTCGCGGTTGGCCTGCTGCTGCATGATGGCGACGCATTGCTGCACGAGATCGTTCAGATTGACGCTCACGAAAGTGAGCTCGAGCTTGCCGGCCTCGATCTTGGACAGATCGAGCAGATCGTTGAGCAGCGAGATCAGGTGGCCGCCGGAGGTATGGATGTCCTTGAGATATTGCCGGTAGCGCTCGTTGCCGACCGGTCCGAAGCGCTCGTCCATCATCACCTCGGAGAAGCCGATGATGGCGTTGAGCGGCGTGCGGATTTCGTGGCTGATCTTGGCGAGGAATTCCGACTTGGCGGTGGAGGCCTTCTCGGCCTGCTGCTTGGCGTTGATCAGTTCTTCCTCGGTGCGCTTCCAGGCGGTGATGTCGCGCATCACCGCGCAGAATTTATCGCCGTCGGCGATCCGCCCCAGGGTGAAGTAGAGCGGCACCAGGCCGCCCTGCCGCACCAGGCCGATCGCCTCGCGGCCGCTGTCGAGCACGCCGGCGCCGCTCGCCAGCCGGTCGAGATAGTCGAGCACGCCGCGGCGGCTTTCCGGCGCGAACAGATCGCCGAAGCTCAGGTCCGCGATGTCGGCGGCTTCGTAGCCGAACAGCGCCTCGGCGCTGCGGTTGGCGGACAGCACGCGGCCGGCGCGGTCGAGCACCAGCACGCCGTCGGTGGCGGTATCGAGGATCGACTTGAGCTCGGTGTTTTCGGCCTCCAGCCGGCGCAGCGACAGTTCCGCCGCCTTGCCGCGGTCCTCGGTCACGCCTTGCGTGCTGATCATCAGCACCAGCGCGTTTTCGTTGTTCCACGCCACGCTGAACAGGCGGCCTTCGACCGGCTTCTGCTTGCCGTTGACGGTGGCGATGGTGAGCGTCTTGCCGCCGTTTTTGGCGCCGCTCCTGGCTTCGCTGGCCGGCGGCTCGGTTTTGCTATCGATGAACAGGCTGTCGAGACCGCCGGCCTCGGTCAGCGCCTCCAGCGTGGGATAGCCGGTCCAGTCGAGGAAGGCGCGGTTGGCGTAAAGCAGCGTGTTGAGGCGGTAGACCAGGATGCCCACCGGCAGGCGATCGAGAATCGGCCGCCCCTCACGGGTGTCGCGGGCGGCGTCGCCGTTGCGGGCGGCCCGCGGCGGCGCGCTGACCGGCACGCTGGTCTCGCCCGGCTCGCCGCCGGCATCGTGCGGCGCCGGCGCGGCTTCGCTTTTTCCTGACGTTTTCTTGAGGCGATCGCTGAGCTCGCGCGCAAGTTCCCGGAAGGCGCTGTGCTCGCCCGGGCTGAGCGACGGTGTCGGTTCGGCCGGCGGCAAAGTGAACGGCAGCACATTATTCGCGAGCTCTTGCGGTTTGACGTCGGTCACCGCCGGCGCAGTTTGCGCCCGACGCTGCTCCAACGCGGCCAGGCGATCCACGTCGCGGCAGATGCCGAAGCCGCGATAGCCGGCGAACTGGCGGTCATGGTCGAACACCGGCAGGCCCGACATCTCGATCGGCAAGGGCGCTTCCGCGTCGTCGACCGGCCAAGGCACGACGATGCCGCTCCAGGTGGCGCGCGAAGCGAGCGCGCTCGCCACGTGACCTTGCGGATCGAGCTTGAGGGCAGCGGCGATTTCCGCCCATGGGCGATTGAGCACGGCGGCGGTCTTCGGTCCGATCAGCTTGGTAAAATCATCGGCGCCGAGCGTGAAGCGGGTCGCGGCATCCATCTGCCAGACGAAGCGAAACGGAAAGCGGCGGGGCTGCGCTTCCGACGCGGCGGGATTGGGCGCGAGCGGCGCTGTCTCGGCAACGGCTGCCGGCTCTGCCGTGCCGGCGCTATCGGCCTCGGCGGGCGCGCCGAATGCGACGAGCAGCGTGACGGTTGCGCCGGCGCCCAGCCGCAGCATGGTGGCGGGCCAGGCCGCGATGTCGCCGTCGGCTCGGCCATTGAGCATCGCCTCGCGGGCGAGCTGCTCGGCGCCGAGCGCGACCAGGTCGCGCTTGTCGGAGAAGCGTTCGCGCGCCGCCGGCGTGGCCTCGATCAATTCGCCGTCGGCGCTGAAGATCGCCGCCGGCTGCTCGAGATCCGCGAGCAGCCGTTGCGCGCGGTCCGGCAGGCTGAGGTCTTTGCCGGCGCGCTCGGTCGCCACCACCAGGACGGCGGGACTGTTGTCGGCGAGCGCGATGCGCGAGCAAAGACAGATCAACGTGCCGCCGAAGCTGGCGCCGAATCCGCGTAGGCGTTCCAGCCGCGGCGCGTCGCCCGGCGGCAGCGTGCCGGCCAGGCGTGCGATCTGCGCGGCGGCCAGATGCGCCGGCTCGAAGCCGACCGCGGCCAGCACGCCGGGCGAGAGGCAATCGAAGATCGCGGCGGCGATCGGATTGGCCCACAGCACGCGGGTTGCGTCCGCGCTCCATAGCCATACCGGCGCCGGGCTCAGGGCATGGGCCGCGAGCCGCGGATCGCTCAGGCAGGTGAATTGAAACCCGGTCTCACTCATTGCACAGGTCGCACGGTTTACGGCTAACAAAGCCTTAATACGGCTGCTTTGGTGCCCCGTCCACGCGCTGGCGGCCGTGAAGCCCTGCCAAGCGGCGATAACGTTAATACGGGAGTTCCCGGACTGGCGGGGCGGAGGCGGCTGGCTTAGATAACCGCTAACGTCAGCACTGGCCGGCAGTGCAGCAGGTGGGGCAGGAGGTCGTCATGGCGAAGGAAGCAACTGGGAGTTTCGAGATTCCAGCGGAAATGCGCGCATTTGCCGAGAAAAGCGTGGAACAGGCCAAGGAGGCCTTCAATACTTTCATCTCCGCCGCGCAACACGCGGTCAACACCGCGGAAACCCAGGCTCAGAGCGCCCGCACGGGCGCCCGGGAAGTGGGCGAAATGGCGATTGACTTCACCAAGCGTAACATCGCGTCGTCGTTTGAATTTGCCGAGAAACTGATGCACGCCAAGGATGCCCAGGAATTGGCGGCGTTGCATGCCGAATACGTGAAAAGCCAGCTTGCGGCGCTGTCCGATCAGGCCAAGGAATTGAGCAAGCAGGCGGCCAAACTGACTGGGCACAAGGGCTAACGCGAAGACCACGAGTTGGGGCCGGGGACCGGTTGCAATTCGACGCTGGCGGCAAGCCGGCGGTAGGTATTTATGACATATTTGTGCGGCGCAATATTTTTGTTGCATTGCACCAAAAACAGTGGTATATAGATTTTATTGCTCGCCTAGCCTCCCCCTTTGGGCACCCCTTTTGGCGGCGAGTTCTGAAACAGACGCGAGCCGATTTGCCGAGGGCGACGGCTCGCTGTGCGCCGATACCGCCCTCCGAGCCAAGGATGACCGTCATGTCCGAACCCACCCACACCGCGGCTGTCACGCCGAAATCCAAGCCGAAAGCGGTTGCCAGCGCGTCCGCCTTCGAGATGCCGAAGTTCGAATTTCCGAAATTCGAAATGCCGAAATTCGAAATGCCGAAGTTCGACATGCCGAATTTCGAGATGCCGAAGATGGAAATTCCGGCCGCCTTCCGCGAGATCGCGGAGAAGGGCCTCACGCAGGCCAAGGCCAACTACGAGAAGATGAAGAGCGCCGCCGAGGAAGCGACGGAAATGCTCGAGGACACCTACGCCACCGCCTCCAAGGGCTGCTCCGGCTACGGCCTCAAGCTGATCGAAACCTCGCGCGCCAACAGCAACGCCGCTTACGACCTGTTCGCCGAATTGCTGACGGCGAAGTCCTATGCGGAAGTGGTCGAGCTCTCCACCGCCTATATGCGCGCGCAGTTCGACACCGTGAGCGCGCAGGCCAAGGAGCTTGCCGATCACGCGCAGAAGGTCGCGAACGACACCGTCGAGCCGATCAAGGAAGGCTTCACCAGCGCCTTCAGCAAGGCCGCGTAACGATCGAATAGCCGCCGCGCTGATTGCAGCGGATCGAAAGCCCGGGCGTGCAAACGCCCGGGCTTTTGCGTTATGCGCGGCGTGGGCTCAGCCGCCGGCCCCACGGCAAAGCCGCTTGCCAAACTGGCGCCCTGAACCTAGGTTCCGGCCGCTCGCGTCAATAATGGCGAGCCCCGTGCAGGCGTAGCTCAGTTGGTTAGAGCGCTGGTCTGTGGAACCAGAGGTCGGTGGTTCAAGTCCACCCGCCTGTACCACTCGAATTCTGCAAATTAATCCGGTGTCAGCAGCGAGACGCCGAGCAGCGCCCGCCGGCGCAGCCAGGTGGTGGCGCGGTATTTCGGATCGCGCGTCACGCCTTGCATGCCGTCGAGCACGGCCAGCACGCGGCGCGCGCCGAGCCTGTCGCCGAGCACGAGCGGGCCCTTCGGGTAATTCAAGCCCAGCTCGACCGCGGTATCGATATCGGCGGGGGCCGCGATGCGCAATTCGGCGATGCGGCTGCCGACATTGACGATCATGGCGAGTAGCCGCTGCACCACGAAGCCCGGGCTGTCGTTGATCACGGTGACCGGCGCATCGGTGGCCGACAGCGCCGCGGCCGCGGCGCCCAATGTTTCCGGCGCCGTGAGCGGCGTTTTCATCAGCGTGCGGCGGCCCTTGAAGCCGCCCAGCATATCGACCGCGACCGTGCGCGCCGGGTCGAGCTTGAGCCGGACGATGGCGGAACTGGCGTCCTCGCCGAAGGGAGTCACGCAGCACAAGGCGCGCGCATCCGGTACGCCGCCGACTTGAGTCTTGATGCCCGCGCCAGCGAGCCATTCGGCCAGCTCGCGGCCGCCGTCCTCGTCGGCGACCCAGGCGGATGCCGGCTTTGGCTGTGGCGCAACGTGTACAGTCGGCGCGCTCGCCACCGGCGGGCCGTCATAATTGTAGAAGCCCTGCTTGGTCTTGCGGCCGAGCAATCCGCCGGCCACCCGCACGGCCAATTGCGCCGACGGCTGATACATCGGCTCGTCGTAATAGCGCTGGTAGATGCTTTCCATCACCGCATGGGTCACGTCGGCGCCGATCAGATCGAGCAGCTCGAACGGCCCCATGCGGAAACCGGCGGCCTCCTTCATCAAGAGATCGACCTCGCGCGGGCTGGCAATGCCCTGCGCGACGATGCGCAGCGCCTCCGGCCCGTAGGCGCGGCCGGCGTGATTGACCACGAAGCCGGGGGTATCGGCCGCCACCACCGGGTGCTTGCCGATGCGGCGCACGAAGCCGGTGAGCGCCTCGACCAAGGCGGGATCGCTGCGCAGGCCGCCGATCACTTCGACCAGCCGCATCAGCGGCGGCGGGTTGAAAAAATGCAGGCCGCCGACGCGCGCCGGATTGCCGCAGCCGGCGGCAATTTCGGTCACCGACAGCGAGGAGGTGTTGGTGGCGATCACCGCGTCGGGCGCGATGCGTCTTTCCAGTTCGCGGAACAGCTCGCGCTTGATCGAAAGATCTTCCACGATCGCTTCGATCACGAGCCCCGCGCGCGCCACCTCGTCGAGTGCCGCGACCGGCCGCAGCCGGCCCATCACGTCTTGCTTGGCTTCCGCCGTCATGCGGCCTTTGGCGACCAGGCCGTCGAGCGCCTTGTCGATCGCCGCCACCGCTTCGTTTGCCGCGCCTGGCCGCGAATCGAACAGCAGCGCCACCATGCCGGCCTGCGCGCAGACCTGCGCGATCCCGCGCCCCATGGTGCCGGCGCCGATGACCGCGACCGTCAGATCGCCCCGCTGCAGATCCGGCGCCACGCTCACTTCCCCTCGAATTTCGGTTTGCGCTTCTCCTTGAACGCGCGCATGCCTTCCTTCTGGTCGCCGGTGGCGAACAGCAGTTGCAGCGCCTTGCGCTCCAGCATCAGCGCGGTGTCGAGCGGCGCGTTCAAGCCGGCATTGACAATTTCCTTAATCTGCATGACCGCGATCGGCGGCATGGCGGCGATCTCGCGCGCGATCTCGAGCGCGCGCGCCAGCGCCTGGCCGGCCGGCGCCACGTCGCTGATCACGCCCATGCTCAGCGCTTCGGCGGCGCTGAACATGCGGCCGGTCAGCAGCAGCAGCATGGCGCGTTTGCTGCCGATCAGCCGCGCCAGTTTCTGGGTGCCGCCGCCGCCGGGCAGGATGCCGACCTTGACCTCGGGCAGGCCGAGGCGCGCCGTTTCGCCGGCGACGATGATGTCGGTGCACAGCGCCAGTTCCAGCCCGCCGCCGAGCGCAAATCCTTCGATCGCGGCGATCACCGGCTTCGGACAGTCCATGATCGTGCGCCAGTATTTCTGCAAGTTGCGCGCCATGATCTCGATTGGGCCGGCCTCCGCCATATCGCCGATGTCGGCGCCGGCCGCGAATACCGTGTCCGAGCCGGTTATGATCAGACAGCGGATGGCCGCGTCGGCGGCATGGCGCGTCACTTCGTCGGCGAGCCGCGTGCGCACCTCGAGATTGAGCGCATTGCGCACCTGCGGCCGATTGAGCCGGAATATGACGATATCGTCCGACGGGCGTTCGATCAGCAGGGAATCCGGCGCGGTCATGGCGGCTCACCGATGGCGTGGCGATATTTTGCCTCTAGGTGCCGGTAAAGGACCGCGCGCGCGCGTCAAAGTCAACGTCGGCGGCCGGCCTGGGCGATTTGCGCTCGCGCCGCCAAAACAAAAACGCCGGCGATGGATCGCCGGCGTTTTTATTCGCGAAGACGATACGCTCAGCGCATATAATAGCGCCCATTGTTGCCGGCCCGCCGGCTCGCCGGATGGCGCGGCTGATTGACCGGCTGCTGCGCGGACGCCCGGAAGCCGCCGAACAGGAAGTCGAAGAAGCTCGGGCCGCTGTAGCCGCCGCTGCCGCCATACATGCCGATCGGCACGCGCACCGGCTTGGACGAGGTATTCGGCGGCCGTTCGATCGCGATATCTGCGACCTTGCGATCGCTGCCCTTGAGGATCGCGATCATCCTGGCATCGCGGCCATACACGTCCTCGCGCAGCTGCAGCTTGCCGTCCGCGTCCACGAACGCGGTCTGGTAGGTCAGGTGCACCCAGATGTTCTTCGGGAAATTGATGTTGATCTCGCTGCCGCCGAACATGCTCTCCAGCCGCGCCTCGGTGTAGTGCTCATTCGGCAGCACCAGCGACAACAGCTTCTCGCCATAGGTGAGCGGGTTCTGCACCCGCATGCAGCCGTGGCTGTAGGCGCGCTTTTCCTTCGCGAACAGGTATTTGTCCGGCGTGTCGTGCTGGTAGACCAGGAACTTGTTGGGGAAGTTGAAGCGAATGCGGCCGAGCGCGTTGCCGGCGCCGGGCGGCTGCGAGATGTGGATGGTGCCGTCCGGGTCCTGCGTCAGCTTCAGGCCGATGCGGTCGAGCGCCTCCGGATCCTGCTGCAACGCCGGCAGGTATTCGTTCTCGATGATCGAGGGCGGCACGTTCCAGGTCGGGTTGACGGTGATGAATTTCATCTCCGCTGAGACCATCGGCGTCGCCTTGCCCGGCTTTCCGGCTACGATCTTGGTGTGCCAGTAGACTTTGCCGTTGTTGTAGAGCGTCAATGTGTAATCCGGCACGTTGACGATCACGTGCGGATTGCCGAGGTCGCGCGGCAGCCAGCGCCAGCGCTCCATATTGACGATGATGGTGTCGATCGGATCGGCGGACGGCCGGTGCGTGACTTGCTGCTCGCCGTTGAGCGCGCGCAAGGTGACGGGGCCGACATTGCCGTCGACGCCGATGTCGGCTTCGGTCTGGAACGTCTTCACCGCGTCGCGCACCGCGTCGTCATAGAGCGGGCTGTCCTTGTCGCCGGCGATGTTCAACCGCTTGCGCAAAGCGATCACGCGCGGATCATTCATGCCGGGGCGCAGGATCTTGCCGTCGCCGATACGGACCAGCTCCGGCTTCTTTTCTTCCTCGGCCTTGGGCGTCAGGGCGCCCTTGCGCAATTCGGCCAGCTTGGCCTCGAGCGCTTTGAATTGCGGCTGCGGCGGATTGTAGTCGTCGAGCGCGGCGCCCACGTCGCTGGCGTCGGCGAGCTTGGCCAGCACTTTGGCCGGCTCCGGCGCGATCAGCTTGAATTCGATATCGCCGCCGACGCGGCTGAAATGGATGCGGCCGATCTGGGCCTGGCGCGCATAAGTGAGCACGGACGCGGTGAGCGCGAGTTCGTCCGCGGCCAGCGTTTCGGCGCTGGCCGCCGACTTGAAATCGGGAGCCGGATAGTCGCTCGGGTCGAGGCCGACCGTGTCGACCTGCGCAAGATAGGCGATGGCGGCCTTGGCGCGCGCGTCGGCGGCGCCCTCGCTCACCCACAGCGGCTTGTAGTCGCGGGCCTTGTAGAACGACTCCACGCCCTCGCGGTCGGCCTTGCGGCTGACGATGCGGTCGAACTGCTTGCCGCTGATGATCTCGCGCAACCGGTCGGCGACCGCGCTGTCGGCGGTGGCGGATACCGGCGCGGCCATGGCCTTGGCCGGCTCGGCTGCCGGCGCGGCGGCGTCCTGAGTCGGCTGAGGCTTGCTGACATCGGCCGGAGCGGCCATCGTTTTGACCGGCTCGGCCGCCGGCGCGGCGGCGTCCTGATTCGGCTCAGCCTTGCTGACGTCGGCCGGCGCGGCGTCCACACTGCCGGTGATGTCGCTTGCCGTCAGCGGCGGCGGCAGCGTGGTGTCCGGCAATGGAATCGCCATCCCGCTTTGGTCGGATTGCTGCGCCATGCCGGCATGGCTTGCCATTACCAGCACCAAGCCGAGGGCCGTCGAGGCCAACAAACGGCTAAATCGGTCGCTTTTCACCAGGCGTCTCCCAAGACTGTGCAGGGGGCCGTGGCCCCCCTAATTCCGGGCCATCCTATCTTATAGTCCTGCGGTAGTTACGCTTTTCCGAACACGGCAGAGCTAAACAGCATTCGACTGTGGCTATTTTGCACAGGGTACCGAAATCCCGGATTTGGTAGGCGATTCCGCGCTTGCCGCAGGCACTAACCTAACGCAATGGTCGGCAATCCGGCCGCTTCCCCAAGCGAATTTGCGCGTTTTCCCCCGATGACTTCTTTGTGAAGACGGGCATGGCATAGCCGCAGAATGGGGTGGCCGCGTGACAGGGCGATGATGGCCGCGCCGCCGCGCAAGGCGGCCGGCCGCAGCCCCGCAGCCCCGGCCTTCGCGAATCAATTTTGTCGGCGCCGGAACTTGCCGCGCATCGTCGGCTTGTGAGCGGTGCCGCTAAGAATTTTTTCCGGCCATCGACGGTGGGCAGTCGCCGAATTCGTTTTCAAGCGGAGGCCGCGACGTTGCCGCGCAGCGGACGCCATCGACGTCGCGCGGCACGCCGCGTTGGCACCGGCCGCGTCGCCACAGTGGGCAGCGCCCGATAAAAAACCGGGCCCCGCGAGGGGCCCGGCTTCAGTTTGCCGGTGTGGGGACCGGCAATCTTCCAGAGGGGAACATGCTGTGCACCAGCGGTTCTGGGAGGATACATCCGGTGCAACAGCGAAGCTCACTATGCGAAGCACGGTCGCCTGCGGCAACGCCAAGCGCCGCATGACTGCCATGCCGTTTCGCAATTCGCTAAGCCGGTTTCGCCGGCCTTCGCATGACTGCCATGCCAAATCGGCGCGAGTACAGCCGCGGCATTTCCGCGCTGACGCTTAGAAATGCCAGCGTTGCGCGTTGGCGACCAGAAAATCGCGGAAAACCTGGATGCGAGCCACGGCCTTGAGCTCTTCCGGATAGACGAAATAGGCATCGAGCGCGAGCGTGTCGGCTTCGCCGAGCAACTGCACCAGCCCGCCGTTTTCCTCCACCAGATAGTCGGGCAGCATGGCGATGCCGAGGCCGCGCTGGCAGGCGCGCAAGATTCCGAGCACGTTGTTGATGGTCAGATGCGGCGCGCGCGGCTCCTTGCCGTCGCGGCCGACTTCGACCAGCCAGCGCCGGTTGGAGAAATGCACCGGCACATTGCCGCCGAGCAGGATCAGCCGGTGCTTGTCGAGGTCCTCGTGCGTGCGCGGCGTACCGAAGCGCTTGAGATAATCGGGCGAGGCATAGGCGTGGAAATGCACCGAGAACAGCTTGCGCTGGATCAGGTCCGGCTGGGTCGGCTGGCGCAGGCGGATGGCGACGTCGGCCTCGCGCATCGCCAGGTCGAGTTCTTCGTCGGTGGTGATCAGCGTGATGTGGATGTCGGGATAGAGATCGAGGAACTCGCCGAGCCGCGGGGTGAGCCAATGCACGCCGATGCCGGGCGTGGTGGATACTTTCAATTCGCCGTTC
This sequence comes from uncultured Alphaproteobacteria bacterium, assembly GCA_963789455.1. GTDB lineage: Bacteria > Pseudomonadota > Alphaproteobacteria > Rhizobiales > Xanthobacteraceae > Pseudolabrys. The sequence goes on along the minus strand of CAWBLD010000007.1, from coordinate 130,993 downwards.
GGCCGTTCGCGGCTGTCGGTGAGCTTGGTGCGCGCGGCCTCCAGCTTCATGAACACTTCATGCGCCGTGCGGTAGAGCAATTCGCCCTGTTCGGTGAGGATCAGCCCGCGCGCATGGCGGTGGAATAATGACACCGACAGTTCGCTTTCCAGCGCCGAGACCTGGCGCGAGACCGCCGACTGCGACAGCCCGAGCCGCTCGCCGGCATGGGTGAACGAGCCCGCTTCCGCCGCGGCGTGAAACACCTTCAGCTTGTCCCAATCCATGCCCGATTTGGGTCCGTTCATGATCACTCCGCCGCCGCGCGCTGGTGTTCGTGCGCGGCCAGGAATTTCTCCGCTTCGAGCGCCGCCATGCAGCCCTGTCCCGCGGCGGTGACCGCCTGCCGGTAGATGTCGTCGGTGACGTCGCCGGCGGCGAAGACGCCGGGCACCGAGGTGGCGGTGGAATGGCCGGCGGTGACGATGTAGCCGGACGGCTTCATCTGCAGTTGGCCGGCGAACAGCTCGGAGGCGGGCGAATGCCCGATGGCGATGAACACGCCGTCGATCTTGTGCTCGCTGACCGCGCCGGTCTTCAGGTTCTTGAGCCGCACGCGGTTGACCTTCAACGGGTTCTCGGCGCCCAGCACGTCGTCGAGCGCGGTGTCCCAGATCACGTCGATCTTCGGATTCTTGAACAGCCGGTCCTGCAGAATCTTTTCCGCCCGGAACGAATCGCGCCGGTGCACGACGGTGACCTTGGAGGCGAAATTGGTGAGGAACAGCGCTTCCTCGACCGCGCTATTGCCGCCGCCGATCACCATGACTTCCTTGTTGCGGTAGAAGAAGCCGTCGCAGGTCGCGCAGGCCGACACGCCGTAGCCCTTGAACTTCTGTTCCGAGGGCAGATCGAGCCAGCGCGCCTGCGCGCCGGTGGCGATGATCAGCGCGTCGGCGAGATAGACGTCGCCGGAATCGCAGGTCAGCTTGAACGGCCGCTGCTTGAGATCGACCGCGTTGACATGGTCGGTCACGATCCGGGTACCGACATGTTCGGCCTGGGCCTGCATCTGCTCCATCAGCCAGGGGCCCTGGATGACGTCGGCAAAGCCCGGATAGTTCTCCACGTCGGTGGTGATGGTGAGCTGGCCGCCGGGCTGGATGCCCTGCAGCAGGATCGGTTCCAGCATGGCGCGCGCGGCATAGATCGCAGCCGTGTAGCCTGCCGGACCCGAGCCGATAATCACGACCTTGGCGTGGGTAGTCTTAGACATGTATGCGCCCCTCTGGTGGGCGGGTGGCCGGAGGACCGGCTCTTTTGCATGCACGATGTATGGCTTTCGGAGGAGCTATGCAAGATACGCAACCCCCCGGACCCACAGGCTTAGGGCTCCTGGGGCGGCGTGTCGCGCCGGGCGCGCAATAATCTTTCGCGAAACAATGTTTCGCGGTATGGATGTTCGCACCCGCGAATGACCGCCTTGGAGGGATCTAGTCCTTGCCCGCCCGTTTAGACGCCATCGACCGCAAGATTCTGAAGGAGCTGCAGGACGACGGCCGCATCACCAATGTGGAGCTGGCGCGCCGGGTCGGCATTTCGGCGCCGCCCTGCCTGCGCCGCGTGCGCGCGCTGGAAGAGGCCGGCTACATCAAGGGCTACCGCGCGCTGCTCGACGAGAAGAAGCTCGGTTACGAAGTGGCGGTGTTCGCCATGGTGCATCTGGCGAGCCAAGCGGAAGCCGATCTCGCCGCCTTCGAGGAGTTCGTGCGGGCGCAGCCCCTGGTGCGCGAATGCTGGATGCTCTCGGGCGAAATCGACTTCGTGCTCAAATGCGTCGCGCCCGATTTGAAAACCTTCCAGGCCTTCGTCGAGAAGCTCACCGCCGCGCCCAATGTGCGCAACGTGAAGACCTCGCTCACGCTGCGCCAGTCCAAAGACGCGGCCATGGTGCCGATGTAGGATTAGTCTCTGCGCGGAACGGCGCGTCAGATAATGTCGCGCTTGCCGTCGGAATAAGTCAGCTTGACCGTGACCGTGCCTTCATTGAGCAGCCAGGGCCGCACCGTGAAGCTGCGCGCGCCGCTCTTGTGCATCGGGTCGGCAGCGGCGATCGCTTTGGCCTCGGCCAGCGAACCGGCGCGGATGATCACCATGCCTTCGCCTTCCCAGGCATCTTCCGCATCATTCCAGAACGGCCCGGCGCCGAACATGATGCCGCGCTTTTCGAGATCGATCTGGAATTCGAGATGTTCCTTGAGCGCGGCCATCACCGGCGCCATGCCTTGGCTCGGTTTGGTGAAGACGACATAGAGCTGCTTGCGCAGCATCGCTTCGCAAGCCTTGAGAATGTCCGAGGCCGGGATTGATTGCAGGCTCATGATGCGTTTCTCCCTGATCTCTTTAGCGATTGCGCATACATAAATTGTCATGGCCGGGCTTGTCCCGGCCATCCCGATCAGGGGCGCACAAACTTCGTCTTGTTGGAAGCTGTACCCTCTTAAATGAGATGGCCGGGACAAGCCCGGCCATGACAGTCACTTTAGCGTCGGCGCACCGGCCCTACCGCCACTCCACCTTCTTCACCTCATAGGCCTTGGCGCCGCCGGGGGTGTTGACCTCGACCTGCGCGCCCTTGGTCTTGCCGATCAGCGCGCGCGCCAGCGGCGAGGTGATGGAAATCCTGCCGGCTTTGGCGTTGGCCTCCGGCTCACCGACGATCTGCCACACCTTCTTCTCGTCGGTGTCCTCGTCGATCAGCGTCACCGTGGCGCCGAAGGTAATGGTCTCGCCCGACAGCTTCGACACGTCGATCACGTCGGCGCGCGCGAGCTTGTCCTCGAGCTCGGCGATGCGGCCCTCGTTGAGCGACTGCTGCTCCTTGGCGGCGTGATATTCGGCATTCTCCGACAGGTCGCCGTGCGTGCGCGCCTCGGTGATCTGCTGGATGATGCGCGGGCGCTCGACTTGCTGGCAATGCTTGAGCTCGGCTTCGAGCGTGGCAAAGCCCGCTGCCGTCATCGGTATCTTGTCCATCGTCTCATCTCCTCCTGGCGGGCGCCCGAAACAACTTGAACGCGTGTGAACGCCGCCAAGCCCCTTCCACCCTCAAAAAAACCCGTCCAATCGACTCGCAATACGACTCCGGCCACGGATTGCCCGCGAAACCGGAGCCATGTGAACCAAGGGCCGGTCAAAAAAACCCCGACCGCGGCCGGTTTCTACCCTCGCCGCGACCGTGGAATTCCCGGCCTAACCTCGCGCCGCCGCTGGGCTGGCGGACCCTGAGGCAAGCGCCTCAGGCCCGATCGCTGAAGTAGCTCTGCAGCGCACGCACCTCGAGGTCACCCCCGAGATAGGCTTTTATGCCTTGCGCCGCGGCGACGGCACCCGAAAGAGTGGTGTAGTACGGCACTTTATGCAAGAGGGCGGCGTGGCGCAGCGAGCGGCTGTCGGCCAGCGCCGCCGCCCCCTCGGTGGTGTTGAAAACCAGCTGAACACCGCCGTTTTTGATGACATCCACCACATTGGGCCGGCCTTCCAGCACCTTGAAGATGCGGGTCGCTTCCACCCCCTGTTCGGCGAGATAGCGCTGGGTTCCCGAGGTGGCGATGCACTTGAAGCCGAGCGAGGCCAGCAGCCGCACCGCCTCCAGGATGCGCGGCTTGTCGGCGTCCTTGACCGAAACGAACACCGTGCCGGTGCGCGGCAGGTCGGCGCCGCCGCCGATCTGGCTCTTGGCGAAGGCGATTTCGAACGAGGCATCGATCCCCATCACCTCGCCGGTGGATTTCATCTCCGGCCCCAGCACGGTGTCGACGCCGGGGAAGCGCGCGAACGGGAACACCGCTTCCTTGACCGCGCGGTGCTTGTAGTGCGTCGGCGCGAGCTTGAAGCTCTGCAGGCTTTCGCCCGCCATGATGCGGGCGGCGATCTTGGCCACCGGCAGGCCGATCACCTTGGCCACGAACGGCACCGTGCGCGAGGCGCGCGGATTGACCTCCAGCACGTAGATGTCGCCGTCCTTGATGGCGTATTGCACGTTCATCAGCCCGACGACATTGAGCGCCAGCGCGAGCGCGCGGGTCTGCCGCCCGAGTTCGGCGATGGTCGCCTCGGACAGCGAATGCGGCGGCAGCGCGCAGGCTGAATTGCCGGAATGGATGCCGGCTTCCTCGATGTGCTCCATGATGCCGGCGATGAAGGTGTCCTTGCCGTCGGCGAGGCAATCGACGTCCACTTCGGTCGCGTCGGACAGATAGCGGTCGATCAGCAGCGGGCTTCGTTTGGAAACCACGAGCTCGCCCGGCCGGTCGAGATCGCTCGCCAGCCGCGCGACGTAACGGTCGAACTGGGCCGCGTCGCGCACGATTTCCATGGCGCGTCCGCCCAGTACATTGGACGGCCGGATCACCACCGGATAGCCGATCTCGTCGGCGATGGCGCGCGCCGCGTTCAGCGAGGTGGCGATGCCGTTCTGCGGCTGGCGCACCTTCAGTTTGTCGAGCAGTTTCTTGAAGCGGTCGCGGTCTTCCGCGAGATCGATCATGTCGGGCGAGGTGCCGAGGATCGGCACCTTGGCCTGCTCCAAGGGCTCCGCCAGCTTGAGCGGGGTCTGGCCGCCGAACTGCACGATGACGCCGTGCAGCGTGCCGTTGGCGCGCTCGGTGTCGATGATCTCCAGCACGTCTTCCGGCGTGAGCGGCTCGAAATAGAGCCGGTCGGAGGTGTCGTAATCGGTCGACACCGTTTCCGGATTGCAGTTGACCATGATGGTCTCGTAGCCGACTTCCTTCAGCGCGAAGGCGGCATGGCAGCAGCAATAGTCGAATTCGATGCCCTGGCCGATGCGGTTCGGACCGCCGCCGAGGATGATGACTTTCTTCTTGGTCGACGGCGCCGCCTCGTCGGCGGTTGCGCCGGCGAACGGCGTCTCGTAGGTCGAATACATATAAGCGGTGGGCGAGGCGAATTCGGCGGCGCAGGTGTCGATGCGCTTGAACACCGGCCGCACGCCGAGCGCGCGTCGTTTCTGCGTCACCGTTTCGGCCGCGACGCCGGTGAGTTTGCCGAGCCGGGTGTCGGAAAATCCCTTGGCTTTCAGGCGGCGGAACGGCGCGGCCGTTGCGGGCAGGCCCTTGGCCCTGATCTCGGCTTCCGTCTCCACCAGCGCGCGGATTTCGTTGAGGAACCACCGATCGATGCGGCAGGCATTGTGGATCAGCTCGTCGCCGGCGCCGAGCCGCATGGCCTGCGCGATCTTGAGCAGGCGGTCCGGCGTCGGCGTGCCGAGCGCGGCGCGGATGGCGGCCTTGTTGTCGGCGTCGTCGATGCCCTTGGCCAGATCGAAGCCGTCGATGGCGATTTCGTCGAGCCCGGTCAGCCCGGTTTCCAGCGAACGCAGCGCCTTCTGCAAGGATTCCTGGAAGGTGCGGCCGATCGCCATCGCCTCGCCCACCGATTTCATCGACGTGGTCAGCGTGTTGGCGGCGCCGGGGAATTTCTCGAAGGCGAAGCGCGGAATCTTGGTGACCACGTAATCGATGGTCGGCTCGAACGAGGCGGGCGTGGCGCCGCCGGTGATGTCGTTGGCGATTTCGTCGAGCGTGTAGCCGACCGCGAGCTTGGCGGCGACCTTGGCGATCGGGAAGCCGGTGGCCTTCGAGGCGAGCGCGGACGAGCGCGACACCCGCGGATTCATTTCGATGATCACCAGCCGCCCGTCTTCCGGATTGATGGCGAACTGCACGTTGGAGCCGCCGGTCTCCACCCCGATCTCGCGCAACACCGCGATCGAGGCGTCGCGCAGGATCTGGTATTCCTTGTCGGTGAGCGTGAGCGCCGGCGCGATGGTGATCGAATCGCCGGTATGCACGCCCATCGGGTCGACGTTCTCGATCGAGCAGATGATGATGCAGTTATCTTTCTTGTCGCGCACCACCTCCATCTCGAATTCCTTCCAGCCCAGCACCGATTCCTCGATCAGCACTTCGCTGGTGGGGGAGGCGTCGATGCCGCGCTCGACGATCTCGATGAATTCCGATTTGTTGTAGGCGATGCCGCCGCCGGTGCCGCCGAGCGTGAACGACGGGCGGATGATGGCGGGCAGTCCGATGTCGTCGAGCGCTTCCAGCGCCTGCGGCAGGGTCTTGATCTGATGCGAGCGCGGCGTCGGCAAGCCGATGCGGGTCATCGCCTCGCGGAACAACTCGCGGTCCTCCGCCATGTCGATGGCGTCGGCGCTGGCGCCGATCATCTCGACCTTGAATTTCTCCAGCACGCCCATTTTGCGCAAGCTGAGCGCGCAGTTGAGCGCGGTCTGCCCGCCCATGGTCGGCAGCAGCGCGTCGGGCCGTTCGCGCTCGATGATCTTGGCGACGATCTCGGGCGTGATCGGCTCGATATAAGTGGCGTCGGCGAGATCGGGATCGGTCATGATCGTCGCCGGATTGGAGTTCACCAGCACGACCCGGTAGCCCTCGTCCTTCAGCGCCTTGCAGGCCTGCGTGCCGGAATAGTCGAACTCGCAGGCCTGGCCGATGACGATCGGCCCGGCGCCGATGATCAGGATCGATTTGATGTCGGTTCGTTTCGGCATTCGCTCTCGGATCACTGGGCACAAAAAAAGGGCGCGCATATGCGCGCTCCCCCGGATCGCGCTGAGGCGAAGCCTCGCGCGCGAGGGTCATATAGACCCGAATCGGCGGGCAGGGAAGGGCGGCGGCGGGATTAGCGGTGGACGGAAAAAACCGGCTAATAAGCCGGCAGAACTATACTATTGTCCGGCTGCCCGCGTCCTCGCCGCTTACCTCACTCCTCCGGCAATGACGGACCCGACCATGACCGCTCCCAGCCAGCCTTAGGTTTTCCGGACGGCGGCGCCATCCCGGCGCTCGGCTTCGGCACCGGGGCCATGACCGGCGGGATGTCCGTTGCAGCCGTCGTCGCGGCCCTGAAAGTCGGTTACCGCCACATCGACACCGCCCGCAAATACGGCACCGAGCCCGCGGTCGGCGAGGCGATGCGCGCCTCCGGCCTGCCGCGCCAGGACATCTTCCTCACCACCAAGGTCAGCCACGAAAACCTGCGCCCCGCCGATTTTGCCCGCTCGGTGGACGAAAGCCTCGCCGCGCTCAAGGTCGATTACGTCGACCTGTTGCTGGTGCACTGGCCCAATCCGGAAATCGCGGTGCGCGAGTACATGCCGGCATTGGCCAAGGCCAAGCAGCAGGGGCTCACGCGCCATATCGGCGTCGCCAATTTCACCACCAGGCTGCTCGACGAGGCGGTCGCGCTTTGCCCCGAACCGCTCGCCGTCTTGCAGGCCGAGTATCATCCTTATCTCGACCAGTCGAAGCTGCTCGCCGCGGTGCGCAAGCACGGGCTCGTCTTCGTCGCCCATTGTCCGGTCGGGCGCGGCCGGCTGTTCGACGATCCGGTGCTGGCCGACATCGCCAAGACGCGCGGGCGCACCATCGCGCAGGTCGCGCTGCGCTGGCTCATCCAGCAGAACGTCGCCGCCATTCCGTTCTCGTCGAAACCGGCGCGCATCGCCGAGAATTTCAATGTGTTCGATTTCACGCTGACCGACGACGAGATGAGCCGTATCGCCGCGCTCAAGCGCGCCGACGGCCGCGTCGCCAATCCGGCCGGCCGCGTCCCCGGCGGCTGGGATTAGCCGTTCGTCACGTCGGGCGGGCGAGGAACGTCATGCGCCACTGGTTGTGGCCGATATTGCGCGGCGCGCGGGTCGCCGCATAACCGGCCGCTTTGAGCTTTGCCAGCATCGCTGCCGCCGTGTAGTGGGACAGCCCGACCGTTTTCTTCAGCCGCAGATAGTCCGACAGGAAAATCCGGATCAGCCCGACGGCGGCGGCCCAGAAGAATCCGTTGCCGGCGCCGCAGCGCAGCAGCGACCACGCCGCGGCGGCGGACGCGAGATGCGGCGGCACGATATCGCCGACGACGAGCAGGCCGTCCGGTTTGATCAGCTTGCGGAACGTCGCCAGCAAGCGGTCGAGCTCGGGCCCGCTCAAATACTGCGCCACCGAATGCAGCACGATCAGATCGAACGAGCCGCCCGGCAGCGCGGCCGCTTCCTCGGGCGTGCATACGGAAATCTTGTGGTTGCCGGCATAGCGCGCGCCGAGCGCGGCGCGCACATTGGGCGCGGCCTCGACCAGCGTGAGATGCTCCGCCGCGTTTGCCACCAGCTCAGCCGAGGTCGCCTCGCCGCAGCCATAGTCGAGCACGGCGGCGGCAGGCTTGGGCACCAGCTTGGCGATGTCGTCGGCGATCTGGCGGTAATGCACGTCGCGGTGACGCGCATTCACGTAGATCAGCGAATGCCGCATGTCGTAGAAGCTGATCCAGTCGGACATCGACTATGCGATCTTGCGCCTGCCCTGCCGCATCATCTCGACGAAGCGCGTGAAGAGATAATGACTGTCGCGCGGGCCGGGCGAAGCCTCCGGGTGGTACTGCACCGAGAACACCGGCTTGTCCTTGAGCGCGATGCCGCAATTGGAGCCGTCGAACAGCGACACATGGGTCTCATCGACGTTCTTCGGCAGCGTCTTCGTGTCGACCGCGAAGCCGTGGTTCATCGAGGTGATCTCGACCTTGCCGGTGGTGAGGTCCTTCACCGGATGATTGGCGCCGTGGTGGCCCTGATGCATCTTCATGGTCTTGGCGCCGACCGCGATGCCGAGCATCTGATGGCCGAGGCAGATGCCGAAGATCGGCAGGCCTGAGTTCGATCAGCTTCTTGATCACCGGCACGGCGTATTCGCCGGTCGCCGCCGGATCGCCCGGGCCGTTCGACAGGAATACGCCGTCGGGCTTGAGCGCCAGGATGTCCTCGGCCGACGTCTTGGCCGGCACCACCGTCACCTGGCAGCCCGAGCCGGCGAGCAGGCGCAGGATGTTGCGCTTGATGCCGTAGTCGATGGCGACCACGTGGAATTCAGGTTGCGTCTGGCGGCCGAAGCCCTCGCCCCACACCCACGGCGTCTCATCCCAGGGGAACCGTTGCGCGCTCGTCACCATCGGCACCAGGTCCATGCCGACGAGGCCGGGCCAGCTTGCGGCTTCTTGCTTCAGCGCGGCGAAGATCGAATTTGCCATCGGGCGCGTGCGCGATGACCGCGTTGGGCATGCCCTTGACGCGGATCAGCGCGGTCAGCGCGCGGGTGTCGATGCCGCAAAGCCCGATGATGCCGCGGCTCTTGAGCCAGTCGTTCAGGCTGCGGGTGGCGCGGTAGTTCGACGGCGGCGTGATGGCGGAATGCAGAATGACGCCGCGCGCGCCCGGCGTCGCCGCCATGTTGACGGTCTCGATGTCTTCTTCGTTGGTGCCGACATTGCCGATATGCGGGAAGGTGAAGGTGATGATCTGCCCGGCATAGGAAGGATCGGTGAGGATCTCCTCATAGCCGGTCATGGCGGTGTTGAAGCAGACCTCGCCGACCGCGGTGCCGGTGGCGCCCAGGCCGAAGCCTTCCAGCACGGTCCCGTCGGCCAGCACCAAAAGCGCCGTCGGCTTGGGCTCAGCCCAAGCCTCGCCGGAAGTCCCGGCGGCGGGTTTGGCTTGCGTCTGGGTCATGGCCTCTTAGTTGCGTATTATAGGGAGAGAGGCAAGGGGCCGCCGGCTGCCGCCCCCAGCAGATAAAAGTCTAATGAAAGGGGCTCCCCGTGCTGCGCGACGACATCAACAAAGCCTTGACCGAGGCCATGAAGGCCAAGAACGAGCGGGCGGTTTCCACCCTGCGCATGGTCAATTCCACGCTCAAGAACGCCGACATCGAGGCGCGAGGGAGCGGCAAGCCGCCGCTCGGCGACGCCGAGGTGCTGCCGCTGCTGCAGAAGATGATCAAGCAGCGCCAGGAATTGGTCGAGCTCTACCAAAAGGGTAACCGCGCCGACCTGGTCAAGCAGGAGCAGGAGGAGATCGCCATCATCTCCGGCTATCTGCCCAAGCAGATGTCGGAGGCCGAGATGGCCGCCGCGATCGACGCCGCCATCAAGGACGACCGGCGCATCGAGCATGAAGGACATGGGCAAGGTGATCGGCGTCCTGCGCGGCAAATATGCCGGGCAGATGGACATGGCCAAAGCGAGCGCGCTGGTGAAGGCGAAGCTTGCGGGCTGAGTGCTCCGCGATGCTCGGCGAAACCCAGATTGTGCGGCTGAGGGCGGCGGAGGCCGCCGATTACGATTTCGCACGCCGCATTCATCATGCCGGCATGCGCTGGATCGGCGAGCGTCTGTTCGGCGGGGACGATGCGTTCCAGGACGCGCGGTTCGAGCGGAGATTTGTGCTGGCGGAGGTCCGCGTCATTGTCGCCGACGGCAAGGATGCCGGCTACCTGCAGGTGGCCTTAGGTAACGACGCCCTCGACGTAAAGAACTGCCATATTGACGCTTCGCTTCCAGAACCTGCGGCATGTCCGCGGCATGCCGAGGTTTAGTGTTGCGTCTGTCCGGTCGCGGAAGCGCGCCCGACGAGATGGAATAACCGGATCATTCTTGACGGTCAGCGTGGATCGAATTCAATCCGGCCCGCGCGTTCCTTCTTACGATGGCGCGCCGGATTTCGCTTGTCGTCGGGCAGGAAGAGCCATTCACAAACTCTTCATTCGGCAGGCGTCGATGCCGGATAGCCCGGCGCGGAGGCAAGCTGCGGTGACGTTGCGCGGCAAATATGCCGGGCAGATGGACATGGCGAAAGCGAGCGCGGCATGGTGAAGGCGAAGTGTCAGGCTAAGCCTGCCCTGCTTGTCCGTGCCGGCGGCTGTCCGCGAACAGCAGTTCCAGATATTGCCGGAATTGGCGCGACAGCCGCGTCACCAGAACCGGATCGTTGAAGTTGCGCGCCAGGATGAAGCCGCCTTCGAGGACAGCCATGATCGTTTCGGAAAGCTCGCGCGCCGATGTCGGCTTCGCCGGGCGATAGCGCGTGAGCACCGCCTCGAATTTCTTCTCATAGAGCGCCGACCAGCGACGCAGGCTTTGCGCGATGAATTCATTGATCGCAGGCTCGAACTGCAGGCTTTCGTAAGTGTAGGTGGCGAACAGGCAGCCGATGATCGGCTCCGGACAGGCCGGCGACGAAATCCTCGAACGACTTGATGAATAGCAGCGTCTGCTCGAGCGGGTCGGCGGAGGCCGCCTCCGCTTCGGCCGAAAGCCGATCCAGCGTTGCGAGTCGTTGCGCGCATAGCGCTCGATGAGTGCGCGGGCGAACCCCGCCTTGTCCTGGAAGTGATGAAAGAAGGCGCCCTTGGTCAGACGCGGTGGCTCGAGAATGTCGTCGAGCGAGGTGCCGGCAAACCCCTGCCGCAGGATGAGCGGCTCCGCCGCCGCCAGGATGCGTTCGCGCGTCTGTGCGCCTTTGTCGGCCATGACCATACTAATATAGTCTGAAATGTTCGTGGCCGCAATGGGTTCCTAGGCTTATTCAATAACATTATGATTTCACTTGAGATAATATCATAAGTGCCTCGCTTGTTCTGGCTTGCAAACATACCAAAAGGTATGTATAACATACCAATCGGTATGTTTTTCAGCGCTGCCTCCGCGGCGCGGCAACCGGTGAGAAGGAGACGGATCATGAGCAAGACTCAGACCACAATCGTGAACGGCGTCGACACCGCGAAGTTGTTCGCCACGATCGAAGCCATCAAAGGCGAGCCCTCACTCGCCAATTTCCAGTTTCGCCTGTCTCAACAAATGGGCCGGCGGCGGCGAGACCCGCTCGCGTGTCGACGACTTCTATGGCGTCGGCCAGGAATTGCGGCACAAGCAGCCGTTCTTCCTCGCCAGCGACGAGCCGGAAGTGCTGCTGTCCGGGGACCGTGGGCCCAATGCGGGCGAATATCGTGCTGCACGCGCTCGCCAGCTGCCTGACCGGCGCGCTGGTCTATCACGCCGCCGCGCGCGGCATTGCCATCAAGGGCATCCGCACGCGCCTCGAAGGCGACGTCGACCTGCAGCGGTTCCTCGGCCTCTCCAAGTCGGTCCGCAACGGGTTCAGCAATGTCCGCGTCGTGTTCGACATCGACGCCGATTGCGACGACTCCAAGAAGCAGGAGCTGATCGAAATGGCGCAGGCTTATTCGCCGGTATTCGACATCGTGTCGAACGGCGTGCCCGTGACCTGCACGCTCGACGACAGCACGCAGGCGAAGGCGGCCTGAACCACATGGACCGCATTCGGCCGGGCCCCGTCTGACAGCGGATCCCGGCCCCGGCGGCCCCGATACAAACAACCCAAAACTCAATAGGAGACGACAATGCTCACCTTACTTCTGCAACGCTTGGCAGCCGGCATCCGTAACGCTGTTTCAAACGTCTACCGCGGGCGCAGCCGGCGGGCGCTTAGCGGGATGCTGATGTTCAACGACCATCTGCTGCGCGACGTCGGCCTCACGCGGGCCGATGTGATCGAATGCCTGTCGACCCCGTCGGACGACGGCCTGGTCGACTTGCTCAATGCCCGGCGCCAGCGCAATGCGTCCACCGCGGAACGCCCGGCGCCCGCCGGCCGGCGTCTGGCGGCGTAACATGGAAGCCCTACATGCATTTCGGGCGGGCCGTCCGTCCGCCCGGAATGCCCAAACAGGCCGGGAACCGGCGCCTGTGGAAATCCGGGAAAACGCTAAATCCGCGGTTTGGCGATGGCGCTGGGGCGGGAGCCCGGAAAGTCTCATTTCCCCGGTCTATGATGGGCGGACCAATTCGGCCCAACCGAAAACCCAACCCGCGCCCCTGGCGCGCCGCTAACGCCATGCGCTTCACGCCCCAGTTCCTCGATGAGCTGCGTGCCCGCCTCGCCGTTTCGGAGGTGGTCGGCCGCCGCGTGAAGCTGCGCAAGCAGGGCCGCGAGTTCATCGGGCTGTCGCCCTTCAACAAGGAGAAGTCGCCCTCGTTCACGGTCAACGACCAGAAGGGCTTCTTCCACGACTTCTCCTCCGGCAAGCACGGCGACATTTTCGGCTTCGTGATGGAGACCGAAGGCGTCGGCTTCCCGGAGGCGGTCGAGCGTCTGGCGCAGATGGCCGGCGTGCCGCTGCCGCAAGTCTCAGCGCAAGACGAGCAGCGCGACGCGCGGCGCAAGACGCTCTACGACGTCATGGAGCTGGCGGCGAAATTCTTCCAAGACACGTTGGCCGCGCGCGCCGGCGCCAAGGCGCGCGGCTATCTCGCCGACCGCGGCCTCGATGCCGCGACGCAACTCAAATTCCGCCTCGGCTATGCGACCAACGAGCGCTTCGCGCTGAAGGAGCATCTCGGCTCCCACGGCATTCCCGTCGAAGACATGGTGGAAGCCGGCCTCTTGGTTTCAGGCGACGACATCCCGTTGCCGTTCGACCGCTTCCGCGATCGCGTGATGTTTCCGATCACCGATTTGCGCTCCCGCGTCATCGCCTTCGGCGGCCGCGCGCTGGAGAAGGACGCGCAGGCGAAATATCTCAATTCGCCGGAGACGCCGCTCTTTCATAAAGGCGCCACGCTCTACAACATCGCCGCCGCGCGCCAGGCCGCCCATGACGGCGCTACTCGTGATCGCGGTCGAAGGCTATGTCGACGTGATCGCCATGGTGACGGCGGGCTTTGCCGCCACCGTCGCGCCGCTCGGCACCGCGCTCACCGAAGACCAGCTCGCGCTGTTGTGGAAGATGGCGGACGAGCCGGTGCTCTGCTTCGACGGCGACAATGCGGGCCTGCGCGCGGCCTATCGCGCGGTCGAACTGGCGATGCCGCGTCTCAAACCCGGCAAGAGCCTGAAATTCGCGCTGCTGCCGCAGGGCCAGGACCCGGACGACCTGGTGCGCTCGGCCGGCCGCGACGCCGTGAACGACGTGATCGGCGGCGCGCGCCCGCTCGCCGCCATGCTGTGGGCGCGCGAAACCGAAGGCGCACTCGTTCGATACGCCGGAACGGCGCGCCGCGCTGGAGGCGCGCATCAACGAGGTCACCGGCGGCATCGCCGACGATTCCGTGCGCAAGTACTACCGGCAGGATTTCAACGCCCGGCTGGCGCAGTTCTTCGCGCCCGCGCAAGGCGCGCCGCGCGGCAATTTCCAGCGCGGGCAGGGGCAAAATTGGCGCGAACGCGGCACATTGGCAGCCGCGCAATGGCGCAGCCCAGCGCCCGGCCACCGGCGGCAAGAACACGCCCTATGTGGTGGTCAGCCAGCAGCTCGCCTCGAGCCCGCTGCATCGCGGCCACCGCACGGCAGTGCCGCGGCGCGAGGCGCTGATCCTGCAAGCCGCGCTCAATTACCCGTGGCTGCTGCACGACCACCTGGAGGAGTTCGCCTCGCTCGAGTTCCGCCATGCCGACGCCGAACGGCTGAAAAGCGCCCTGGTCGACATCGCCGCCCATGCCGCGGCGGCGGATGCCGAGGCGGTGCGGGCGGAACTGGCCGGGCGCGGCTTCAAAGAGGCCATGGACCGCATCGCCGGGGCGATCACCACCCAGTCGGTCTGGGGCGCCCGGCCGGATGCCGCGCCGGAGGACGTTTTGGTGACCTGGGCCCAGCTTGTCGCCTTGCATCGACAATGGAATTCCCTAACTAAGGAACTCAAGGACGCCGAACAGGCGCTCGGCCAGGACGCCAGCGAGGCCAATTATTTGCGGCTGCGCGACGTCAAGGCCCGCCTGTCCCGGGTGGAGGGTACCGAGGCCCTGATCGAGGGCTTTGGAGCCTCTTCCGGTCGGGGCGCCCGTAGCTTATGAGCATGCCGCGCAGGATCCCGAAAAGCGGGTACCGGTTTTCGGGTGAGATCATGCGCAAGCAAAATGCTAGATAGAAGCGGGCCTTTTTCCAGGGGCCGTTGAATTGCCGGAGCGGCGGGGAAGAGTGGGTCGATTCCCGTCGATTTTATCAGGGTTAATCGGAGCTTAAGCGGGTTCCGACGACACTGGCGACCTGATTCGGGGGCGGCGCCTGCGCGAGGGCGCGGCCCTTTTTGGCCATGCGCCTAGGGTAGGGGCGCGCAAAACTGCGAGCCGCGACATGGCCAAGAAGGTCCAGGAGAAAACAATGGCGAGCAAGGCGAAGGTGCAGGTCAAGGAAGAGGCCCCGGAGAAGGACGCCGACGGCGCCCCCAAATCGCCGCTGCCGCTGCTCGATCTCAACGACGCCGGCGTCAAGAAGATGATCAAGGCCGCCAAGAAGCGCGGCTTCGTCACTTTCGACGCGCTCAACGCCGTGCTGCCGTCGGAATCGACCTCCCCGGAGCAGATCGAAGACATCATGGCGATGCTCTCAGAGATGGGCATCAACGTGGTGGAGACCGAGGACGCCGAAGGCGAGGACGGCGAGACCGAAAAGGCGACCGACGAGCACGACGACGACGACGACGATGAAACCGGCCGCGAGGTGGTCGAGGCCAAGCAGAAGTCGCTGGCCGTCGCCGAAAAGAAAGAGCCGTCCGAGCGCACCGACGATCCGGTGCGCATGTATTTGCGCGAAATGGGCTCGGTCGAGTTGCTCTCGCGCGAGGGCGAAATCGCCATCGCCAAGCGCATCGAGGCCGGCCGCGAGGCGATGATCGCCGGGCTGTGCGAAAGCCCGCTCACCTTCCAGGCCGTCATCATCTGGCGCGACGAGCTGAGCGAAGGAAAAGTCTTCCTGCGCGACATCATCGACCTGGAAGCGACCTATGCCGGCCCCGACGCCAAGCAGATGCAGGTGCCGGTGATGATCGGTCCCGACGGCAAGCCGATTGTCGCCGCCGCTGGCACTCCCGTTCCCGGCGCGCCGCATCTGCAGGTCGTGCAGCCGGTGGCGCCGCCCGCGGCACCCCCCGCCGCCACGCCGTTCAAGGCGCCGGGCGCGGCCGCCGACGGCGAGGAAAAGGATCCGGCGGAAGCCGCGGCCGAGGGCGATTACGACGAAGACGACATGGAGAATTCGCTGTCGCTCGCCGCCATCGAAGCCGAGCTCAAGCCGAAGGTGGTGGAGACCTTCGACAACATCGCGGATTCGTTCAAGCGCCTGCGCCGCTTGCAGGAGCAGGACATCGAGAACCGCCTGCGCAATTCCTCGCTGTCGCCGGCGCAGGAGCGCAAATACAAGAAGCTGAAAGAAGAGATCATTACCGAGGTGAAGTCGCTGCGGCTCAATCAGGCGCGCATCGATTCGCTGGTCGAGCAGCTCTACGACATCAACAAGCGCCTCGTCTCCAACGAGGGCCGCCTGATGCGGCTGTCGGAAAGCTATGGCGTCTCGCGCGAGGACTTCCTCAAGCACTACATGGGCAACGAGCTCGACCCGCGCTGGCTCAACCGCATCTCGAAACTGGCGGCCAAGGGCTGGAAGGCGCTGGTCGCCAAGGAAAAGGACCGCATCAAGGAAATCCGCAGCCTTGTGCATGACCTCGCCGGGCAGACCGGCGTCGAGATCACGGAATTCCGCAAGATCGTGCACATGGTGCAGAAGGGCGAGCGCGAGGCGCGCCAGGCCAAGAAGGAGATGGTGGAGGCCAACCTGCGCCTCGTCATCTCCATCGCCAAGAAATACACCAACCGCGGCCTGCAGTTCCTCGACCTCATCCAGGAAGGCAACATTGGACTGATGAAGGCGGTCGACAAGTTCGAATACCGCCGCGGCTACAAGTTCTCGACCTACGCGACCTGGTGGATCCGCCAGGCGATCACGCGCTCGATCGCCGACCAGGCGCGCACCATCCGCATCCCCGTGCACATGATCGAGACCATCAACAAGATCGTGCGCACCTCGCGCCAGATGCTCAACGAGATCGGCCGCGAGCCGACGCCGGAGGAACTGGCCGAGAAGCTCGGCATGCCGCTGGAGAAGGTGCGCAAGGTTCTCAAAATCGCCAAGGAGCCTTTGTCGCTGGAGACGCCGATCGGCGACGAGGAGGATTCGCATCTCGGCGATTTCATCGAGGACAAGAACGCCATCCTGCCGATCGACGCGGCGATCCAGTCGAACCTGCGCGAGACCACGACGCGGGTGCTCGCCAGCTTGACGCCGCGCGAGGAGCGCGTCTTACGCATGCGCTTCGGCATCGGCATGAACACGGATCACACATTAGAAGAAGTCGGCCAGCAGTTCTCGGTCACGCGCGAGCGCATCCGCCAGATCGAGGCCAAGGCGCTGCGCAAGCTCAAGCACCCGAGCCGCTCGCGCAAATTGCGCAGTTTCCTCGACAACTAAACCCACCTCCGTTCGTCCCCGCGCAAGCGGGGACCCAGCTCTTTTTTCTTATGGCCGGATTCCCGCTTGCGCGGGAATGAGCGCTTTCACGCGATCCGCTTGGAGGGGCCACCTGTTGGCACCCCCGCGCGCACTTTGCGCGTCACGCCGCCTCGTCTAGCATTGGCGCCGCCACACAAGAAAAAGCCACCAGGAGGCGCCCCATGAAACTGCCCAGCCGCATGCTCGACATCTCGGTCGCGCTCGACAACGAGACGGTGCTCGATCCGCCCTTCATGCGGCCGAAGATCGACTACAAGACCGGCAAGGAAAACGCCTGGACCCTGCTCGACGCCTTTCCCGGCCTCAAGCCGCAGGACCTGCCCGACGGCGAAGCCTGGGCGATCGAGCACATCACGCTCACCACCCACAACGGCACCCACATGGACGCGCCCTATCACTTCCAGTCGAAGTCGATCCGCGGCGAGCGCATGATCACCATCGACGAGGTGCCGCTCGACTGGTTCTTCCGCCCCGGCGTCAAGCTCGACTTCCGCAAGCTGCCCGACGGCCATGTGGTGAGCGCGGCGGAAGTGGAAGCCGAGCTCAAGCGCATCGGCCACAAGCTTGAGCCGTTCGACATCGTGCTGGTCAACACCCGCGCCAGCGAATGCATCGGCACCGACGCATACATGGCGGCCGGCATCGGCATGGGGCGCGAGGCCACGCTCTATCTCACCTCGCGCGGCGTGCGCGTGTGCGGCATCGACGCCTGGGGCTGGGACGCGCCCTTCGTGCACACCCGCAAGCGCTGGGACGCAACCCACGACCCTTCGATCATCTGGGAAGGCCACAAGGCGGGGCGCGAGATTCCCTATTGCCACATGGAGAAGCTGTGCAATCTCGAGCAGCTGCCCCCGGATGGTTTCATCGTCGCCTGCTTCCCGGCCAAGATCAAAGCGGCCTCCGGCGGCTGGACCCGGGCGGTGGCGCTGTTCGATTGAGGGAGCTCCGTCGGGTGGGCTAAGGCGCGCAGCGCCGAGCCCACCCGTGAAAATCGCGGCAACCTGCCGAGTTTGATGAGCTGCTGGTGACACCGGCTGATGGAACGAACCCGCTTGCGCGGGAGCGAACGGACGTGGTGGGGTGGCGCCATGATCAAACGCCCGTTCATGGCTCTGCTCGTCACGCTATGCCTCGCCGCGCCGGCGGCGGCGGCGCCATGCGGCGGCGATTTCAACCGCTTCCTCGGTGCAATCGCGCGCGACGCGCAAACCGCCGGCGTCGCGCGCGGCGTGATCGACGGCGCCTTTGCCGGCCTCACGCCCGACCCGGCGGTGCTCGCCTTCGACCGCCGCCAGCGCGGCATGTTCCACGCCAAGAGCTTCGAGGAATACGCCCGCACCCGCGTCGTTCCCGCCCGCCTCAGCCGCGCGCGCCGCCTGATGGGCAAGCACGCCCAGCTGCTCGCGCGCATCGAGCGGCGTTTCGGCGTGCCGGCGCCGCTCCTGATGGCGATCTGGACGCTCGAATCCGACAACGGCACCGGCGACATGGGCAAGCGGCCGGTGCTCCGCACGCTCGCCACGCTGGCGCACGATTGCCGGCGCAGCGACTTGTTCCAGGGCGAGCTCATCGCCGCGCTCAGAATCGTGCAGCGCGGCGACCTGCCGTTGCGCGAGCTGGTCGGCGCCTTTGCCGGCGAGATCGGGCAGACCCAGTTCCTGCCCTCGTCCTACATCAAGTATGGCGTCGATTTCGACGGCAACGGCCATGTCGATCTGCGCCATTCGGTGCCGGATGTGCTGGCCTCGACCGCCAATCTTTTGCGCGTGAACGGCTGGCGCGCGGGCGCGCCCTACGGCGAGGGCACGGAGAATTTTCAGGTGATGCGCGAGTGGAACCGCTCCGAGATCTACCGCAAGACCATGGTGCTGTTCGCCGAGCGGCTCGGGGGGCGGTGAGGGGAAAGTGCAGGAAGCATTGCCGCGAATGCGGCCGAACTCCCTCTCCCCTGGGGGGAGAGGGTTGGGGTGAGGGGGCAAGTGATTCTCGATAGGCTATAACCCCTCACCCGGCGCGCTGCGCGCGCCGACCTCTCCCTCTGGGAGAGGTGAAGCGAGCAAGCCTCACTCCAGCCCCTCGACGATGCGGATATCCCGCACCGCGCCGTCGCCGAGCACCTTGAGCGCCGCCTGGTATTCCAGCCCGTTATGCGCGGCGATCGCCTCCGCGAGGCTGGGGAATTCGCTCATCACGGTGCGCTCCTTCCGGCCGTCCTCGAAGATGGCGCCCGGGTTGCCGCGGGCGAGATAGCGCACGCCGTATTTCGCCAGCGCCGGCGCGGCGAGCTTGGCATAGGCGGCGACCTTGTCGGGGTCTTTGATCTCGCGATAGCAGGTGATCCAGTAGGCCTTGGGCATGGGGGCTCCGGGGTATATGGGGTGATGGGATCAAAGCTAGGATGCTTTTGGACAACTGAGGCCTTCCTACCTCTGTATTTCCTTTGGAATTGGCGACTTAAGTAAAGCCCGGCCTTGTGCCAGCCGGTTAGTTTTTGCAATCTACGTTGGTTGTGCATTTCGCACATCACGACGATGGGTAGCAACTCAATGACCGAAATTGATTTTTTCAAAGATACGAAATTTGTCACCGACCAGCCTGCTGATACGGATGAATTTTCAAGCCAGGCTCACGCTCGTGTTGCGAGCACCCTTGTGGATATCATAGTTACCGGTGAGGGGGGCCGCGCGGTCGGACTGGAAGGTGCCTTCGTTATACCTGAGTAAGTGGTCGCTTCTCCCGACTATTCTTTCAGATTCGCAGCGTCCTCATTTTTATAAAGGGTTGCGTGATCTTCTGACCGACACTACGCGGAATGTTGACATTCTTATTCGCATGATCGGGCTCTACGGGCCGGAGTTTTTGAAGAATGCGGGCTTGCTTGAGCGTGACGATATCGTTCTGAGAAAAATGATTGATCCGCTTTTGGCTGCGGCCACGAAAGAAAGTGCTGCCTGTATCGAAATAAACTCTGAGAGTTTTCGGTCAGTGCTTGATAAAACCTCATCGCAAAACCGTGAATTTATTGTTGAGCGTATAGAGGCGTTGCTCGCGAAAAGCGACGACAGCAGCAGACCAGGTATTATGAAAGTGGCTGATTTGTTGGGCTTAACTTCGGACCTTGAACACGCGGAACAGGAAGCTCGGGCACATATTGACGCGATACAAGAGGCCCGCGACAACGCAGAAGTTAAAAAGGCGACGAGCTAGCGCCGAATAATCCGAAGACAAAAGTAAGTTGGCGCCTCTTGACTTTATTCCCATAGGACTATATACCTGATCCTGCCTATCCCACGCGAGGGGCGTTCCTGCAGGGACGCTGCGAGACGCGGGGTGGGTGCGGCGCCTGCTGTCGCGGCTCGTCACCGCGGCACCGGGAGGCCTCGGGTCGCCGTCCGTCCCCACTACGAGGGACTGCCTTGAATGGCTAGACGCGGCGCAGACGAAGGGCGGCGAAAGCCGCCCGGATCGGGTTGGCCGAAAGCCGCCCGGGTCCGCGCCCGGAAGTTACGGCCCCGGGGACTTAAAAAGCCGCGGTGGAGTGCCGGAAGGCGACGCGCTCGCCTTAAAGAGCGCGCCCGCCGAAGCCCTTAAAACAGGGCGGCGGCGGAGACATCAGTGGTGGCGCCTTCTGGCGCTCCACCCCCTCGCACTTCTTGTGCGGGGACGACTCCCCGGGCCCCTGTTGGGCGCGGGGGCAAATAGGGGAGGGCAAACTCCCGCGCCGCCGGCGCGCGGAACCGATCATGCACGCCCGGAGATCAGCCGATGCCGCCAACAGCCAAACGAAAACTCACGCCGGGGAAAAAAATCGCCGCGCGCGCCGAGACGCCGCCGGCCGCGCCGGCCGACGACATGGATCAATTCCGCAATCTGCTGGCGCGCCGCTTCGCCATGCTCATCAGCGACCAAGAGGGATGCTGGCGTAGTTGCAAGGAGCCGGCCTGCCGGCGCAAGCGCGCCTGCGCCGCGCCGCGCATGCGTTGCAGCAACGAGCCGCCGGCGCCGCCCGCCACGCCCGATCAGGTCGCGCGCACCAAGGCGGCGATCCAGCGCGCGCTGCAAGAGCGGCTGGCGCAGATCGAGGCGGAGGAGTGAGGAGGGTGAACGAAGCTTCTTTCGGCCTCATCCTGAGGAGCCGCGCCATAGCAGGCGCAGCCTGCGTAAACTTGGCTGCGATGCGCGGCGTCTCGAAGGATGGGGCGGCGCGTGCGCGATGCGCCCGCTAGCTCGCCTTCATCATCTTGGCCGGCTTGGCGCCGACGCGGGCGACGGTCTTGATCTTGAGCGGCGCGCGGCCGGATTTCTCCGCGATCTCGCGGTCCTGCTCGATCAGAAAGCCGAGCGCGGGCGCGTCCTTCTCCAGCCCGCCCAACAGCTCGGCCGGCACGCGCCGGTTGGAGCGCTGCGAGCCGTCCTCGTAGACGACGTCGAAGAACACGAATTCGCCTTTGGGGTTGGTTCCCGGTTTCTTGGCCATGTCAAAGATCCTGGCGGGATAATAAAAAACGCCGGCGTTTTACGCCGGCGTTTCGTGTCGAACAAGAGCTTAGATCGCCTGCAGATTGGCAGCGGCGGACTTGCCGTTCTTGCGATCGGCTTCAATGTCGAACGAGAGCTTCTGGCCCTCGTTGAGATTGCTCATGCCGGCGCGCTCGACTGCCGAGATGTGAACGAACACATCCGGCCCGCCGCCGTCCTGCACGATAAAGCCGAAGCCCTTTTGGGCGTTGAAAAACTTAACGGTACCTGTGGCCATCATGGCCTCCTTTTTGAAACGCACAAAGGCGTCAATGCCCCATGCAAACCATTCGCATGGGCCTCATATCCGGATTTGGCGTGTTCTTGGGAAGGCCCATTGGCGGGCGTAACTGCAAGGCAGGCGAAATCGGAACGCTGCGTATATAGGAGCCTGCCGCGGGCATTGCAATCGCAAGGGCGTGCGCCGTGCCGCCCGCTACCGCTTCGGGCACCGCCCCGCATGGTTAATTTTGTCCCAACGCCGGCTGCGCAGAAAAGCGGCAGACCGGCGTCCGGGCGGCGGCCATGCCCGCCCGCTGGGCGGTTGCCGCCATATTTGCGAACAGATGCATGCAATTGCGACAATTGTGCAATGCAGCGCATGAGTTCAGGCGCATGGGACTCATGTTTCTCAGGGACTACTGCGGTGCTCGAATCGGCGTATATTGCACTGCAACAACAAGAAAAACGATGGGAAACGCCTTGGATCGGCCCAGTGCAGGGAGATGAATCCATGGCCTACGCCCCGTCCACGTTTGCTCCGCGCGAGTTCGCCTACACGGAAACGCCGGTCCAGCCCGGCCGCCGATGGTTCAGCCGCCTGCTCACCGCCCTGATGGAGGCGCGCCAGCACCAGGCCGACCGCGAAATCGCGCGCTATCTGGCCGGCACCGGCGGCCGTTTCACGGATGAAACCGAGCGCGAGATCGAGCGCCGCTTTCTGTCCACGCCGGCGCGCTGGTGAAACGAATTCAACGCAACACATTCCGACTAGGAGACTTAAAACGATGACTACGCTCCCGCTTCGCATCTCGCACGTGCAGCCGTTCAACGGTTTGGCCCGCGTCATTTCCGTCATCACGACGGTGTTCGAGGTGTTCGCCGAGGCCCAGCAGCAGGCGACCGCCGCGCACCGGCGCTATCCGTTCATCGATCGCTGAGCTTATTCGCAGGGCGCCTCGATAGAGCGAGCCGCCTCGACCTTCACTGAGCGCGTGCGGTGTTGGTAATTCTTGGCGCCGGCCGCCGGCGGCTGAGCGGTGTGTCGGCCGTTGGTGGCTGTTCGATCTTTTTAATGCCGAGCAGCAGCTCGAACAGATTGAATGTAAAAGTCGGTTCCGGATTGGCCTGCACCCTGGCATGATGCACGTGCGACCTTCGGTGCGACCTCTGCCGCTGCGGCGTCCTGACCACCGGCGGGGTTTCTTCCGGCGCGGCGACCGGCAATTCGAACGAGGAAGCCTCGCCGATATCCAGCGGAATGGTAGCGGCCGGCGCCTGCACGCTCGTGCCGATCTCACCGTCGGCTTCCGGATCGGAGTCGCTGCGCGCGGCCGGCAGGTCGGCGATCGTGACCGCCGGCGGCGGGGTGTCGGTAATGGTCGGCGTGTCCGGCAGTTCGCGCAACCGGTCTAATTCGTCGGCGCGCTGGATCGCGGCAAGAATGAGGAACTGCCGCCATTCCGGATGGTCACCCTGCGCGATCAGCGCGCCGCGCGCCGGCACGACGTGCGGCCGGAATTGCGCGCGCGAGCCGTCCAGCGGGCTGAGCGCCAGCGCCAGAAGCATAATGGCGAGAAGTACGCCGCCTACTGGGAGAATCCGAAGCATCGGCAGCATCGCTTATGCATAACTGAGTCGGCCAAAACGCCAAAGCAATCACCGTACTCATTTCGTATGAACGTTTCCGCCTGCCACACGCAAAACGAGTCCCGGGCGAACACGGCACGGAGGGGCCGTGACAGTGGACACCCCGGTTGCTAGGGAATGGCCAGCAAGAAAACCTCGCGGGGGAAGCGTCATGATGAAAAAGCCGAACTGCCCGATCATCGCGATCGAGGAGCACTATTGGGACCCGGAGCTGACCAAGCATTACACCGGCCCGGAAGCTGGTCGCGGCAATGAGACGGACGAGCGGCTCTACGATTTGGGCGCCCTGCGGCTCAAGGAAATGGACGAGGCCGGCATCGACGTGCAAGTGCTTTCGCACGGCGCGCCCTCGACTCAGAAGCTCGGGGCCGATATCGCGGCCGATCTGACCCGGCAGGTGAACGACCGCCTCGCCAAGGTGTGCGCGGCCAATCCGAAGCGCTTCGCCGCGTTCGCGGCGCTCCCCACCGTCGATCCGAAGGCCGCCGCCGACGAACTCGAGCGCACGGTGACCAAGCTCGGCTTCAAGGGCGCCATGCTGCACGGCATGACCAATGGCGAATTTCTCGACTACAAGAAATACTGGCCGATCTACGAGCGGGCCGAGAAGCTCGACGTGCCGATCTATTTCCACCCTTCACTGCCGCACCCGAAGGTGACGGAAATCTACTACCAGGATTACGCCAAGGACTTCCCCCTGGTGGTGCGGCCGGGCTGGGGCTACACGGTAGAGACGGCGACCCAGGCCATCCGACTGGTGCTGTCCGGCGTATTCGATACGCATCCCAACTTGAAGATCATCCTCGGCCATTTCGGCGAGACGCTGCCGTTTCTGGTCTGGCGCATCGATGCCTCGCTCAAGCGGCCGGGGCAGAAGGCGATGAGCTTCCGCGACATCTTCTGCAAGAACTTCTACGTGACCACCAGCGGCTTCTTCTCCAATCCGGCACTGCTATGCTGCGTGATGGAGATGGGCATCGAGCACATCCTGTTTGCGGTCGACTGGCCGTTCGTGATGAACCCGCCCGGCGTCGACTGGATGAAGGACGTGCCGCTGTGCGATGAGGACAAGGTGAAGATATTGAGCGGCAACGCCAAGCGGCTGCTGCGGATGTAATCAGCCGACCGGGTGCCGCCGGTAATAATCGGCGTCGTCGCCCGATTGCTTCCACTCCGCGTTGCCGCGCCAAGCCCAATGCCGCGACAGCATGTCGGAGCCGTAGCGCACGCGGAACAGCATGGTACGGCCCGGGCCGTTCTCGTATTCGTGCACTTCGCCGGGCGGATGCACCACGAAGGAGCCGGGCGTGACCGCGATGGTTTCCTTCGGCGTCCGCATGGTGCCGCCGCCGGAAAAGCAGAAATAGATTTCAGTGGCGTGCGGGTGGCAATGGTAGGGGCTGATCTGTCCGGGCTCCCAGCAGGCGACGGTGACGTCGCCATCGGCGATTTTGCCCAGGATCTTCTCGACGTGGTGTCTGGGGTTCCACTGCTGCTCGCGCTCGAGGCTGAAAACATGCATGCTGCTTGATCTCCGGCGCAATAAGGACGGCGCAGCCTAGCGCACGGCCCCGGAAAATGGGAACCGATTTGCAGGTAAGATCGCGCGCAAGCAAAATCGCCTAAATACCGGCGGAACAGGGGAGGGCGACATTGCGTTCCGCCCACGCGCGTTGATAGAAGGTGCGCCGGGGCCCGTAGCTCAACTGGTTAGAGCCGACCGCTCATAACGGTCTGGTTGGAGGTTCGAGTCCTCCCGGGCCCACCGCACCCTCTTTGATTTTGCAGTCGTATTTGAGGAAATTGTCAAACCGGGACTGCAATGTTTGCTTTCGGGCGTAAAGCGGACACGGGCTAGTGCACGGCAAATGTCCGCTTATGACCCCTTATGTGACATCAGCCGCGATCCTGTGCCCAAAGCTTCCGGTAGGCGTAATGCAGCCTCGATAGATTCTCAAAGTCTCATCATCTTGCTGTCAGGCTACCTAATAAGTTCGTTTACACGCGTTGCGCGTATATGGTAATTTTATTTTATGGCTGCCGCTTGGGGGCGCGGTGTCGTGGGTGCGTGGGTTCCGGAACTTATCGAACAGGCGTTTGCCGACGGAGCAGTGGCTGCGTTGCGCCGGAACGCTGTGTTTGACGTTGTCTCCGAGGCTCCGAAGAGCTCGGGAGCGTTGTTGCTGCCCGAGCAGTCTGCCCAAGCCCATGCGCAGCCCCTCACCGCCGGCGCCTGCCGCCGCGCCGGCGTCGCCTATTCCGCTGTCGCCGCCGCATTTGTGCACAAGGCCGCGCTCGAACTGCCACATCCGCTGGAAGTTATCGGAAGTACTTTCAAGCTCCCCCCTGCCGAGAGGCGCGGGCTGATGACGATCGTCCGTTTCGGTGGCGTGTCGGAAGTAGCGCGGGTGCTCGGCCTGTCGGACGCGACGGTGAAAACGCATCTGCAACGGATTTACGCCAAGACCGAGACCAGGCGACAGGCCGACCTCGTTCCCCGCTTGGGCCCGACAACGCAATGAACGATGGGCGAGAGAGTTTGGCGGGGGCGGAGGAACAATGCACAGGCGCGAATGGACATACCCACGGGCGGCCTGGTTCCTGGTTGCTGCGGCCGCCGCTCTTTGGATGGTGGACCCGTCGTTGGCCATCGAGGGCAACACCGCCGCCGGGCCGATCGGCGGCACCGACATCCGCTCGGCGCTGCTGCCGCCGCCGGGACTTTACGGCGGTGTCGTCGGCCTGGTCAGCCCGGTGCATGAAATCCATGACGGCACCGGCAAGCCGGCGCCCGGCCTTGATGCGGTCAATCTGATTGCCCGCTTCGCCGGGCCATTTTTGGTCTACGTGCCGGACTACAAGCTGTTCGGCGGCTCGATCGGCCTATTTGGCACGGCGCCGATCGGCCAGCAATGCGGCCAGCTCGTTTCCTTCATCCCGGGGAAGTGTACCTCGGGCTTTGGCGACCCTTATGTCGAGGCCGCGTGGTCGCGCTCATTCGGTCGATTGCGCCCGTCGCGCGATCCGGGCGCGTTTCCGATCGTCGAAGGCCTCACCGTCGCGCTCGGCCTCGGCGCGGTGATCCCGGTCGGTAAATACGATCCCAAGCTGCAGGCCACCAACGGCATCACCGTCGGCAACAATACCTGGGACGTGGCGCCGTCCATCGCCGTCACCTACACCACGCCGCCGCTGCTCGCCGAGGGAACGGAATTCAGCGCCAAGCTCTACTGGAACAATTACGGCACCAATCCGGACACGCACTACAAGGCCGGTTCGCTGCTCGATGTCGACTTCGCCCTCACCGAGCACATCGGACGTTTTCAGATCGGCGTCGCGGGCTTCTACGCCTTCCAGGTCGCCGACGACCGGCAGTTCGGCGTTGTGCTCCCGCCGGACGGCCGCCGGATCAAATACCTGAACCTTGGCGGCGTGCTCAATTACGACATGCCCGAATATGGCGCGGTGATCCGGATCAAGCCGCTGGTGACCGTGTACAGCCGAAACGCGGTCGTCCAAAAGGGCATCGCCATCGGTTTCGTCAAGAAACTATATTAGCGACCGACGATCAGGCTCTGGCTGCCATGATGGACGAAACCACACAAGTATCGACGCTCATCGGCGACATCTACGATGCCGCGCTCGATCCGGGCCTATGGCCAAACGTATTAGAGGGAATCGCCCGTTGTGTGCCGGGTGCGTTCGTCAATCTCTTTTCGCAAGATGCGACGCGCAAAGCGGCGCAAGCATTTTACACATACGGCATCGAGCAAGAATTTCTCGATCTGTACTTTCAAAAGTACATTCACCTCAATCCGATGTTTCCCGCGATGTTATTTTTCGACGTCGGACGCATTCTCACCGACGAAGATATCATGCCTAAATCCGAGTTTATTGAGACTCGCTTTTTCAAGGAATGGATCCGGCCACAAGGACTCATTGAATCTTCCATGGCGTCGATTTTGGAAAAATCAGCGACGAGCGTTGCTGCAATTGCGCTCGGGCGCGATGAGCGCGATGGCCCTGTGGATGATGTAGCGCTGCGGCGCATGGGGCTCGTTGTGCCCCATGTGCGCCGGTCAGTCATGATTGGAAAGGTCATCGATCTGCACAAGGTCGAGGCCGCGGCGCTGGCCGACACGCTCGATGGGCTGGCGACCGCCATGTTCCTGGTCGATGCCGCCGGGCGGGTCGTGCATGCCAATGCGGCAGGCCATGCCCTGCTGAATAAAACGGCGGTGGTCCGCGCCGCGGGCGGCAAGTTCACCGCCGTTGATGCGCAGGCTGATCGCGCGCTGCACGACATCTTCATGAATGCGGAAAGCGGCGACGCCGCGGTGGGCACGACCGGCATCGCCGTGCCGTTATCCTCGCGCACGGGCGAGCGCTACGTCGCACATGTGCTGCCGCTCACATCTGGCGCGAGGCGCAGGGCCGGCGTCGCCTATTCCGCCGTCGCCGCCGTATTTGTGCACAAGGCCGCGCTCGAACTGCCACATCCGCTTGAGATCATCAGCACCACCTTCAAGCTCACGCCGGCCGAAATGCGGGTACTGATGATGATCGTCCAGTTTGGCGGTGTGCAAGAAGTTGCACCAGTGCTCGGCGTTTCCGAAGCGACGGTAAAGACGCATTTGCAGCGAATTTTTGCTAAAACGGATACGAACCGGCAGGCCGACCTTGTCAAATTGGTCGCCGGCTACATGGGCCCATTGAGCTGAATTTTCATAAAAAATTTCGATGACTTATCGCGCATGAACGTGAGCCAAATCACACATGATTAGCATTTGGGCTGTCATTCTCCGGTCAAGTGATGCGGATGTAATGCGCTCTTCGGCATCCTGCGATTATGACACCACTGAGAGGCCGATAAAGAAATATCGGCCATCATCCGATCGGATGACGCCGAAGGACGGCAGCTTCTCACATCCTGCGTTTGAAGCCACGTCCAAGAGGTGACCGTGCGCAGCTTCAACCAATATAGGCCTTATTCCGCGCCAGAGCCGCTCGGACCAGTGACATCTTCACCGGGCCATGCACCAGCGCGCTTTGCATTCCGCAGTTATGGGCTTGTAGCAGGGCTCTTGTTGCTGGCCGGATACCTGCATGAGGAAAGCACGCGTGCGGCCGCTCTGCCTCTTTATCAAATCTGCAATCATTGGGACGAAACGGCGGCCGATGTCGTTGCCCGCCTAGTTCATGAGCCGGCCGATGCGTCGTTACGCCAGGCCGGCGATGCCCTCTTTCGACTACGCCGCGCCCGGCGCAACTGCCGCGCAGGCTGGTTCGCCCTGTCCTGCCAGGACTATCGCGCCATAGCGCGGTTACGGACTGACGAGACAAACCAATCGCCGATGTCGAAGTCACTCTGTGAGGCCCCAATGATCGAATAGCGGGAGGGTCGCTACAATGAATTTTCAGCAGTTGCGTTATTTCCTCGCCCTCTGCGAAGAGCAGAGTTTTACCCGCGCGGCCAAGCGCTGCAGCGTCGCGCAGCCGTCGCTTACGCAGGCCATTAAGGAATTGGAAGCGGAATTTGGCGGGCCGCTATTCGTGCGAAACCGAACGGTGAGCCGATTATCGAACCTCGGCAAGATCGTGCGGCCCCATTTGGCAAAAATCGATCAATCTGTCGCAGATGCAAAGCGGGAAGCAGCAAATTTTCTGGCCGCCCGCCCAGTCTCAAGCCCCAAGCCAAAGGAGAGCTCTATGCGCAAGATGATCTTCGGCGCGTCCATTACGGCCATTGTGCTTTTCGTCGCGGTCTTGGTTATTCGCCAGCCCCATCCGGCGACCGCATCGACACAAATTCAGGCGAGCAACATTATGGATGTTCGCGCTCTGGAATCGACGATCGATGTCAATGCGCTGCCACGACAGGACATCCTTTCCGAAGCAGACGAGTGACAGGTCCAGACCCGGTAGAAAGATCGTCGTTTTTTTGCCTTGGGTCGCGCGGCGCACAGGAAATCCGCATGCTAAAAGCCCGCATCCTCTCGCTGGTGGCGGTGCTGTTTGTTTCCACGTTTTTGATCGGTGGAAACCCGACCACGGTCATGTGGCCAGCGCAGGCGCGTTGGAAACCTGGGTTCGCCAACGCGCCGCACGCTGCTTGGTATGCGCGGCAGCACGACAAAGCAGGCTGGTCATGCTGCGAGCATAGCGACGCTCACCCGGTCTACGATGCCTATATCAGTCATGGAAAATGGTACGTGCAGATAGACGGCACGCAGCATGAAATCTCGCCGAATCAAATTCTCGAAGGCCCCAACCCGACTGGCCACGCTGTGGTGTGGTACGGCGGCGCGGGCGATCACGTCACGATTTTCTGTTTCGCGCCAGGGCCGCTATATTGACTGGCTGATGGATTACCGGCGCGACACAGCCATTTTTTGTGTGTATCATTTTGTGAATTACCATTCGCGAGCGTGAGACTACGGGCTCTCTATCCACATGATTGAATTTCATAATTCTAATTTGGTACTGTGAATGTGGATGGTCCTGCGCTGGTAATTGAGTGCCATGAATGTGAGTGCTTTTACGGCTTATCGAACAAAAACGTTGCTGCCGTGCATGGACGCTATTGGCACAGACAGACAACGGGTAGTGCAATGCAAATGTCCGCTTTCGGAGGTGAAGCGGACATGATGCAGACCTCGCGCGTTAAGATTTTCCGGTTTGACACCCCAGAAAAATGCCTTTAGCGCCCGTGAGCGCCGTTAGAGAAGTTTGACACTGTAAGTCATTGAAATTGTTACGCCGTCGCAGCTTCTCCCGGGCCCACCACGCACTCGTAAAAGTTGTTAATCTCTAATAACACTCGCTATGACCTACGATATTTCAAAGACTTAGGCGCATTTTTCTCCGACTTTTCAGTCTCTGCGGACGGCATCTGGGCACCACTACGCGGTTTTGGGGCGCGGGTCTCTGGCCTTGAAAATTCCGTTCCTGGCAGGTTCATCGCTGTTTCTGAAAAAAGTTTGTGCGCGCTCTGAATTTATTTTTTAAATCAAAAATCTTGTTTGATTTAACAATTGATCGACATGTTCTTGCGTCGCATACGATTTGAGTCAAAGAATTTGTCAACGAGTGGCGTCGACTACGAGTGTAAATTTTTCGTCGTCGACAGCGACGAACACGAGGATGCCTGCTATTCTTCATGCAGACCATGGATCCCGCGAGCACACAAATTTATTTTGCTCCCGCACCAGCCTTTATAGATTTTAGGCGGTGTATGCAGACGTGACAGAGCATGGCGGTGAACGACTTCCTTAACGAAGAGATGGCAGATCTCCAAAGGCGTCTCATCGAACTTGATCGAGAGCGCGCGAGCCTTCTCACTTCGCTTGAGCAACTTAAGCTTCGAGGCACGGCTGATGTGCAGCCCACATCGCAGCCAAAAATGATAGCGGATGTTGCGACCACGACGGCACTGTCCAATGCCGAAAAGGTCACCCTATTTCGTTCGCTTTTCCGGGGTCGCGACGACGTCTTCCCCCGGAGGTGGGAAAACTCAAAGTCCGGTAAGACAGGTTACGCTCCCGTTTGCCGCAACGAATGGGTTCGCGGTATCTGCGAGAAGCCGCGCATCAAGTGTAGCCACTGTCCAAACCAGGCATTCGTGCCGGTTAGTGATGACGTTGTGAGAAGTCATCTACAGGGCCGGGACGTCGCCAATCCGGGTCAGGCGGGGCCATTCGTAGCAGGCGTTTATCCACTTTTGATGGATGAGACCTGCTGGTTCTTGGCCGCCGATTTCGACAAGCAATGTTGGCAACGCGATGCGCTGGCGTTCCTCAAAACATGTCGCGAAAAGGGTGTGCGCGCAGCCCTTGAGCGCTCCCGCTCTGGCAAAGGCGGGCATGTCTGGATTTTCTTCTCGGAGCCTGTACCAGCATCCGAGGCGCGTAAACTTGGTGCCCATCTAGTGACCGAGACAATGGAGCGCTGCCCCGATTTGGGGTTCGAATCGTATGATCGGTTCTTTCCTAGCCAAGACACAATGCCTGCCGGCGGATTTGGTAATCTTATCGCGTTGCCTTTGCAGAACGGACCCCGGCAGCACGGCAACAGTGTCTTCGTGGATGATGAACTGCGGCCATATGACGACCAGTGGGCATTCCTGGTCGAGCCTCAAGGGCACGAGCCGAGCCGAAGTTGCCAACCTTGTCGAACAAGCATCGGCTGCGGGACGGATCCTGGGAGTACGCCTTCCTCTCGATGACGGTGATGAGGAGCCTTGGACAGCTCCACCATCGCGACGAAAAGCCGAGCAGCCGATTGTTGGCGTGATGCCGGAGAGGGTCGAGGTGGTTTTGGGCAATCAGGTGTACATCGATCGAAATGTGTTGCCGCCAGCGCTGGTCAACCGTCTGCTGCGTCTCGCGGCCTTTCAGAACCCTGAGTTTTATGCGGCTCAGGCGATGCGGCTGCCGACCTTTGGTAAACCGCGCGTAATTTCATGTGCCGAGCTATTTACCAAGCATATAGCGTTACCGCGGGGCTGCTTCGATGCCGCTATTGAGCTCCTCGCTGCCAATGGTATCCAGCCCGAGCTGCGCGACGACCGATGTAGCGGCAGGCCCCTCGGGACGCACTTTCTCGGAACACTCACTCCGGAACAGCAGGCGGCGGTGGATGCTCTGATGGATCACGACACCGGCGTGCTCGCTGCCACAACCGCATTCGGTAAGACCGTAGTCGCATCCAAACTTATAGCGGAGCGAAACACGAACACTTTGGTTTTGGTGCATCGGCGGCAACTGTTGGATCAATGGCTGGCACGGCTAAGCGCATTCCTCGACATCGATGCTGACCGTATTGGCGTGATCTACGGTGGCCGGAAGCGGCCGACGGGGGTCATTGATGTCGCCATAATCCAAAGCTTGGTTAGGAAGGGCGAGGTATCCGACCTCGTGGCTGACTATGGACATCTCGTCGTGGACGAATGCCATCATTTGTCCGCCGTCAGCTTTGAGGCTGTGGCTCGGGCCGCCAAGGCGAAATATGTGCTCGGCCTGTCAGCAACCGTGACAAGAAAGGATGGCCACCACCCAATCATATTCATGCAGTGCGGTCCGGTCCGTTATCGGGTCGACGCGAGGAGGCAGGCAGCCTCAAGGCCGTTTTCGCACCGGGTTATCGTCAAGAAGACTGCATTTCGTGCCGAACGGCAAAAAGCCGAGGCGCCTGCGTCGATCCAGGAGCTTTATGGCCTTCTGGCGCAGGACAAAGCCCGCAATGAAATGATTTTTGACGATGTCCTCTCCGCTCTGGAAGCAGGACGCTCGCCGGTCGTGATCACCGAGCGCAAAGACCACCTACAGGCGATTTCAGAGCGCCTAGCGAAGTTTGTGAAAAATGTCATCGTGCTGAAAGGCGGGATGAAAGCGAAGGAACGCAGTCACGCGACCGAACTGTTGCAAGCGATGCCCGACTCCGAGGAGCGCATAATAGTGGCGACGGGTCGCTATCTCGGTGAGGGCTTCGACGACGCGCGTCTCGATACACTGTTTCTTACAATGCCCATTTCTTGGCGTGGAACCCTTGCCCAGTATGCGGGAAGACTTCACCGGCTCCACGCAGCCAAGCGGGAAGTTGTCATCTACGACTACGTCGATGCGGACGAACCCATGCTGGGAAAGATGGCTGCCAAGCGGGAGGCAGGTTACAAGGCCCTTGGATATGAAGTGACGTATGCTGGGGAGCT
This sequence comes from uncultured Alphaproteobacteria bacterium, assembly GCA_963789455.1. Taxonomy (GTDB): domain Bacteria; phylum Pseudomonadota; class Alphaproteobacteria; order Rhizobiales; family Xanthobacteraceae; genus Pseudolabrys. The sequence continues at coordinate 97,681 of CAWBLD010000007.1, read as the reverse complement.
ATTCTCGCGCGAGACAGGTCTCCCCGTGAGAAAGATTTTGTGATCTCTTTGTCGCGATGGATCAAGTCTGACACTTGGAGCCGACAGAAGTCCCGATGAGGCGGATCAATTCGAGATCATCGAGAATGCGCACCGCAGAGCCCTGATATTGCCGACGGCAACTATAAGAGCACTATAAATTTGCAGTGATAGTCCGACATGGCAAAAATCACCCGCACGAAGTCAGTTCCACAGAAAATGAGGGCTACCTACGACACAATCGTTGCTCTGACAGACCACGTCTGCCGCGATCATTTGGATGATGAATATCGCGAGCTGGCGCGGCTTATGGCTGCAGCGCTATGTCGTAAGCGAACTAGCCCGGTCACCTCGGGGCAACCCCGGACTTGGGCGTGTGCCATCATCTATGTATTGGGCCAAATAAACTTTCTGTCAGACCGATCGACGAAGCCGTACATGACCATGGCCGACGTATGCACCGCATTTGGAGTTGGCCAGAGTACTGGCAGCGCGAAGGCGCGCGTTATTTTCGAGACGCTTAAAACTCACCAACTTGATCCAAAATGGTCGCTACAAAGATTGTTGAATTCTAAACCCGCTGGTGTGGATGGTCGAGGTGAACGGCATATTAGTCGATTTGCGCCAGATGCCGCGCGAGGTCCAGGAGATAGCATTCCACAAGGGCATGATTCCCTACATTCCTGCGGATCGCGATTGAATCGCACATTTTGTAGCGGCAGGTGCGGCTGGTTGGCTTTAAGTGCCAGGATTGCACTCGAATAGACCTCAAATCTTGGTGTCTTGGTGACAGAGACCGGTTCGATAAGACTGCGTGCCTGGCACGTAGTTGGAGTCCTCTCGTCTCCACCACGCAGTCCCCTCTGTCCGCAAAATCTCTGATGCTGTCACAAAGGCCTCGAACCTGCGGGCTTTTGCGGGGTAGAGAGCGGCGAGGTGCGGTCTCTGCCGACCGGTAATGGCGCGTAGGGCATTTTAGGGCCTTTTGTCTCTGGCCTTCTGGAAGCCGTTCCTGGCTCGGTGCGATGGTTGTGGCCGTTTACTGAACCGACATCGCTCGTTCTTAGGAAGCCAGCCCGAGCATCGCGTGCTGTTTCGACCATTCGGCTGGCGCGTCGCGTAGACGAGCAACGCCGATGCCGCGAGGTAAACGGCCGTCGATGGCGGCCTTCACTAGGGTGGGTGACAGGAAGGCGAGAGAAATCGTCATGTTGACCTGCCGCACGCTGCATTTTTCGCGGGCGGCGATCGCCTCGACATCAGCAACGGTGCCGGTGACTATTTCATCGAGCCAGCGCCGGCCGCAGGCGATGGCGGTCACAAGCGCAAGGCGCGTTTCGGAACGAATGGGGCGAATGTCCTGGCTTGAGGCTGCGGGTGCAATGATCTCTCGGCGCCGTTTAAGGTTGGTCTTTTTCCAGGGAACATAAAGGATGGCATTGTCTGCTTTTCGATTGGATTTACGATCGCCCTGTTCTTACCAGCTTGATCACGATCCGATCCGCGTGAACTTCGACCCGACCGACATTTGCGCTGATGAGATCGCTGTCGGTGGTCGTGGTTGGTTCTTTGAGGCGTTTGCGGACAGCGTCGATGACAAGGGTTTCGATCTCGGGGGCAGGGATTCGGCGAACGAATCCGGCATGTTCGGCCCGGCCTTGAGACAGTGCCGAGGAGAGATAGTAGCGGTACCTCTTGCCATCTTTTTGCGCGTGACTTGGTGTCATTCGATTGCCGCGATCGTCGAATATGCGGCCTATCAACAGCGCCTCGGAGTTTAAACGTGTGATCGTGTGGTTGGTCCGTTGCTCGTCGAGCTTGCGCTGCACAGCCTCGAATAGCTTTCGATCCAGGATGGCCGGCTGCTCGCCGGGCAGGATCTCACTCTTGAACGCGACTTCACCAATATAGAATCGGTTGCGAAGGAGATGGGCGAGGGGGCCTCGGGTTAGCGGGTTTCCGCCAACCGTTTTCCCGGTCGATAGCTTTCGTATTTTGGTGAGGATTTTTCGCTGGCGAAGATCCTGCATCAGCAGATTGAGGCTACCCAGTTCCAGATAGCGTCGGAAAATGGTCCGGACCCGCTCCGCTTCCTCCTTGATGATGACGACTTTGCGATTTTTGACCTGATACCCTAGTGGGACCATGCCGCCGACCCAGAGTCCCTTGCGCTTGGAAGCCGCGATCTTGTCCCGGATGCGCTCCGAGGTGACTTCGCGTTCGAACTGGGCAAATGACAGCAGAACATTCAGCGTCAGCCGTCCCATCGAAGTGGTCGTGTTGAACTGCTGAGTGACAGAGACGAATGACACGCCATGGCTGTCGAACAGCTCCACCAGCTTGGCAAAGTCGGCCAGTGAGCGGGTCAACCGGTCGACCTTGTAGACGACAATTACATCGACTTTCTTAGCCCTTATGTCGGCCAGCAGCCGTTGCAGCGCCGGCCGGTCGGTCGAGCCGCCGGAATAGCCACCGTCATTGTACTGGTTACGGATTAAGGCCCAGGCAGCATGGGCCTGACTACGGATATAGGCCTCAGATGCATCGCGTTGGGCATCGAGAGAGTTGAAGTCCTGCTCAAGACCCGCATCGGTCGAGACCCGGGTGTAGATCGCGCAGCGAACTGGCTTGGCAGAACCAGGTTTCATGGCCGACTTTCATTGGGGGTCTTGTCTCGCAGGCCGAAAAACCGAGGCCCATTCCAACGCGTTCCGGTCATGGCAAAGGCCACCTTGGTGAGGCTTGCGTAGACCTTGTCTTTCCAGGCAAAGCCATCGGCCAGCACCATGACTCGATGCAGCTGACCGTCCCATTCGCGGACTAGGACGTTGCCAGGTCTCAGATCGGCTTTCCGTTGGTTTAACTCGTCGGCAAGTTTGCCGACGTCAGCGGGCGATCCTGACCGGTCGAGAAGGCGAAGTGTATCGGCATCAAGTTCGCCCAGGCCATCGGCCTGAAGACGGTACGCCAGAATCCGGAACAGCAGATGCCGGGGGATGTGAGAGGGTGCTCGCCGCCGGAAGACTGTATGCCATCGGGCTCTAAGTTCCCCGACATCGAGACGGCGCAGTCGCACAATCTCAATGTCGAGGTTCTCCCGATCCGGCGATACCGGACGAGTAGTCACGCGCGGCATGGCACTCAGGCCGACGGGCGGCCCGGACGCCGAGAGATCGAGCGCGCACCACCAGCGTCAACGATACGGTAAATCCGATTGCCGTCGATCTTCTCAGAATTGAGTTTCAGGCGAAGTTTCTTCTGCACGACGCCAGCAAAGAAACCGCGCACCGAGTGCTCTTGCCAACCGGTCTCTTTCATGACGGCTGCTATCGTCGTGCCGGTCGGAGAATGCAGCATCTCAACCACGCGAGTTTGCTTTGAGCTCTGACCACCCTTTTCATTTCGTTCGGTAGATGACGTTGTCTTCGGCGATAATGTTGGCTTGGGTGACTGCAGCCTTTACCGTAGCGGTTTTGGGTGAGCGATCCTTCGCAGGCTTGGCGGTCCGCTTGTTGGCAGGTTTTGGCATCGGGATCCTCCATTTGGGTTCTAGCGGCAAGGCGCCGCCACCACCGAAGCCCCATCTCGGCCATCAGGCCGGCGGGGCAGGATCCCGGAACACGCCATGAGCCCCGGAACAGACACACTACCGCTCTGCTTGCGGACGAAAGCCAGTCCTTTCTGGGTAATCTTATTGCTGGTTTGGGGCAGGCGTGATCGTGGAATAATCCTAGACCAGCGGTTTCCTAAACCGAAGGTCGGAGGTTCGACTCCTCTCGAGACCGCCGCGATTTCAAATAGAAATTTCAATTTGTAGCCCCATCGGTTCACAGTATTTTCGCAAAAACGACCTGTAGGGCTATACGGGGCTACAAGTATTGACGCGAGGCGCAAACGAGGCCGTACATTTGGTTCGAAATGCACTCCCTACGCCACCATCTTCTAGCGAACGGCTCTCTGTGGCGATTTTGCCGCGAAAAAATGTGTTGAATTTGAAGCATTCTGTATAATTGACCTCTGCACCTTGGAACGCGGCTAATTCCCAAATCCGCTCTCTGAGGCGCCATTTTCTCTGAAGCTCTGTACATTCACTTGAAAGTACGGTTTCGAAGAAGCCATTAAAATGGGTGTTTTTGAACCTTCCAACGAACGTCGAGTTTGGAATGAACTCGCTCGACCGAGCGTCCTAACAACTCTTGTGGATTGTAAAGCGATTTCCAAAACCAATACGCACTCGCTTGGGCGATCATCAAGACAATTCCTCGCGGGTTCTGCTAATGACGGTCGCATGCATTGAACTGGATAAGAAAGTACCATTTGCTAGTCAGTTGAATTCTCTAGCCTCATAATAGCGTATTGAGCTATTGAACCCGCGCCCGGCCAAAACTCTGCGGCAAAAAAGTGAGAACGGAAAACGAATGAACTAGTCATCTGAAATCGAAGTTCACCACATTATACGAGCGGGCTTTATCGCGGGTGACGATGCAGGGGTTAGAAGCCGGTGCTGAATGCGCATGAAGGGGCGAATTTGGAGAGGTCACCGTTTTGCAAGGCAGTCCAAATGGACCAAATCTGCCGACCAAATCCTGGCCTCAGTTAAACGCTTCTGCCACAAAGCGCAGCAGACATTATGCAGCGAACTTTAAATATCATGTGACTAGACAACAACCGCATAACTGGCGCGAGGGATGGAAGCCGGATGGCCGCGCAAGTGGGATCTGAGCGGGTTCGGTGAACCTGCGAAGCCTCTTGTCCGCCGAAGCTTTAAGCGAAGGCGGATGGCGAAACAGGTGAGTAGAGCCCGTTTCCGGCGAAAGCCGAACGCGCCAAAAGATTGATGAGTGTGTTGGAGTAGCTCGTGCGGGTTTCAACACTGACATGGCGAACATCCGGGAGGCGTTTGCTGGCCGGAAGTCGGAGACCAACGAAGTGGGTCTGTTCGGGAAATAAGCGATGAGGGGTCTGATCGGGTATTTCGGACTGGAAGAGTGGTGGCTGTCGGCATTTAGCGACAGCGAGCGGCGATATATAAACGAACGTTACCAACCGCTTGGATCATCGGGCGGCACGCTGATATCGGGCGATATCAGCTACACAAGCCAGACGGCCATGGGTTTTCTGCAGAATCTCGCATCATGGTTTTCGGGAAAGAACGACCGGCCGATAGGATACAAAATCCTCGCGAAGGCAGAGGAACTGGCTAACGAAAAGACACCGGTTCTCGACCGGCATTTCCTGTACCAGACCAAGCTCGAACTGCATTACAAGGACAGAGAGAGCCCCGAGCATCGGGACCAGGCCATCGCAGCCTGCCTGCAACAGATTCGCATGTCGCGGGAAGCGCGCGACGCGTGGAGGGCGGAGTTTGGCAGGTTTGGAAGTCTGTCCCTCCCTTCGCACAAGGGATACGAGCAGCTCGCGATCATACTGGAGAAGGAAATGAAGTTCCGGGAAGCGATAGAGCTGTGCGCCGAAGCTGATAGGCAGGGCTGGCGCGGCAACTGGCAGCACCGCATCGAGCGGTGCCGCAAAAGACTGGCGAAGACACAGGCGTGAAAGCGGCTTTAAGCGGTACGCGAAGCTACAAATTCCGGTCAGTTCCCGACGCCATTACTGCTTCCATTCGATTTCTTTTTTTCCGCATTTGCAGGTGATTTTGTCCTGGCCGGGAACCTTGCGGGTGGCTTCGACATACCGGCCACACGATTCGCAGGTAAAATGGCCGGTCACGGCGGCAATATCAGCCAGGGCCACGTCGATGTCGCCGCCGGTGATGGTGGCGGCCGGATTGTCGTGAGAACCGACAGTGATAATCAGGTTGGAGCCTTCGAGATTGGCAAAGCTGCCGTGCCCCTTCAGCGGCGGGCATTTGCGATTCACGGTAGCCCGCAACTCGCTCAGCAATTCTCCGGTCATGCGGTGTTCGTTTTCGTCGTTGTAGCGGAACGCCACCTTAACCTCCAAGGCGTGACAAATCTCTTTCAGCGAGGCTTCGAGCAGTTTCCGGATATCATTGGACACATCGTGCTTCTTGCGCTTTTCCTCTATTAACGCGCGCAAATCCGCAGCGCTTGGCATGAGTTGGATGCCGTTCTCCGGGTCCCACTCGACTTCTCGAAATAACCAGCCTGATGGAGCGAGCTCCTTCTGGGTCATTTCAAACCAAAGACGCTCGTGCGTCAGGAGCACAATCTGCCAGTCGCTGAATTGCTCCTTGATGAGGCGAAGCAGGCGGCGGCGATGGCCGAGATCGAAGCTGGTCACGATGTCGTCGAGAACGAGGAAGCGTGTGGTGGTGTTGAAAAGCCTGGCCGATGCGAGAAAAAGGCAGATGCCGAGGCTGTTTAGGTGTGACTCGCTCAGATATTTCATCGGCGGATAAGTCGTCTTGCCGTGAAACTGGTACTCGAATTCGATGCCTTCCTCGCCTACGACTGTAGTCTGACATTATCGACGTTTTCGCCCGGATGAAGGGCGGTATAATACGTGCCAACATCAGCGCTGATTTTGTCGAGCACCGTTTGCAAGGCGGCATTCTGCACGACCAGGAAATGGTCAAAGAGCGTCGTGAGCGAAAGGATTTGCTTCTCGAAGGCCTGCACGGTCGCAGTGCTCGTGCGGTATTGATCAAATTGTTTTTCCAGGTCGCGCAGCTTTTCGATAATTTCAACGAGCCGCTTCTCCTGTTCGCTGAGTTCGAGGGCATCGCCTTCGCTCTTGGCGAGCGCAGCCTGGGTCTTGGCCAAAGCGGCAAAGTCGCGAATTGCGTCAATGTCGTCCTGCGATAGCGCAACCGGCTGGAATTGCGAGAAGCCGTCATCCGCCGCCTTCGCCCAGGAATTCAGTATAGAAAGTGCCTTCTCAGCCTCGCCAAACAGGGATTTGAATTTTGTGAGATCGGCATAATCGGTCGCCAACGGCCTGCATATCGCGATCAGCACATTTGCGGCCTGAACGAAATTATCCTTGAGCGTTTCGATGTCATCATATTGTTTTTGAATATCGTCGATCTTCTGGATGCGGAGTTCCACCTCTTCGCGCAGTTTCTCCAGATCATGGTCCTTAAGACAGAACGGGCATTTTTGCGCGGTGAAATGACTGCCCTCGATCATTTCCTTTCCCGCGGTGAGAAACTGCCCGATATTGAGCTGGCTTACGGCACTCTTGTCACCGGCCAGCTTGTTATACGGCGTGACGAACGCATCCTTCGTGGCAATCAGTGCACCGGCATTTTGGACAAAACTCTTACATTGTTTCTGCAACTGATCGAGGCGGAACTTGATTGTTGCGCCTTCGGGCTGAGTGATCTTGGCGCGCAGTTGCGTCAGCGCCTGCTGATAGGTTTCGCGATCGGCAATCAGGAAATCCAGCTTGTATGGCTTGATAATTTCATTGGCTTTGGCGAGCAGGTCCTGCTCGGTCGCGATGATGCTGCCGGCCTGCTTGAACAGTTCATTCTCGGCATTTTGCGCCATCTGCCTGGCGGTGGTGTACGCCGGGTCCTTTTGCAGGGCATTGAATGTGGACTGTACGGCGGCGCGGAAGCCGGTGATGGCTTCATAGCCTATAATTTTTGCAATCCACTCGCGTTTTTCGCCTTTGCTCTTTCCGACGATATTGGTGATCTGGGCGTGCCGGAGAAATATGCGCTCGCCGGCTGCCTTTTCCAAAAACGATTTGAAGGCGACGGACTTATTCTTGGATGCCGTTTTCAGCTCGGGACTGAGTGTTTTCGTACTGCCCAGGGCGGAATCGCTGAACTCAAGCGAGACGATGCTCGAAATCCTTGTCGCCGATCAGGACATTGCGCAGGGATTCTTCCTTGCAATCCTCGCGCCAAAGATGCTCGACCTTGCCCAGCAGGAACCACTCGATCGCGTCGGTAACTGTGCTCTTGCCGGTGGCGTTCTCGCCGAAAATCGAGACGCTCTTGTAATCTTTCGTGAAATCGAGCGGCAGGTCGAAGCGCGCGCCGCGGAATCCTGTAATAATGAGTTTGCGCAGCCTAATCATCGCCAGGCGCGTCCTTGGCGCCAGGATCTCCACCGCCGGCGATAGCGGTCGCCCTCAGTTCGTCGAGAGAATTTTGCAGACGGGTTTTTGTCAGCTTGCCCGCATCAAACAGCTCACGGACGGCACCCAAAGTGTCCGCGTCGATATCCTTGTCACCTTGTAGTGACTCAAGGAAATCGGTAACGACCTCAACGCCGGACTTGATCTGATCGGAAGCCATGCTCTCGCTGTCCCCTGACTTTGGTGACAACCGAATCGATGACAATCATCACATTCCCGCAGAAGTATAGCCTCGATGAACGCTCAATCAAACTCGTTCAGGGAATGGTCGGGATTTATTTTATCTGGCTGGAAAAGCTGAGAATTTCATACCCTTTCCGCGAATTGCGTTTGATTTACATCGGGATGAGCGAGTTGCGGCGAAACAGTATCGGGCGGCGGCTGCGTGCTCACCTCACGGGCCAGTCGGGAAATTTCGGGATCAGGAATTACGCGGCGCGGCACGAAGTGAGATTCACCTATCATTCCTTCCAACTGCTGCGAAATCTCGGCCTGACAAATCTGTATGAAATCGAGAGCTTTTTCCTGAGCGATTTTCTTCGTGTCCACGGGGCTTTCCCGATCTGCAACAACCAGTCGGGGGTGAATATCATCGAAGGAACGATGCCGGAGGCAGTCGAAATTGCGTGGCAGGAATTCGCGTAGCCGGCTATTTCTTGGCAGCCTGCGAAAGCTTGCGCGCCGCTGCCAAGTCTTCATGCTCGAAGGCCGATGCCATGCGGTCAATCGGTCCGGAAAGACCGACTTGCGCAGCGCGTTCGCGCCACGTGAAATTTTCAGTTGCCTGTAACCAAGATGCTTCGGATCAAGCCAAGTCTAGCGCAAAGCGTTTAAGGTCAGCGAGCAAACAATATGCCAATGCGCCCTCATGAGTGGCGCGCAGGACTACGCGAGGCGCTTGATTTGCTTCAAATGCCTCTTGCCACCGAGGTGCACACAGACACCAACGGCCACCTGGTTTGAGCCCTGGAAAGCCGAGATCTGGCAGCGGTGTGGAAAGATCATTGCCCCGAGATTTGGAAAACGCGAGAAACCCATCAGTCATCACGGCACAGACCGTGTGGCTGCCAACATCTTCCCGGCCCGTGTTGCAGCAGCCGTCGCGATAAAAACCCGTCATGGGTGCGATTGAGCAGATATCGAGCGGCTCGCCGAGCACGTTGCGCGGTCCACGCCCTCGCTTTGACCCATTATTGCTATCATCCCGGAGCATGGCGCGGTTCTGCCCGACCTGATGTTGGCCAGTGATTGGCCAATGATATACCTGAACCGAACGTGAACGTTCTATTTTTAACGTCACAGAAAATAGCGAATTTGGTGGGTCCGGGAGGACTCGAACCTTCAACCAGACCGTTATGAGCGGCCAGTTTTTTGGTTCATCGAACACTAGTACGGAAACATACAATTCATCACGAGATGACTGGTTTGTCCGAATCTGTGCTCAAATATTCCATAATGGACGTTATCGGTGGTCGTCGGTACTGGGTTAGAACCGATGACTGCCATTGAAGCGTCACTTCGGGACCATTTTCGCACTGGCTTTCTTGAGCAACCGCTTGAATTCCGCCAATTCGTCAAACGTAAAAGAGCTCAAATCGCCCACTTCAAGTTTCTGCGGGCGCTCATCCATCAAACCGAGTGCCGTGGACGTGCCATGGACAGCGCGAATGGCTTTCTGGTCGCCCTTAAGAGCTTGGTTCAAGTTGGTCAAAAGCACGGCCTCCAGCCGGGTTACCTTGCGGACTTTGCTTCCCTCGCGAATGGTGATCTTATCAGTGAAAATTTTCTCGACCGCATTTCGCAAATTCCTACTGCCCGGTGGGCGGCCTCTCGGATAACCAGACTGGCCGGGTTTGAACTGACTATGCAGCCGGCGGACAACAATACCCCACGCTATTATTTCTTTTTGGCGCTTGCGTTGGACCGTTTGTTTTTCCCGTTTCGCAAAGGAAGCAGGGTTATTCAGTAATTCGGCGTACGCGTTAGGGTCGCTTGCCGTTCTTTTTAGCCTGCGACGTAGCATATCGCTATCCTTTCAGTCGGATTCTACACCGGCGCTGCTCCATCTCTTCAAAAGTATTGCCGGTTTCGACATGAATGGCGGTTTTCCCGAATAGGCCTGCCATCGCCGGATGGCCACGTCGACATAGCGGGGATCGATCTCGATGCCGCGCGCTTTGCGACCGGTCTTTTCGGCTGCGATCAGAGTTGTGCCGCTACCGACAAACGGATCCAAGATCACGTCGCCACGTGAGCGAACAATCTTTGATGGCGTCGGCAACTAGCGCAACCGGCTTGACAGTGGGGTGCATACTTAGATCCTCATCGCGCCCCGCCTGAAAGTATTGGCGCCCTGGTAGGTCCACACGTTGGAGCGCGAGCGACCATGGCGGCCGAGTTCCATGTTGTTAACATGGGCTGCGGTGCCATTGAGCCAGACGAAGATGAACTCGTGCTGGCTTCGATAAAAGGAGCCCATGCCCGCATTGGTTTTGCACCAGACGCAAATGTTCATCAGTTGGCGATAGACCTTGCGGCCGGCGCTTATTATCTCCCCGACATGGCGCCAGTCCATGAATACGTAGTGCACAGAGCCGTCGCGACTATGCGCGGCCATGTTGCTGAATGAACGCTCAAGGAAGGTGATAAAATCCTGCTGGCTCAACTCGCCGCTAGCCATGACAAATTCGCGATGATGACGCCGGCCCAACCCCGAGACATGCCCGTCAATTTTCACGTTGTAGGGCGGGTCGGTGATAACCGAGGCAGCCTTTTCGCCATCGAGCACGCGTTCATATCCGGCCGGCTCCCTGGCATCGGCACATATCAACCGGTGCTCCCCGCAGCCCCAAAGGTCACCCGGTTTAGTTACTGCCTTTGTCCGTAAGTCGGGCAGGTCGTCCTCCAGTTTGTCTTCCTCCTGCGTTTCCGCCAGTTCGTCGAGCAGAATGTCGACTTCAGCCGTTTCGAATCCGACAGCTTCGAAGTCGAAGCCGATCTCCGTTAGGCCCTGGAGCTCGATGGCCAGCAAGCTCCGATCCCAGCCGGCCTTCTCGGCAAGGCGATTGTCGGCAATGACATAGGCCTGCAGTTCTTCTTTAGTCAGGTGGTCGATCCGCAGTGTTGGTACGGCCGCCAAACCAAGCTGTTTGGCGGCCTGCACCCGGCCCCAACCAGCGACCACGTGATGCTGCGTGTCGATTAGGACCGGATTGATGAAGCCAAAACGCTGGATCGAGCGCGTCAGCAGTTTAAGCTGGCGTTCGGAATGTACGCGCGGGTTGTTCGGCGAGGGACGAAGGCGGCTTGTAGGGGTATCCACGACTTGTTGGTGGGAAAGAGGATAATGCTGCTTCTTATCCTTGGCGCTAATCAGCGCAGACGACTTCTGACTAATTGACATCGTTGGCCCACGGCTCGATTGTGCTCGATTGGAACCAACATAAGTCTCGCGAGCTTCGGAAAAAATTTGTCCAGAAAACTTTGGATAGAGATTTCAGCTGACCCTCCGCGGCCGGCCTGAAGGCTTTAGTTCCGCAATTAGGTCATTGGGGAGCGCAATACCAGGGATAATGGCGGTATTGGGCCAGCGTGAGCCACGGAGCGGCGGCTTCCAGTGAATTGGGACACGCCACACGTCGCGCGGCAGCGGCGGCTCGCATTTTTTGCGTGGCTGGCGCCAAACTTGGCCGAAATCACGGAGAATCTCGGCCTCGGTCAGAAAGCACTGGAAATCATCGAAGCCGTCGTAGTCGAGTTCAGGCGAGCCGCTGAACGTGCGGTAATCACGAATGCTCCACGCAGCCCAAAGATGTGCGACCGTGCGAAAGCGTCGATTTCTCTGCCACAAGCCCGACCGAGAGCCTGTCGTTTTGGCACGCGCAGCACAGAGCAGGTAGATACGTATCGCGTGTTCCCAAGAGGCAATCGAGGGATGATCCTTGGCTAAAATATAAAGCACCTTGAACACGTCCCCTGTTGCTTGCGCGCCGCGCCAACGATCGTCCACAGTCAGTCAATAGTCGACCGGCATCCTCAGCCACACGTGCCAGTGCATCATAGGGCAGGCGATGGCCGTCTTTGTGGAATTGCTGTAACGGCTTTGCGAGCCATTGGGCTGCAAATGCTCGTGCCTTATGCGGGTCATCATTGTCGGTCCCGGGATAGAGCATCACGCCGAGCGTTGCCGCAAAAGGCTCAGGATGATCGAGGGGAAGGATCGGCACGAGCACCTCTCGTTCGGGTTAAAACACACGTATGTTGAGAAGGCAGACTAATCCAGGGGTGTTCACGGCCCAGGCGCGCTCAATCGAAACCGGGGATAGCGCGCTCCCGCAATTGGATTCGCAGAATGGCAGATTACGGAACGCGGCAACGCAGCGATGATTGGCAAAATTTGTCAACGAGAAAATTGCGAGAATTCAGTTGCGTTTTCCGATCCACCATAACAACAGGCTGATAGCCACCTTCACCGCTAGCCAATTCCCAATAAGCAAGAACAAAACCCAAACTAGCGTGATCAAGCGAGGCGGGCGTAGCGGGGCCCAATCATAATATTCGCCCAATAAAATTTGGCCACACGCGAAAAAAACGGCGAACGCAAGTTCGCCCTCCTTGAGCAACTTTTCTACTAATTTTAGGTTAATGGTCATCCCGGATATCTATCAGTTTGGCTACGGTCATTACTGAGCTGACCCCACTTAGCACTAGTGTGGTGCTGTCCGGTGAAAGCAGGACGGTTGAGTGACAAGGCAGTCTCTTTGGGCTAGGCAGCTTAGTTATGGCAGCGCCCTCGAAGATTAACTTCCTTATTGAAGTGACTGTTACGACCGTCATTTTTGCAACACGACGCATGTTAAACATTCAAAAAAATTGGATACGTTCAGCGTGAACGTATTTGCGTCCAGAAGCAATTTCAATCGCATTTGTCCCTAGATAAGGACGCGCCAGTACCGCGCGCCATTGGGACCATCTGTTACATTCTTTGCCGTCCTGTCCTAGGCGGGCTACATCACCAATATGTCCCGATTTGATCTACGACAGGGACAAGATTCACGAGCGTCGGTGAGATGAAAGGCCTGTGAGATCGTGATGTTGATTTACTACATGCTGCATTTTTCGCGGGCGGGCGATCCTTCGCAGTTGATACGCGGATTATTTCGTCCCATAGGCGCGGTTGCCCGCGTCGCCAAGTCCCGGAACGATAAAAGCCTGTTCGTTCAGGCCATCGTCGATTGCCGCCGTCCAGATCCGTACCTCGGGATGAATACCGTGCATATGGTCGATGCCCTGTGGTGCGCTAACCATGCAGACTAGGCGAATGTCCCTGGCACCGCGCTCTTTCAGGCGATCGACCGCCGCTACGGCCGTATTTGCAGTGGCGAGAACCGGTACGATCACGATCACCAGCCGTTCGGCGAGATCGGACGGCGCCTTGAAAAAATACTCGACCGCGGTAAAGGTTCCCGGCTCTCGATAGAGCCCGATATGCGCCACCCGCGCCGCCGGTACGAGGTCGAGCATGCCTTCGGCGAAAGTCAGCCCGGCGCGCAAGACCGGCGCTAACACCAGCTTCTTACCGGCGAGTCTCGGCGCCTGCATGCGGACGAGGGGTGTCTCGATCTCCACCATGGTCAAAGGTAGATCGCGCGTTACCTCGTAACAAAGTAGCATGCCGATTTCGCTCAAAAGTTCGCGAAACGACTTGGTCGAAATATTCTTATCTCGAATGAGCGTAAGTTTATGCTGGACCAGCGGGTGATCTACGATAGTGACGCCTTCCATTTTCGTTCTCCTCAATCATCCTTGCGAATGATCCTTTCCGAAAATCGATTCCCGCATCTCTGGGTTATGCGCTCGCGCATGGCCCCCTAAAAAACCGTTCCATCGGTGGTGACCGTGATGGGCGACGCACCGTAGGGCCGGCGCTCGCGCGCGATCGCACGGCCGGCCGCCCAGGTGCCGCCTTCAAGAATTTTCGCAAGCGGCAGCGTGTCGGCGTCCATATCCATTTTTTCCCGTATCGTACCGGCAAGCCGATCGAGCAGGGCAACCGTCAGCGCGCGCCATTCGACCACGAGTGCTGAGCCGGCATCGTGCGCCCGCGTGAATTGCGTTTCGTCGCGCAACGCGAGCAAGCCGCTATCCACGAACAGCCCGCCATTGCGATATTCGGCAAGACCGGTGAGGCCGTCCATATCAGTGACGCGCAGGTCCGCGCGCTGGAGCGGTTCGATCAGCGAATAGGCCAGCCATTGCGACAGCTTGTGCAAAGGCACGATCCCGCTGGTGGCATCGGATGTAGCCATGGCCGGGTGCCGCCAGCAATCGCCAAGCGGTATGCCGCCGAGCGAGATGTGCGTTGGCCAGATTGATCCCAGTTCATGCAGGAGTACCGAAAGGATGTCCGTCGCCGCAATCGAACCGCCGTCGCCGAGCGCCGCGAAGTGGTCGAACAGGCCGCCGGGCCGCGGGCTGTCATTGCGAGCAAACACGTCGGGGCTCTCGGCGACAAGTGTCCCGAGCCTGCGCAGCAGCGCGGCGCGGCCCTCGATGCCGATGAGCGGGTTGTCGGGCGTGACCTGAAAGCCTTGCGCCAATTGCTCGGCGCTTAACTGTGCCAGAACGGTCGCATCGATCCGCAGCGGATTGGCGGGATCGGATGAAAACGCACCGCACGCGAACATGTCGAGGCACGCCAGCGCGAGCCCTTCCGAACGGCCAATGTGTTTCCCGGTGGCCGCATCCGCGTAGCGCCATTGTGTGCCGGCGCCGGCATCGAGAAAGACGCTAACGATCGCCAGGTCGAATTCCGCCCGTGCGCGCGCCGCACGATCCGGAAAGCGGGCCGTATTTGAGATCGCATCGTAGCGATCGATGCCGTCGATGACGAAATGGCGCCAGCGCGAATGGAAGGGGATATCGAGCGACGGATAGGCGCTGCGCGTTATGGCGATCACCCGCTCGGCGGTAGCATCGAGTAATGACAGATCGATGCAAAAATTCGGCAGCCGGTTTTCAAGCCCGAGTGCGAGCATGCGCTGCGCGCGCGCGCGAACAGCCTGGGCGCTCAAAAGTGAAAAGGCGGCGGCCGTCTCAGGATTTATTGGCAGGAATCATTGGCATGTCCCAGACGCCTTCACTCAATACTTGTCGAGCGGTCGTCCGACCGAATCCGGCAGGTCTTGCGGCTTCGGCAGTTCGGGCGAGTAATAGCCGGCGGCTTTCTTGGCCGCGATCTCGACATAGGCATCGGCCGGCACCAGTTCGTCGGGGATGGGGACCCGCTCCATGATGTCGACACCTTGCTGAACCAGTGCGTCATATTTCATGTCGCTCATCGACACAAAGCGATCGATGCGCCGCAATCCAAGCCAGTTGATGACATCCGGCATGAGTTGCTGGAAACGCGCATCCTGCACGCCGGCCACACATTCGGTGCGTTCGAAATAGGCCGACGCGACGTCGCCGCCTTCCTGCCGCTTGCGTGCGTTGTAGACCAGAAATTTTGTGACCTCGCCGAGGGCGCGCCCTTCTTTGCGATTATAGACGATGATGCCGACGCCGCCGTCCTGCGCGCCGCGCGCGCATTCTTCAATGCCGTGAATGAGGTAAGGCCGGCAGGTGCAGATATCGGATCCAAACACATCCGACCCATTACACTCATCGTGCACGCGGCAGGTGATCTTGGTGGCCGGATCGTTGAGCTTGCCGACGTTGCCGAACAGATAGACCGTGGTACCGCCGATTGGCGGTAGGAAAACCTGCAAATCCGGCCGCGTGACCAGTTCGGGAAACATGCCGGCGGTCTGTTCGAACAGTGCGCGGCGCAGATTTGTTTCCGAGGTGTTAAATCGTTCGGCAAGGCCGGGCAGATACCAGATTGGATCGATGGCGATCTTAACGACGCCAACGCTGCCGTTCGCGTGCACCAGGTCGTTGTCGACTTTCAGCCGTCCGGCACGGATCATATCCTGCATCTCGTGCAGATCGAGCCGCGCTTTGGTGATGGCAATGCTCGGGCGGATATCGATACCTTCGGCGATTTCGGTTCTGAAACTATCGGCGGCGAGATGTCCCCACGGATCGAGCGATACGATGCGACGCGGATCGCTCCATTGCGCGAACGGTCCGATGGTTTCGGCCGGATGGGTGTTGGTGAGGTCGGGTCGTCGGATCGGATCGAGCGCGCCGGACGAAACAGCTAGCGCGCGGTAAAGCGCATAGGAGCCGCCATGGCTGCCGATGACGTTGCGGTCGCCCGGTCGAGACACCGTCCCGATGATTGGCCCGCGTTCGCGCGCGCTGGCTGCGCCCCAGTGAATGGGGAAGCGTAGTTTGCCGCCGGGCGTGGGATGCGAGGTGAGGCGAATATGGTCGCGTCGGTTTGAACGGGTCATGGCATAGGCCAAAAAGGATACGGCCCGCCATCGAGGACGGGCCAGAGGTTCAGATTTGTTGTAATCGCAATAAAGACTAGGTCATCGCGACCTTCCTTTACAACATAAATATAGCGATCCTTTCGCCGCATGTAATCGTGGCACTCGGCATAGCAGCCAATCATGATTTGCGATGGGCGCTGGTGTTGCCGCCGGTAACCATTGTTTCGAGCCTGCGTATGACATGTTCTCGCCATGTTCCCTTAATTTATTGCAGGTCGACAGCAAATGATCGGGCGTTGGAAAAAGAAGAGTTCAAATTATGCGGGCTTTTGCCTCCAAGCTCAGCAAGATCAATCTGTTTGTAGACCGGCTTAAAACAATCGATAGCGTAATTGATTGGCTAAAAAATACCCGAAAATAATTCGCCGTTGCGGGCAGATGCTTTACTTATCGACGCAGAAAATCTGTTTAGACAATCGGGGCCAGTTCTATCGCGTGGCCTGCTATTCCTGCGGCTAATCGATAGAACTTGTGTCAGGTGCATTGCGCTAAAACAATATATGCCAATTAAGATCAGGTTTAAGCTCCGCGCCGTCAATTGGCAGCTAAAGACATTGCGTCGATGTTTGCGCTGCATCATTGCTCGCACGCCGGAAGATTTAATCTTGACGCGATTCAAATAGGTCGGATCGCGACGAGCCTAGCTCGCAGCGAGCGCTGACACCAAGCTGTTGCTTGCAAGAGAGGAATAGTTCGTTCGCCGGTTTTCGCTCTAGATCGCCGCCTGAATTCCGGCCAGCCAAGGCAGGCGATGGTTCAGGATGTGTGCCTATTTGCAATGTGTTCGATCGGAATGCAGGCGGTTTCCGCTTTGGACAGGCCGAAGCCATTTTTGGCACAGCTCGGCGGCAATCAGAGCTATTGAGATATAAAATGCCACCCCCCTGCGAAAATCTGCGGCAGGACATACCCAAGACGTTGTTTCATTTTTGGGACTAATTGTTTCCTTTTGACCGCTGACGGTCTAGGCTTGCTGTGAACGAGGAGTTGTCGATGTTCGATCGAATTACGATTAAGAAGCCGGATGACTGGCATCTGCATGTCCGCGACGGTCATATGATGCGGGCGGTCTTGCGCTATACGGCGGAGAAGTTCGGCCGCGCGATCATGATGCCAAATCTCGTTCCGCCGGTTGCCACGACGGCCGACGCTAAGGCCTACCGCGAAAGGCTCCTCTCGGCGCTGCCGCCGGGCAGCCAGTTTAAGCCGCTGATGACTTGTTATCTCACCGATGACACCGATCCGGATGATGTCGAGCGCGGTTGCGAGGAGCAGGTTTTCACGGGCGTCAAGCTTTACCCGGCTAATGCGACCACGAATTCAGCCGCCGGCGTAACCGATTTCAAGAAGATCAGGCGCGTGCTCGATCGCATGCAGCGCATCGGCATGCCCTTGCTGATCCATGCGGAAAGCGTCGATCCGGAGGTCGATGTGTTCGACCGCGAGGCGGTTTTCATCGAGCGGACCTTCGAACCATGGACGCGCGAATTTCCAGAATTGCGCTTCATCCATGAGCACCTCTCAAGCAAGATCGGCTGCGACTTCGTGCGGTCGAAGGTGGGGCAAGTTGGTGGCACGATTACGCCCTATCACCTCGAGCTCAACCGCACGGACTGGCTGGGCTGGGGCAACCGCCCCTACATGTATTGCATGCCGGTTATCAAGACGGAGCAGGACCGCCAAGCCCTGCGCAAGGCGGCGACCGGCGGCGAGGCATGCTTCTTCCTTGGCACCGATTCCGCGCCGCATTCCATCCACAAGAAGCTCGCAGTCGTCGGTGCGGCTGGGTTATTCAATGCGCCGGTCGCGATCGAAACCTACGTGAAAGTCTTCGACGAGGAGGGGGCCCTGGACAAACTCGAGGCCTTCGCCTCCCTGAACGGTCCGGCACACTACCGACTTCCTCCGAATGAGGGCACGATCACGTTGGAACGCGTGTCCTGGACTGCTCCTGAAGAGGTCAAGGTGCCGGGCCCGGAAGAGCGCGCGCTGATTTACCGGGGCGGCGAGACCATTGCCTGGAAGGTAAAGCAGGTTTTGTGATCCGGATCGCGCCGTGGAAGACGTCTCGCTCAATACACTGTCGGCGACCGAGATCGCGGCGAAAGTCGCCGCCAAGGTCGTCAGTTGCGAGGACGTGGCGCTCGCCTGCTTGGCGCGCGTGAACGCACGCGAAGCTGTGCGGAAGGCCTGGGCCTTTGTCGATGCCGACCTGATCCTGCGCCAGGCCAAGAGGCTGGATTCGCTGTCCGAACGCGGTCCGCTGCACGGCGTTCCGGTGGGCGTGAAGGACGTGATTGATACATGCGACATGCCGACCGAGATGGGCTCGCCGATCTATCGCGGCTACCGTCCATTCGCCGACGCCTCCTGTGTGGCGTTGCTCCGGGCGGCCGGTGCTCTGGTCTTCGGGAAGACGGTCACCTGCGAATTCGCCGGTTCCACCGCTGCGGAAACGACCAATCCACACGATTTCCTGCGCACGCCCGGCGGATCCTCAAGCGGTTCGGGTGCTGCTGTCGCCGACTTCATGGTGCCGCTGGCGTTCGGCACCCAGACCGGCGGTTCGGTGCAGCGTCCAGCCTCATTTTGCGGAATCATCGGATACAAGCCGAGCTTCGGCTTGATCAACCCAGCGGGCGTGAAACCGGCTGCGGTCAGCCTCGACACCGTCGGGCTGATGGCAAGGACCGTTGAAGATATAGAACTTGCCACTCGCGTGCTGACAAACAGTGGTCCGGTGTCCTGGCTGCCGTCGAGTGCGCGGCCCCGCATCGGACTGTGCCGGACCTACAATTGGAATAGCGCCGAGGAGGCGACGAAGAATGCAATTGAAGACGCCGCTCATCAGCTGGCGGATCTCGGCTTTTCCGTGCGCGACGTCACCTTGGATGCGATCGACGATCTGCAGGTGACACGCGAGATCATCAACGACTATGAACGTGCGCGCGGGATGAGCTACGAGTGGCAGGTCCACAGATCGGACCTGAGCGAGGGGCTTGCGAAGACGATCCGCAATGGTCTGTCGCTGTCGCGCGATCGATACATCGGCGCGCTGCGGCGTGTGGAGCAATGCCGGCGGCAGCTTACGCCTGCGTTCAAGGAGGTCGACTTGCTTCTGACTCCGACGGCTTCCGGCGAAGCACCGCGAAACTTGTCCTTCACGGGGGATCATCGTTTCCAGAGCATCTGGACGCAACTGCGGGTTCCCGCCATCACCCTGCCGACCCATTCCGGTCCGAACGGCATGCCGGTCGGTATTCAGCTCGTCAGCCCAGCCCATGAAGACGGCGCACTGATGGCCGCGGCGCAATTGATATTTCGTCAGCTTGGCCGCGGGCCAGTCGTTAAGGCCTGATCGGCTGGCGATCGCGCTCAACAGAATCTCGTCAGGAGCGCGTCCTGGCCCCCTGGACCATGGCGGCAATGTCGTTGGGCTGGATCGGAAACTGGGTGATGCGGATGCCAAATTCCGATAGCGCATCTTCGACAGCAGAGGCGATCGCCGCGGGAATCGGTATGACGCCGGATTCTCCGACGCCCTTGACGCCAAGAGGATTGAGCGGCGTCGGCGACTCGCGATGACTGAGCTCGATCTCGGGAACTTCGGTCGCGGTGACGAGCAAATAATCGGCGAGGGTGGCGGTCAACGGTTGCCCATCTTCGCTGTACCCCATCCGCTCGTAAAGCGCATTGCCTATGCCGTGCACGATCCCACCGACGACCTGGCCGTCCACGATGTCCGGATTGATGATTGTCCCAGCGTCGTGAACGAAGGTGACACGCGTCACCTTGACATGTCCGGTATCGATATCGACTTCGACTTCTGCGACCGCCGTGCCGTTGCCATAGGTCATGGCGTCGATCACGACGCTCGCTGTAGCATCGATTCCGGGCGGAAGATTGCCGGGGAGCCGAAAGCCCGCGGAGCCGGCCATCGCTTTGGCGATCTGGCCCAGCGAAATCTTCATGTCGCCGACGCCTTTCACAAACACGTGCTCGCCGTCGATATCGAGATCGGCGGCATCCGCTTCCAGCAGGTGGCTCGCCACCTCGAGCACCTTCTTGCGCACCTTCACTGCCGCGACATGCGCGGATGAGCCCGCCATCACCGCTTGCCGACTGTTAAAGCCGCCGAAGCCAACGGCGATTTTAGCGGAGTCACCCGTCGTGACGATGACACGATCCATCGCCCCGCCGAGCTGCTCGGCCGCGATCTGCGCAAGCATAGTCTTGGTACTCTGTCCCATGGCGGCAGCGCCAGTGGCAACGTGGATCATGCCGGAGGGAGCGATACGGATGTTGACCTGTTCATAGGGACCGCGGCCTGTGCCTTCGACGAAATTGGCGAGACCGATGCCGATATAGCGGCCGGCCTCACGCGCTTCAAGCTGGCGTTGGCGGAAGTTGGTCCAGCCAGCTCGCGCGATCGCGTCCGCCTGGCAAGCCGGGTAGTCGCCGGAATCGAGGACGACCGGAACGCCGCCACGCGTGGTGAGACCCTTGGTGTAGGGCATCGCATCGTTCGGTACGAGGTTGCGGCTGCGTATTTCGGCGCGATCGATCTTCAATTCGCGCGCGGCGAGGTCGAGCAGCCGCTCCATCACGAAGACGCCCTGCGGTTGGCCGGCGCCGCGGATCGGAGTGACGGGCACCTTGTTGGTCAGCACGACCTTCACATCCATCCGAAACGCGGGGATGTCGTAGGCGAGCGACACTGCCGCCACCGCGCCTTGCGGGACGGTGAGGCCGCGGGCGGTATAGGCGCCATGATCGTGCAGCACCGAGCCGCGCACCCCGAGTACTTTGCCCTCGGAGTCGAGAGCGATCTCGGTGTCCCAGAACTGGTCGCGCTCCTGCGTTGTGGCGATGAAATGCTCGCGCCGATCTTCGATCCACTTGACCGGCCGGTCGAGATTGATCGCGGCGGCGGCAACAGCGGCTTCTTCCGGATAAAATACGAGCTTGGGCCCGAACCCGCCGCCGACGTCGGGCGTGACGACGCGAATGGCGGATTCTTCCCAGCCGAGAATCTCCGTCAACAGCCGCGCCGTCACCAGCGGGGTCTGCGTCGAGCTCCAAAGCGTCAGCCTGTCCTCGATCTGGTCGAGCACGGCGACGCATCCGCGGCATTCCATGGAGTTTGCGCAGCCGCGGTGCAGCCAATACAATTCCTTGAAGATGTGCGCGGCGCCGGCGAAAGCGGCGTCAATGTCGCCGTAGACGCTGGTAAACTCGGCCAGTAGATTGTCGGGACCGTCGGCATGCGCCAGCGCGGCGCCTGGCAGCAGCGCGTCTTGGCAATCCGCGACCGCCGGCAAGACCTCGAAGTCGACCTCAACTAGAGCAAGCGCATCTTCCGCCAGATAGGGATCGTCGGCGATGACCATCGCCAGCGGTTCGCCGACATAAACGGTTTCATCACCCGCTAGGATGAGCCGATCGCGCTGTTGTCTGTAGGTCCGGTCCGGCAGCGCGACCGCGAGCCGATCCGTCACGAAGAGCTTGCGAATGTCGTCACGGGTTAAGACCGCATGCACGCCCGATATCGCGAGCGCGTTCGTCGTATCGATCGAGAGGATTTTCGCATGCGCATGCGGGCTTCGAACAAAGACTGCGTGCAGCATCCCATCAAGATGAATGTCTCCGACAAAGCGCCCTTTCCCGGACAGCAAATCTCGATCTTCCAGCCGCGGCGTGCGCTGGCCAAAGGTTTTTGTGCTCACGCGCCCTTCTTCCGTTCCAATTCGCGCTGCTGCTACATGAGCGAGTTTGGAGGCTTGCTGCGCGATGACGCTTCGGTTTGCGCCGGCTCGACACTCTCAAGTTCGTCTTGGTCAAACGCCGGTCCGCCGCCGGCTAACAGCCGGCGTACGCAATTCGCTGCGGCCTGACCTTTCAGGGCGCGGCCCCACATGTCCCCGATCGCGTTCTCGTGAAATACCAGCGCATCCGGCGCGGAGGTGATCATCGCAACGCCGACGCGGACATTGGGCTCGCCTCCCAAGCGGAAGGGACTGAGCACAAGAATGTTTCGGTCCGGCTGACGGAAGAGTTGGAAGCCCGTATGGGGCAAAGTATCGGTGACGATTCCGATCTGAATGCCCATCGGCGGGTCGTCGATCAAGGTAACGAAGTGCTCGATCTCGGCCCGAGCCAATGCCTTGCGCTTGACGACGATGCCTTGCGGCAATCCGTCGCGTCCGATCAGGCCATGATGCAGGAATCGTTCGATCTCCATCGCTGACATGAGATTGACGATCGTCGGCCGGCGGCGGTGATAGATTTCCTTGCGCTCGCGCAGGATGCCCATGATCTTCGGAATGTCGCTGAGCGCCTTGGCGCGATTGGCGACGCTCTGGGTGATGTTTTCGGTCAGAACCTCTTCTAGCGTGGTTTCAAAATTGCCGGAAGCGAGTAGGAAGGAGATAGGCCCCGACAGCACCATGATGTGCTCGGCCGTTTCCTCGATTTGGCGCATGCGCTCGAAATAGGTCACGGCCGAAGGGATGTATTCGATGCCGACGCCCAGCAGCGTGGGGATGGAGACGCCGAGTAGCTCAGCTAGGCGCTCTAGTGTCTCGATCTTGGCAAGTTCGCCTTTCTCGAAGCGATAAAGCGCGGTGCGAGAGATGCCGAGTTGCTTGGCGATTTCGTCGGCGCTCAGACCCGAACCAAGGCGGTAGGCTTTCAGGCGATTGCCGATTTCATCGTAACGAAATGCCATGGGCTGCTCCGGGGCGCAATTCGCTTAAGGGTTCGGCACGAGCACGATTCGGCCGCGCACTCGTCGATCCTGGATGTCCAGCAGCGCCTGCGCGAACTTCTCAAGAGGATATATGACAGCCGGGGCAGGCTTTAGCTTGCCGGCTTCGTACCAAGCAAAAATCTCATGGATGCACTCGGCCATCGAGAACACGATACCGTTTTTAGAACGCTGGTCCCGATTACGCAACATGGTTTGGCCTTGCTAGCTATAGGCTGCCAAATTCCATTTGTTAAAACGCGCTTTACCGCACGGAGGAAGCGTGCAAGTCTACCCGAAGTTCTGTAACAATATCGGCACAACCGCTGAGAGATCGGCGGCGCGCGCTGTCACGAAATTGGAGACCAATGAAACCCGCTCGTTTTAAGTATCACGCACCGCGATCGGTCGACGAAGCCGTCGCGCTGCTGGCGGAGCTCGCCAGGGACGACGGTCGGATTCTCGCGGGGGGACAAAGCCTTGTCCCGACCATGGCGTTTCGGATGGCGCGGCCGTCGCATCTGATCGACATCAACAGTATTGCCGCGCTGTCGGAGATCGCCGTCGGCAGCGAGTTTGTTCGGATCGGCGCCTGCGTGCGTCACGCCGCATTCGAAGAGACCGGTGTTGTCCCTGGCCCGACTGGGACATTATTGCGCAAAGTCATGAGGCACATCGCGCATCATCCCATCCGAGTGCGCGGTACGTTCTGCGGCAGTCTCGCGAACGCTGATCCCGCCTCGGAATGGTGTTGCACGGTTGCTGGCCTGGACGGTCGTGTGGTCGCCCAGAGCAAACGCGGTGTCCGTCGCATCGCCGCCACAGACTACTTTCAAGGCGTGATGACAACTGATCTGCAGGAGGACGAACTGGTGACGGCTGTCGAGCTGCCGCTGCTAGCGCAAGGCACGCGTTGTGGATTCGCGGAATTTAGCCGGCGGCCCGGCGATTTTGCCATTGCTATGGTGCTTGCTACCTATCGGACGGACGAGAGGCGAGTGATCGAGGCCCGGGTCGCGGTAGGCGGGGCCGAGTCCTCGCCGCGCAGGATCGTCGAGGCAGAGGCGGCGCTTGTCGGGCAACCGCCGGATGCGGATACATTCTCGCGGGCCGCAAGTCTTGCCGCCGAGGCCATCGATCCGATGGAGGATAGCAATAACACGGCTGAGTACCGGCGCGCTTTGGTGCGCACACTGGCCCGACGCGCGCTGGAGAACTCGGCATGAGCGAAAAGATCGAAATCGCCCTCGACGTTAATGGGAAGTCGTATCGCGTGCTGGTCGAGCCGCGCAAAACGCTGGTGGATGTCATTCGTGAGGATTGCGGACAGACCGGTACGCATATCGGATGCGAGCACGGGGTCTGCGGGGCCTGCACCATTTTGTTCGACGGCGAGCCGGTGCGCTCCTGTCTGATGTTCGCGGTCCAGGCCCAGGGTCGAAAAATCCGAACCGTTGAGGGGCTGCAACGCGGGGACGATCTACACCCGATGCAACAGGCCTTCATGCGCCATCACGCCTTGCAATGCGGGTTCTGCACGCCGGGCTTCCTGATGCTTGCGGTCGGCGTCCTCGAGAAAAAACCTGATATCGCCGATGACGAGTTAATCGAGGTTCTCTCGTCCAATCTGTGCCGTTGCACCGGCTATCAAAACATCATCAAAGCCGTGCGTGCTGTGGCAAACGAGATGAGGGTAGCCCGGTGAGCGCGCCGCAGCAGCGTTGGGTCGGCGCGTCGGTCGCGCGGCTTGAGGATAGGCCCTTGGTCACCGGCCATGGTCAATATGCCGGTGACATCAACTTCCCGCATCAGCTCCATATGCGCATGGTGCGATCGTCGCATGCGCATGGGAGGCTGAAATTCGTCGACGTATCGGCGGCCCTGGCGATCGAAGGCGTGGTGGCAGTGTGGACGTCGAAGGACATCGCCGATCTGCCTCCGATCGATTTCCGCGAAGGGCCAATCGAAAAGCTGGCGCCGTTCCGGCAGCCGGTCCTCGCCAGCGAGCGTGTGCGCTATGTCGGCGAACCGATCGCGGTAGTTTTTGCCGAAGATCCTTATATCGCCGAGGATGCGGCGGACAGTGTGACTGTCGTGGTGGAGGAGCTTGCGCCCTTGCTGGACGCAGCCGCGCCACCAGCCGAGTTCGCGCCGGGGCTCACCACAGAATCTACCATCTGCCGGCAAGGTTATGGCGACGTAGACGCCGTTTTCCGGGATGCGGTCACGGTAGTCGACCTCGATCTGTCGATTGGGCGGCACTCTGGCGTACCGTTAGAAACGCGCGGTGCTATCGGTCGTTACGATGCCGCGCGCGACGTCCTCGAACTTCATGGCGCGGCGAAGGTTCCGCACCGGAATCGTGAATCTCTCGCACGCATGCTTGGGCGCAGCACCGGCGGGGTCCACCTTTTTGAAGGACATGTGGGCGGTGGCTTCGGGGTCCGCGGCGAGATCTATCCTGAAGATGTGTTGGTGTTGTTGGCCGCCATGCGGTTTGGCCGGCCGGTAAAATGGCTGGAGGATCGCCGCGAACACATGATTGCAGCCAATCAGTCACGGGAACAGCGGCATCGCATTCGTGCGGCCACCGACGGCGAGGGCCGATTGCTCGCAATCGACGACGACTTTTTCCATGATCAGGGTGCTTATCTCCGGACCCATGGCACGCGCGTCGTCGACAGCACCTGCGGGATTCTTCCGGGTCCCTACCGTGTGCCGCACTACCGCGCGAACGGTCATGTGCGTTTAACCAACAAGACGCCTTGTGCGACCTACCGCGCGCCAAGCCGGTTCGAGACGAATTTCGCACGCGAGCGGCTAATGGACGCCATCGCTAGCAAGCTCGGGCTGTCGCGCGTGGAAGTCCGGCGACGCAATCTGATCGCCGCGCACGAGATGCCCTATGAGCGGCCGTTGATCGCGCTGGGCGACGAAGTCATACATGACTCGGGCGACTACGAGGCGCTGCTGAACAAGGCGATGGAAAGAATCGGGTGGGACGCGCTGGAGCGCGAGGTCGCCTCCCGCCGCAAAGCCGGCGAATATGTCGGGCTCGGTCTGGCCATTTATGTCGAGAAAAGCGGTCTCGGTCCGACGGATGGTGCTCGCGTAAATGTGCACACCAGTGGCGAGATCGAAGTGATCACCGGCGGCGCCTCCGTCGGCCAGGGCTTCGAGACCGTGATCGCGCAGGTCTGTGCAGACGTGCTAGGTAGCGACTATCGGCAGGTGCGGGTGGTGCACGGACGTACCGACCGCATCGAATATGGAATTGGCGCGCATGCTACGCGTGCCACGGTCATGACCGCGAACGCGGCGGCAGCGGCGGCGGAAAAGGTACGCGTCAAGGCTTTGGATATCGGCGCCCAGCTTCTGCAGGCGGATGCGGACGATCTGGACATCGTCGGCGGCAACATTATCCGCAAAGGTCAGGCCGGCGGCCCTGCCATCAGTCTGGGTGAAATCGCCCACCACCTGCGGCCGACGTCGCCGACCCGCGGGGATCGCGATCCGGGCCTTGCGGCGGAGGGCTGGTTCAACGCGAGCCACATGACCTATCCCTACGGTGTTCAGGTCGTCGTCGTGAACATCGACAGCGGCACCGGCGGCGTCCGCCTCGAAAAGGTGCTGATCGCTTACGATATCGGCCGCGCTATCAACCCCATGTTGGTCGAAGGCCAACTGGTCGGCGGCTTCGCACAAGGCCTCGGCGGCAGTCTGCTCGAGGAATTCCGCTATGATGAACGCGGACAACCGCTGTCGGTGACCTTCGCGGACTATCTCTTGCCGACGGCTCAGGATGTACCTTTTGTGGATGTGCTGCTGACCGAGGACGCGCCGAGCACATTGAATCCGCTCGGCATCAAGGGCGCCGGCGAAGGTGGCATCGCGGCAGCCGGTGCGGTTATCGCCTCGGCGGTTGATGATGCGCTGGGTGTAAGCGGGGCAGTCACGCAGCTTCCGATTACGCCGCAGTGGTTGAAGTCGGTCATCGAGCGCCAGCGGGCCGCGGCCGGGGCCGCGTAGCGGTCGAGGCGACCCCCATGCAGCCCGCGAACGTATGTAACTAAAGACTATGTAACTAAAAAATGGCAGGCTGGCGCACCGCGTAGGTGCGAATGCACGTCGAAAGTGGCGTCATCGAATGTCGCGTGTGTTTCATTTGTGCCAATTTTTGAAATAGTCCTTGATTTGTTGCGGAGCACCTGTTGAAGTTCACACATACAAGTCTTGGAACTCTTGTGTGCCCGGCGGCTGCAAAGGCCGCGGATCCTTTTATCTACCGCGAAGCCGGATTGTCGGCACTCGCGATCAGAGGAGATCTCCTATGCGCAGAGTTATTGCAACGACCGCTACGATCTTGCTGGCGTCGATCAGCATCGCGCAAGCTAAGCCCTATAATCTCACGCTTTGCGGCGCCAGCCCGGGTGGCCTCTGGTCGCTCGTGGGAGCCGGTCTCGACGCCACCGTGAAGGCGGCCTATCAGGGATCGACCATCACCTATCAGACGTCGAGCGGTGGTCTCGCCAATGTGCTGCAGGTCAAGAGCGGCAAATGCGAGCTCGGGATGGCCAACGACGGCGACCTCATTTTTGCGAACGAAGGCAAGCCGCCGTTCAAGAGCCCGGTCAAGGGTCTCAAGGCCGTTGCCGTGCTGTACAACTGGACGCCTGTGATGTGGATCGCGCGTCGCGACTTCGTCGAGAAATACGGCATCCACGACCTGGGCGATCTCGCCAAGAAGAAGCCGCCGGTGCGTCTGGCGTTCAACCGCCGCGGCTTGCTAACGTCGGCGATGACCGACGCGACGCTCAAGGCCCTCGGCATCACGACGAAGGACATCGAATCCTGGGGCGGCTCAATTCAGTATCAAGCGTCGAATGAGCAGGCGCAGCTCATGGAGAACGGCCGCATCGACATGCTGGCCAACACTTTATTCGAGAATCATCGCTCGATTGCCGAGATGGCGCAGGCGGTCAATCTCGCCATGGTCGACGTGCCAGAGCGGGCGATCACACCGGTGGTGAAGGAGTTCGGCTTGAAGCCGTGGACGATCAAGGCGGGGACTCATCCCTGGCAGAAGATCGACGCGCACACGGTGACTACCAGCGTCATTCTGTTCGTCGACGAAAAAATGGACGAACAGACGGTCTATGCCATCACCAAGGCCATGATCGAACATCCGGACAAGATGGGTGCCGTCTCTGCGGCCATGAAGCGCTTCACGCCGCCGGTCATGATTGAGCAGTCCGCGGCGCCGTTTGCCGCAGGCGCGATCAAGGCCTACAAAGAAGCGGGTCTGATGAAGTGAGCCTCGTGGGAGATCGTTTGTCCGCGTTTATCGATTCAGAGGTAATTGTTCGTGAGCATTCTTGCTTCGCTCGTGTCGACTGGTGTCAGGCGGTATCCGCGCGGTTCGATGGGCCACATCTTCCGCGCGTTTGCCGTCTGCATCGCCGTCTACACGATCTGGGCCGCGGCTTTTTCCTCTTGGGATCTGGTGGCGCGCACGATCGTCTTTCTCTGCATGATGCTGGTGCTAGTATTCCCGCTGGTAGGTCACAGCGAACGAGCGAATCCGGCCTATCCGACATTTTTTGACTGGATCCTGTCGGCGGCGGCGCTCGCCTGCCTCGTCTTCTTTCTTTACGAGGTCGAAGCGATCGCCGTTCGCATCACGCTGTTCGATCCTCTGCCGCTAAGTTACTGGATCTTTGGAATTTTGATCCTGGTGTTGTCGTTAGAAGCAGCGCGGCGCACCGTGGGAATGGGCCTGACCGGCTTGGTGGTCTTACTGATTATTTACAATTTGACCGGTCACTTGCTCACGGGGCCTCTGAAGCACGGTATTATCACGCCGAGTCACTTCATCGATATCATGGTTTTCACGACCGATGGTCTGTTTGGCGTTCCCATTCAAGTAACTGCTAGCTACGCATTCCTCTTTGTTCTTTTCGGCGTGCTGCTTGAGCGTGCTGGAGGTGGCGAATTCTTCTTCGGACTTGCTGCAGCTGTCTCCGGGCGCCAAGTCGGTGGGCCGGCAAAGGTCGCGGTGTTCTCGTCGGCGCTCTTCGGCATGTTGTCAGGCAGCCCGACGTCGGACGTGATGACCACCGGATCGGTGACGATTCCGATCATGAAGCGGCTCGGCTATTCGCCGGTGCTTGCTGCGGCGGTCGAGGTCGCCGCCTCGACGGGCGGCAGCATTCTTCCGCCGGTGATGGGTTCCGCCGTCTTCATCATGGTTGAGTTTACCGGCATATCCTACGTCTCCATCGCGATCGCCAGCCTTATTCCGGCGCTGCTCTATTACCTCGGCGTCTACACGCAAGTGCATCTGCGCTCACACAAGCTTGGCTTGCGCAGCCTGCCCGATGATCAGATACCGATGATTTCCACCACGCTGAAATCGGGGGGCACCTTCATCGTGCCGCTGGTGACTCTGGTGGCGGCGCTGGCAGTCGGATATACGCCGACGATGGTCGCGCTGTTCGGCGCCGTGTCGGTTATTGCGGTCTGGCTGCTGAATTGGCGGACCTTCTCGACGATAAAATTGTACGATGCGATCGCGCAGGCGAGCTTCAACATGGTCGCAGTGACCGGCGCCTGTGCTGCCGCTGGCATGGTGATCGGCGGGATCACGATGACGGGGCTCGCCGGCAAAGTCTCCGAACTGTTGGTGCTTGCGGCGGGCTCCAATCTGGCGCTGACGCTCATCATATCGGCGGCGCTCACCATCTTTCTTGGAATGGGCATGCCGACGCCGGCTGCCTATGCGCTTGCTGCGGCACTTCTGGCGCCGACCCTGGTCAAGGTGTTCGGATTGCCGATGCTGCAATCACATCTATTCCTTCTATATTTCGCGGTCCTGTCTGCGATGACGCCGCCGGTTGCGGTCGCGGCATACGCGGCGGCGGCCATAGCGCATGATAATCCGATGAAGATTGCGGTGGCCGCGTGTCGCTTCTCGATGGCCGCTTTCGTTCTGCCATTTGCCTTCATCTACGACCCCGCCATCCTGCTGAAGGGCAGTCTGCTGGAGATCACTACGTCAGCCATTACCGTTGGGCTGGCCGTGATCCTGTTATCTGTCGCCGCGGAGGGCTACTTCCGCATGCCGCTGCCGTGGTGGAGCCGGCTAACCTGTGTCGCCGCGGCCCTGTGCTATTTCATTCCGACCCCGTCCAGCCTGATCTATGGCACGGTAGTACTCGCTGTGGCGCTGGTCCCGCTCAAGTTCTGGCGGCGCGCCTCCGCGAGGATTGTGCAGGATTAGCAGTCGTCGACCGTGAACGGATTCGTGCGCAGCGGCGCCGGGCTAATCCGGTATTAGCTGCCGGTGCTGTAAGTTCCCCTTCCGATGGCGATCTGGCGTCCTTGATCGTCGGTGATTTCAATATCGACGCGCGCTACCGATCGGCCGGCCCTAATCAGCTTGGCGGTTGCGGTGAGGTCGGAGCCGTCGGCCGGGCGCAGATAGTCAATCCGCAAATCGATCGTCGGGGCCATGCGACCGATCTTCACGGCGACCGCCGCATGTCCGGCCAGATCGATCAACGTAGCGATGACACCGCCGTGATACGACTTCTCATCCGGCAAGCGGCGCAATTCATCGCGAAAGCCGAGTGCGATGACGACGATGCCTTTTTCGGGATCGGCCTCGATCGCCTGTGGTCGCAGCACCTGGTGAAACGGCGGCAGGTCCATTTCGTAACGCAGTCTGGCCAGGGCGGCCGCGCGCGGGTCCTGTTCGGTCATGTCGTCTTCGCCTGCCAACGAATGGGTGTCGGGTTCACGCGGCCATCGGCGATCCAGTCGGCGACGTTGCGCTTTCTCACTTTGCCGCTCGCGGTGAGCGGAATTTCGTCGAGCTCCAGGAAGTATTCCGGAATGTCGTATTTCGAAAGCCCGATCTTATCGAGATGTTTGAGGATATCATCCGGGCTCGCCTGCTTGCCGCGACGGAGCATCACGGGCAGGCAGATCTTTTCGCCGAGCCGCTGATCCGCAATCGGTGCCGCGGCGACTCGTTGAATGGCATCGTGCGCTGACGCCAGCGCCTCGATCTTGGCCGGGAAGATATTGTGACCGCCGCAGATGATAACGTCCTTCTTGCGGCCGGTGATGCGTAGATCGCCCAGCTCGTCCACCCATCCCAGATCGCCGGCCATGAACCAGCCGTCATGGTTGAACGAATCCTCGGTTGCTCTTTGATCGTCGAAATAGTCGAGCATCAGGCTCGCGCCGCAGCCGCCAATCTGACCGACTTCGCGGGGCGACAACGTCTGGTTTAAATCCTCGCGATCGAAGATGCGGATTTCATAGCCAGGACATGAACGCCCGCTGCTCTCGACGTTCAGCTTTGGATCGTCGTCGGAAAGCGTGTATTGGTGCGAGCAAGTCGCGGTCATGCCGTAGCCGCTCTGCGGCACGACGCCGTGCTTCAACAGTTCCGTGACCACTTCGCGCGGAGCGGAAGCACCGGAAATCCGCAAACCGTTGAGGTTGCCGATGCCCGACAGGTTTTTCGCGTTGACCTCTTTCAAGAGGTCGATGGCGTGCGTCGGGACTCCGACGAGAAATGTTGTACCAGTCCCGATCAGACGGTCGACCACGCTGCGGCCACGCGGCAAATCGAGCACGACAAGCTGACCACCGGTAAGCAGTGCCATGATCATGGCGCCTAAGCCGAGATTGTGACTTAGGGGACTAAGGGAATAGAGCACCGAGCGCTCGGTGATGTTCCAGTCCGCCGAGAGAGCGCGTGCGTTCGCCAGTAGCGTATTGTCGCTGCACATCACGCCCTTGGAAACGCTGGTCGTGCCAGAGGTGAAGGCCAGATAAAGGGCGCGGTCGGAGTTCTGCGCCGCGGGCGCGGATTGCAAAATCTCGTCTTTGGTCTTTGCCGCGACAATTTTTTTCGAACTCGCGCCTGCGGTGGCCGGCTCAAGGCGATAAGCGTGCTTCAGACTATCGAGTTTTTCCGCCTGGACAAACAGATCGTGCTTGTCGGCGTTCACCCCGTACCCGGTTTTGGCCACGACGGCCGATGCCCGCATTCGTTTCAAAAGTGCGATGATTTCTTCAACGGTGTTGTCTCGATGCAGCGACGGGCAGCAGACGTAACCATTGCGGGAACAGGCGACAAGGGCGATGACCGTCTCGGTCCGGTTGGGCAGCCAGACCGCCACACGTTGCCCGGCGATAATCCCTCGACCGGGGAGATCGGCGGCGAAGGAGTAGGCCGCCGCCAGCAGTTCCCGATAAGTCAGCGCCGCTTGCCCGCCCTGGACGGCGATGCGATCCGGTGCGCGCCCGCCATGATCCTGAACTAGCGAATAGATCGTGGCGTCGCGCCAGAAGCCGATCCCATAATGCTCTTTGTAGCGCTCAGTGCTAAACAGCGTCAGCAGTGTGTTGGACATTGACGAGGTAACCTGATTGGCCGGAGGCCACTTTCGGTAGAATGCGTGAACGCCTGAAGGCTCACGTTGCGGGCGATTGAGGGGAACAAGCGCGAGTTAGTCCAGTATAAATGTTTCTTTTTTATACTACGCTCTACTATATTACAACGGTCCTCGCTCGATCCATTTCCACCCGGCATGGCTCTTCCCGCAAACGCGCCTCGAGACTTGCTGGCTAACCGCATCCTGTCTTGTGAAGGCGCTCCTGCTGCTTGTGAAGGTGACGCATTCGGCCATGTCAGCATGCGGATCCCGAGCAATCCGGATCGTTTTTCTTGTCGGCTCTCTGGCGTCGGAACTCGTCAATGAAGACGATGTTCTCGAATTCGATTTGACCTTGCAGCCCGTGCGCCCGTCCGATATGGCGCTCTATTCCGAGCGGGTCATTCATGGCGCCATCTACAGAGCACGCCCCGACATAACTGCCGTCTGCCATCATCATTCGCCGGCGTTGCTGCCATTCTGCCACACCGGGCTAACATTGCGCGTTGCCACCCAGTTGGGGGCGACCATTGGCAAGCGGTTATCTCTCTGGGACCAGCAGGAGGAATTTGGGGCGACCACCTATCTTGTGGTGAAGGAGGACGAGGCTGTATCCCTCGCGCGGTACCTTGGATCACATTCGGTGGTGCTGACGAACCGGCACGAGGCGACGGTGGTCGGTTCTTCAATCGAAGGGCTTGTCTTCCGGTCGATCTATAATTGCTGGGATGCGGAGTTGCAGTTGCGCAATCTAACATATGGCACGATTGACGTTTTCACCGAAGCAGAAATAAGACTTGCCACCGACTATCCACGAACGGCGCTCGCGCGCGCCTGGCATTGCTGGTGCTCGCGACCCGAAAAAAGATCGTCCCACTGACACTGATGCGGACTCAGAGATGCAACAAGACCCGGTGCGGGCGATAAGGCTCCTCTAGCGTCGCGATATCGTCGGCGCTGAGAACGATGTCGAGTGCTGCAACCGCTTGCTCGATGTGCATGACATTGCTTGCGCCGGTGATCAGCCCGGTGACACCGGGCTTGTGCAGCATCCAGGCCAGCGCCACCTGCGCCGGTGCGCAACCGATGCGTTCGGCGCAGGCGACCGCCCGGTCGAGTACGTCGAAGTCGTGCGCCTCATTGAAATATGACGCCGTCGTCGTGTCGTCGGTGGCGCGGACGGTTGTGCGGGTTCCATCGCGCCGGAAATTGTTGGCCAGGAAACCGCGCGCCAGCGGGCTCCAGGGGATGAAACCGATGCTTTCTTCACGGCAGAGGGGCAGCATTTCGCGCTCTTCCTCGCGGTAGGCGAGGTTGTAGTGGTTCTGAATTGAGATCGGCCGGTTCCAGCCATATCGCTCGCACATTGCGAGTATGCGCATCAGTTGCCAGGCGAACAAATTTGATGCACCGATGTAACGGGCCTTACCCGTCCGCACTATGTCGTTAAGCGCATCCAACGTTTCCTCGATCGGCGTCTCGCTGTCGGTTCGGTGGATTTGATAAAGATCGACATAATCGGTGTTTAGCCGCTTCAGCGAGCCGTCGATCGCCGCCATCAGGTGCTTGCGGGACAAGCCGCGCTCGTTCGGAGAAGGGCCGGTCGGATGGAAAGCTTTGGTGGCGAGCACCAGTTCGTCTCGGCGGGCGAACTCCGGCCAGAGCTTGCCGATGATCGTCTCGCTCATGCCGTTCGAATACTGGTCGGCGGTATCGAGCAGATTGATCCCGAGCTCGATGGCGCGGCGGACGATTGGGCGGCACTCCGATTCCGGCAAGGCCCAGCTTTTCCAGGCCGGATCGCCGAACCAGGCGCAGCCGAGTGCGATGCGCGATATTTTAAGCCCTGAGCGGCCCAGTCTCACATAATCCATCGCCTTGCTCCAAAGAGGCACCGCTACTCGCCGCTCAAGGGCGGCGCGCAGACCCCTTCAACAACACCGAGTTGGAAACGTTTCATTGACCTTCGTCAATAGCTCACATAGGCTTGTGCAGCCGGCGAATGTCGCCAAGACGAGGAGGGGTATTGAATTCATGCCGAAGCTTCAGCTTTCGTTTGCGTGCGCGGTCTACGACCGCATGCTGCCGCTTTACAAAGGCGAGGTTCAGCCTGACGGCATCGAACTGAACTTCATGCCAATGGATGGGTCTTACGGCGCGCGCATGATGTTCGACCGCATGGGCGGGGGTCTCGAATTCGACGCCTCCGAAATGTCTAGCAGCGAGTTCATCACTCGGCATGTGCGCGGAAATTCGCCACTGATCGCGATTCCGATTTTTCCCTCCCGCATTTTCCGCCATGGCATGATGGCGATCAACCGCAAGTCGGGGATCAAGTCGCCCAAGGATCTCGAGGGCAAGAGGATCGGGCTTCCGCTCTACACGATGACCGCCGCAGTCACGGCGCGCGGTCTGCTTCAGCACGACTATGGTGTCGATCTGTCGACCATCAGTTGGGTCCAGGGGGCTCTCAACAAGCCCGGCAGCCACGGCAATCCGACGATCCAGCCGTTGCTCAAGCCGGTCAAACTGGAAAGCAATACCGGTGGGAAGCCGCTGGGGCAGATGCTGGTCGACCAGGAGATCGACGCGATCGTCGGCAGCGCCTTGCCCGAGACCTTCCAAACGCATCCCGACATCGTGCGCTTGATCCCGAACTACCGAGAGGTCGAGAGGGACTACTATCTGCGCACCAAGATCTTTCCGATCATGCACCTGATCGCCATCCGGCGCGACGTCTACGAGAAACATCCTTTCGTCGCCTCAAGTCTCTACAACGCCATGCTGGAATCGAAGAAGCGCCAACTCGAGAGCATGCGCGATACCGGCGAATTGCCTTATATGGTGCCGTGGCTGTTCGACGACTTGGAAGAGATCGACGAAGTTTTCGGCGGCGACCCCTTCCCCTATGGGATCGAGCCGAACCGTCCCTCCCTCGAGGCTTTGATCATGTGGCTGCACGATCAAGGCATGATTCCCGAACACATCCCGATCGAGGAACTGTTCGTGCCCACCTTCGGAAAGCTTTAGCCGCCGCCGGAACCACCGCATCCAGAAGCGAAAGAGGCCCGCTCTTTCGAACGGGCCTCTATGTTTCTTCAGTGCTTGACGTTGCGGTTCCAGTAATCCGTCGCCTTTTTCAGATTGGCGTTATAGACACCCCATTTCGCGGCATAGAGTTGGTTCAGATCGGCTTCCGAGGCTGGCATCTTCCTGGCGATATCCGGATAGGCCGCGAACACGCTCTTTAGGGTCGCGTTGCTCGGGCCATAGGACATCTCGACTGCCCAGCCAAGTTGGCCGAGCGGATCAAGCTGCATGTTGATGAATTGCTGCGCCTCCTTCGGATGCGGAGTACCCGCGACCATGTCGATGGTGTCGATTCCGAGGATGCTACCTTCCTTCGGAATGACATAGCCGATTGGATAACCTCGCTCGATCATCGACCAGGAGCGGCCGCTCGTCCAAACCGAGATCCACACGTCGCCCGCGGCGAGTTGCTGTCCCAAGGTGGCGGACGAAGAGTAATAGGAATGTGCCTTGAGTTTGGCGATTTTTTCTAACCCGGGCAGAACGTTGGCTTCGCTGCCGCCGTTCAGTTGCGCGATCTTTATAACGAAGTCCGCTCCCTGCGGGAGCGACATTTCCGGAACGGAGATATGCCCCGCCAGCTTCGGATTCCAAAGATCTTCCCACGATTTTGGCTCAGGGATTCCCGCCGCCTTCAGCTTCTCCTTGTTAAAGACAATCCCGATGGAATACAGGATGGTGTATGGCCCATAGCCCTCAGCGTTGCGGGCCTGCGGATATAATTGTTTCAAATTCGGGACCAGGGCGGGGTCGAGCTTGCTCAGCAGTCCGGCTTTGATCGCCGCATCCTGCACGGCATCGTCGAGAAGCACGACGTCGAAAGGCGCTTCCCGTCCCCGCGACGCCAGCATTTTGGCGAAAAAGTTGCTCGGATTGCCATGCGTCCATTCGATCTTGACGCCGGTCATCCGTGTCATCCGGTCGCCGATATATGCCTTCTCGACATCGCCGGCGTGTCCTCCAAAGGTGGCGACGCGGAGCGTCACATTCGACGTCTGTGCTTGCACAGGGGGTGGGGTGCCGATCAGAGCACTCGCTAGCAGTCCCAAAAAGCCGACGATTGCTGCTCGCATTAGTACCTCCGTGAATTCCTGAATAGGTTAAACAAGCGTAAGTATGAAACGTTTCATTGATGCTGTCAAAAATTGGGACGGTCATCGCAGCATTTCCTGCATGCCTGTATCCTAGCCCGTTGCCCGTCACTCCTTGAGCAGGAAGCAGCACTCCGGGCGCCAGCTGAGAATAACAACCTCCCCCGCGTGGGGAACCGGATCGCCCGGGCGTGACAGCGTCGTAAATGATTCGCCGCTCGGCCCATCGGCCTCGACGTGGCGGACGTTGCCGAAATAGATGACATTCCGCACCTTGGCCTCGATCGTATTTTCGCGGCCGGCGCCGAGATGGAAATGCTCGGGGCGCGCGCCCAGCAGGCAATCGTCACCAACTTCAATCTTCTGGTGTGGAGAGCCGACGACCTCGAAAACGATCCCGTTCCCATTGCGCATTTCGACGCGGAAACGGCCGCTGTCCTGTTTCGACCTCACGACGACCTCGACGAGATTGGTGCGGCCGATAAAATTGGCCACGTACCGGCTGTTCGGACGTTCGTACACGGACTCCGGCGAATCGATCTGGACGATCCGGCCCTCATGCATCACGGCCACTCGGTCGGACATGCTTAAGGCCTCCCCCTGATCGTGCGTGACGAACAGCGTGGTGATGTTGAGCGCGGATTGGACGCGCTTGATTTCGACCTGCAATTCCTCACGCAGTTTGAGGTCAAGCGCGGCTAGCGGCTCATCCAGCAGCAGAACATCCGGCTTGATGA
Organism: uncultured Alphaproteobacteria bacterium; assembly: GCA_963789455.1. GTDB lineage: Bacteria > Pseudomonadota > Alphaproteobacteria > Rhizobiales > Xanthobacteraceae > Pseudolabrys. Next base: position 60,037 of record CAWBLD010000007.1, on the reverse strand, counting down.
CGACGGCGCGGGCCAGCGCCACGCGCTGCCGCTGCCCGCCGGACAATTGTTCTGGATAACGGTCGGCAAACTGGTCCAAGTGAACAAGACGCAGCGCGTCCGTCACCCGCCGGTCGCGCTCGGCGCGCGGCAGCCGGCGAACCTCCAAGCCGAACGCGATGTTTTCGGCGACAGTCCGATGTGGAAACAGCGCGTATGACTGAAACACCATGCCGGTGTTGCGGCGATGAGGCGGCAGGACCGTGATGTCGCGGCCGCCCATGATAATGCGCCCGCTGCTGGGCGACAGGAAGCCCGCGACCATGCGCAGGCAGGTCGTCTTTCCACAGCCGCTCGGTCCGAGCAACGTGACGAACTCTCCCGGCTGCACGTTCAAATCGATGCCGCGCACCGCAAGCTGTGTGCCGAACGACTTCTCAACTTTTTCGAAAACGACTTCAGACATTGTTTTGCCGATCCGAGATAATTATCGCGCGCCGAAAAGGCGCTCGATACCGATGAGCCGATCGAGCATGAGCATCAAAACAAACGAGGCGCCGACAATCACCGCGGCAACGGCCATGACATCGCCGCCAAAATCGAACTCGACGGTTGTGAAGATGCGCACCGGCAGCGTGGTCGCGTTGCCGCCGCCCATGAACAGCGCAATTGGTACATCGTCGAGCGACATCACGAATGCAAAGATTGCGCCTGAAATAATGCTGGGTCGCAGGATGGGAACGGTCACCCGCCAGAATGTCTGCATTGGCGTTGCGCCCAGGTTGAGCGCGGCTTCTTCCAGGGCGCTGTCGAAGCGCGCATGACCGGCAAGAACCGCTCGGACGACGAAAGGAATGCCGAAGGTGAGATGCCCGATGACCAAGCCTGTGATGGTGCCGCCCAGCGGCAGGCCCGTGATATCCCAGAACGTGAAGGAAAACTGATAGAGCGCCACGCCGGTGACGAGCGCGGGGACCATCAGGGGCGAGAGAAGAAGCGAATTCAATGCGCTCCGGCCCGGGAAGCGCCCGCGATTCAAGGCCAAAGCGGCGGGAACCCCGAATATGACCGACAGCAGTGCTGTGCAGGACGCAACTATCAGGCTGACATAGAGCGCGTCGACGAACGAGGGCTTGATGAGTGCAAACCATTCCGTCGTGAATGCCGTCGGCGGGAACGACAGGATCGGGCCGCCATTGAACGCGGCGATCACGACAATGACGACGGGCGCCAGCAGAAAGGCAAACGCGCCGTAGAGGATGATTCGGAGAGCGACCGAGCGGATCATGCGCTCTCACCCTCTCCGGTGCGCAACTGCAGCGCCAGGATGGTCAACACGGCGGCGAACAGCAGCAGGAGTGCGGCTGCCGTGGCGCCCGCGGGATAATCAAGGACGGTGCGGAATTGTTGCGCGATGTAGGTTGCCATCACCAACACTCTGTTGCCGCCCAGAATGGCAGGCGTGGTGTAGGCGCTGATCGCCATCGTAAAGACCAGTAGCGATCCGGAAACCACGCCCGGCAGGCTCAGAGGCAGCAGCACGCGCCAGAACGCCTCGAACGGCCCGGCGCCGAGATTGGCGGCGGCTTCCTCAAGATCGCGGTCGATGCGCTGGATGACGGTGGTCAGCGTCAAGATCATGAACGGCAGCAGCGCGTGCACCAGTCCGATGACGACGCCGGTGAAGTTGCTGACCAGCCGAAGCGGTGCGCTCACGATGCCGATCTCCAGCAATACCCAATTCACAACACCGGTTTGGCTGAGCAAGGGAAACCAGCCGATATTGCGAACGATGGCGCTGATCAGAAGGGGCGAGATCACGAAAAAGAGAGCGAGGCCCCGCCATCTCGACCGGGTTCGCGCGAGGTAATAGGCGACGGGGTATCCGATGATCAGGCAGCAGCCGACCACCAGAAAACCAAGCCAGCACGTGCGTAAGAGAATTTCGAGAAAGAATGAATCGGTGAGGAACAACCGGTAATTTTCAAGGGTAACGGCCGTGCCGACTTGCCCGGGTCCGGTCATGTCATGGAAGCTGATCAGCATCAGGTCCATGATTGGTACAACAAAGATCAGACCGAACACGGCGACCGTGGGCAGTAATATCCAAAGCCAGACATCCGTTCGGCCCGGACGGCTGCGAGCAGGGACATTTTCAATCGCGGTTGCAGTCATGTGCCGGGTCGGTCACCGTTTGCGTCACTGAACTCTGCGGTGAAAGGTGCCGCGCGTACCGATCTTGGGCGGCGTGGTGAGCCCGCACTCCTGCGTTGCGATCGGTAAATCCTGCGAGCCTTTCCAAGCGGCGAAAATGCGTCCTTTGCGCATTCTGACGGCATGCTAGAAGCTGCGGTAAGGGTCGTCAATGAAACGTTTCATATGGCGCTTGTCGATTGCCTGTTGCGGAATGCGGGACGTGCGAATTCCCCCGCGAAATCGCGTTCGATCGGTCAAACCATTCGGCTTTGACAAGCAAAATGAAACGTTTCATAAGGTCGAGAATGCTGGCTGTCTGCGCTGCCGTCGTCAGCCGCAGCGAGCGAAACGATGCGGTTCTCATCCGCATGGGTCATCTTTAATCACCGTTGAATAAAGAGGGTGTCGTCAATGAAAGCGGCCGTCATCGAGAAGCATGGGGGTATAGAGAATATCGTTTTTCGCGATTTCCCCGAACCCGAGATTAGGCCTGGCGACATCAAGATCCGGGTGCGCGCCTGCGGCCTGAACTATTTTGACGTCTTCGTGCGTCGCGGCATGCCGGGATTTCCCGTCAAAATGCCGCATATATCGGGCGGCGACGTTGCCGGCGAGGTGGCCGGCTTTGGCTCCGAGGTTAAAGGCTGGCAAATCGGCGAGCGGGTTCTGATCGATCCGCTGACCAGCGATGGTATGATGGGCGAAGAAATTCACGGTGGTATGGCGCAATACTGCCGCGTCCCACAGAAATTTGTGATCAAGCTCGATCCACGTCTCTCGTTCGAGCAGGCCGCCGCCATCCCGGCGAATTACGGTACGACCTTCCGCATGTTGTTCACCAACGGCGATATTCAGAAGGACGATCTGATCGCCGTTCTGGGCGCCAGCGGGGGGGTCGGTACAGCGACCGTGCAGGTTGCGAAGATGTACGGCGCCCGCGTGATCGCCTGCGCCGGGACGGACGAAAAATGCCGGCGGTTGAAAGAAATGGGGGCCGACCACACAATTAACTACAGCACCCATGATTTTTCGCGCGAAGCTTGGAATCTCAGCGGCAAGAAGGGCGTCGACGTCGTCGTGAATTTTACGGGCGGCGACACCTGGGCCGCGTCGCTGCGGGCGCTCAAGCATCACGGCAAGCTGCTAACTTGCGGCGCGACGGCGGGCTTCGATCCGAAGACAGACATCCGCTACATCTGGCACCGCGAGCTGCGCATCATCGGGTCCAACGGATACACCGTAGAAGACGTGACCAAGGGGATGATGGGCGTAGCGGAAGGCAAGCTCAAAGTTCCCGAGATCAAAACCATGCCGCTGGAGAAGCTCGGCGAGGCCGAGGTGCTGATGGAAGTCTCGCGACTTCTTCGGCAAGATCGTGATGCTCGTGCCGTAAAAGCGCGCCTGCTGCCAATAGATCCGTTGCGACCGGTCTCCGGATGCCCGCGGGCGTCCGGAGCGCTAGATTGACACCTGTCGTGATTTTGCGCTGTAATTCGCCGTAGACGGCTTGACCGGTTTTCCTTATCGAAATGAAGTTGTAGTTATTGATAAATATGGCGGGCACCCCCACCATTCGCCATGTCGCTCGCGCCGCGGGCGTTGCTATCGGGACCGTTTCGCGCGTTCTCAACGGGCATAAGTCCGTCAGCCCGGATGTGCGGCGCAAGGTCATGAAGGCGATCCAGAAGCTCCATTACGAGCCGGATCGCGTCGCCCAGAGCATGCGGCTCGGGGTGACTCGCACGGTCGCCTGCGCCATCAGGGACATCTCGATTCCGGATTTCGGCAGCTTCGTCACCGCGGCTGAAAACATGTTGCGGTCGCACGGCTACACGCTGCTGCTGGCCACGACGGATGAGCGCAAAGAGCGCGAGATGGAGTTGCTGCGCATCTTCCTCCAGCGTCGCGTGGACGCCATCATGATGACGATGAGCACGGAGGAAGATCCGGTTCTGCGCCGCGCGGTCAAGCAGATGCGTATCCCCGTGTTGCTGGTCGACCGCGATTTGCCGGCGGAGGTCGACGGCGTCACGATCGATCACCGTCGCGGCACCATGGTGGCGACCGAGCATCTTCTTCGCCTTGGCCACGAGCGCATTGTCCTGCTCACGGGACGGCCGGCGATGCGTCCGGGACGCGAGCGCATCGCGGGCTTCGAGGCGGCATTCGCGGCAGCGGGCACGAAGCTCGATCCGGCCCTCGTCCGGGTCGGCGCATTCTCCGCCGAGTTCGGCTTCCGCGAAACATCGGCGCTCCTCTCGTCATCGCGGCCTCCGACAGCTTTGATTTCGGGCGGCATGGCGATGCTGCCCGGAGTCCTGCGCGCCGTCCTTCAGCACGGCCTGAGAATTCCGGACGATATTTCGATCGTGGCGGGCTGCGATTCCGATCTCGCTGGCCTTGCAACCCCGGCGATCACAGCGATCCGCTGGAGCGGCGCGGAGCAGGGCCAGATCGCCGTCGAACTGCTGCTTAATCGCCTCGAAGGCGGTTACAAGGGGGAGGCTCAGCGCGTTCTGTTGCCGACGGAGTTGATCATCCGCGGCTCTTGCGCACCACCCCCACGCGAGGGCTAAGAGCTTTTCCTATCGGCAATCCCGCGGAACCGATTCCGGGCGTCGGCATTGGAAACGTTTCATTGACGAGGTCATGACGATCGCCTAAAAATGCGCCTGACATGTCCCAATCGGCAGGCAGGGAATTGCGCCTGCGATCCGTCGCTGCCGCAACTTCCCAACGTGATGAGCCAATGGAAAATCGTCTGCCACTCGCCGGCATTACTGTCCTTGAACTCGGGCACAGCGTTGCCGCGCCTTTCGCCGGTGAGATCCTGGGCGACCTGGGTGCCGACGTCATCAAGGTCGAGAAGCGGGATGGCGGTGACGACGCACGCAAATGGGCGCCGCCGTTCTGGCACGGCATGTCGGCGATCTTCCAGAGCTTTAACCGCAACAAGCGGTCGGTAGTTGTCGACCTGCGGGATCCGGCCGATCGTGCGCGACTGAAAACCTTCATCCTCGATCGCGTCGATGTCGTTGTGCAAAATCTGCGTCCTGGCCTGGTCGAAGAAATGGGATTGGACGGTCCCTCGCTTCGCCACAGCAAACCGGGATTGATCTATGTGACCATCGGCGCCTTTGGCACCAGCGGTCCCTACAAGGACCGGCCTGGCTACGATCCGCTGATGCAAGCCTTTGCCGGGCTGATGAGCGTCACCGGTGAGGAAGGTCGTCCGCCGGTACGCGTTGGCACCTCCATCATCGATATGGCCGCGGGCATGTGGGCGGTGATCGGAATCATCTCGGCGCTGCTCGATCGCGGGCGGGGAAACCCCGGTTGCGTTATCGAGACGTCGCTGTATGAGACCGCCTTGACTTGGATGGGTCACCACGCCGCGAATTATCAGGCCTCCGCCGAAGTGCCGCAGCGCCAAGGGTCGGGTGTCGCGCAGATCGTTCCCTATCGCGGCTATAACACGACCGATGGATTCATCGTGGTTGCCGCGGGGAACGACAAGCTGTTCACGCTGTTCACGCGCGTTCTCGGCCGTCCCGAATGGGCGCAGGATCTGCGCTTCCGCAGCAATCCGGATCGTGTGCAAAACCAAGTCGAGCTCTATCGGCTCCTCGAGGAGGCCGTCGGCAAATTTAGTACGGCCGAATTGCAGCAAGCGCTCGATGCGGCCGGTGTGCCGAACGCGCCGATCCAGAGCATCGATCAGGTCCTCGCGCACGAACAGACCAGGGCGCTCGGCATCTTGCAAAACAGTCCGGACGGCAAGATTTCTCTGATCGGATCGCCCTTGTCGTTTGACGGCGAACGATTACCGTTCCGGCTGTCGCCTCCCGAACTGGGGGCCGATACCGACGACATCCTGGGTGATGATCTGGCGAGGTCACGAAGGGTAGGACAAGGATGAGCCGGGACTACAGCACGCTTCGTACCGAAATTATTGATCGGCATGTGCTCCTGGTCACGCTCAATCGACCGGAGGTCAGCAATGCGGTCAATACCCAAATGGGCCGCGATCTGCTCGATCTGTGGTCGGGACTGATCTCGCCGGGCGACGTGCGGGCCATTGTGTTGACCGGCGCCGGAAATCGCGTGTTCTGCGCCGGTGGCGATCTGAAAGAGCGCAATGGCATGGCCAAGGAGCAGTGGGAGGCCCAGCACGAGATATTCGAGCGGCAATACCGGGCTCTGCTCGACTGCCCGGTGCCGGTCATCGGCGCTGCCAATGGCCATGGGTTCGGTGGCGGGCTCGAAATCCTGCTCGCCTGCGATTTCATCTATGCGGCGAAGGCCGCCCGCTTCGCGTTGACGGAAGTGACCCTCGGGATCATGCCGGGAACCGGAGGCACCCAATTTCTGCCGCGTGCGGTAGGTGAGCGCCGTGCCAAGGAGATCATTTTTCTTGGCAAGCCTTTTGGCGCCGAAGATGCCCTTCAATGGGGTCTGATCAACCGGCTTTGCGAATCCGAGACGGTCGTCTCGGAGGCCGTCGCCACCGCGGCCGCAATCGCGGAGAACGCCCCACTGTCGATCCGCCAAGCGAAGAAGTCCATTCATCATGGCCTCGATATGGATCTCAAGAGTGCGCTTCACTACGAGATCGAGGCCTATAATCGTCTGGTTGGCAGCGAAGATCGTCTGGAGGGTGTCAGGGCCTATAACGAAAAGCGTAAGCCGGTGTTCAAGGGGCGCTGATCGGCGCCGGCCCGACGTTTAAGAGGAGCATGATGAAGCCCGGTATCGATGTCATCGTTCGCGAAGTCGGACTGCGCGATGGAATCCAGAACATTTCCGTTTTTATGCCGACCGCCGAAAAGCTCGAATGGCTTGCAGCGGAAGCCGACGCGGGGATGAGCGAAATCGAAGTTTGTTCCTTCGTGCCGTCGAAGGTGATCCCGCAATTCAGCGATGCGATTGAAGTTACGTCGCGCGCGCTGCAAATCGAAGGGCTGACCGTCTCGGCGCTGATCCCAAACCTCAAGGGCGCCGAGCGCGGGATCGCGGCCGGTGTGCACAAGCTGAACTTCGTGATGTCGGTCAGCGCCTCGCACAATCTCGCCAATGTGCGGCGTTTGCGCGAGGAGTTTGTTTCCGACTTCGCGAACATTGCCGCGCTGATCGATGGCTTGGATCCGTCGAAGCGGCCGGTGCTCGCCGGAGGGTTGTCCACGGCATTCGGCTGCACGATCGAAGGGCAAATTCCCGAGCAAGACGTGGTGCGCTATGCGGTGCAGCTTGCCGAGGCCGGCGCCGACGAAATCTGCGTCGCCGATACCGTTGGTTATGCCGATCCCGTGTCGGTACGGCGCGTCTTCAAGGCCGTCCAGGCTGCGGTCAAACCGCTGCCCGTCGCGGCGCACTTCCATGACACACGCGGTCTCGGGCTCGCCAATGCTTTGGCTGCAAGCGATGCCGGTATCACGCGCTTCGATGCGTGTCTTGCCGGCCTTGGCGGCTGTCCGTTCGCGCCGGGCGCCTCGGGCAATGTCGTCATGGAAGATCTGGTGTTTATGTTCGAGGGAATGGGCCTGCGGACTGGGGTGAACATCGACAGGCTGATCGCCGTGCGTGCGATCCTGGAGCGCTCATTGCAAGGGGTGGCGCTGCAGGGAGGGATCGCCAAGGCGAAACTGCCCAAAGGCTTCCATGCGCGGCCGGCTTTGGCCGAGCAGATGCCTTCGCACTAAGCGGTTAGAGAAGAGGGAAATGCCAATGGATCAGCCAGCCGATCGTCTTCATCCGGACAATTCGGTCGTCCTCGACATGGACGACGATTATGGGGAAATCCGTGAGACCGTACGCCGCATCTGTTCGGGCTATCCAGGCTCCTATTGGCGGGGCTTGGAGGAGCGTGAGGCCTATCCGACCGAATTCGTGAACGCGTTGACGGAGTCCGGATTTCTCGGCGCCCTTATTCCCCTGGAATACGGCGGGTCAGGCCTGCCGCTGCGCGCGGCGTCCGCCATCCTCGAGGAAATCCATGCATCGGGCTGCAATGCGGGCGCCTGCCATGCCCAGATGTACATAATGGGTACATTGCTGCGGCACGGCAGTCCGGAGCAGAAGCAGAAATATTTGCCGGAGATCGCCGCCGGCCGCCTTCGCCTGCAGGCGTTCGGTGTCACGGAGCCGACGACGGGCTCCGACACCACCAAGCTCAAGACCCGGGCCGAGCGCCGGGGCGACAAGTATATCGTCAATGGGCAAAAAGTCTGGACCTCGCGGGCGCTCCATTCCGATCTAATGCTGCTGCTCGCGCGCACCACGCCGATCGATCAAGTGAAACGCCGCGCGGACGGATTGTCGGTGTTTCTGGTCGATATCGCTTCTTCGCTGGATCACGGGCTAAAGATTCAGCCGCTGAAGGCCATGATCAACCATAATACCACCGAGGTGTTCTTCGACAATCTTGAAGTGCCGGCGGAAAACCTCATCGGCGAGGAAGGAAAGGGCTTTCGTTATATCATCGATAGCATGAATGCCGAACGCGTACTGGTCGCGTCCGAAGGCATCGGCGATGCACGCTGGTTTATCCGTGTGGCTTCGAAATACGCCAGCGAGCGTGTCGTCTTCGATCGCCCGATCGGGCAGAATCAGGCGGTGCAATTTCCGATCGCTCGGGCCTATGCGGAAACCGAGGCGGCAGCCTTGATGGTTTACAAGGCCGCCGTCATGTTTGAGGCTGGCCGGTCCTGCGGTGCGGAAGCCAACATGGCCAAGCTTCTGGCCTCGGAAGCAGCCTGGCACGCAGCCGAGGCCGCGCTGCAGACTCATGGCGGCTTCGGCTACGCGAAGGAATACGACGTCGAACGGAAATGGCGCGAAACGAGGCTTACACAGATTGCACCGATTTCGACCAACCTTATCCTCGCCTTCCTCGGCGAACACGTCCTCAGAATGCCGCGCTCCTACTGATCCGGCAAAAATAGGTCGCCGGCGCCGTTAAGCCGGTCCAGGATCATCAGATTCTCGAACGCATGCGACTTCTTCGCATCGGTGAATTCTGCGCCGAGGCAGTCGGCAAACTTGACCCAGAGCTCTTCGCGCGACAGCGGGCGCTGGTGGCTGCCTTTGGCGTATTCGACCGGCCCGCTCTTTAGCGTCTCTCCGGTCATCGTGGTGATTTCGACCGCGTCTGCGGGCGCGAAGGCGGAGCCTTCCATGGTGGCTGTCGTGGTCTCGAAGGACACGCGCGGGAAGATCGCCTGCACGTCCGGTCGCGCCACGAATTCGTCGGTCAACTCGGAAAGGCCCACCTTGCGTGCAACCAGCGCGGAGGCCATAGCAAACTGCATGCTGAATTTGGCCTCTAGCCCGGTTTGCGGGCGGCTGTTGCGGAGCATGAGCAACTGCGTCTTGCCAGTAGAGACGTGAATTCGTTCGACCTGCTTGGGCGACAGATCGTGCCGCTCAACCAGATCGAGCGCGGCATCGATGGACCGGTGGCTCGCGTAGCAGATGGGATAGCGCTTGATGTTGAGGCCCTGGCGGACGATGTGCCATTCCTTCTGTCCGGCAATGAACGGCTGATCGAGCTGGGCTTTGCCCTCCGGCGACAGAGCCGCCAGGAAGCCCGACGGGTGCTCGAGCGCATCGGGCGATGCCGTCAGACCGGCTTGCGCCAAGCGCGCAGCGATGACCCCGGATTGGGCGGCGCGGCCGACCTGGAAGGACTTGGTCATGGTTCCGAAATTCGCGACCAGGCCGGCGGCCATCGACGCGGAGATAGCCATGGCAGTGGTGACACCGGCAGCGTCGAGGCCGCGCAGCTTGGCACACGCGGCCGCCGCGGCGACGGTGCCGCGCATGGTCGTCGGGTGCCAGCCTTTGCGGTGTAGCGGCGTCGGCTCGCGCACCAGCAATTCGGCCCAGACCTCGTAGCCGGCGATATAGGCCGCGAGCATCTCAGCGCCGCTCGATCCGCTTGCTTCGCCCTGAGCGAGGATCGCCGGGACGAGGACGGCGCTCGGGTGGCCGTCGAGGGTCACATCGTCGTAATCCAGCACGTGCGCGGCGACGCCATTGACCAGGGCAGCGGTGTCGACGGTGCGCCGTGCTCCGGAAGGAATGAGCGAGGCCGGCGCATCGCCGCCGGTGCTGCCAAGTTCACGATCGACGAGTGCCACCTCAGGGGCGCGCGCTCCGGCCACCAAGACGCCGAAGCAGTCAGCGATGCCCATCCTGGCGATGTCGCAGCCCAGCGCCGGCACTTGGCGCAAACTCAGGTCGGCTACGAAGCGGCCAAGATCCGCGGTGAGAGAGCTCATGTATATTCTCCGGCGCAGGCGCCATCGCTATTCGTGTCAGGGAAGCTTGACTGCAGAATGGCCAATTCTCTACACTGGCGTCAAGATGATGAAACGTTTCATTACCAGGCGCGGGGGCCCATGAGCGAGATGATCTTTTCACCGCAGGAATTTCAGGATCGTCACCGTCGCGTGCGGGAACGAATGAAAGACTTGCTGGTGGACGCGCTGATCGTCACCCGGGGCGAGAACATCTTCTACGGCAGCGGCTACAAGGCCTCGCATTTCGCGAGTTGGCTGTGTGAGTTGCATGCGCTCGTCATCCCGGCGGCCGGCGCCCCCCGGATCATGACCCGCTCGCTTGAGCGCGAAGCCGCGAAGATCCAGTTCACCGAAGCGCCGAAGCTCTACATGGATCACGAGAACCCGTACGAGGTTCTGGTCGACATCTTGAAAGAATCCGGCAACACGGCGGGAACGCTCGGCATTGAAGAGCGCTTTCTGAAGCTCAGCCAATTCAAGAAACTTCAGCAGTATCTCCCGAACGCCAAATTCGTCGACGTGAGCGGCCTGATCGAAGGCGTTGCGGCCACCCCCTCGGAGGCCGAATCGGCCTGTTTGCGGCGTGCGGCACAGGTCACAAAGGTCGGCTTGGAAACCGGGCTGCGGGCCGCAAAGGAAGGCGTCTATCCTTACGAGGTTATCGGCAAGATTCATGAGGCGATGTATTCGGCGGGCCAGCGCGACTTCGATATGTCTCTGGTCGCGGTATGGTCGGGACCGCAGGGCGGGCTGATGCATGACACATCGACAACGGAAAAAATCAGGAAGGGCGACATCGTCACTGTCGAGATCATGGGCGTCGACACCCATTACCGAGCCGGTTCGCAGGCCTGTATCTATGTAGGTGACGGATCGCCGCCACAGCAGATTGTCGATGCCTATAATCTGGTAACGAGCATGCAGGGGAAGGCCAAACGGGCTGTCCGAGCCGGGGTGACGGCCGGAGATATCTTCGAGGCGGCAAGCTCGGTCTATCGCGCCGCCACGGGAGCCGATTATTACCGACGATGTGGCGGCTCCATGGGACTGACAATCTTTACGCTCGACCTGGTCAAGGGGCGTCAGGACGTGCTCAAGCCGGGCGTCGCTCTGCTGGTTCAGACGCTCGTCGACGATCCGGTCCTTCTTACTTGCGCAAGTACCGTCATGGTGACGGAAGGCGGCTACGAAGAATTGACGAAGCCGGTTCTGGAACTGCAGCCCAAACTGTGATGTGGCGCCTGCGCCGAGCCACGTATGCCGCGCTGGAAGGTCGCACGAACGGATAATCTGAGAGTATGACATCGAAGGTCATTGTATTGACGACCGGAGGCACCATTGGCCACCGATCGAGCGGCGGCGTGGCGGTGATGGATTTTGATCCGTCGTCGCTCGCATCCACGCTCGGACCCGCCGACATCGAAATCGTATTCAGGCCGGTCTTCGCAAAAGGCAGCATGGATATTGTGCCGGATGACTGGACGATTCTGGCCGAGGCCGTGGCCGCGGCTGCCGTCCAGAAGCCGCGCGGCGTTGTTATCCTGCATGGCACCGACACCCTGCATTATACGGCAGCGGCGCTCTCGTTCATGCTCCGCGGGCTCAACTTTCCGCTCGTCCTGACCGGCTCCATGCGGCCCGGCGGAGACGCAGACAGCGATGCGCCGGCCAATCTGCGCGACGCCATTCGTGTCGCTGTTTTGGCGGATATGGCGGAGGTCTGCGTCGTCTTCTCGGCCGATGCCGAACGGAGCCAGGGCGTGATCATTCGCGGCACCCGGGCCCGCAAGGTTCACTCCATCGCGGTGAACGCCTTTGCGAGCATTAATATTACTCCCATCGGCTTCGTGCATGATGACAATCTCATGTTGAAGTCTCCGTTGCCGAACCCTCGCGGCACAGGACCGCTTCGGCTGGCGACGGATCTCGATCAGAATGTCGTCCTGGTAAAGCTGACGCCAGCGGTGACACCGGCGATTTTGGCACGGCACTTGCAAAACGCTTCGGGTGCCGTGATCGAGGGCACCGGAATTGGGCATATCAAGAGCGACCTTCAAAGCGTGGTTGCGGCTTTCGGAAAACCGGTGGCGATCACGACCCAGGCGATCTATGGCGGCGAACGGCTCGGCCTGTACGATGCGGACCGAGCCATCATGAACATCCCCAACGTCATTCTCGCGGCGGACATGACCAGCGAGACGGCCTTGGTCAAGCTGATGTGGGCGCTCAAGCAGGAAGGAGATGTCCGCGCGATCATGCGGTCGAATATCGCGGGAGAAATCGCTACGGCGGCATAGATTGCTCTTGGAGCCTACGGGCGGCTGGATTCAAAAAGGTCGGTTCAAATAGCCTACACCCGCCACCCAGGTTGCGGGTTCTGAGTTGAGCGTGGAGAGGAAAGTGAACAAGATACTGACGCTGCAGGATATCGAGCGCGCGCGCGAATTCTACGAGAAGAAATATTGGCGCGACGACACCATCTACATGCTGTTGCGCCGGCGCGCCGAGTCCACGCCGGATCGGGTCGCGTTGCGGGACGTAAATTCCTGCCTGACCTACGGGGCTTTGCTTGCATGGGTCGATAGCTTGGCCAAGGATTTGTACCAGGCCGGCCTGCGCGAAGGCGAAAGGGTCTCCATCTGGCTGCCCAGCCGGGTGGAGTCGGTCATCATCCTTCTTGCCTGTTCGCGCATGGGATACGTGTGCAACACGTCGCTGCACCGCGACTACACCTGCAAGGAGATCGTTCGCCTGCTCGAGCGTGCCGGCTCCGTCGCATTCTTCTTCCAGCCCGGTTACGGGGTCGACGCCGATCGGCACGATATCGAGGCGATGATCAAGGACCTGCCGCAGATCAAGAAGTTCTATCGCGTTCCGCCGCTGGCGCCGGATTTAGCGGCTGATGATCCTCCGGTTCGTTTCGGCGGCTTGGTGCGCGAGACGCAAATCGCATTGCCACACCGGACGAATCCGGATCGCGTCGTCTATCTCGCATTCACCTCCGGCACGACCGGATTGCCGAAGGGCGTCATGCATTCGGACAACACGCTGTTGGCCAATGCCCGCGCGATCGTCAAGGACTGGGCGTTCGACGAGAACCTCGTGACCTATACGATCAGTCCGATGAGCCACAACATCGGAACCGTGGGTCTGTGCGTGACCCTGGTCGCGGGCGGAGAGTTCGTCGTGCATACGCCCCATGATGCGAAACGGATGCTCGACCGCATTCTCGACGTGGGCGCCACGTTCCTTCTCGGGGTTCCCACTCACGCCATCGATCTGTTGAACGCAGCGCGCCAGCGCGGTCTCTCGCGGCTGGGCAAGGTCAACGCATTTCAGCTTGGGGGCTCGCCCATCCCACCGGCGACCGTGAGCGGTTTGATGGACCTGGGCGTCAGGCCTCAGAATAGCTTTGGCATGACCGAGAATTGCTCGTTCCAATATACGCGGCCGGACGATCCGGCCGAGGTCGTGATCAACACCTGTGGGCGCTCCTGCGAAGGATTTGAGTTGAAGTTGTGGCGCCAGGACAATCCCGACGAGGAGGTGCCGACCGGAGAGATCGGCGAACTCGGCGGCCGTGGCGCGTGTCTTATGCTCGGCTACTTCGCCGATCAGGAGGCGACGGAGCGGTCGTTTAACAGCGGCGGTTGGTTCATGACCGGGGATCTCGGCCAGATGGACGAGCACGGAAATGTTCGCATCGTCGGGCGCAAGAAAGATCTGATCATCCGCGGAGGTCACAACATCCATCCGGCCAAGATCGAGGACTATGCGATGCGCCACGCCGCGGTCGTAAAGGCTGCGGCTTTCGGGGTTGGCGACGAGCGCCTGGGCGAACGAGTGTGTTTGGCGATTATTGCCGCGAGCAAGGGAGCGGTGGGGCCGCAGGAGATTCTATGTCATCTCGATGAACTTGGTCTCTCCAGATATGACATGCCCGAGTACTACGTCGAACTGGACGCGTTCCCGTTGACACCAAGCGGGAAAGTTTTGAAACGGCGGTTGGTGGAACTCGTCGCCGAGGGAGTACTCAAACCGGAGCCGGTGCGTTTTTCGAGGTAACTTTGGCAATATCTTACAAGGTAGGAGAAGCGAATGAGCAATTTGGATCAGCTATTGCGCGACTTGGTCGTCGCCAACCGTATTCTGGCCAATGAAAAGGTGGTCGACGCGCTCGGTCATGTGAGCGTGCGCCATCCGGAGCGGCCCGACCGTTTTTTCCTGTCCTGCTCCCGCAGCCCGGAACTCGTCACCTTCGACGATTTGATGGAATACGATCTCGATTGCAACCCGATCGATCAGCGCGGTCGGCCGATGTATTTCGAGCGACCGATTCACGGCACGATCTATCGGGCGCGCCCCGACATCATGTCGGTGGTCCATAACCACGCCTATGAGGTCATTCCCTTTGGCTTGACCGGCGTGAAGTTACGGCCCGTCGTTCACCCGGCTTGTGGGCTCGGGCATAATAACGTTCCGATCTGGGACATCCGCCACAAGTTTGGCGACACCAACATGCTCGTGACCACCCTTGAGCAGGGCCACGACCTGGCGAAATGCCTGGGGACGGGCCAAGTCGCGCTGATGCGCGGGCATGGCTGTGTAGTTGCCGGCCCCAATCTCAAGGAGGCGGTGCTGACCTCGATCTACCTGAAGGTCAATGCCATGCTGCAGTCCGAGGCGATGCGCATGGGCGAGATTGTCTTCCTCAGCGAAGGAGAAATCGCCAAGACCTCAGAGGTGGTGAACAGCGATAATTCTGTGAACCGCATGTGGGAATACTGGCGCCGTCGCGCCGGCATGGACGACTCCGTTTAGTCATCTTGAGGACGCTCTCCGCCGTCGACGGCGCAAAGCCGGAGGCGACCATCATAGGCGCCCTCTCGTGGCGGCGCGCCGCCGTTGCCGGCTGGGCCGAAATGGTGAACTGCGCGGTTTCACCTGGGCACAGGTCAGGACAATGAACGACAAGGTTGAGCGCAAGACCGTCGCCCGCGTCGAGGATCCCGATCTGGTGACTGGCCGAGGTCGGTTCGTCGACGATATCCGGCGTCCGGGCATGCTGGCGGCGGCCTTCGTGCGCAGCCCGCATGCACACGCCGCGATCCGCGGTATCGATGTCGCTCACGCGCGGATGCATGAGGGCGTGCGCGCGGTTTACACGCTCAAGGACTTGCGGCCGTATCTCGCGAAGGACCGTCTTGCGGTCGCGCTGCCGAGCGCGACCATCCGGCAGCAGCTCGATCGTCCCGTGCTCGCCGACCATGAGGTCTGCCATGTGGGCGAGCCGGTCGCGGTCGTCATGGCGAACAACCGCTATATCGCGGAAGACGCCGCCGAACATGTTGAGGTCGACTACGAGCCCTTGGCGCCGGTTGTCGATTGTGTAGCGGCATTGCGACCGGATGCGCCCACGGCGCACAGCCGCGCGCCGAACAACATTGTTGCGGAATTCGACCTGAAGTTCGGCGATGTCGGTTCGGCTTTCGATGGAGCCGCTTATGTGTTCACGGAACGCATCCGGCAGACCCGCGGCGGCAGTCATTCGATCGAATGTCGCGGCAATGTGGCTGATTACGATCAGGCCACCGATCGGCTGACGCTATGGAGTTCGACCCAGACGCCGCACGCGGCGATGCGCATGATTGCCGAACTGCTGGGGCGCGACGAGGGCTCCGTGCGCGTGATCGCCCCGGATGTGGGCGGCGGTTTTGGACCGAAACTGGTGTTCTACCAAGAGGATATTGTCGTCGTTCTTGGCGCCATGCTGCTAAAGGCTCCGATCAAGTGGATTGAGGACCGGCGCGAGCATTTCGTCGCGACCACGCAGGAGCGGGACCAGTACTGGGATGTCGCGGTTGCGCTGAACGCGGACGGCAAGGTTCGCGGCATCAGAGGCCATATGGTCCATGATCACGGCGCCTATACCGCGCGCGGCGTGAATGTCGCTTATGAGGCGGCCCAGACCCTGACCATGGCCTACGATATCGGCGCGTGCGATCTCAACGTGAAATTGATGGCGACCAACCTAGTCCCGGTCACTCCGGTGCGCGGTGCGGGGCAACCGCAGGGAACGTTCGTCATGGAACGTCTCCTGGACCGGATCGCGCACGAGCTTCAGCTTGACCGCGACGAGGTGCGCAGGCGCAATCTGATCGGGCCCGAGCAAATTCCATATGCGAAGCCGTACAAGACGCGCGGCGGTGTGCCGGTCGTCATCGACAGCGGCGATTATCCGCAATGCCAGGCAAAGACGCTAGCGGAAGCCGGCTGGTCTACTTTCTGGAGACGGCAGGAAAAAGCCCGGCAACAAGGCCGCTATCTCGGCATCGGTCTGGCCAACTTCGTCGAGTTGACGGGGCGCGGTCCCTACGAGCCGGCAACAGTGAAGATCAACAGTTCAGGCAGGATCCACGTCCTGTCCAGTGCCACGGCCATGGGTCAGAGCACAAAGACGATGCTGGCGCAGATCGTTGCCGAGCAGCTTGGCGGCGACATGTCAAACATCGTGGTCAGCACCGGTGACACGGCGAACTCGCTTACGGGCTTTGGTGGTTTCGGTAGCCGGCAGACGGTGACGGCGGGTTCATCGGCGCATGTTGCAGCCGTCAAGATACGCCAAAAGGTCCTTGCCGTGGCAGGACACCTGCTTGAATGCTCGCCCAACGATCTTGAGATCGAGGGCAGCGACGTCCGCCTCAAGGGCGCTTCCGGACTGAGGGTCTCCCTGGCGCAAGTGGCCAAGGCGTCGGTCGGAATTGCGGGCTTCTATCTTCCCGGCGGTCTGTCACCCGGCTTGGAAGCGACGGAACACGTCATCTTAAACGACATGGTCTATTCCAACGGTACTGCGGTCGCTACCGTCGTAGTCGATATCGAGACCGGCGCGACGACGGTGCTGGATTTCGTGATCGGGCATGATTGCGGTCGCATCATAAATCCCGTCATTGTGGAAGGCCAAGTGATGGGCGGGCTCGTGCACGGCCTCGGCAATGCGCTGTTCGAGCGCATGATCTTCGATGAGGCCGGCCAGCCCATGACGACCACTTTGGCTGACTACCTCCTGCCGACCATGTCTGTGGTGCCGAATATGCGGGTGGTCCATTTGGAATTGCCGACGTCGCTGAATCCCCTCGGTGCCAAAGGAGTTGGTGAAGCCGGCGTGCTGCCTGCCGCGGCAGCCATCGTCAGTGCGATCGAGAATGCACTGCAACCGTTTGCAATTCGGATTGCTCACGCGCCGGTTGCTCCGCATGATATTGTCGCGATGATCGCGGCCGCAAACCTCGCGCGATCCATCCCAAAAAATTGACAACGTACCATTTCTCCGTCAGAATCATTTTTTAAATACAGGATTTTGGCGTGTACATGCTGCGTGTTCCGGGCCGGTGAAGATGAGCAGCTTCGAACTGATCGAACCGCAGTCGCTGGAGGAGGCGTTCACATTTCTCGATCATGACGACCCGACCATCCGCCCGTTCGGGGGTGGCACGGCGTTGATGCTCATGATGAAGGCGCAGATGTACAAGCCGCAGCGGCTTGTCAGGCTGGACCGCCTCGGTGGGCGCTTTTCCCGCTTAGCCTTCGACCCCGGCACGAACGTTTTCCGCATCGGAGCAATGACGAGGTTTTCGACGCTCGAACATTCGCCGGAAATCCGTGCCTTGTTGCCGGTTATCCCGCAGGCGATGAGGACATTGGCCAATGTGCGCGTGCGCAACGTCGCAACGGTTGGCGGTAATCTCGCCCACGCCGATCCACATCTCGATCTTCCGCCGATCTGGCTTGCGCTAGACGCCAAGGTCACGGTGATCAATCGTGGCGGCGAGCGGGTGATGCCGGTGGCCGATATCTTTGCCGGCTATTACGAAACCACGCTCGGCAACGACGATCTCATCGCCGAGTTGGAAGTGCCGGTGCGTCCCGGTTGGCGCTCAAAATATGTGAAGGTCACCACACGGGCAGCGCACGACTGGCCGGCGCTCGGTTTGGCTATCTCGGCGGAGATCGACGAGCGTTCGGTCAAAGACCTGCGGATCGTTCTCAGCGCCGCCGTTGATTATCCTCAGCGGCTTCGCGCGGCCGAAGAGATTCTCCGCGGTGCCGTCATTGACGAGGCGGCTCTGCGCCGCGCCGGCGAGGCGGCGGCCGAAGATGTGGAGATCGAATCCGACAGCCGCGGCTCCAGAGATTACAAGCGGCATCTTCTGCGCGTGCATTTGGGACGCGCGCTTAAGGCCATCGCGGCAGAGTGACAAAGATGGCGTCAATGACATCCTTCCGCAACATCGAGCGTTCGATCCCGCGTCTGGAAGCGCGCGAGAAAGTGACCGGGAAGACCGAATACGTCCATCATCTGCGGCTGCCGGGAATGCTCTACGGAAAAATTTTCCGGAGCACAGTGCCGCATGGACGCATCAAGCGGATCGATGTGTCCGCCGCCGAGGCAGTGGAAGGTGTCTATCGCATCGTCACCATCGACGATATCCGCACGGTCATCCCGCATCCCTATTACGGCCCGGCCTTCCACGATCAGCCCGTCTTGGCCGACGGCAAGGTCAGATTCGCCGGCGAGCCGGTGGCGGTGGTGCTCGCTGCGGATCGCCGCGTAGCGGAGGAGGCCGCCGGTCTCATCACGGCCGAATATGAAGATCTGCCCGCGGTCTACGATGAAGTCGAAGCCATGAGCTCAGACGTGATCGTGCATGCCGAGCTCAGGCCAGCCGCCACCTTTCCGGACCTGCAGCATCTGAAAGGGCGTTCTGGCACCAATGTCGCGCTCGACTACCGGCTCCGGCGCGGCGATGTCGATGGCGGTTTCGCTGCAGCGGATCACCTGTTCGAGCACACCTTCCGCAGCCAACCGGTAATGCACACGCCGCTGGAGCCCTTCGTCACCATCGCCGAGCCGGGCGATGGCCGCATCACGCTGTACACGGCTTCGCAGGGCCCGTCCTTTGTGCGGATCGAGATTGCGCGTCTGCTCGGCTGGCCAGAAAATCGCGTGCGCGTCAAGGTGCCGTATCTTGGTGGCGGTTTCGGCGGCAAGCTTTACATCAAACTCGAGGCGCTGGTCACATCCTTGGCCGTGCTGGTGCAGCGCCCGGTGAAGATCTCACTCACCATGGGAGAGCAGTTTTTCATGGTGACGCGCCACCCCTGCACCTTTAAGATTAAGAGCGGCGTCAACAAGGATGGCAAGATCATCGCGCGGCGCTGCGAGGTGGTGTGGAACGGCGGCGCCTATGCCGATATCGGGCCGCGAGTGACGCAAAAGGCTGGGTTCACGTCGGCAGGGCCTTACGATATCGAAAACGTGTCGATCAATTCCTATGCGGTCTATACCAACCGTCCGCCGGCGGGCGCGCTGCGTGGCTTCGGCGCGCCGCAGACCGCATGGGCCTACGAATCTCACATGGACATGATCGCGGATGCGATCGGCATGGACAAGGTCGAGTTTCGGCGAAAGAACTTGCTGCGCGAGGGACGTCCGCAGGCGACCGGGACGCCGATGCGCGATGCCGCGCTGGAGGCAGTGCTCGATCAGGTTTCAGCCCGCATGAATTGGAGTCGGCCGTTTGATCGCGGCAACGGCCGTATCCGGCGCGGACGCGGCATTGCCATCGGCTTCAAAGGTATCACGGCGCCCACGACCTCCGTTGCCATCGTCAATCTCTACGGCGATGGAAGCTGCGCTCTTTTTATCGGCACTGTCGACATGGGGCAGGGCTCCGACACGGTGATGGCGCAGATCGCTGCTGAGGTACTGGAAATCGACGCCGAATCGATCCGGGTTATGCATTCCGACACGGATGTCACGCCCTATGACATGGGCACGCTGGGATCGCGCTCAACCTTCCATATGGGAACGGCGGTGCGCCTTGCCGCCGAGGACGCCAAGCGCAAGATCGCCGATCTGGTGCGCGAGCTCGGTCTGCCGCCCGGTAACAATCTGCCGCTGGCCGAGCTATTCCGCCGTAAATACGGCATGCAGGCCGGCAACATCATCGGTACCGGCAGCTTCATCCCGGATTATGAGAAGCCCGACCAGGGCACCGGCAAATCGACCAAGGCCACGCCATTCTGGGGCGTCGGCGCGTCTGGCGCGGAGATCGAGGTCGACACCGAAACCGGCCATTTCACCGTGACTAAGCTGGTGAACGTTGCCGATGTCGGAACCGCGCTCAATCCGAAGCTGGTGCAGGTCCAACTCTCAGGCGCGGCCATCATGCAGCTCGGGTTCACCACCACCGAGGACATGATCTTCCGCGATGGTCAGCTCACCAACGGCTCATTCGCCGATTACAAGATCCCGACCTTGCTTGATGTGCCAGCCGAATTCATCAACGAACACGTCGCGTCACGGCAGCACGACGGCCCGTTCGGCGCCAAGGGCGCGGGCGAAACCTCCACAATTGCGCTCTCCCCCGCCATCGGTAACGCGCTCGCCGATGCGATCGGCGTCCGTCTCACCGACTTGCCGCTGACGCCGGAGAAAATCTTCCAGGCGCTATCGGACGCGAAGCGCATCTGGTCAGTGGGAGGCTGAGTTGACGACCCCGCGCACGATCCGCTTCACCCTGAATGGCGCGCCGGTTTCTGCCTATATCATGCCGCATGAAACGCTTGTCGACGTGCTGCAATACCGGTTCAACCTCAGGGGCGCGCGCGAGAGCTGCGGTCAAGGGCTGTGCGGTTGCTGCACGGTCTATGTCGACTCGGAGCCCGTGTCCAGCTGTCTGTTTCTCGCCGTTCTTGCGGACGGCACACAGGTGGAAACCATTGAAGGCTTGGCCAAGGGCGACAAGCTCGACCCGGTCCAGCAGGCCTTCATCGATGCCGGCGCTTTCCAGTGCGGGTTCTGCACGCCCGGCTTCGTCATGATGGTGAAGCGGCTTTTGAAAGACCATCCCGATCCGAGCGATGACGAAATCCGCCATTACCTCGTAGGCAATCTGTGCCGATGCTCGGCCTACCCGGAAATTGTGGATGCAGTGAAGCTCGCCGCCGCGCGCCGAGGGCATGCGGCGGAGAAGGCTTGACGGGATCGAGCGCGAGGCGCGGATACACCTGCAGTCCAAGTGAGTTGCTCGGCGCCCCGCCGTGAGGCTCAAATGGTGGCATATTGCTTGCGAGCCGGGGATCCGTTCAGCGGGTTCGGGGAATGAAGCGATCGCCGATGTCGATTTTGGCTTGCCAAACCTTGCGGTGTGCATCGAGCATATAAGGGAGCGCGCGTTTGCGGGAATTCGACGATCTTGTCGTAGTCAGCCACGAAGTGTCGCATCAGGTCGGCCACCTCGCGCCGCAGCCCATCCTCGTCGATCGAGGTCACTCGGCGGTCCTTGATCACCGGCCGTCCGTCGACGATCACGGTTTCAACGCCGCGGCCAGCTTCGGTATAAACGAGTTGGCGTGCGGCGCTGTTATAGGGCAGATAACTGACGTCCTTGAGATCGATGAGCACAATGTCGGCCTTGTAGCCCGGGCGCAGGGCACCGATCTTGCCAGCAAGACCTGCAGTGCGCGCGTTGCTCAGAGTGGCATGACGCAGGGCTTCATGCGCGAGGCCGGGGCCGGGCTCGGGCTCGCTCACGGCCGAGAATAGGCAGAACAGTTTCATCGCCTGAAACATGCTCTGCACATCGCTGCCGCTGCAATTATCGCAGCCCAAGCCCAACCGCACGCCGGACTCGCGGAGGTCGCAGACCGGAGCAATGCCGCTCTTTAGCTTCATGTTGCTGAGATGGTTGAGGACGATGCCGGCATCGGCAGCCGCCATCTGATCCATCTCCTTGCGCGAGATCCAGACGCTGTGAACGATGTTGAGCCGCGGCCCTAGGAGTCCCGTGCTGTCGAGATAGTTGATGAGCGAGCCGCCATGATGGCCAAACTGGTCACGGGCGATCAGCACTTGGCCACGTGTTTCGTAGACGTGGGTGTAGATGCAGAGGTCGTGATTGTGCGCAATCTCGGCGCAGCCTTCCAGCATCTTGGGCGTGCAGCGCTGGGGCGCGAACGGCGCTACCGCCCAGTGCAATGTGGGGGAGGCGCGATTACGCCGGTACTGCGCGTCAAGGAAATCGAGTTGTTCGCGCGCCGGCAGCGCGCGCGTCCCGAGCATCTCCTGAACATCCTGCGGCAGATCGTCTTTATAGCGCATCATCCCGACCGACGGAATGTCCGAAACCATCGGCGAGAAAACCACGCGAATACCGATCTCCTTGTAGGCGGACAGCACCACGTCGATATAGTCTTCGTTTAGCGGGACGAGACCGAGCATGTCCTGCACCGTGGTGATTCCGGCGCGCAGCGATTCTAGCGCGCCCACGAGCGTCCGGGCCCGGACCTCTTCCTTGCTGCGGTTTGCCCCCATAGGCAGCGTGTAGAGCAGCCATATTTCGAGCGGTAGTTCTTCGAACATGCCGCGGCAAAGCGTGTCGTGGGAATGGTAGTGGGCATTGATCAGGCCGGGGATAACCAGGCGGCCTTTGGCGTCGAGCACGTCGGCTGTCGATGCGTCGGCATTGGTGATCTCGCTTTCGATTGCCACGATCTCACCGCGCTCGACAAGGATGTCGGCGGTTGCCGGCTTGTGGACATTTCCGTCGTGATCGTAGACTTGGCCGCCTTTGATCAGCAGCCGATCCTTATGGCTCATAGACCCCTCCCTATTCCGGACGCTTGTCAGTCCCGTCAATTTGCGCTGCTTCGCTGACGCCGAATTCCCTTTGATAGCGCTGCGCGAATTTGTTGCCGATATAGGCTTTGATGACGGCGGGATCGTTCATCACGTCGGCCGGCAGGCCATCGCTGAGCTTGGCGCCGTGATGCAGCACGACAATGCGGCGCACGATGGAGAGGATGACCTTCAGCAGATGCTCGATGATGATGATGGTCACGCCCTGTGCAGCGATTTTGCGGATCAGATCGAGCGCACTAGCCAGTTCGCCGGTGTTGAGCCCGGAGTTAACCTCGTCGAGGAACAGGAGGCGAGGCTCCATGGCGAGGCTCTTGGCGAACTCCAGCCGCTTGCGGTTTGCCAGCGACAATTCGGAAGCCCGGTAGGACGTGTGCGAGGCCAGTCCGGTGAATTCGAGATAATGGTGCGCCTTTTCAGTCGCCGCCTTGATGTTCCGGCGCTGTCCGGAAAAGAGGGCGCCGGCCATCACGTTCTCCAGCACGGTCATGTCGGAGAACGGCTGGACAATCTGGAAAGTGCGCGCGATTCCTTGCTGCGCGATCTTGTGGGGCGGTACGGTGCTGATGTCGCGGCCGTCAAAGGTCACGCGGCCGGCAGTCTTCGGCGTGAAGCCCGTGATCAGGTTGACCAGGGTCGTCTTTCCGGCTCCGTTGGGGCCGATCAGGCCGACGATCTCGCCCTTGGCGAGCGAAAGCGTGACGTCGTTGACTGCGACCACGCCGCCGAAGCGCCTGGTGATGTTGTCCAGTCGAAGGATTGGTTCGGACATCGGGCTATGCGGGTTTGGGACGTTCGGATTTGGCCGCGCGGCGGGCTGCATATCGGTTATGGAATTCGCGCAGGAGGCCGTGAGGCACGAAATAAATCGCGGCGATGATGATCATCCCGAGCACGGCAGCATGGTAATTGATGAAGTTCAGCCATACCAGGTTGTCGATAATCATGTACAGGACGGCGCCGACCAGCGGGCCGAGTACCAGCCCGGCGCCACCGAGCGTCACGATGACCGGAACGCTGATCGACATCAGGATGTTGAACACGTCGTCCGGTGTGATGAATGCGACCATCGACGCATAGATGGCGCCGATCGCGGACATTGCCGCGCTCGACAACACGAATGCCGCGACTTTGTAATAGAATACGTCGATGCCGACCATGCGGGCGGCCTGCTCGTTCTGCTTGATGCAGCGTAGCCCGAAGCCGAATTTCGACTTCGCCACGACCGATGTCAGCAGCAGCGTGAGCCCGGCGGCGATCCACATAACGATGAAGAAGAATAATCCGACCTCGCGCGGCGATCCGGCCATGATCGGCAGATTTAAGCCGATCGCGCCGCCGGTGATCTGCTCCCAGTTGTTGGACACCTCGCGCATGACCTCGAGCACCGCGATGGTGCCGATCGCGAAATAGTGGCCGCGCAGGCCGAGCAGAATGCTGCCAAGAAAGGCGGAAAAGATGGCGCCGCCGAATCCTGCCGCCAGCCAGGCGAGCCAGAGCGGGGCGCCATGATTCTGCGCGATGCCGCCGATATAGGCGCCAAGACCGAAGAACGCCGCGGTGCCGAAGGATGGATACCCCATATAGCCGCCAATGATGTTCCAGGCATAGGCGAGCGCCATGTACATCGCGAGCGACGTGCCGGCTTGCAACAGGTAATTGTCGGCCGTCAATCCGAACACCACGAGAATCGCCACAGTGACCAGAAATCCGGCCACCGTCGCCCACATGTTCTTCGGAAACGCCATTGTCATTCGAAGCCGCTTTTACCGGCGATGCCCGTCGGTCTGACGACGAGAATGGCAAGCATGAGCGCGAATCCGACCGTCGCGCTCCACTGCGCACCGAAGGCAAGCGCGCCAAAACTCTCCAGTAGTCCGAGCATCAGACCGCCGATGAGAGCGCCAGGAACGCTGCCGAGGCCGCCGAGCACACAAATCACGAAAGATTTTCCCAGAAAGACTCCTCCGAGCAACGGCGTGATCGGGAACACCATGGCCATTGCACCGCCGGCCGCAGCCGCCATCAGGGTGCCGATCCCGAAGGTGATGGCATAGATTTGCGGAACGCTAATACCGAGCAGGGCGGCAGCATAGCGGTCCATGCGCACGGCGATAATGGCGCGTCCGATTGAAGAGCGTTTGAGCAGCCAATAGAGGAGTACGGTTAGAAGCAAGGCGAGCCCCATGGCGCCCAACCGCGCGATCGAAAAAGAGATGTTGCCGATCGACAAGCTCCCGTAATCGAGCAGCAGGGAGCGCGGCGTTGCCGTAAATGTTTGCAGCATCAGGTTCTGCAGCAGCAGATCCATGCCGAACGTCAGCGTGAAGGTGATGAAGATGGGAGCCGCGATGACTTTATTGATGAACTGGCGCTGGATCAGATAACCAATCAGAAAAAGAGCGATGCAGGCCAGCATGGCGGCTACTATCGGAGAGATGCCGAAGTAGAGCGTTCCGAAAATCGTGATGTAGGCGCCCAGGACCACAAACGATCCGTGAAGCATGTTGATGATGTTCAGCACGCCCCAAATGAGGGAAAATCCAACGGCCAAACAAGCGTAAAGTGAGCCGATCAGAAGGCCATTGACGATGTATTGGGCGAACATTCCATTCTGCTTTTGTCTGACTCTCGCTGAGCTTGCGGCACCCTCGCATCGTTTGGTGCCGCAAGCTCGTCATTGTTCAGTGCCGCCGTCGAGGCCCGGGCTCAGGGTTTGCCGACGCCGACTTTGAGGGTGCCAGTCTTCACGTTCGGCGGAGCCAGGACGGCGAACTTCCCATTCTGGATCTGCAGAATGACTGGGCTCGCCACCTGGTTCTGGCCATTCGCTCCGAACTTGATCGGTCCGTAGAAGGTCTCGAAGCGCTTGTTCGCCAGATTTTTCCTGACGTCGTCGACCTTCGTCGTTTCGGCCGCCTCGATCGACTCCGCCAGCACCTCGCATCCGGCGGTTGCCGCGGCTTCGAGATAGCTCGGCTGCTTCTTGTACCGCTTCACGAAGTCGTCGGTATATTGTTTGGCGCCGCCGAACAGATAGCTGTCCGAATAAGTGACGCTCGGATGCCACCAAGCGCTGCTCGTGACGTTGTTTGCGAGGGCACCCAGATTCTGTTCGAATTCCGGATAGGCCGCGCCCGCATTCATGGTCACGACTTTGGGCGCCAGCCCGAGGCTGGCCATCTGCCGGCGGAGCAGGATGAGATCCTGGATATAGCCGGTGGCATAAAGCCAATCGGGATTCTTAGACTTGATCTCGGTCAGCACGTTCGAAAAGTCGAGCGAACCGGCAGAATACAGGCCGTCGAAAACGGGTTGGATTCCTTCCCTGGTCGCCGACGCCTTGAGCTGCGCGGCGATGGCCTTGGGGAACAGAGAATTCATCGCGAGCACGGCAACGGATTTCAGGCCGGGCACGTTCTTTTTGTAGAACGCCGCTTCGGCGTTAGTCGCGTCGGCATTAGGGAACAGGATGCCAAAAAGATTCTTGAGCTTCTGATCGTACACCGCCGGCGTGGCCGCGGATGTAGCGATCATGGGGATATTGTAGCGCTCGGCCAGAACGGCGGTGACCTTGGTGTCGCCGGACCCGTAGGGCGCGAACAGGAAGTCGACCTTGTCGACGGTGAGCAGGCGCTGGATTAGTTGGACCGCGCGGTTGGTCTCGCTCTGGTAGTCGTATTTCACCAGCTCAAGCTTGCGCTTGTCTGCACCGACCTTGACGCCGCCTTTGGCGTTCACCTGTTCCACGCACATCTCGAATCCGTGCAGCAGCTTGCCGCCTTCGTCGGCAAGAGCGCCCGTGAGCGCAAGCGGCGCGCCCAGACGGATCGGGTTGGCAGCATGAGCGGGAGCCGCCCACGACGCCACGGCTGCAACGGCTGCTATTGAAACCCAGAATTGGCAAGCTTTTTTGCGGATTGGCATCATTGTCCTTCCCCTACCTTGACCGAACGTTGTTTCCGGAAGCCTTACGTTTGGAAACGTTATCATAGGAACGGGTACTGTCAATTTTTACGACGATGAAAAATGTTGCAGCGCATTGACCGTTTTCGCGACACACGCCGCGCCGGTGAGGCTTTGGTCGGTGCGGGCTCAAGTGCCGGAAATCCCTAAGGCTATTCACTTCTTTGTCCTTATTTGTATGCTGGCTGCACGAACACGGACGACAGATCAGCAGTTTGCGTGCCAACTTTCCCGGTCGGACGCGGTCCATCCCGGCGCCTGCAACAGTGCGGATGTCGCTGGCTAGACGAGCTGCAAACTTCGATGATATCGTTTCATCAGAGACGACCAAGGCCGAATACCCTGGATTGCGTGAATAATGTCTGAGCCATTGTTGAGCGTTCGCGGAGTGGAGGCCGGTTACAGCGACATTCAGGTCCTGTGGGGCGTAGATCTCGATGTCACCAAGGGTGCAATCGTCTCCATCGTCGGGCCGAACGGTGCTGGCAAGACAACGCTGCTGCTGACCTTGTCCGGAATGGTGAAGGCGAGCCGGGGCTCGATCACCTTTAACGGCACCGAACTCACGGGCGTCTCCTCGAGCGAGATCGTGGCGCGCGGCATTTCGCACGTCCCTGAAGGACGCCGTTTGTTCAAGACTTTGAGTGTGAAAGACAACCTTCTGCTGGGCGCTTTCCATCGCAAGGATCGCGCCGCCGTCACGCAGGACCTTGACTTCGTGTTCACGGTGTTCCCGATCCTGCGCGAGCGAGCGTCGCAGGACGCGTCGAACTCTTTCGGGTGGTGAGCAACAGATGTGCGCCGTCGGCCGCGGCTACATGGCGCGACCGAGGCTGTTGATCATCGACGAATTGTCCCTCGGATTGGCGCCCAGCATGGTCGAGGTGCTGGCCGAGAGCCTTGCCAAGTTCAAGGCGCAGGACATCTCGATTCTGTTGGTCGAACAGGATGTGGTGACGGCATTGGAAATCTCGAACTACGGCTACGTTCTGGAATCTGGCCGCGTTGCGACCCACGGTCCGCCGAACGAGCTGCTGAAGATGGATAAGATCCGCGATTCCTATTTGGGGATGTAGCGGACGGCCACCTCACCGATGCAAAGACGGGGCACGAAAACCGGACATGAAGGCGCCTAATTTTCGATATCTGCGCGCGCTCTCGTTGAGGCATGCGTATGAGGTACTTCATCATCACGGCGACGGCGCCGTGCCGGTCGCCGGCGGACAGAGTCTGCTGGCGGGCCTTAACATGCGGGTCTCCTCGCCCGCGGTGCTGGTCGATATCGACGGCCTGCCGGAACTGTCGGTCTCGTCCTACGGCGACACGGAAATCCGGCTTGGCGCGCTGACACGTCACGCGGACGTGCTCAATTCGGAGCCGCTGCGTCGGCAAATTCCGCTGCTGCCCCGAGCCGTGTCCCATGTCGCGCATCCGGCCATCCGCCATCGTGGTACGTTGGGCGGCAGTCTGGCCTATGCCGATCCGGCGGCCGAGTTGCCCGCCTGTGCCGTGGCGCTCGATGCGACCATCGTCATCGGCGGTCTGGCCGGTGAGCGCGAGGTAAAGGCGAAGGATTTTTTCACCGGTCTGATGGAGACGGCGCTGAAACCAGGCGAACTCATTCTCTCGGTCCGCTTTCCCGTGCCGCCGCCGCAGATGCGCTTTGCCTTTGGCGAGTTCACGCGCCGGCACGGCGATTTTGCCGTGGTGGGGCTGGCTGCCACTGCCTTGGTTCAAGGTGAGTGGATCGATGCGGCTCGGGTGGTCTACTTCGGATGCGTGGACCGGGCGAAAGTCGCCGAGCGGATTTCGTTCGCGCTATGCGGGCTAAAGCTGCCGATTGCGGATCAGAATTCGGTGCTCGACGCCGTGACGCTTGATCTGGAACCGGACGACACGCCGGGCTGGCGCGCGGAGACGAAACGCAAACTCGCGCAGGTGTTGACGCGGCGGGCGCTGAAAGACATCGCAGGGACGAGGCCGCATGACTGACGCTGAGCTTGCAGGTCTCGATTATGTCGAGATCGAAACGGTGATTAACGGGAGGCCGCTGAAAAGCCGCGTCAGCGCGCGCCAGCATCTTGCGGATTTCCTGAGGCAGGAGTTGGAGCTGACCGGAACGCATCTCGGTTGCGAACACGGGGCCTGCGGCGCCTGCACGGTGCTCATCGATGGACGTACGGCGCGCGGATGCCTGATACTGGCGGCGCAGGTCCATGGTAAGACCGTCGACACCATCGAAGGCCTCAGCGCGAGCGGGGCGCTTGCACCGTTGCAGCAGGCGTTTCTCGCGCGCAACGCCGCGCAATGCGGCTTCTGCACCTCAGGCATGCTGCTCACCGGCCATGAGCTTATCGCCCAGGGCCGGCCGGCGAGCCGGGAGGAAATCCGCGAATATATTTCCGGCAATATGTGCCGCTGTACTGGATATCACGCGATTGTCGATGCGATAGCGTCGCTCGTCGGGACCGGGCCCGGGAAAGGGGCGTGATGGTCGGCAATCGCACGGATAGCGACAAACCGCGGAACGCAATTGGCGCGAGCATTCCTCGCGCTGAGCTGACGCGGTTGATGAGCGGCAAGGGCCGCTACGTCGATGACATCAAGCTGCCGCGGATGCTGCATCTTGCCTATGTGCGCAGCCCGCATCCGCACGCGCGCATCAAGACGATCGACACCAGCCAAGCGACGGGTTCCGCCGGGTGTCGAAGCGATACTGACCGGCGCCGATCTCAATCCGATGTGCAAGCCGCTTATCGGTGTCGCTCTTCATCGGCCGGGGCACCGCTCGCCGCCGCAGAAGCTGCTGGCGACCGATCGGGCAGTTTGGCAGGGCCAGCCGGTCGTTGCGGTGGTGGCGTCAACGCGGGCGCAGGCCGAAGACGCCGCCGAACTCGTTGCCATCGAGTGGGAAGCCCTGCCGGCGGTGATGCATCCGCTCGACGCGCTCGACAAGACCAAGCCCGTCGTTCATCCCGAATTGGGCGACAACGTCGCCTTCGATTTTTCCATCAACAAGGGCGACGCCGACAAGGCGTTTGCCGACGCCGCCGTCGTCGTCGAAGACGAGTTTCGCTTCGAGCGCCAGTTGGCCATGACACTCGAGCCGCGCGGCCTCATTGCCGATTTCAATTCCAGCGATGGATCGCTCACCGTTATCCACTCGCATCAATCGCCGTTTCAGATGCAGGACGTATTTAGCCAGCATCTCGGCATTCCCGAGCACAAGGTAAAGGTGCTCGCCCCCGACATCGGCGGCGGCTTCGGCATGAAGCTCAATCTGTACGCCGAGGAGCTGGCGGTCGCGGCAGCCAGTATGCGTCTGGGCCGCCCGGTCAAATATTGCGCCGACCGCCTGGAGTCGTTCCTCGCGGATGCGCACGCGCGCGATCATGTTCTTACGGCGCGGATGGCGGTTTCGTCCGCCGGTGACATCACCGCTATGGAGTTGGAAGACTTCGGTGCGGTCGGCGCCTATGGCATGCCGCTGCGTTTCAACGTCGCCGAAGGCATGATGGCGATCACAATGGCTGGCGCGCCGTATAATTTCGACGACTACAAGGCGCGCACCCGCAGCCTCTACGTTAATAAGAACCTGGTCGGCATGTACCGCGGCGTGGGCATGCCCTTCGCCTGCATTCTGACCGAGGTGCTGGCCGACCGCGCGGCGCGTGCACTCGGCATGGATCCGGTCGAGTTTCGTCGCCGCAACTACCGGCCGAAGGAGTCCTATCCATGCGTGACTCCTGGCGGGCAAAAGCTCGACACCGTTTCGTTTCACGAATGCCAGGATAAACTAGTTGCGCTCATGAATTACAAAGCGCTACGCGAGGAGCAAAAGGCTCTGCGCGAGCGGGGCATCTATCGCGGTATCGGCATCGCGACGTTCGTTGAACAAACAGCCTATGGGCCGCCTTATTACGGCCCCTCCGGCGCGCGCATTTCCACGCAGGACGGCTGTCACCTGCGCCTCGAACCGTCAGGCGTGCTGCGCTGCGTGACCAGCATCACCGACCAGGGACAGGGCACGCTCACCGGCATCGCTCAGATCATTGCGGATAGCGTCGGAGTGTCTTACGAAGATGTCGGCGTTATCGCCGGCGACAGCACGATCTCGCCCTATGGCGGTGGCGCCTGGGCCTCGCGCGGCATGGCGATTGGCGGCGAGGCGGCCTTAGGCGCCGGGCATAAGCTGAAGGCAAACATCCTCGACCTTGCGGCGGCGATCACGCAGACCTCCGCCGAGCAACTCGATATCGCAGGCGGGCAGGTGGTCAATAAGAAGACCGAAATGGCGGTGATCAGCCTCGCCGACGTGGCGAAGATCGGCTATTTCCGCCAGGATACTCTGCCCGCAGACTTCGACGTTCAACTGTCGGTCAGCCACAGCTTCGCCGCCAATGCGCAAATGTGCTACCTCGCCAATGGCGTTCAGGCCAGCTACGTGGAAGTCGACTGCGAGAGCGGGTTCATCAAGCTGCTCGGCCAATGGGCGGTCGACGACTGCGGCCGCATCATTAATCCCTTGCTCGTCGATGAGCAGGTGCGTGGCGGAATTGCCCAGGGCGTCGGCGCGGTTCTGTTCGAAGAGTGCATGTATAGTCCCGAGGGTTATCTTCAGAACGGTACCATGGTCGATTACCTCGTGCCCATGGCCGGCGATCTACCGGACATTTTCGTCGAACACGTGGAAACGCCCGAAGCAGCCACCGAACTCGGCGCCAAAGGCGTGGGCGAAGCCGGTCTCATCGGCGCGATGGGCGCGGTCTGGGTTGCGGTGAACGATGCGCTCACTCCGTTCAAAGCGGCCATCACGCATCAGCCCTTCACGCCCGAACGTGTTCTCGATGCGCTGGCGCGACGTTCGTCCACATCGGGCGCGGGCCGCTGATTGTCCCTGTCGTAAACCCAACGGGCGGGCAACTGAGTCAGAATCACGCAATCTTTCTGTCCAATGAGGGAAGGTTGCAGCCTAGTCTGGTCGGCGTTGGTCGGGTTGTTCCGGTCAAGGGCTTCATTGCTAGCTGAGATCCTGGTCCTCCGCCATCAGCCTAACATCCAGCGACGGCATTTGCTGAAGAGGCAGACCTTTAGTGTCACGGACCGCCTAATCTTTGCTGTGCTGTATCAATTGGTGCCAACCGTCATAAACGCCCTGGCAATTGTGAAGCCGGAGACCGTCATAAAATGGCACCGTGCCGGGTTCAAATCGTACTGGCGCTGGAATTCGCTACGCCGTGGTGGCAGGCCTATTGTGCCGCTGGAGGTCCGCCGGCTGATCCGCGAGATGAGCATTGCTAATCCGCTGTGGCGCGCGCCGCGGGTTCACGGAGAACTGCTCAAGCTCGGCATCGATATAGGACAGACGAGCGTGGCTAAGTATATGGTCAGGCGAAGAGGCCCGCCATCTCAAGGGTGGAAGACGTTCCTTCATAGTCATGCCGACAGCATCGCTGCGATGGATCTGTTCCTCGTTCCGACAATCTCATTTCGCCTGCTATATGGCTTGTTGGTTGTGGGACATGGTCGAATACAGACCCTATGGTTTGGCGTTACCGCGCATCCGACCGCAGAATGGATCGCAAATCAGATCACTGAAGCTTGCGGCTGAAACCAGGCCCCTCGCTATCTAATCCGTGACCGGGAAGGGGCCTATGGTGAGATCTTCATCCGAAGACTTCGATCAATGGGCATTCGTGATCGACCGACGTCGCCGCGCTCCCCATGGCTAAACGGATACGCTGAACGGCTGATCGGTTCGATCCACAGGGAATGCATCGATCATATCATCATCTTGGGGAAACGACATCTTCGTCACGTGCTGCTGTCGTACATGAAATACTACAATGAGATATGCACGCATTTGTCCCTAGAGAAGAACGCGCCAGTACCGCGCTCCATTGGGACCCTCTGTCACATTCTTTGCCGTCCTGTCCTAGGCGGACTGCATCACCAATATGTCCGGATTTGATTTACGACAGGGACAGGGGCAGGCGTTGCCCATCTTGAGCCGCTAGGCGCGGGTGTCGAATCCGCGAAGGAGAGCAGCGAGGTCATGATGCCGAATCTCGTGCCGTCGGTGGTCTGCTTCCGACAAAAAACCGGCTCGAAATCATAAACCAAGATGAATCGATGTTCCCAACCCCTTCAAGTACTTCTCGGGTTCCACACAGAGTCACGGACTATCAATAATTTAACTGTTTAAGTCGGGTGAAATGCGGCCCCTCGGCATCCAGAATAACCGCGCCAAGTTGGCCGTTGCCAAGATGCTCCGCCAGCGCCCGGTCGAGCGCCGCGATCATGGCGGCATCGACAAGATTCGCTTTCGGCCGGGCAAGCCGCAGCCGCAGCAACCGGCCTTCCGCCTCGAACGAGATTTTGACCGGATCAGTCACGGCTATCGCCTCGCCCGCGGCATGATGCTTTCGGTGAGTTCGTCGCTCCACGGCGTGTTGGCGGCGAGCGCACGGCGCAAGCCTACGAAATCGACTTCGCGCCCGGTCTCGCGCGTGCCTTCGTTGAAGGCGCGGAACCCCGCACGCGCTTCCGTCATCATGTTGAGCGCCAGCCAGTCGCGCGAGTTTTCCTTGTTGGCGTTCCAGGCGATGAGCTTCGGCTTGCGCAGCTCCTCGACGGTCTTGGTCGTGCATTCGGGGAAGGTATAGAGCAGTTTGGTGCACAGCGCTTCGACCTTCTCGTCGAGCAGGCTGAGATCGATCGTGCCGCGCTTCAACAAGGCCTGGCCTTCGGCGGCGTC
Source organism: uncultured Alphaproteobacteria bacterium (assembly GCA_963789455.1). Classification (GTDB taxonomy): domain Bacteria; phylum Pseudomonadota; class Alphaproteobacteria; order Rhizobiales; family Xanthobacteraceae; genus Pseudolabrys. The sequence goes on along the minus strand of CAWBLD010000007.1, from coordinate 26,136 downwards.
GGCGCCGGTCTTGGGCTCGCCATGCACGATGCGGCCATAGTCGTCGAGCAAGCGGTCGGTGACGACGGCCGGGTTGGCGACGAATTTGCCGTCGACCTTCAGTGCCGGCACGACGTCGCAGATGACGCCGAGACGATAGGCCTTGTGCGCGGAGAACGGCTCGCACAGCAGGCCGGAAACCATCGCCTGCTCGCAGCCGATCATATAAGGGAGAAAGTCGGTCGCCCCGCCGATCGGGGCCGAGCCGTGCTTGGGACCGGCCTGCCCGAAGCGGGCGAGGTCCTGCGCAATCGAGAAGTCGCAGGCCATGCCGATTTCCTGGCCGCCGCCGATACGCATGCCGTTCACGCGGCAAATCACCGGCTTGTCGCAGCCGAGAATGGCGGAGACCATGTCGTTGAACAGCCGCATATAGCCGCGGTATTCCTGCGGATTGCCGGCATAATATTCGGCGTATTCCTTGGTGTTGCCGCCGGTGCAAAAAGCCTTGTCACCCGATCCGGTGAACACCACCGCGACCACGTCGCGCGCCGCGCTGGCGGCACGAAAGGCGAGGATGGTCGCCTTCACCATATCGGTCGTGTAGGAATTGAATTGGCTCGGATTGTCGAGCGTGATCCAGGCGTTGAACAGGCCGGCCACCGGCTTGCCGTCCGCTCCCTTCACCGGGCGTTTCTCGTAATGCACGCCCTTGGAGATCGCCTCGCGCGCCGCATCGGCGACCAGATTGTGATCCTTGGGCTCGGATTTTTGCTTGGCGATGACGCTGGCAACATCAGCGGTCATGGATTTGCTCCTGACGGTGCGGGAACGAGAACGGCACGACGCTTGATCGCGCCGGCATGAACGGCCTCGAACACCTGATTGATCTCGCTGAGCGGATGCTTTTCGACGAACGGCGTGACCTTGACGCGGCCGTTCATCACCAGTTCCAGGGCCGCCGGATAAAGTTCGGGCGGACAGCCCCAATTCCCGAGCGCGCGGGCGTGATAGGCCATCAGGTTCGACAGCCGAACCTCGACCTTGTCCATGGTGAAGCCTACGACGCAGAGCGTCGCGCCGTGATTGATCAGGCTGAAGGCGGTTTCCTGTCCGGCGCGGGTGCCGGAGCATTCGAAAATGATCCACTCGCTCTGGCGCAGCCCATGTTCCTTGGCGAAGGCCTGGATGGCTGTCTTGAGGTCGCGCGGCGTCAAATTTTTCGCGTTCAGCGTGAGGGCGGCGCCCTGCCCGCGAATGGCGGCGAGCTTTTCCTCGTTTACGTCGATCGCAACAACGATGCCGCCCATCGCGGCCGCGATCTGCACGGCATAGCCGCCTACGCCGCCAACGCCGTTGACGATGACGAGATCGCCCTTCGTGACACCGGCCTGCACCACCGCCTGGTAGGGCGTGGTCACCGCGTCAGCGATCACCGAAAGGTCGGCGAGGTCGATACCGACGCTGGCCAGGCGGTGCTCATCGACGACACACAGCCCGCGCGAGGGCACGACGATGTGGGTGGCAAAGCCGCCTTGAATATCGTTGCCCGGCATCTTCTGGTTTGGGCAGATCGTGGCCTTGCCGCGCTTGCAGGCGTCGCATTGGCCGCACGGGATCACCGCAGGAATAATAACCGCGCGGTCGGTGAACCAGAGCGCGTCGGTCCCGGTGTCGATGACGTGGCCGCTGATCTCATGCCCGAGCGCCAGCGGCAGTTCATGCTTGGTGCGCACGCCGTCGTAATAGTAGCCGAGATCGGTGTGGCAGACCCCACAGCCGGCGATTTCGACCAGGACTTCATCGGGGGCCAGGGTGCCGATCTCGAACTCCATCGGCACAAACGGCTTGCCGGCGCCCGTCATCATCCAACGCACTGGCTTGGCGCTCATCGCTTTGCCCTCCAGAATGGCCGCTCAACCCGTCGCCAGACCCACACGCGACCTTGCCATTCATTCTTCAATCGTCAACCGCTAGACTGCCTTGATCAAGGTCAAGGAAAAGCAATAAATGCAAAGGCGCCTCGAACAATGGCGTTTTCGCAGCGTAATCCTTAGGCCTCGCGGATCGACGACCGGTTGACAGATGATCTGATGCCAGTGCGGTTCCGCCGTATCCATCCGGCGCCGCGTTGCGGGCGGCGCAAGTGGACCTCGCCCTCATATTGTAGCCATCCGTTCCAGCGTCACGATGCGGCGGACGTTGTACACGAGATTCTGCAATCCAATCTTCGCCCGATCGCTCCGCATGAGTTGGCTGCCGACTGAGGTCTCCTGAGCTCCAAACATATACTCGACGCGAACTCGAACCTAGCTCTTCTTCTGGTTCGTTTCGTCCTGCCGCTGCGAGAGCGGATGATTGCGCGTCGCGCGGACGTGGATGCAGCTGCGGAAGCCGCGGGCCTTGAGCCTCGCTTCGATCTCGGCTGAGCGATAGGCGCTGTCGGCGAACACGTGGACAGACCTGTTGGCTTTGTTCAGAAGTCCATCCAGCTTCTGGCTGTCGTGGACTGCCGCGTCGCTCACGTCATTGTGCCGGATCAGCCTGTGTGTGGCATCCGCATTTACGTGGTTTTTGTAGCCGTAGAAGCTTCCGCATGTACCGAAAATTAGATTCTGCAATATTGATGGTGAAGTCCACCGAGAAATGGGTGTGAGATGATGGCACCGCGGCGCTCATTCGCACGATGGAACAGCGCGTCCTTGTTCAAGGAACGATGAGTCCTCGACTCATTATAGTAGGCGGCATATGCGCCTAAAATCCGGCATAGGTGCGTTTCACCGAATACGATCGTGTGGTCCGGACACTCGCGGCGGATCGAGCCAATAAGCCTCTCAACGTAAGTGTCTTGCAGGATGATCAGAACGCAATCGGCAGATCTCAAGAGCCCATGGCGCGCGGACGCTGCACAAAGACTGCCCTAAGAGGTATTCCGATCCCGAATGAGGTATGGCGGCGCCTGGTCCCATGGGAAAGCCTCGGTGATCTGGCGCGAGATCCACTCCGCCGTCAGGTTTTCTGTCACGCCAAACGACAGCCAAATTCGTCGTCCATGACGGACCGTGCGTTCATCATCGTCTGGGGACAGGTGTCGTTCTCCGGGCCCGTAGGCCAAATTGCTCAAGACCAGAAGGTGCGGAAGCTTATCTGAGTGAACTCTATAATTATGAGCAGGAGCATCAAGCATGACGATGACGCGTAAGTTCGCGCCTGGCGGCTATCGGTTCATTCCTGGACCATTCCAATATTCGGGTGGGGTGGAGGCCTTGCATGGATACCAGATTCAGCGGATGCGGTTTCGCCGACCGGTGCTCCTCGAGCGTGGTTTTAAAGTGGCTGCCGAAATTATTCAGTCTGCCGGTCGGCCACTCACCGCATTTTGTGCCTGCGAGTTGCGTTCTCCGGCCCCGTTCACCGAGCAAGGATTTCGTACTTTCAACGAAGTCTACGTAGGGACGCTGTCAAACTGGGGCATTTTCGATGGCACCACCAATCCCGTAGCACGCAGCAATGTATGCCCCGCGATCAACCCGCCGACTGAGCCCTCGTTCTATGCCTTCTCGTTCACGATACTGGCCAATGCTGATGCACCGAAATCGTTTGTGGTTGCTGGCAGCGGTGAAGCACCCGAGGGGCAAGGCAGCTACCGGGAGCGCTGTGTTCGGCGTGGCGATATAAGCCCGGACGGCATGCGTGAGAAGGCACGCGTCGTCCTTGGCGAAATGGAGAACCGCCTCGGCTCATTTGAGGCAGGTTGGCGTGACACCACAGCTACCCAGGTCTACACGGTGCACGACCTGTATCCATTTCTCGCCGACGAGATTGTGCGGCGCGGAGCCGTTGATGCCGGTTTGACCTGGCACTTTTGCCGGCCGCCCGTGGTTGAATTGGAATTCGAAATGGATTGTCGCGGGATCGCCATCGAGCGCGCACTCTGATGGCTTTCTCCCAGATACCAGAGCTGAGCGACTGATGGATTTCACTCTTTCCAAAAATCACATCCGCTGACCTGCATTTTCGTCGTGTTCAAATTGCTGAATAGCGGCTTACAGGCCGAGCGGATGCTTGTTGCCGTCCCCGTCAATGCCTAGAGCGGCGACTAGCGCCAGGTCGTCACCGATGTGTAGGCCGTCGATCTGGATTACCAGCAAGTCCAGCTTGGACAGGTCTGATGTCATCCACTCAGCAAGCTGCTCGGCAGAAAACGCCACGAACCGGTGTGACGCCGCCGATTTCGAGGTGCCGTCGCCGGCAATGGCCGGTAAATCGCCCTCAGGAAGCCTTACAGCGCGCCGTAACTTGCGCGTCGACATCGTTGATCAGCATCAGGTTCATGGACCCAGCGGCAGGGCCAATCCTCGGCCTGGGCGGTCGTCCAGCTCGGCAGTTCGACCTCATGGCCGTCATAGCTGCGCACTCGCGGTCGTTGCACTGCAGCATTGCCGCCGTAGAAGCCAATCTTGCCCTTGGTCATGCCCCAACGGTGGCCGACGCGGCTTCCGCCGCGGCCGTGGAGTGGACCGGTCAGACACTGCGCGTCCTCGCGCAGATCCTGTTCAATGGCTCCAATCCCAGGCACCAGACAGAAGCGATCAAACGCAATGCGGAGACAACGTGAAGTCGGCGAAGGTGTTGGATTTTGGCATAAGGCCATTAGTCTCAAATGCCGCCAACGGCGAGCATAGACGCGCTCACTGGCGCTAGCATGCATCGCCCAACACTTTACATGATAGCAACGGCCTTCGTGGTTTAATTGCAAGGTTCTCGGTCTTTAGGCCGTGAAATCCTGCAATCTAAGATCAGTCAAAACCATGAAAACAGGCCCACATTCAATCGGTTAGCTGTTGTTCACAAAAGACGATTTATCTTCGGAGTTCTGGTAGATGGGGAGGGTTACGCAGTACTGCGCAATTTTCCCAGCACAGGTAAACCAGACTTCGTCTTTGCGCTTGTGTTCAAGACAGTGTTTCAGAGCCTGCCGAAGCGGCCGCAAGCGGAACGGCTGGCCACAGATAAAAGGATGCAAGGCAACCGACATTACGAGGGGTTGCTGTTCACATTGCTCAATCATTTCATCGAATTGATCTACAATCATATCAGCGAACTCTCGCCCCGTATGGTCACGGTGCACATTAGTCCCGATGTCGTTAAGCTCCATAGGATAAGGCACGATCAGGAGTGGTCCCGATCGGGTCCGCAGCCAAATTGGTTGGTCATCAACGGGCCAGCCTAAACTGTACGTGTAGCCAGCTTCGACTAGCAAATCAGGCGTCGTTCTGCTTTCTGCCGCAGCGGGGCCCATCCAGCCCTTGGGCCGTGCACCGAAGTGCTGGGCGAGTGTTTCAGTCGTTTCGCTGATGATTTCGGGCCTCGTCATACTCCCATAGGCCTGCCAGGCTCTCCGCGTTCGTCCGACCGTGAGCGCACACCTCATCTCCGCGTCGCTTGATGCGTTCGATGACGTCCGGATAATTCTCGCAAACAAGGCTGTTCAGCAGGATCGTTGCCGGCAATTTAAGCTCGTCGAGCATCTTGAATACGCGCCAAACGCCGACCCGGAGGCCATAGTCTCGCCACGCAAAATTGCGCGGCGTTTGGTGGGCGTTTGCCCGCTGAAATGGATCGCTTCCGAGCCCCGCCATGAACGCAAAATGCTCAACGTTCAACCCGATATAAAAAGCAAGCCTCTTTCCTTCGGGCCATTCGTAATCCGGCCGAGTCTCGATCGCGGAATATTGGTATCGGCCATGCGTGGGGAGCTTCAACATGTTTCGGTCTCCTGATGCGGCGATCCAGATATGCCAATTTAACCTGTGGTGCGTGTGAGCAGCGCGGTTACAACAAGGCTGGCGTCACTAGTTTAACGCATCTCCTGTCGTTACGCTGGAGTAGCCATCCGCTCGGCCGACACGTTTTGGAGGTATGCCAGAATTTCGGAAAGAGGAACGACCTCCGCGTACTTTTGTTGAAGGTCGAACAGATTGGCTTCCATCACGGCTGTGGTCCGATCTGCCACGCATTCGCGGATCACCATGCAACGGATGTCACGCATGAATGCGTCGATAACAGTCGCGCGCACGCAACCGCTTACACTGGTCCCGCAGCAGAGCAGCGTGTCAATTCGTTGAGCAGCGAGAAAGACCTCCAGATCGGTGCGGAAAAAGGCACTTGGTCTCCACTTTCGGATGACCCGGTCGCCGGCCTGCGGCGCCAGTTCAGCGATTATTTCGGCACCGCGACTTCCCTCGATTTGGATACGCATCTCCGCGTGAAACCGCTGCTTGAAGCGCCAAAGTCCCGCCGAGGAGCCGTCTGCTGCGACCAAGCCCTGGGTGTAGATGACAGGAACGTTGCGTTCGCGGGATGTCTTGCATAACTGTTTGATCCGCTCGTACGTCCCACCAATGGACGGCCACAGTGTGGTTGGGGCTTCGGGATCGCAGAAGTCGTACTGCATGTCGATGACGAGCACGGCGGGCCGCTCGCCGGGCGGAATACGTAATCCCATTCCTTGCTCGCGGTACAGCGATTCGCTTTTATGATCATGGACTTCGTTTGTAACTGACATCTCTTATCTCCCGGCAATATCCGCACTGTTGTCTACTTCGAGATTGTCGACCGCCGCAGCTTCAACGTCGATTTCTTCCACAAGAAGGTTTTCAAGCGTCCGCCGGTGATCATTAAATGATGGTGAAGTTGGATCCCGCGGTCGGGGGAGTTCTATCCGCACATCTGCCTTCAATCGGCCGGGAAGAGCCGTCATGGCAATCACGCGGTCTCCCAATAGCACGGCTTCCTCGACGCTGTGGGTGACGAAAAATACCGTCTTGCGGGTCTCAATCCACAGCCGGGCGAGCTCCTGTTGCAATCGGGCACGCGTCTGCGCGTCCAGGGCGGCAAAGGGTTCATCCATCAGGAGGATCTTCGGGTCGTTGACCAAGACGCGTGCCAGCGCCGCTCGCTGCCGCATCCCGCCTGATAGTTCGTGAGGGTATCTGTTCTCAGCGCCCGAGAGCCTCACCATGTCCAGTGTGCGATCAGTCAGCTCCCGAATATCCGAAGCCGGAATACCTCGCTCCCGCGGGCCGTACTCCACATTCTGCCGCAGCGTCAACCACGGAAAAAGCGCGTACTCCTGGAAGACAACGCCGCGATCGGCGCCAGGACGGTCAATGGGCTGACCTTCAAGCAGGACTTGACCGGCAGTCGACTGCTCAAAACCGGCCAAGATGTTGAGCAGTGTGGTCTTGCCGCAGCCACTCGGTCCGATAACCGTGACGAATTCACCGCGATCTATTTCCATCGAAATGTCTTCGATTGCGTGCACAACGCGACCTTCGCGGGCGTCACGGAAGCTCTTGTGGACATTTCGAAAGGCGATAAACGGCTGCTGGCTGTTCATCGCCCTGTACTCCCCGTCTGCCAACGGAGAATCCGCCCTGCCAGCAAAGTGATGAGCCGATCCGACACCAAGCCAAGGCCGCCCACGCTCGCGATAGCGGCAAGGATCAGATCCAATCGGCTAAATTGGTACGCGGACCAGAGTGCGTAACCGAGACCGCCCTGCACAGCCAGCATCTCCGCAACGATCACGAGCACCCACGCCAAGCCGAGTCCGACTCGGAGGCCAGTAAAGATCGCTGGAAGCGCAGCCGGCAGCACCACGCGTACGAGCAGCTTTCGAGGGCGGGTGCCAAGCATACACGCCGCACGTATCAGGATGCGCGGTGTCTGACGCGCCCCCGCTGCAACGTTCACGACGATGGGAAAAAACGCCCCGAAGGCGATCAGGAATATCGCCGCTGTTTCGTGGATACCGAAAATGAACACTGCAAAAGGCACCCATGCGGTCATTGGGACTGCGCGTAGAAAGTTGATCACCCCGTCAAACAGGTCTTCCATTGCGGAGTACCAGCCAATGAGCACTCCCAATGAAACGCCGGCAGCGGAGGCGATCGAGAACCCGACAGCAACTCGCTCCAGGCTCATGAGGACGTAAAGGCCCCATGTGCCTGAATACCATGCGAGCGTTTGGCGCGGACCGAATATCCAATCCCACCAGGCGACGGCCACCGCCATTGGCGATGGTAGTGCCGCGCTTGACACCCAACCCGCTGCGGTCACGGCTTGCCAGGCTAGGAGGATCGCCGCGGGCAGTGCCACTCGACGCACAAGGCGCCAGACCTTATTCCGCGTCGCGATTTGGTTTGCTTCAAACTGCTTGGCGTTCGGACCACTCGCCGCGAGTTGCACGAGTTCCGACAACGTCATATCTATTAGCGACGGACTAACTTCTGCGCGGCCGGTGGCGTGCCCGACAGTTGAGCCTGCGTCTTGCCCGTAGCGGCCATAAGGGGCCCAAAATCGGTAAGGGCCGTCACCTTATCTGAAACGTCCGACTTCGTGTAGCCGAAGCGCGGTCCCAATTTCGCGGCCTTTGTCATCGCATGCACATCGATCGTTTCGCTGAAGTACATGTTTCGGAATGATTCCTGAGCTACAGCCGGATTGATACCAGCTAACTGAGTTGCAACTTTCACGAAGGCCGCTTCGTTTTGCAGTTCTTGAATGCTGGCGACATAGGCCTTCATGAAGTTGAGCGCCAGCGACTTGTTGGCCAGGAAGTCCGTATTCGCCAGGATGCCTCCATTGGCCGGGCCCAATGAGCAGGCACCAATATCCAACTTCGGTGGATAGTACCCTATTCCTTCCACCACGACCTGGTCGGTCATAGGCGCGAACAGCACAAACCCATCGATGTCGCTCTTTCGCAGCGCCGCAAGCGCCGTCGCTCCCACCGATACGTTGACGATGTTGATCTTTCCCAGGTCAGCGCCGCCCTCTTGCGCCGCGACCAGAAAGAGCACCCGCGCGTAGGTCCCGGGCACCACGCCGATTGTCTTGCCTTCCAGCGCCTGCCACGTGTTAGCCGTTACCTCCTTGCGAAGGATTAGGTTCTGGCCGCCGAACTGCTGACCTGCTATGAACCGAAGATTGGTAATTCCTTGATCGGCGATAATGGCTGGATTGTTGATGCCGGTGGTCGCGAGTTCGGTTTGTTGATTTTGGGCCGCTCTCTGCTGGTCAGCGTAAGTGAAAAGCACTGACGTTTGCACGCTGAACCCATTTTGCGCAGCATGGTTCGAAACGTTCCAGATCGGGGCCGAGACGACCCCGCGCGATGCCGCAATGCGCACAACTGGTTTGTCGTTCGCCCGCGAGAGGCCCACCACGGCCGTGGCAAACACCGTACCGAGAGTGGCTCTTAAGAATTGGGCCCGGCTCCATAGAACAGGGGACCCATTACTGGCGCTTCTCTTCGACATGATGTGATGCTCCCGCGCTCAGAAGAAAACTCGCCTCGGTCTTTAGTGGATTGTATACTCCCATCGAAGCGAGGCGCAAGTGACCGATCTGTCGATCGATCCCTGTCCCTGCTCAAAAAAATATTCAGCTTGAGAATTGGTTTACCGATGAAGGTCGGCGCATAGAAGATTGACCGCTCCCGCGATGTCGGCACCATTCTGGTTTTGGGTGCCATTACGTCCGAGCGATTGAGTTGCAATAAGGGAGCGCCGACCAACGCCGAAAGCGGACGGCTTGTTCGGTTTCTACATTAGTTTAGGCTGCGCGACGCTCGTAACGATAATGCAGACCGCCGACCTGTGAGAAGGCTATAATCTTGCCGGCGGCTGGCGGGTGTATTGGACGCGTCTCGGGGCAATCCTTGTCGAGCGAGAGATGCGTTCTGGTTTGGTGGTGATATTGAAAATATGACGATAAGACGCGGCGCAAGTGATGCTCGTTAAAGATGATGGTGTGATCAAGACATTCGCGACGGATAGAGCCGATGAGGCGCTCGACATAGGCGTTCTGCCAAGGTGACCGCGGCGTTGTAACAGCCTCTTTGATGCCCATCACCCGAACTCGATCGTGAAAGATCGCGCCATATGATGCGTCTTGGTCCCGCAGCAGATAGCGGGGCGCGGTGTCCCAGGGAAAGGCCTCGGTCATTTGCTGCGCGAGCCAGACTTGGGTTGGATTATAGGTAACCACGACGTGAATAACTTTTTTCGGTCATGGCTGAGGACGATCAAGCCTAAAGAAGTTGGAATGTCGCGGTTGCGACAACGAACATGTCGAACGCCACAATGTCGGTCAGCTGGTTGTGCAGAAAGCTACGCCAGGTCGGGGAGGGGGCTCTGGGTCGCCATGGGATGTGTCTGCCGACGGTGGCTTGGCTCACCTCAATACCGGGCTTGAGCAGTTTGCCTTGGATTTGGGCGCGCGCCCCCGAGTGGATTGGCTAGGCTCATCCGGGAGGATCAGATCACGGATCTCAGCGCTCATCTTGGGCCGTCCCCGACGGCGAGATCGCCACCACTAGGTGTCCCCGTCGTAAGTAAAATCCGGACATATTGATGATGCAGCCCGCCCAGAACCGGACGGTAAAGAATGTGACCGACGGTCCCTATGGCGCGCGGTACGGGCGCATCCTTCTCTAGGGACAATTGCGTGCGTATCTCATAGTAGTATTTCATGTACCACAGCAGTACGTAACGAAGATGCCGTTTGCCCAAGATGATGGTATGTCTTCGTTGTATCCAGATTGAATCTTTCGACATTTCCATCCAAATTCTCGATACGACACGATTTACTGTAGAGTGGCGTGACCGCGGTCGAGGTCGGCAGATACGCGGTGACCACCCAGGACATATTCCCGATTTTGCCGAAGCGGTGGCCGATAGTGGGCAAAGCGGTGGCTACGTTGGTCTGGTCGAGCGCGCCCAGATACATCGCCAGCATGAGGCCAAAGACGATATTACGGATTTCCACATGCGTGAGCGGCTATGTGTCCCTGCCAGCGGCTATGGGCGGCAGCAGTGTCGGTAGCGGTTTTGGCAGAGGTCATTGTGTGCTCATCACTGCAGCGCGCCCCTCATCGCCCAGTAGGCGTTAGATTTAAGAGCGGTGGGAGCGGAGCTGGTATAAGCACTATAACCTCGTCGAGAATACCATAACCATGTGCGATGCTGCCAAGCGTGCGGATTGAGCAGGGAATCACCGTAAGCGCCGTTTCAACCCCACCTTTTGCTGCGCATGTTGATCGGCGAGTGTGACGATCCCTGATTCGGAGATCGGCTTGTGTCTACGTTTGACCATACACTTAAGCCGGAGGCAGTGCGGCGGCTGGAGGTGATCACGGGAACTGGCCGTCGGCGTCGGTTCTCGAAGGATGACAAGGCCAGTATCATTGAAGAGACGCTTGCTCCGGGTGCAGTGGTTTCGGAAGTTGCCCGTCGGCATGGGCTCACGCCGCAGCAGTTGTTCGGTTGGCGCCGGCAAGCCCGGCAGCCACTGGAGGCGACCGGCGGCGAAGGTACTCGGGCATTTGTACCGGCGGTCGTGGATATGCCTGCGGCGCCCGCAGGTTGCGGCCGGACACGCAAGCGGGCGCGCAGAGCTGACGGCGTCCCTGGGATCATCGAACTGGAGATCGACGGCGTTACGGTTCGCGTCGGCCGCGGTGCTGAGGTCAAGACGGTCGCGGCGGTGATCCACGCGCTGAAGGCCGAGACGTGATTGGTCCAACGGGTGCGGTCCGGGTGATGGTGGCGACCAAGCCGGTCGACTTCCGCAAGGGCGCCGAGGGCCTGGCGGCATTGGTGCGTGAGGCGATATCGGCCGATCCATTCTCGGGGGCCGTCTATGTGTTCCGCGCCAAGCGAGCGGACCGGGTGAAGCTGATCTTCTGGGATGGGACGGGCATGTGCCTGTTTGCCAAGCGGCTCGAGGATGGTGCGTTCCGCTGGCCGAATATGCAGGACGGCGTCATGCATCTGACGGCGGCGCAGCTCTCGGCGCTGTTGGAAGGGCTCGACTGGCGTCGGGTCCACAGCGCGCGAGAGACAGCGGCGCCAGCGCAGCCGAGTTGATCTGCGACAGAGTGAATCATTCTGCTCGAAAAACTCGCAAAGCACGACAGCCTGTGATTTCAATCCTGCCATGACGGTGATGGCGGACACGCTTCCTGATGATCCCGGCACGCTGAAAGCGATGCTGCTGGCGGAACGTGCGCGCGCAGAGCGGCTGGAACAGATCATCAAGGAGCTGCAACGCCATCGCTTCGGCCGACGGGCCGAGACACTGCCGGAGGATCAACTGCTGCTCGGCCTCGAAGAGGTCGAGCAGGTGGCCGCGAGCAGCGAGGCCGAAGGCGAAGCAGCAGCCCCGGCTGAGCGAGCCAAGCGTGCCGCAAAGCGCCGCATGAATTCTTGGATCGCTTCCGGCGCATCTGCCGCGCATCGAAATGGTAGTCGACATCGAGGATCACAGCTGTCCGTGCTGCCGCAACGCACTGCACCGGATCGGCGAGGATCGCAGCGAACGGCTCGACATCATCCCAGCGCAGCTGCGCGTGCTGGTCGTGCGCCGGCCCAAGTATGCCTGTCGGGCCTGCGAAGAGGTGGTGGTGCAAGCCCCCGCGCCGGCGCGGCTGATCGAGGGCGGGCTGCCGACCGAGGCGACAGTAGCCCAGGTTCTCGTCTCCAAATATGCCGATCACCTGCCGCTCTATCGACAGGCCCAGATCTACGCCCGGCAGGGCATCTCGTTGGATCGCTCGACTCTGGCGGACTGGGTTGGACGTGCCGCCTGGCTGCTGCGGCCGGTGCAGGAGCGCCTCCTCATGCGGCTCAAGGGTTCGACCAAGCTGTTCGCTGACGAGACCACGGCCCCAGTGCTCGATCCGGGGCGTGGCCGCACCAAGACTGGCCAACTCTGGGCTTACGCCCGCGACGACCGGCCGTGGGGCGGCGCCGATCCGCCAGGCGTGGCCTATGTCTATGCGCCTGATCGCAAGGCCGAACGGCCGATCACGCATCTGGCTGGCTTCAAGGGCATCCTGCAGGTGGATGGCTATGGTGGCTATCGCGTGCTCGCCGAGCGTGGCGACGTTCAACTTGCCTTCTGCTGGGCCCATGTACGCCGCCGCTTCTTCGAGCTCGCCGCGGCCGGCCCCGCGCCGATCGCCAGCGAAGTGCTCGAACGCATCGCCAAGCTCTATGCCGTTGAGAGTGAGATCCGTGGCCGCAGTGCCGATGAGCGGCGCGATCTTCGGCAAGAGAAGAGCCGGCCGGTCATCGACGACCTTGAACCCTGGCTTCGCACCAAGCTCGGTCTGATCAGTCAGAAGACGAAGCTCGCCGAAGCGATCCGCTACGCCCTGTCGCGCTGGGACGGCCTCACTCGCTTCCTCGACGACGGCCGCATCGAGATCGACAGCAACGTTGTCGAACGCTCGATCCGACCGATTGCGCTAAACCGCAAGAACGCGCTATTCGCCGGCTCCGACGGCGGCGGCGAGCACTGGGCCGTCATCGCCTCGCTGATCGAAACCTGCAAGCTCTGCGGTGTCGAACCGCTGACCTACATCGCCGACGTCATCACCAAGATCGTCAACGGCCATCCCAACAGCCAGATCGATGACCTGCTGCCATGGGCCTATCCTGCCGCCCCGGCACTCAAGCGCGTGGCCTGAAAACACCGCTTACGAATCACCAGCATCCCGTCGGGGACATCAGCACTCATGGTAAAAGCGTCAACGGCTTTCGCCGGCGCCGACGTCGAAGTTGGCCTCGGACGTCACGGCGCCTGTTTGGCGCGCTGACCGGCGGTGGTGCCGGCGATTTTGCCGAACACGGCGCCGTTCATCAGCCCGGTGCCGCCGGGATAGTTGAACCAGAAGATGCCGCCGACCAATTCGCCGGTGGCGAACAGGCCGGGGATGGTACCGCCGTCGCTATCCATGACGCGCGCGCTGGTGTCGATGCGCAGACCGCCGAAGGTGAAGGTGAGCCCGCAGGTCACGGCATAGGCTTCGAATGGCGGCTCATCGACGGTGTTGGCCCAATTCGATTTCGGAACGGCAAGCCCGCGGGTGCCGCGCCCGTCCTTCACGTTCGGATCGAACGGCACCTCGGTCATCACCGCCTTGTTGTATTCCTTGATAGTCGCCAGCGCCTTGGCAGCGTCGACGTCTTCCATCTTCTCGACCAATTCTTCCAGCGTATTGGCGCGCACCTTGGTGACGCGCTTGATGCGGTATTCGTCGCGCAGCATCGGGATGATCTTGTTGTCGAACACCTGATAGGCAAACTGTTTGGGCTGCATCAGGATGATGCGGCCGTTCTTGGCATAGGTGTAGTTGCGGAAGTCGGAGCCCTCGTCGAGGAAGCGCTCGCCGTTGGCATTGATCATGATGCCCCACGGGTAGGAATGCTTCTGGAAATTGTCGCCGACCGTCAGATCGCCGGTCTCTGGCGCGTTGCGGTCCCAGGCGACGGCGTGGCCGCCCGACCAATTGCCGATCGGCTGCGCCCCGATGGCGAGCGCCATCTTGATGCCGTCGCCGGTGTTGAAGCGGGTGCCGCGGATCTTGGCGAGCTCCCAGCCCGGCCCCAGATAGCGCGTGCGCATTTCGGCATCGGCTTGGAAGCCGCCGGAGGCGAGCACGACGCATTTGGCCTTCACCTCGACGGTATGCCCCGCGTGCTTGACGTGCACGCCCTTGACGCCGTCATCGTCCGCCAGCAATCCAATGACACGCGCGCTGTAAACGATAGACACGTTTTTCTTGCGCGCGATCTTGGTAAGTGCGTCGACTAGACCCGGCCCGCCGCCGACGGCTTCAACCGTCAGGCCACCCCAGAATTTGAACATGCCGTTGATCTTGTAGGCCTGCCGTCCCCAGATCGGCATAAAGCGCACGCCCTTGTCACGCATCCACAGCATCGTGGCTTTGCTCTGCTTGATCAGAATTTCGCACAGATCCGGGTCGGTGCGGTATTCGGTGACGCGCCCCATGTCGTCGAAGAACTTTTCCTCGGTATAGGTGCCGAAATCGGACTTGGAAACTTCTTCGTCGGAAAGATCGGGCATCAGCGCACGCAGGTCCTCGACGCCGTCATAGACGCAGCGGAACGCTCCGGCGGTGAAGCGGCTGTTGCCGCCGGCCTCCTCTTCCGGCGCGCGCTCGAGCATCAGCACCGAGACGCCCTGCTCGGCCGCGGCCAGCGCCGCGCAGAAGGCCGCGTTGCCGCCGCCGACGACGATGACATCCACGGAAGGGGGCAATGCTGTGCTCATGATGCTTGTAACCTTGTTATCTTATTGGACCTGAAGCGCGGGAAAATCTTAGTAGCGCGAGTTTGCCGATGCTGGCAACGATGTCGCGGTCAGGATCGCGCGAGATGATCTCCAGCATTGGCCGCGCGCTGTAGCCGACCGCGGCGAACGCGCGCAGTACCTCCGAGAACGGCAAGGTTCTTGTTAGGCAAAATAGCGACCGCTTTCACTGCGCCACTTCATCTCAGATTCCCCTTGAAGAAGGCATTCTCCACGGACAACTTGATCTAGCTGCCATCGGCAGCCTTCACGACGCTACCTGTGTGGCTGCTGGCAATTCCCCGACCACGGCTTTAGCGAAATTCGCAAAAAACTGATCCGCCATCTTCTTGGCGACGCTGTCGATGAGGCGTCCGCCAAGCTGTGCAAGCTTGCCGCCAACATTCGCCTCGACGTCGTAGGTGAGTTTGGTCCCACCGGCCTCGGCATCGCTCAACGTAACAAGCGCTCCGCCCTTAGCGAAGCCGGCCACACCACCTTCGCCTTGCCCTGAGATCCGATAGGTGTTTGGCGGATCGAGATCAGATAGGGTGACGGCTCCCTTGAAGGTAGCACTCACCGGTCCAACCTTGATCTTTACAGTCGCTACGAAGCCATTCTCGCCTGTCTTCTCCAGGGACCGACATCCGGGAATGCACGTCTTGAGCACCTCGGGATCATTCAGCTTTCCCCAGACGGCTTGCCGGTCGGCAGGAAGCGTCACCTCGCCTAACATCTTCATTGCAATACGCCTTTCCTGAGCAATTGATCGGACGTAGATTGGTGTCGCCCAATGTCCTTATCTATGGCTACACGGCCGGGGGCAACGCTGTCGCCGGCAATGAAGGCTGGAAGTTTAAGGAAGGTTGGACAGTTGTAAGATGCGTCATTAGGCATCGCTGTCCGCACCCGCTGCGTCATTATGCGCGCAGGCCTTTTGGCATGCGCTGGAAAGTTCTCCTTTCAACCCGAGATGAAATCGGATCCTTAATTTTGTTACGATGGCACCATAACGCTCGAACGGGCGATGGAGGAGCGAGTTCTAATTTACCGCGGTAACGTTTCTTTCGGAGCCTCCCAAGCGAAACAATCGACTGGAAGGTCACGAAGCTTTCGTGACCCGGATGGGCCAAAAATTGTCCAATGGGAAACATGTTAGTAATTGAAGTCACCAGCCGACCTTTCGGCAGCATAATTAAATTGAAGAGTACTGCAATGGACATCGAGAACAGTTTTGAAGTGCCTCTAACAGTCGACGAAGCATGGAAGGTATTGTTGAATATCAAAAGGATAGCACCTTGCATGCCGGGAGCGGAGCTGCTCGAGGTCATCGATCCAGAAAGCTACAAGGGCAAAGTTTCTGTTCGGCTTGGCCCTGTGGCGCTCTCTTTTGTCGGTACGGCGCGATTTGAGGAAATCGACGAGGAGAGGCATCGCGCTCGGGTCAAGGGGCAGGGGTTGGATGCCAAGGGCCGGGGTGGAGCTAGGCCGTGTGGACGGATTTGATCAAGATGAAGCCGAGAGCAAGCGCGACGAACGAGCCGTAATTCTTCGCCGTCTTCTCGCATCGAAGCGCGATACGCTTGAAGCGCTTGAGCTTTCCGACCGCTTGTTCGATGCGTGCCCGCGTTTTGTAGAGTGCTTTCGGAAAGAAGGCGGGCTTGTCTTTGATGTTGGATCGATACGGCTGACCAGCCTTCATTGAGTGGCCCAGGTAGAATGTTAGTTCAGAGCTGGTAGCTGCGCTAGCGTGGCCGGCGGCGCCGGTCGACGTGGCGAAGCCGGCCACGCGGAGAATGTGGGCACGAAGACCTCCGGTGCTGGTGTTTTGTAGCCGAGAGAGGCATGGGGCCTGATTGAGTTGTAGTGACGGCGTCAGCTCTCGATGACAATCTGAGCTTCTCGCAGCGTGTAAAAGATCTCGCCATTGAGCAGTTCATCTCGCAGGCGAGCGTTGAAGCTCTCGATGTAGCCATTCTCCCAGGGACTGCCCGGCTCGATGTAGGCAGTCTTCGCGCCGGCGGTGGCGATCCACCCCCCGCGGACGTGATTTCCAACGCCAGTAGAAGCAAAAGCCGGCCCGATGCCACCGAACGACCGTCTCTGGCTAGATGATCGTCACGACCTGCAGGATTGACGGGAACCATCGATATAGCTGGACCAAGAACCAGCGATCGTTGTTCGTAGGCCTGACCCGTCCCCGCACTTTGCGCCGCAAGATAATCAACTGATGTCAAAGCGCTGCGTTTTCTGCCTCAAGCCGGCTCTTGGACTTGAACGGCGAGGTCAAAAAACGGCCAGGACAAAGCATAACAGCGCCAACATCGACCACTGACGTTAGGCAATTCCGCCAGCCAATCAATACGGATGAAGTTTTCGGTACACACAGGCAGCTATTTTGGTTGATCTTATCCAGTTGTTGGACTGGCGAGTTTTCGGCGAAAGAGTAAAATGCCCGTCGTCGGGGTGATTTTCTTGATCCTAGCCGGGCACCAAATAGTGCAAAAGTGATGATGGGTTTTTCCGCTAAGCGGGTCGAGGGTGTGAAAACCTGGGGGACGTCGGGGCCCTTGCGATATCATAGCTCTTCTTTGTTGATTGAGAATCATCCGAATCCATCAAGAATAAATTCTGATAGAAAACGTTAGTTGCCACATGACGAAACGAACAGTAAGTGAATTCGACATACTTGTCACAAATGCAGCAGTGCATCACGAAGCCGGACGTTTTAATGAGGCGGAAGCGGCCTATCGTAGTGCGCTGGCCATGTCACCTGGGCACACCGTCGTTATGCATAATCTCGGTGTTGTGGTTGTCGCTCAGGGTAAACATCATTCCGCAATTGGCCATTTTGACGAGGTAATCGAAATCGAGCCGCAATATGCATCGGCACACTACAATCGCGCTGTCGCGCTGCAGACGATAGGTCAAATAAGAGAAGCCATACGAGGTTTTGGTTGTGCGTGTGCGTTGGAGCCGGGGAACTATGACGCCCATCGTGCTCTCGGTTTTTTGTGGCTAGCGGAAGGCGAGCGAGGCCGTGCTCTCGATCATTTCGCCCGTACCTACGAACTCAGACGGGGTGAGGATCGAACAGGCATAGCTGCTACATCACTAACTCATACGACGCGCAACAAGCTCATTCACGACTCTGATCAATTCCGTTTTCTATCCAAGCGTCGCCGCGACGGTCAGCGATTTCGAGATGCTTGCGCGAACGTACGCGGACGTTGCAAAAGACGTCCCTGAAGAAGTGACGAAACTCTCTGATAATCAGTTGGATGTGCTCGGCGACGATTACAATACCGCGATAAACATTTGCAGTACGCCGGAGCTTTCGGGCCGGGCTGTAAGCGAGCGGGGCGACCATGAAGCGATCACTCGGCGCTTCAACGAGCACCAAGCCGGCGTATTCATGTTCGACGACTTGCTTACGCCGCCGGCACTCCTCAGGCTGAAGCGATATTTGCTAGACAGTACGATTTGGCATGACTTTAATCATATTGGGGGATTTGTTGCCTCCTATCTTGAAGACGGCTTAGCTTGCCCGCTAGTGCTGCAGATCGCGGATGAGCTTCGCGCTACTTTTCCGGAATTGCTAGGAAAGCATCCGCTCTCCCAAGCTTGGGCCTTTAAGGGCCTTGAGTCCCAGGCTAAGATTGATGCGCATGCCGATGATGCCGCTATTAGCGTCAATTTCTGGCTGACACCGAACCAAGCCAATCTCAATCCCGATCGCGGCGGATTGGCCGTTTGCCGTGTCCCGCCGCCAAACACGTGGGAAGTCAGAGACTACAATACTGATAAAAATAAAATTGTAGCATTTTTGGAACAAAACGCCACCGACACATTGATTGTGCCTTATCGTGAGAATAGGGCGGTTCTATTCAAATCTCGCCTTTTTCATCGTTCGGATGCGCCACAATTTAAAAATGGCTATGAAAATCATAGAATTAATGTGACTTTTCTTTTCGGTTGAGTAGCGTGATTGTTGGCTCGACTGGGCCAATCGACGCCTGAAATAACCACAGTCCTCTTATATCCAAAATTGACACAGATGGAGTTCTGCCCTTATGAATTAGCGGATTGCTCATGTTGTCGTCTCCTGAAATCTAGTGAAAACCCCGGCGCCATGCATTCTAAACCTTTCGAAAAATATACCAATTCGGCCCTTCGGGTCGGCGACGTTGACCCGTATCCGCAGCGCCTGGCCGGCGAGTTCATTGGGATCGTCATATCTAACGATTGGGTCAACAAGGAATATAAGCACTTGGTCCTTAAGGTGCATGAGCAAGCTCTAAAGGCATACGCCGGGCAGATGTTTCATCTTCTCTGCCCCTCGCCCGATGGTGCCGAAGTTTGGATGCGGCGGCCGATGAGCATCTATCGTGTCGATAAGGCGGCGAGGCCAAATCGAGTTCCTCTACAAAGTAACAGGGCGGGGAACCAGCGGTATGGCGATGATGGTACCTGGAGATGATTTCAACGTTGCTGGCCCGTTGGGCGTTGGTTTCAAGCTCCAGCCAGGCTGGAAGAATATTGTTGTCCTCGGCCGTGGCGTTGGTTTGGCGACATTGGCGCCACTATCGCAACTTGCGGCCGAACATGGAGTAAAGGTCGCCGCGATCTTGAGTGCGCGCAATTCCAGCGTCGTGATGTCGAAAGAACTCTTCGAGGCAGATTGGCGCAAAGACGATTACGCTAGTTGATTCCGACAACAGCAGCGCAGTCGAAAATGTCGAGAAAATTCTTAAAGACCTAATTGACAAGGGTGAGGCAGACGCCTTTTTCACCTGTGGTTCTAATCGCCTACTAAAGTTAATGCAGCGGCTCGGAAAGAAGCACAACATTCCCGGTCAGGTCGCCATAGAACAAATCATGGTTTGCGGATTCGGCGCCTGCTATGTTTGTGTGCGCACATTTGAGGTTGATGGGGTGCGAGTTCTAAAGCGTGTTTGCCGGGATGGCCCGGTGTTTGATATGCAGGAGGCCGTAGGATGGTAGATCTTTCGGTAAAGATCGGCGACTTAACGCTTCAGAATCCGGTGACACCTGCCTCCGGCGCGTTTTCCTGGGAATACAATGACGTTATCGATCTCAACCGACTCGGTGGGTTGGTAGCGAAGACAATTTGCCGCGAGCCAAGGCTCGGCAACCCGACGCCAAGAATGGCTGAGACGGAGGCTGGGATCATTCAGTCGATAGGATTGCCGGGCAAGGGCATCGAGTATTTCATCGATCATATTGTGCCCGAATACGCAAAATTCAAGCCACCGTTGATTGTCAGTGTATCATCGGAGAGTGTTGAGGATTTTGCCGCGCTGGCTGAAGAACTGAGCGTGCCAGATGTCGACGTCATCGAAGCAAATATTTCCTGTCCGACCCGCAATAGCAGCGGCGGGAACTTCGCAATGCACGAAGAGCACACGAAGCAAGTGATCCACGCTATCCGCGCGAAAACCAAGAAGCCGTTGTGGGTCAAACTCTCGCCCAATGCCGGCGATATCGTCTCGATCGCCCAGGCCGCCGAAGAAGCTGGCGCCGATTGCTTGGTGATTGCCAATACGTTCCTGTCGCTCAAAATTCGGACAGACAATTTTCGTCCCGCGCTCGGCAATAAGTTCGGCGGACTGGTTTCACCGGCCCTGAAGCCCATCGTGCTGCGGATGGTGTATCAGGTCGCCAAAGTCGTCAAAATCCCGATTATCGGAATTGGTGGCGTGACCAAGGCCGAAGACGTTGTAGAGTACATGCTCGCAGGCGCCAGTGCCGTCGGCATCGGCTATGCGGCTTTCCGCAATCCATCGGCGCTGATTACAATCATCGACGACCTTGAGGCTTGGTGTAATGAGCGGGGTATCAAGAAGGTCACCGAACTTATTGGCGCGGTTCGAGACAACGATATGGAGCAGGATACTCTCATTGCGGCATCGGCCGGCATTTAGACGGCAGAATTTTGCGTAGGAGCAAGGCTGTATGTGGGAGCTATGGCGTTCATCGATTAGGGGTGTATTCGATCGCCAGTAACATCGCGGCTTTGTTTCATTTTGCTTGGTGTAGCAGTGCTGTCCACTGATTACGTATAGGTGCGGCCGATCAATAAAGTCATTCGTTAAGTAGCATCGCTGACGGTCGATAGCGCAACCGATGTGCTTCCTGAGGAGTTTTAAATCAGCTTCTTAAACAGATCGCCCAGACAATAATTGTTAAAAATTGTCATGGCACTGCAAAAACCCTTGGCACGGCAGATTTAGACGCATGAGCGCCCATCTCATGCTCATGACTCCGCAGGAATTCAATTCAATCTCGATGAAACTAGACGTCCGTAAGATGGACTGATGGTCGCGACCATTCAACGCAGAAAGCCAAACGGGATTAGTGATGATCTCTCAACAAAGTTTTCCAGAGAAGGCAGAAATCGCCCGCCTAACCGCCAAAATGCTCTTGGAGGTGGGGAGCGTTCAGTTTAGCCCTGATAAACCGTTCATTTTTACCTCGGGTTGGGCCAGCCCGGTCTATACCGACTGCCGCCGACTTATTTCTTTCCCTCGCGTGCGTCAGGCCCTGATGGAGTTTGGGGTACTTACGATGCAGCGCGAAAGCGGGTTTGAATGTTTTGATACTGTGGCCGGTGGGGAGACGGCGGGGATCCCTTTTGCCGCCTGGATGGCCGACCGATTAATGGCGCCTATGCTTTATGTACGCAAGAAGCCCAAGGGTTTCGCGCGCAACGCCCAGATTGAGGGCCATCTGGTGGAAGGACAGCGTGTGTTGTTGGTCGAAGACATGACCACGGATGGCCGCAGCAAAATAAATTTTTGTAATGCACTGCGCGGCGCCGGTGGTGTGGTCGAGCACGTCTTCGTTATCTTCTATTACGACATCTTTCCCGAAGACCTGCTGACCCAGGCCGGTGTCCAGTTGCATCGATTGGCGACCTGGTGGGACGTCCTCACGGCTGCTAGGGAAGATAACAAGTTCGACAAGGGTATGCTCGATGTGGTTGAGACTTTCATGAAGGATCCGAGCGGTTGGTCGAAGGCACATGGCGGAACTGGTCAGATGGCAGAATAGGATTTTGCCACCCGCTCATACTTCAAGAATGAGGTATACTTCTCGAAAATTATATCCAAAGGTATTGGTTATGCAGCCTAGCCAAGAGAGGAATAGCGACAATAGTACCAGGTCGTTGGGCTGCTCGGTGGAGGGGTGCATATTTCTCTAATCTTACTGTGCCATTAATTCCTGTGTCGCGACAGGTCAGTGATTGAGGCATTGTAGCATCGTGCTGGTGCGAAATATCTATCAGGGTTATCAAAGAAAAGTCCTTCAATGCGCGTAGGTACTTCTCAGCCAACGCCCCTTTCCTTCGGTACTTCGAGGGCCGCGTTTTTTGGAGGTTTCAGATCGGCTCTCACGTCCGTCTTCGCGTTGGTGATGGCTGGCACCTACATCGGCATGGGCGCGCTCGCCCATAGTTATGGCCTATCGAGCTGGTGGCTGGCGCTATCGACCGTACTGATTTGGGCGGGCCCAGCACAATTAATTATTATGGCTGCAATCGGAACTGGCGGCTCGTTAGTGGAAGCGGCGGTCGCGGTGGCGTTAGGCGGCATCCGTTTGTTTCCGATGGTGGTCGCGCTGCTGCCGCTACTCAAAAGCAGGGGTACACGGCTGCGAAACCTACTTTTGCCCATGCATTTCACCACAATGAGCATGTGGGTGGAATTGCTACGCATCCTGCCGGGCCTTCCGCGTGAGCGCCGCATCGCTTTTTGCAATGGGTTGTCGATGGGGTTCATGGGCACGGCGGTTGTTTTTGGATTCGCCGGTTTTTATCTTG
Source organism: uncultured Alphaproteobacteria bacterium (assembly GCA_963789455.1). Classification (GTDB taxonomy): domain Bacteria; phylum Pseudomonadota; class Alphaproteobacteria; order Rhizobiales; family Xanthobacteraceae; genus Pseudolabrys. The sequence goes on along the minus strand of CAWBLD010000007.1, from coordinate 3,149 downwards.
CCGCCAGGCTTTCGCCATTTGTTGGTGGCGCGCTCCTGTTCCTGACGCCGTTGTCATTTTTGATGTCAACCGCACGCAACGCCGTTTCAATGGTTGACCGCCTCGCGCTAGTGATCGGTCTCACACTCGGGCCGCTGCTTATATATTGGAATGTGAGTTTCGACCTGTTATGGGCCGGTGTTGGCGGTGGAACGCTCGCCTATGCGTTCTACCGTTTCCGTGGTGGCTATCGTCGGTCCGATCTGGATTGATATTCTCGTTGATTTGAGCGCTGAACCCATTGTGTGTACCAAAAACCTCATCCGGCGATAATTTGTAACCGTCCATTCCTGACACGTGGGTCAGGTTGCGGCTCTCAACTGCGTCCAATTCCAGGGCAGCAGATTATCAATCCGGCTCATTGGATGGCTGTCGGAGAGGCGTTCCAGCACGTCCTTGAGGGTCGGTTCTCGCCCGCCATCTTGTTCTCCGCATCTGCAAATTTGCGAGCGAGAACAGATCGCATCCGCGAGTCTCAAAACAAGCGTGCAAAGGGTAAGCGTCCATTCCTGACACGTGGGTCAGGCCGCGGCGGCGACTGACGAGGCCCAGTTCCAGGGCAGCAGCTCATCGAGCCGGCTCATGGGATAGCCGTTGGACAGGCGTTCCAGCACGTCCTTGAGGTAGGCGAACGGCTCGATGTCGTTGAGCTTTGCCGTGGCCAGCAGCGAGGCCACGCTGCCCAGCGTCGCCGCGCCGCCATCGGAGCCAGCGAACAGATGGTTCTTGCGGCCGAGGGCGATGGGGCGGATGGCACGTTCGACGGTGTTGTTGTCGAGCTCAATGCGGCCATCATCGAGGAACCGGCAAAGGGCGGTCCAGCGGGTCAGGGCATAACGGATCGCTTCGGCAAGGCCGCCGCGGGGTGGAATGCGGTTGAGCTCCGCCTCGAGCCAGGTCTTCATGGCTTCGACCAGCGGCAACGACTTGGCACGACGTACGCCCTGCCGTGTCGCAGCCGTTTGGGCTCGGATGCTCGCCTCGATCGCGTAGAGCTCGGCGATCCGCCTCAGCGCCTCGGCCGCGACGGGAGAGCCAGTCGCCTGATGCACTTCATAGAACTTGCGCCGCGAATGGGCCCAGCAGGCCGCCAGCTGGATATGGCCGCCAGCGCATAGCCGCTCGAATCCCGGGTAGCCATCGACCTGAACGACGCCTTTGAACCGTCCAAGATGACCAGCAGGACGCTCGGAGCGGCGATCGGGGCTGTAGAAGTAGACAGCCGCCGGCGGATCGGGTCCACACCAGGGCCGGTCATCACGGGCGTAGACCCATAGCCGGCCGGTCTTGGTGCGGCCGCGGCCGGGATCGAGTACTGGGATCGGCGTGTCATCGGCGAACAGCGTCTGCGAAGCGAAGACATGTTCGGCGAGCCGCGCCTGTAGCGGCTCCAGCCACCAGACTGCTCCGCCAACCCAGTTGGCGAGCGTCGAGCGATCCAACTCGACGCCTTGCCGGGCGAAGATTTGGCTCTGCCGGTACAGCGGAAGGTGATCGCAGTACTTGGACACCAGGACATGCGCCAGCAGACCGGGAGTGGCCAGGCCCTTGGCGATCGGGCGCTCCGGGCAGGTGCCTGATGAATGGTCCCGCAGGCGCGGCAGCCATAGCGCGGGCGGCGGATTCGGATCACCCGCAGCCGCGCCGGCACATGGTCGAGCATCTCGCTGACGGTCTCGCCGATCAGGTGCAACGGACCGCCGCAGCAGGGGCAGGCCTGGTGCTCGATATCGAACCGCCGGTCCTCGCGGGGCAGGTGCGCCGGCAGGCTTGGTCGATCGATCCGCGACTTCGACCTGGGCGTCTTGTCCGCCGCTGACGGAAGCCTGGCCTCGGCCCGCGCGAGATCGGCTTCGAGATCCTCAAAGCCGAACTGCAACTGGTCGTCATCGAGCCGCTCGGCGCGCCGGCCAAACTGGCTGCGCTGCAGCTTTTGCACGATCAGCCGCAGCCGTTCGATCTCCGCCTGCGCCTCGGAGAGGGAGGCACGCTCGGCCGCAAGCGTGCGCACCATCCGCTGCAGCGTCTCCACGTCGTCCGGCAGGGCGGCAAGATCGATGTCCATGAGCCGGGAGTTTACGCTGACTCGCGCGCCGTCTCACGAACCAACGTATCGCTGAGTTAATCAGCCGCAGCGTTCAGCCCGCTATTGCCGGGCGCCACCGCTGTTCCGGCGCGCGCCAGTCCACGCCCTTGATCAGCAACGACAGCTGCGCCGAGGTCAGCGATAGCGTCTCGCCTGGTTCGACGCTCGGCGGCCACAGGAAGACGCCGTGCTCGAGCCGCTTGGTGAACAGGCACAGCCCGGTGCCATCCCAGAACACGATCTTGATCAGGTTGGCCCTGGTGCGGCCCCGGAACACGAACAGGTGGCCCGAGAACGGATCCTGCCGCAGCACGCCCTGCACCAGCATGGCGAGCCCGTCGATGCCCTTGCGCATATCGATGTAGCCCAGGGCCAGGTGCACCTTCACGCCTGGAGGAAGCAGCGTCATGACACGGACCCCTCAAAGTCGGTGCCGACCAGACGGTGTATCCGCTTCGGTGATCTCGCACCACGATGAATGCCGGCGCGAGCCAGCTCCTGCTTCCATCGACACAGAACGCCGGCGGCGATACCATAGCGACGCGCCACCTCCGCATGCTCGCGCCAGGCTGCGCCGCCTCGTCGAGAATTTGGCGTTTGTCCGCTTCGCTAAACCGCCGTCGATGCCCCTCGCGCGGCGGCGGAACAACGGCCCTCCGACCGCGAGGAGGGATAAGCCACATGACTTAAGGCTGTGACTTAGGGTGTGACTTAGAGTGGACTAAAGGGTGACTTAGCCCTCGACGCCGGTAGAGCAGCTTGCGCTCAGGCGGCTGCGGCTCGGCTTTGAACTTCGCCCGCCAGTTGCCAAACGCCTTCAGCGGGATGCCTTGCGCCTCGCAATACTCCCGCTGATTCAAGTCACTACGCTTCCACGCCTCGTGATGCGCCCGCCAGAACGCCTCGCCATAACGCTGCCAAGGTCGATGCTCGACTGCCATCTCGCTCTCCTCATCTGAAAATTTGAGAGCGAGAACAGATCGTGTCCGCGATCTTCAAACAAGTGTGCGAAAAATGGACGCTT